>NZ_JAMDHB010000022.1:0-599161 GCF_028656895.1 Pseudomonas sp. TNT2022 ID1044 | reverse complement strand
GAGCAGAAGAACTGGTGCAGCAATGTTATGCGGGAGACGGCGGAACGATCTGCCCGATCATCGAGGCACTGATCAGAGAGTAATGCCTGGCGGGTGAGCTGGAGATCGGAAAGCCCCTTTACGGTGGGATTCAGAGCTTACGTTGGTTTTTGGTTCCATTGCTCCCCAAACCCCTGGCTCCACTGAAAAGTGAGCAGCACCCTGGTGAGGCTCGTTCTTTGGAGGTTCGACCATACCTGAACCGCGCTGTTTGAGGATGGTGAATTATAACCGCGTCAATCACCTCGGTGATGCGCACCCTTCCAAACCATAACAACGAAGGTGTAAACGTCAACCGCTCAGCAGGTGTCTCTGATGAGCCGGTCGGGACGCTTCGGTGAAACAGATATCTAAATTGTTACGTTGATGGCAATTTGAGGTCATAGTATGATCACCTGCTTTTTAATATGTGGAGTTTGAAATGGACTTTAACGCTTTGGCTTATCCAGATTTGATATTGCTAGGTTCTAATGAATACAAGGCCAAACGGAATATTGCTGATTCCACCATTTTGATTCCTTATACCGATGAAATTGATGTCGGTATTGGCGACGTCATAGTGCAGAAAATGGGAGGGCGTGAGGTTAGTTTGAAGGTGCTGGATGCATCTTTTTCCCAGGGCGGTACCTTAGGAATTGGCACAGCCCACCCAGATCTTGTAAAGCTAAAAGTATTGAATTTGACTGCTGATGAACATAAGCCTAAGGAAGTAAATAACGTGATTAATATTGGAAATTTGCACGGCGAGCAGGTTCAAGTCGGTAACCATAATAGTCAAACTGTGACTATCAGTCTTCAGCATTTGGTTGAGGCAGTTGCCAAGTCTAAAGATGAGGAGGCGAAAGGGATTCTCCGTAAGCTATTTGAGAATAGTACTGTGGCAAGTGTTGTTGGTGCTGGCCTGTCTGGGCTAATCGGATTAGTTTGATTGCTATAGGGGTGGCAGAGGTGAATGAAGTGACTTCTACTATTTCTGTGGATGAGGTTTTTGGGACTGCACGTGATCTGCCAAAGAACTATGTGTGGCGATCACACGTCGATGAGACATTCATCTCCGCCCTTTCTAAAGGTACTCACGTAATTGTTCATGGTGGTTCTAAGCAAGGTAAAACCTCGCTGAGGAAAAAGAATCTCACTGAAAATGACTATATCACTATTACTTGTTCGAGATCTTGGGGGATTGCAGAGATTCATGAGGCGATCCTTAAGGCGGTTGGCTATCAGACCAGTGCGTCAGAAAGTCTAACCTCGAGCGGTAAAGCGAAAATTAATTTGACCATCGGTCTTGGGGATACTGAGCTATCTGCAGAAACCGTAAAACAAGTGAACAAGAAGCATCTGGAACTAGATCTAGCTAGTGTGAATGATGTGTTAAGAGCGCTTGATGAGGTAGGATTCAACAAATTCATCGTTATTGAAGAGTTTCATTATCTTGTCGAGGCCGTTCAGGCAGATTTTTCTCAAGCTCTGAAGGCTTATCATGAATTAAGTAAACATTGTTTTATAATAGTTGGTGTGTGGTTGGAGGATGATAGGCTCACCGCGCACAATAATGATCTAGTCGGTAGAATAATTTCTGTGAATGCTGATTTGTGGCAGGATGCAGATATTGATGAGCTATTCACAAGCAGTGAAAAAATGCTGAATATCAGGTTCTCTCTAGAGTTCAAGGAGGGCGTAAAAAAATACTGTAAAGGTAATGTTTTCCTTGTGCAGCAAGTTTGTATGAAGGCTTGTGAATTACAGGGTGTTCATCGCTTTCAGGAAAATCTAAAAGATGTAGCGCATGGGCTTGATATTTATGAGGAGATAAAAAGAATACTGCAGATGCAGACTGGGCGATACACAAAATTTCTGATGGAGTTCAGTGTTGGGTTCGCGCCGACAGAGTTAGAGCTTTACAAGTGGATATTGTTTCCATTGATTACTCTCGAAGAGAAACATTTCGACAATGGTCTGCCTGCTCAGGCTATGAGACGAATGATTGTTGAAAAGCATCCTTTAAATAAGCAGGTTTCAATCCTAAAATTAATTGGGGCGCTTGATAGGGTTGTATCCTTGCAACAAGAAAAAAATATTCGTCCTATTGTTATCGAGTTTGATAAAAATCGATCTAGGCTCAAAATTGTTGATAAAGGATTCCTGCTCTGGCGAGAGTTTCAAGACTCAGGCTACCTGCTAGAGTTGGCTGATTTGGCTGCGGAGTTAGATGTTGTCCCCAGCTAGCTTTAATGGCATAACAAAAGATACTCCTGCCAGGGAAACCTTACTTGGAGACTGTTCGGTTACATCGAGGCATCCAGCTTTGGCTTAATCCTGAAAGCAGACGTCGCTTATTGCGCGAGTGCCGAGCATTTATTCATCACCGGCTGAGAGCGGATAGTTGATGATAACATTGATGCCGTCGATTAAAGAGTCGAGGTGAGCCAAGAGTTTTGAATCAAGGGCGATCAGGTTCCCAGGGTTACTCAGGATGTTATCCTCTAACAACGTAAGAACTCGCAAAGCTCCCGATCATTCTTTGAGCCCGACCGAGGTCTCGATTGAGGTCAGCAGGGAGAGTAGGCCGGTGTATCTCCGATCGACGCGCGGCAGGCCTTGCACTGCTCTGCGTGCCGCCCTCTCATCGCCAATGAGCAACACCTGTTGGCGCGCTCTGGTAAGCGCAGTGTAAATCAGACTTCGATCCAAGTATCGATTGCCAGTGATCGAGACAATCACTCGCGGCCATTGTGAGCCCTGCGCTTTATGCACAGTCAGTGCGTAAGCCAAGTCCAACTCATCCAGAAGATTCTCGGTTACAGGGCGGCGCACACCGTCGTCCCAATGAACCCAGGCGATCGCGTAGCCGATGGTGCGGCCCTCGTCATCATGGAGTGCGAGGGGGAGACGCTCGATTTGAGCGATACGTCCAAGCGATCCATTTTGGAGTCCCATATCCCACAGATTGCGTAGGCATACAACGGGGTCGCCCAAGCGGAACTTGGTTTCAACCAGGCAATCGAATTCCTTGCTCCATATCATGAGCTTCGGTGCGTTTGGTGCGACGTTACTCTGACAAAGTTTGTTCAATGCGTGAACGCCCTCGTCCCCCTTCTTCCAGGGGCTCAGGATCTGCGTGATGTCAGGGGCTTGCAGATATAACCTCAATACCTCGGAGGCAATTGTTTGCTTTTGGAATTCTTCGTTTTTGTAGATGGGTTCTTGGTTACTGTGAGTAGGTATAAAGGGGGAAAACTTATGCACAGGCAAAAAGGCTAGCGCCTGCGATTCGTCGGCGGACATTTCTGGCCATACACCGGCGCGGATTGAAGCCGCAGCGCGAGCGATAACGTCACCGTGGCGCTTCACAACTTTTAGTTCGGTGTTCGGAACCTGAGGTGCGTTGACCAGTGCATGTAAAACGAGGCCGGGCCCCACCGGCACGAGCTGATGTGGATCACCCACCATGAGTATTCGTGCATGCTCGGGAAGCAGGTGTGCGATACGGTACATTGTGATGATGTCCACCATGCTTGCTTCATCCAGAACCAGAACGCAGGGATCCTTCAGGTCGTCCACTTTGGTACGTAGCAGCAGGCTCGCGATTGTCGCTGCGGATCTGTCAGTTGCATCACTCATACGCTTTGCAGCGAGGCCTGCAACAGCGGCCTGGAAGATCCGCAAATGCATCTGGTCATAGACGCGGTAAAGCGCTTTCAACACGATAGTCTTGCCCGTCCCTGCGCCACCCGTAATCAGCGCAAAGGAGTTGTTGGCAGCCATGTGGACAGCGTGGCGTTGCTCGTCGGTGACTCGCAGTTGCTCATCAATTTCGAATCTGTTGATTATCTCGTCGATGGCAGCAGTGTCTATCTGCTGCTGCTGCTGCTGCTGCTGCTGCTGCTGCTGCTGCTGTTGCTGGGGGGGGTGTTGATCACGATCAAGGCGAGTTGAAAGTGCCTGGGAGACATCAGACTCCATCACGTACGCGCCGAGCTGGTGAAGCTGATCATCATCGCCAATCAGATAGCTTCCGTTATTGAGGCCAGATTCTAATGCCTTGATTGCCAGCGGGCGCCATTGAAACTCGGGTGTCTGGTCACCCAGGATTGAGGCGAGCCGCGCCATCACCATCTGCCGGGTAGCGGCGGTGTGTCCATCAGCGAAGAGGCGATAGAGTGCTTCCTCGATTGCTCCCTGCAGCCGGCGCGGGTCGTCATCAGCCACTCCAAATTGAACTCTGGCGAAGCTATCGGTGGTCTTCCAACTCGCCAGAAACGAGAGCAACCGGTAAGGGTCTTCTTCTATCAGTTTCGACGTCTCGGCACCGAAATGTTCGATGACTTTTTTGCCGAGAGCAGCATTGAATCCGTGCTTGTACAGCCAGTGGAGAGTGGGAGTCTCTCGATAAGAGCACCAAGCCTTGACCAAAGTCTCAGCGCTTTCAGGGCTTACTCCTTGTACGGTCGCGAGTGCGTCGGTATCACCTCGATCGAGAATCTCTGAGAGCGTTTCTCCGAATGTCTCCCAGAGCCGCGTGGCTTTCGCATTGCCAATGCCAGCGAAACGTTCTCCCTCGGCAAGCAGCGTAATCATGTGATGCCCTGTAGGCAGCGTCATCTGCAGATCTTTCGCGTCGATCTGTTGCTCGACGACCCTGAAGCCGTTAATTGTTCGGGTGTGGGGATTGGCTTCGCCGCTGACGTGCCACCATTGGCCCACCTCAACCGAGATGTCCCGTAGAAGTCTGCTTCGAGCGACAACCACGAATTGGTTCTGGGTTGGTGATGGGGTTCCGCGTTCATCGATCTCGATGCCGAAGAAGATGCATCCGCCATGCCCGAGAGGATTGTCGCTGCGAATGGAGAGCACGCGGATGAGTCGCTGATTCTGATGCCGGCAGGGAATTTGATGACCGGTTGTTTGCTCGCCGGATGATTGTCCGTTCATCGCGGCATACGTCCGGTTGATGCTAGTGCCTGGTGCAGGGATTCGTACTTGGACAGCCGGCGTCGTAGTTCGGTGATTTCGGCTTTTTGATTGGCGTTCTCTGACTGCAACCGGTGTAGCAGCTCAGACTCTCGGCCCTCGATAGCAGTACGTTCCGTTTTTTTCTGATCAGTGGCGCTCATTTCACTTCTACCTGTTTCTGCTGCTCCTTTTACTTCTGCGTGGGCATGTGGAGAGAGCGGGGGAAGTACAGCGCGAGCGCGCAGCTGCTCTTCAAGGGTGTGCAAGAAGTTCCTGATGCGTGGATTCTGGTTCAGGGCTGACTTGGCAAAGCCGCATTCACGGGCGATCTCAGTTCTTGAAAGCACGCCCCGTGCGATAATCTTTCGGAAGTCTGTGTCGCTCTTGCTTGCAACCCAACCGATGAAAATAGCGAGATTTTGTTCTGCCAGCTGCTTGCCGTTCGCCATGTTCGTCTCCGGAAAACTGAAAGCGGTGAACTGAAAGCTAGTGCAAATTCGCGCAGATGAAGTCGCTACCCCTCATCTTTATCTTTATCATTATCAGCGCTGACCAATATCCGAAGCGCTGTGACATGCTGCTTCTCCAGCAGAATGTTATTGGTGGTTTTTTGCCTTAGTCGCTCTCGTTCGAGGCTCATACCACAGTCTGCCAAAAGCGTTGGATTCAACAGTCGGCATACGGCCTCTCTCAATGTTGGCGAAATTTCAGGTTTTGCCTGAGCCGGAGGGGCGGATATTGCGACACCACCAAATCCGACGCGGAGGAAGTCATCAACAGGTACTCCTGGGATACTGCGAAGCCCTTCCATGATGCGCGTCCGATCTGCGATAGCTTGGTCACGCTCCTCTTCGAGCATCGCCACGTAGGCTCGCAACGTTTCATCAGGAATAAGCATCTTCGGCTTATTCGCTTTTCTATCTCGCCTCAAAATCTGGGATGATTGTCTGAGCTCGAGGAGCTTTTTGAGTACAGGTGAGTTCCTAATGGACTGAGCCTTGGGCCCATCCCAGTCATGATCTGTACAGTAGCGCTCGACGGATCCCGCACTGATTTTCAGGCCTTGCTCTTCAAGGTAGTCGCAAGCCTTTTTTATTCGCTCAAGAGATTGTAGCTGCCTGGGGTTCGTCGAGCTCTGCATCAACTTTTGGCAGACCTCTGCCACCGCTTCACTCTGGCTCATCCAAAAAGCTCCTCTTCGTCGTCATCATCCTTCCCACGATCTTGGAAATCTTGAGGCATAATGAGCGACGCCAAACGACTCATTTCTCCCGGCTTGTTCAACGCCTCCTTATTTGCACAATTTTCCAGCAACCTAAATGCACTCTCCAGATTTGGATACCTGTCCAAGGGAAGAGTCCCGTTTAAAACCTCGTCCAGCTCCTGAGTACTCACTTGCTGGAGTATAAGCGCGGACAACATGTTTGCCGCTTCATGCGCCTGCTCGCTCGTTAATGTCAGCAAGAATGGCTTCATCCCGTTCGCCACCATCATCTTGGATAGAATGGTATTTTTCTCCAGCTCGGCCTCCCTGTTGGTAAAGCCCGTGGTGAATCTGCTCATCTGAGTAATTTGGTCGAGAAGCGCAAACTCATGAGCTTGCTCAAGTGTCAGCTTGAGTTCGTGAGCTGAGCTGGATGTTAAGATGGGAACTGGCACCATGGTATCGGTTTTAATGATCCGATTCTTGGTAGCTAAATACTCATCCATTAGCATGATCGAATGCTCTGCGTATCTATACCTAGCTGCCCATTCATTTATATCGATGTCTAACTCGCGGCTAAGCAAATCTATACGATCACGAACTTCTCGTGCTTTTCGGATGTTACCTTCATCCTCTGCATCAAGGCATGCATCATTTAATGCAGCGATTTCGAGCCCCTTTCTACGAATAGCGAATGCCAAGTTGTTAACCGCTGTCACCTGACCGAGGAGGTGAGCAGGCCCGGTCAGCCAGAAGCGACATAAACCGCAGCGCTTGCCGCCAGGTACTGGGCCATATTTGTCTTGTGAAATGCTTTCGAGTGCGCCGCCATTGCTGCACGAAGTCCCAGGGCAGATACCATCAGAGGTTATGGTCATAATTCCATCTCTCTCTCTGAGTGCTGTAAGCCCTGCGCTGCCCCCAGCCCCCTCCTGCCCAAGGAGAAATGGTGCAAATTCGTCAAGGGATTCGAGAAATACCTCCGAACCTATAAAATCGATATCATTTTTCATTCGCTCGTAGGCATCCTCCATAAATTGACGAAGTTTCGCTGGAGAATATTTCAAGTAGTGAAGTAGCATAACTAAAGTGTGATGGCCAGTTACAAATTGCTGTACCACTTCAAGTGGCACTCCAGCCTCAATGAGATTCGTGACACCACTTACTCTCAATGAATGTAAGTCCACCGCCCATTTGGGGCTGCCTTTACTGGGGAAGGTAACGAGTTTTAGCGATTGGCCATATTTTCGCTTAATGTTTTTTTGGGTTTGCTCTAGAACCGCCGTGTAGAATCGAGCTAAGCGGGAATATTCTAATGGGCGATTTTGGTCTGCCGAGTTTGGATCGCGGAAGAGTGGGCAGATGGTCGGACGATGAACTCCAGTTGGGCGTTCACGTTCTCTTGTGTCTTGTTGATAATGGGAATAAGAAAGAGGCTCACGAAGCGGGGGGAGATAATTGTTTTGCCACTCATTTTGATATTGCAATAAGCCGGCAAGGGATTGGGAGACATATGGGATAGCATATCCAATTATCTTGCTATCATAAGATGCTGTTTTGTTGGTGTTCACCCATAAAGCCAACCAAGTATCTGCCCTCAAGCTATCATGTTCGAGTTTTAAGGCACCTTCTTTACGCCCAGGGACTGCGAATTCACAAGAATTTAGCACAAGGTTTTGCCCATTATATACGAATTCGTCAAGCTGTCCTGAGTCCAGCCATCGGGCTTGGTGGCTTCTGATTGGCGTGTCTACCAAAGTGTAAAGACAAATAGTAAGCCCAGGGTCGAAAACTTTTACGCTAAGCCCGCTACGCTGATCCCTCACTTGTACCATTGATCTGAGAGTCTTTGGAAACGCAAAATCATCCTCAATTAGTACCGACTTGATTTCATTGATAATGTATGGGGGTAAAGAGTCTCTATATGTTTTGGATGCTGTCGCCTCGCTCCCAAATCTGTCAGAACCGTTTAGAGGATCTGGGAATTTACTAACTGCCACCATGTCGTTGGCGATGAGATAGTCACGAAGCCAGTCAAAAAATTTACGCATCGTGCCAATGTTGTCATTTCTCCTCCTCTTGCTTGTAATGTTGTCAATCAAATATTGCCGGTATGTTTTATTGTTTATTCGCCTTACGTCGCTGATGTGATCCCGTCGATCAACAAGCCATGGCTTTAGGGGGGGGGAATTTAGCGTACATAGAAAATCGCCAAAGGTATTTAGACGATCTACGATGCTGCCAATTCTAGCGTTATCTCTGGACAGAATGAAAAACGCGAATAATTCTGCCCAAGTGCAAAGTTCTGGTCGTTTTGTCGCTAGCCATCGAAATTTCCCATCGACACGCCTTTCCTCGTCAGCTACATCATTTCTCTTCGGTCTCTTGAGCTCAACACTATGTTCTGGGTTCATGTTATTCATAGTCTGTAGCAGCCATAAAGCTACAGATCGAGCTTTTCCACGAAACGTCAAAAAAGCAGAATTTCTTGTTTCGGGAGGATACTGAATCGCTATTTTAGCGATACAAATCTCTTCGAATCGCTTGATCAGTCCTTCGGAAAAGTCTTGATGAGTACGAACATCAGCTGTAGCAAAGAAGGTACAGGTGTGATGGAAGCCTTTATCCGTCCCTTTCCGTTGTGGAACGGCATAGGTGGACAAAATTAGCGAGCTTTTTTCTCCTCCATAGATAGGGTTGGTTAAGGTTTTAATTATGTATCTACCGCGCCAGTCGGTAAAAGATTGTGGGAAAAGAAGCCAGTTTTTCGCCCAAAACATAGTGAGTAGCTCAAACTGACGGTCGTAGGTTTTGTATAAACTTTCACCAGTCATTTCTGAAGCGAGCGTGTCAATGAACAATTCAGCGCTTTTGGATTTTTCAAGTAGCTCGTGATAATCCCTTGAAAGTATAGTGTTTGGGTATAGCGCGGTTTTTATGAGTTCGCTTCTGGTGGTAGGCATAATTGATAAAGCAATTTTTTTTTGCTCTTCCACGCTGAGCGATTGGATCAAGGAGACAAGCGCTTGTCCACGTGCATTTGTTTTTAGTGATTTCTGAAGTGCCGAAGTTTTTAGGTGTACTGGCCCGGTGTGAGAAGTAAAGGTTTTTGTTTCGAATGCGACAATATTATTCCCTTCTTCGTTTTCACGAATAAATTTGGATTTCCAGAAATTTTCTATCCTGATTCGTTCAAATTGAGAAATAACGTCGTGCATCTCACCGAGCGTTATGTCTTCGAGGATTACGCATTCCGACGAGCTAACGTTCAATGCGATCACGCGCTCAGATGCTGGTGCTTTGTAATTCTCAATTGTCATGACTCGATACCTTTTCTAACGCCTGCTGCGCCTCGGCGCAGAATAGCGGGATCTCTTGCGTGATCCGAGTGTGCGCCTTTTTTAGATCTTCACGCGCTACTGCCATGCTCAGCGAATAATAAACCTCCGTAGATTGCAAACTCGCGTGCCTCATCATAATTTTCGTCGTTTCGATTGGAAGCCTCAGGTAGGAAGCACAGAAATGACCATAAAAATGTCGAGCACCATGAGGATTTACACCTTGGTCTGACGGCAGGAGCCCAATACGTTTTGCTGCCCTATAAAATGACTTGATAATATTCGATAGTTTTACAGGTTGTCCGAAGTTGACGCCTTCTTGTTCGTTAACAAAATAGTAAGGGTGTGTATCCTCAACATATCTTCGAACGGTTTTCATATATCGTTTGTGGAGAAGAGCAAAAAGCTTATCAACTCCGGGGACAAGCCATTCGATTTCTGACTCTTTGCGTTTAGGTGCGCTGTATTCCATCCCCTTCCACCCTGAACGCAAAGGATGGGTTACCCCCAGGTTGTTGCGAGGAGCGAGTCTGTATCGCTCGTTCAGAAAGAATGCCCGAGTGCCGTGACGTTTTCCTAGAAATGTATCATCCCAGTTGTATGGAGCTTCAATAGGATCTGCTAATACTACCCTAGCGCTACCATTGGACGATACTTTTATGTCAGTGACGAATAAGTGCAAGGGTTCGGACTCTCTTGTGGCGCCAAAGAACATTAGTAAGAAAAATAATTTGTCGCGAGTTGATGGGGTTGCGTTAATAAGAGCCCAAACTTTTTCGGGTGGAAAGTATTCGTACGTATTAGTGCGACTTGGCGATCTGCTCCTAATTTTTAAAGACGGTGCGTGTACGATTCCTTGTCCCATAGAGGTTGCGGGAATTAAGTGTGAGAGCGGATCCCATTTCTCTCTAATGGTTAATATTTGATGGTAGGTTGCACGATCTTGAAAACTCATGTCCTTGATTAACGTTTTTTCAGGGGGATTGATCGGGAGGTGATTAAAGTTGTTTGCGCAGAACAAACTGAAAGAACTGATCCGCACCACGTCATTTCTAGCAGTTTTGCGCGCTACGGGTTGCCAATTTAGAAATTCATTGCCGTGCTGGCGTGCTTCTAGAAATCTGCTTAGCATCCAGCTCACGTTTTCGGCAGATAGCGGGAGTCTATTTTGACATAGAACGTAAAAGTCGTAGAGCAAGCCAACTCCTTGGATGGCTTGGTATAAGGCAGGAGGGCTGTTCTCCTCGCTAATCATTAGATCGCGCGCCCAAGCGAGACATAACAAGCTGATTTCGCCATTTTCGAGAATAAGTAACGGAATACTGCTGCCTTTCGCACCTTCGGCGATAGGTATCTCAATAACGGAGTGGACAGTGCGACGCATCATGAGGCCCACCAGTATGTTGTTTGGGGGTCATAATGGTTTAGTAACCATTCATTCGGGTGTCAAATTACGAGAGAATTTAGCGACGGGCGGTTTCTAAGCTATCAAGTGATCGTTTTCAGCAGACTGCTTTGGGATAGGGGAGTCAAATAGTTCGAGTAGTAAGGGGGTTAAAACGATGGCGAACATGAAACCTCGCGCCGAGTTGGCCCAGTCGGCGCCGATGGCCAGCACGCTGGCGATGTCGAAGGCGCTGACGATCTTGCCGCTGGCGCCGAGTTTGATCTTGTCCCGCAGGTTCAGGCCGACCAGGGTGTTGTGCACGAACAGCAGGCCTTCGCGCATTGGCACGCCGATGTGGTCGGTGAACTCCACAGGCGCGGCGCCGGTGCCGCCTTCCTTGCCGTCGACCACGATGAAGTCCGGGAGAATGCCGGTTTCCAGCATCGCCTTGGCGATACCCATGAACTCCCACGGATGACCGAGACAGAACTTGAAACCCACCGGTTTGCCGCCGGACAGTTCACGCAATTGCTGGATGAAATGCATCAGTTCGATCGGCGTGGAAAACGCACTGTGGCGTGACGGCGAAATGCAATCTTCGCCCATCAGGATGCCGCGGGTGTCGGCGATTTCCTGGGTCACCTTGTGCTTGGGCAGGATGCCGCCATGACCGGGTTTGGCACCCTGGCTCATCTTGATTTCGATCATCCGCACTTGCGGCGTTTGCGCCTGCGCGGCGAAGCGTTCCGGGTCGAAGCGGCCATCGCTGGTGCGACAACCGAAGTAGCCGCTGCCGAGCTCCCACGTCAGGTCGCCACCGTGTTCGCGGTGATAGGGGCTGATGCTGCCTTCGCCGGTGTCATGGGCGAAATTGCCGAGTTTGGCACCCTGGTTCAACGCGCGAATGGCGTTGGCGCTGAGCGAGCCAAAACTCATGGCCGAGATGTTGAACACCGACGCGGAATACGGCTGGGTGCACTGCGGGCCACCGACCATTACGCGAAAACCGCCGGGGTCGCTCAACGGCGCCGGGCGCATGGAGTGGCCGATGAATTCGAAGCCCGACTGATACACGTCGATCAACGTACCGAACGGTTTGTCGGCGCTTTCATTCTTCGCCCGGAAATAAACCAGCGAACGCTGGGCGCGGGAGAAGGGCAGGGCGTCGCTGTCGGACTCGAGCAGATACTGGCGGATCTCCGGGCGAATGCCTTCCACCAGATAACGAATATTGCCAAGGATCGGGTAATTGCGGCGCACCGCGTGAGGGCTTTGCAGCAGGTCGAACAGGCCGATCAGGCTGAGCACGCCGGTCACGGCAGTGAACGGCCAGAGCCAGTCATGTTCGAGGAAGGGCAGGCTGGCGAGAGTGAAGATCACGCAGACGGCAAAGAAGGCGTAGCGGCTCAGGAGTGACAGGCTCATACGGTTTCCTTGGGTTCGGACTCGATGGTTCGGTGCAGACAGCTTTTGTGGCGCGGGAGCTTGCTCCCGCTCGGCTGAGCAGCAGCCGCAAAACCTGTTGACGGATTTTGTCTTACTGAACGCGGTGTTGGTCGGGGGACCGCTTCGCGGTCCAGCGAGAGCAAGCTCCCTCGCCACAGGTGTCCTGCAATGCAAGGGTTATAAGGCATTTTGTGCCTGCAGAAAAATCGAAAACAGTTCCGACTGGGACTTGATCCCCAGCTTGCTGTATAGGTGTTTCTTGTAACAGGCACAACGTGCGGTCGCCTTCGAGCTGACAATTTAACTGGATTTCGTCGGCCACGACATTCACACGAAAGTATCGTTGATAGTACTCGGTGAGCTCGAAATGCTCCGGCGGCGCCTCCGACAAACGATACAAACCGGTGCGCGATTGTCCGCGGCAGGCGATGTAGAACGGATCGAGCAGGTACAGGCGCGCAGGTAATCCTTGAACAACGGGTCGGGGCCGCCGTCTTCGCCTGGGCATTCGGCGAATACCTGCGAGTGCTGGTCGGCGCTCTGTTGTTGGAGGCTGGGCGCGAAGAAGGGCAGTTTGCGGTCGAACTGGACCTGAGCCAGTTGACGGCGGCGCGCCAGGATTATCGTTATCTGGATGACCATCGGCTGAAGCTGCCGAGGGAGAAGGTTGAGCATGCGGATGAATTGCGTGAGCTGCTGATTCCTGCGCGCTGATCCACTGATCGTTCCACTCTGCGTGGTAACGATCAAGATCAAAGATCGCAGCCTGCTGCCGCTCCTACAATGGTCCGCGTTGAGCGAGGACAATCTCGCCTCTTATCGACTCAAGCCTCCACTGAGCTGTCAATCAACGGTTTCTTTCGCTCGTTTTTGTTTTTGTCGCGGGCCAGGGCGTTGATGCAATAGTTGATGTGATAGAAGGTGAATAGCACCGAAAAGGCGCGATTTATACGCGGTTCAAAACCATGTTTGGTCATGGTGTAGATCCTGAGCGCCCTTCGTACTCGGAAGCACCAAACCACGGCAAGCAACCAAACCGTAACGGCCCACAAAAGACTCAATCCCGGAATTAGAAGGCTGATGAAGAGAGCAGCCACATAAACCCAGGTCACGGTAATCAGATATCCAATCAGAAAACCCTTACTCATTACCTTGATATGCGTAACTTCTTCGATTGCGGTGGAGGCCTTGTATAGCCAGATATACATGTAAGCCCCTGCCGTCACGATCGTCAGGAGGACGAGATAAAAAGTATTGGTATCGATTTTTTCTTTCAGTGTCGAAATATCGGACATGCTTGACGTTCCATTGGCAGCGTTTTTGGCGATTGGGCACGCTATCAAACTCGAACGTGGGAAATTTCTGGGCTTGCTGGCGGAGCATTCCGTTTCTATCAGGATTCAATCCTTGGCGGTGCCATTGAGGCATGGGATCCTATGCACCCGTCAGCATGGACCCGTGCCAAACAATGAGTTTTTCCACCGAGGTAGCCCCTAACGATTCGACTCTTATCCACATCGCCGCCGCCCTGCTGATCGGTCCCGACGGCCGTACCCTGCTGGTGCGCAAGCGTGGCACCACGGCATTCATGCAACCGGGTGGCAAGATCGAGCCCCATGAATTGCCGGTCCACGCCTTGGCACGAGAGTTGGAAGAAGAGCTGGGTCTCGACATCGACCCGGCACAGGCCGTTTACCTCGGTCATTTCTCGGCACCGGCCGCGAACGAGCCGGGCTTTGTCGTACACGCCGAGATTTTTCAGTTGCACATCGATGTCGACGTGACGCCTGCGGCCGAGATCGAAGAGGTGCTCTGGATCGACCCGGCCACCGACGGCGATGTCACGCTGGCGCCATTGACACGGGACCTGATCCTGCCGTTTTATCGAGCATCGCTGACCGCGATGGCCTGATCGTTTACGCAAAGGAACCGCCATGATCCCGCTCCAGGACTTGCTGATATTCGCCGCCGCCGCGTTGCTGATGGTGCTGACGCCGGGGCCGAACATGATCTATCTGATCTCCCGTTCGATCTGCCAGGGGCGCAAGGCGGGTGTGACGTCCTTGCTCGGCGTGGTCGCGGGTTTCTTCGTGCATCTGTTTGCGGCGGCGGCCGGCTTGACCGCGGTGTTCCTGGCGGTGCCGATGGCTTATGAAGTGCTGAAATGGGTCGGCGCTTTGTACCTGTTGTGGCTGGCCTGGCAGGCGGTCAAACCCGGTGCGCGCTCGCCATTCGAGGCCCAGCAGTTGCCGCCGGATTCGTCGCGAAAACTGATCACCATGGGCTTTCTGACCAGCGCCTTGAACCCGAAAATCGCGGTGTTCTATCTCTCGGTCTTTCCGCAGTTCATCACTCCGGAACACGGTTCGGTGTTCACCCAAAGTATTGTGTTGGGCCTGACCCAGATCAGCGTCAGTTTTTGCGTCAACCTGATGATTGCGCTATTCGCAGCGGGCATCGCCTCGTGGTTCGTCAACAACCCGACCTGGCTGGCGATGCAGCGTTACTTCATGGGCTTCGTGCTGGGCGGTCTGGCACTGCGCTTGATGCTTGAGCAGCGCAGGACGGCGTGAACATGTGGATCGAACGACTGGATGCCAGTCACGCCCTGGCGTACCGGGAATTGATGCTGGAAGCCTATGACCGTCACCCGCAGGCGTTCACTTCCAGCGTGCGCGAGCGGGCAGCCATGCCGCTAAGTTGGTGGGAGTCGCGCCTGACCAGCAAGCTCGATGCGGTTTTTGGCGCGTTCGAGGAGGGCAAGTTGGCCGGTATCGTCGGGCTGGCGTTCGAACCTCGGGAAAAGGCCCGGCACAAGGCGACGCTGTTTGGCATGTACGTGTCCGCCAATGTGCGCCAGCGTGGGCTCGGTGTTCAATTGGTGGAGGCGGTTCTGGCGCAGGCGCGGACGCATCAAGGGTTGCGGTTGATCAAGTTGACCGTCACCGCGGGCAATGATGCAGCGTTCAATCTGTATCGGCGCTGCGGCTTCATCCAGTTCGGCCTTGAGCCGATGGCGGTGCGTGTCGGTGAGCAATACTTCGACAAGATCCACATGTGGCGCGAACTCTGAATCCACCACACCCCCTGTAGGAGCCAGCAAGCCGGCTCCTACAGGATTCAACGAACGGCGCTGACCCCGTCCAGCGTCGAAAACGACGTGTCTTTCGCCGTCAGCAAGAAGTCACGCATGTACGGCGCGTCCAGCATGTCCGCCCGAATGGCTGCATACAGCGTCGCGAACAGACCTTTCTCGCCCAGGCGCTTGGCCTTCACATAACCCCGTGAGCTGTATTCATGCAGCGCCCAATGGGGCATGCCGCACACACCGCGTCCGCTCGCTACCAGTTGCATCATCATCACCGTCAGTTCCGACGTGCGGACCTGGGCCGGTTCGACGTCGGCGGGTTCGAGGAAGCGGGTGAAAATGTCGAGGCGATCCCTTTCCACCGGATAGGTGATCAAGGTTTCCGTCAGCAAGTCTTCCGGGACGATGTAGGCCTTGCTCGCCAGTTTGTGCTGGTTGGCCACGGCGAGCATCGCTTCGTAAGTGAACAGCGGCACATAGGTAATGCCAACCAGATCCACCGGATCGGACGTCACTACCAGGTCCAGGTCGCCACGGGCCAGGGCTGGCAAGGGTGCGAAAGAGAAACCCGACGCCAGGTCCAGCTCGACCTCCGGCCAGGCATCGCGGAACTGGTCGATGGTTGGCATCAGCCACTGGAAGCAGCTGTGGCATTCGATGGCCATGTGCAAACGCCCGGCGGTGCCGCCGGCCAGTCGTGCAATGTCGCGCTCGGCAGCGCGCAGCAGCGGCAGGGTGGCGTCGGCCAGTTGCAGCAGGCGCAAGCCGGCGCTGGTGAAACGCACCGGTTTGGTCTTGCGCACGAACAGCGGCATGCCCATGCGCTCTTCCAGTTCCTTGAACTGGTGGGACAGTGCCGATTGGGTCAGGTGCAGGCGGTCGGCCGCATCCACCAGGCTGTCGGCTTCGCGCAAGGCGTGCAGGGTCTTGAGGTGACGGATTTCAAGCACCGTGGGGCTCCATGAGGAAAACTTGTGATCAACACGAAAAGGTTGAGTTTGTCTCATGTTGTCCTGGCTGTCGACAATAGCGCCATCTTTTACACAGGAGCACCTTCGACATGGCCGTGGCCCACACCCTTGGTTTCCCGCGCATCGGCGCCGACCGCGAACTGAAAAAAGCCCTCGAAGCCTACTGGAAGGGTGACATCGATCAGCGCGCACTCAACAGCGTCGGCCGCCAGTTGCGCGCTACCCACTGGCAGTTGCAGAAGGAAGCCGGCATCGACCTGCTGCCGGTCGGCGACTTCGCCTGGTACGACCAGGTGCTGACCCACTCCCTGACCTTTGGGGTGATTCCCGAGCGTTTCGACAACACCAAGGATGAGCGCGGCCTGCCGACCCTCGACACGCTGTTCGCCATGGCCCGTGGCGCCACCGCGACCTGCTGCGGCGGTGAGCATGGGCAGGCGCAATATGCCCAGGAACTGACCAAGTGGTTCGACACCAACTACCACTACCTGGTCCCGGAATTCACGGCAGATCAAACATTCAAGCTGAGCTGGGAACAGCTGTTCAGCGAAGTCGACGAAGCCAGGGCGCTGGGCCATACCGTCAAACCGGTGATCATCGGCCCTTTAACTTACCTGTGGCTGGGCAAGGCGAAAGGCAATGACTTCGACAAACTCGACTTGCTGGAACGCCTGTTGCCGATCTACGGCGAGATCCTCGGTCGTCTTGCTGCACAGGGCGTGGAGTGGGTGCAGATCGACGAACCGATCCTGACCCTCGACCTGCCGCAAGCATGGAAAAACGCCTTCGAACGCGCTTACCACATCCTCCAGTATTCACCGCTGAAAAAACTGCTGGCGACTTACTTCAGCGGCCTGCAAGACAACCTCGGGCTGGCCGTCGGCCTGCCGGTGCAAGGCCTGCACATCGATGCGGTGCGTGCGCCCGACCAGTTGCTGCACGTGCTCGATCGCCTGCCGATCTACAAGATTCTTTCGGTAGGGCTGGTTAACGGCCGCAACGTCTGGCGCTGTGAGCTGGAGCCAGTGCTGGCACAACTGCAATTTGCCCAGGAACGTTTTGGCGACAATCTGTGGGTCAGCAGTTCCTGTTCGCTGCTGCACAGCCCGGTGGATCTGGAGCGCGAAGACAAGCTCGACCCGGAACTGAAAAGCTGGCTGGCGTTCGCCGTGCAAAAGTGTGGCGAAATCGCCGTGCTGCGCGATGCCTTGAACGATCCGCAAGCGCCCAAGGTGCAAGCGGCCCTGGCCGAAAGTCGCGCCATTCAAGTCAGCCGCGCCGAGTCGCCACGCATCCACAAAACCGCAGTGCAGGCACGTATCGCGGCGATTGGCCCCCACGACAGCCAACGTCATTCGCCATTTGCCAAGCGCATCGAGCAGCAGCGTGCACGGCTGAAACTGCCGACATTCCCGACCACCACCATCGGCTCGTTTCCGCAGACCGGTTCGATTCGTCTGGCGCGTCAGGCGTACAGGCAAGGCAAGTTGTCGGCCAACGATTACACCGACGCCATGCACCACGAAATCCGCCATGCCGTGCAGATTCAGGAACGCCTGGGGCTGGACGTGCTGGTGCACGGTGAAGCCGAACGCAACGACATGGTCGAGTACTTCGCCGAGCAACTGGACGGTTATGCCTTCACCCGTTTCGGCTGGGTACAGAGCTACGGTTCGCGCTGCGTGAAACCGGCGATCATCTATGGCGACCTGAGCCGCCCGAAAGCCATGACTGTCGACTGGATCAGCTATGCGCAGGGCCAGACCGACAAGGTCATGAAAGGCATGCTCACCGGCCCCGTGACCATGTTGATGTGGTCGTTCCCGCGTGAAGACGTGTCGCGCAAAGTCCAGGCGCAACAGCTGGCTTTGGCCCTGCGCGACGAAGTGCTGGATCTGGAAGCCGCCGGGATCAAGATCGTACAGATCGACGAAGCCGCATTCCGCGAAGGCCTGCCGCTGCGCCGGGCGCAATGGCAGGAATACCTGGATTGGGCGGTGGAGGCGTTCCGCTTGAGCGCCAGCGGTGTGCGGGACGAAACCCAGATTCATACCCACATGTGCTACAGCGAATTCAACGACGTGATCGAGGCTATCGCGGCGATGGATGCCGACGTCATTACCATCGAAACCTCGCGTTCGGACATGGAACTGTTGGAAGCCTTCAAGGCGTTCGACTACCCGAACGACATCGGCCCGGGTGTCTACGACATCCACTCGCCACGGGTGCCGGACACGGCCGAGATGGTCAAGTTGATGGTAAAAGCCGTGCAGCGCATTCCGGCCGAGCGCTTGTGGGTCAACCCCGATTGCGGCCTGAAAACCCGCGCCTGGCCAGAGACCGAAGCGGCGCTGGTGAACATGGTGGCGGCGGCGCGGCAGTTGCGCGCTCAACTGGCCTGACCGCCGCTCCCCCTGCAGGAGCCGGCAAGCCAGCTCCTGCAAGGTTTTCAGAGTTCGGAAAAGTGTTTGGTACCCATGGGTTTGCCGATGTCGCCGCGCCAGATCGGCTGCATGTGGGCACCACTTCCGGCCTGTGCTTGCTGCCATTGCAAACCGAGGTTGCGTTGTTCCGGCAGTTTCAGATGCGCTTTGACGAAGTCGTTGAACCCGGGCTTGGCCGAGGTGTAATGAAAGTGCGCATACCACAAGGTTCGCGCCGGCTCTCGGGTCAGATCGCGCACCTCATATTCCTGCAGAAAGTCCCGGCGTCCATCCGGGCGCTTGCCTATATCCCGCAGTCCGCCTTCCTTGCGAATGTCCACCGCCCGTTGTTCCAGTAGATAGTCCAGATATCCCTCGGTCGGGGTTTTGCTGTTCACGGTCTGGTCTATTCGTAGCGTGCGGCCGGCGCTGGACAGCTCATCGGCACGATTGCGCAATTGCAGCACCATCGGTTCCGAGGACGACAACCGTTCGATGGCCTGGGCACGCATGTTCAATTCCGTGGCTTCGCTGCCCATCATGTGTTCAAGGTCGACCGGCAGCATGTCCTGCCGAGCGTAGCCTTCGACCTTGCTTTTGTAGGCGTCCACCCTGCCGAGCCTGTTCTTGGCTTCTACCAGCAACGGGGTGATATCGGTGGCGAGCTCCGTTGATGCCGTACTCACGGGTTCGCTGAGGTGATACTTACCGCTGGCGGAGCGGGGTAACCAGGTTTCCGTGTGGCCATCGACCCCCTCGATGGTGAAGCGCTTTTGCCGGGTCACGGCATCTGTGCTGGCAACGCCGATGAGCCATTGGTTGTCCTCGGTCTCGAACAGATGCTTCCCGACGTTTCCGGTTTTTACTGTGGTGGAGGGGCGGGTCTTGATGGCGTGGCGAGCGAACGCTTCGATTTTCGCCAGGTCGTCGAGAAACGCAGCCACTTGCTCCAGATCCAGGTGCTGGGGATAACCCAGCGACCAGGCGCCGAGATTGCGGCGAAACTCGGTGTATGTCGCCAGGCAGTCTTCAAGCACTTTGTTGCGTTGGCTGAAAGTGGCGCGCACTTCAGGCAAGTGATGTTGCGTCAGCATGGCGCGTCCGACCTTCATCCGGGCCTGTTTCAACTGTACGTGAAAGTAGACCCAGGACTGGTCATTGACGGCGCTGTAGTGAGTAATGATCTCCAGTTCATGCGCCGCTTTGAGGTAGTGGTGATTGGCGTCGCTGAACTTCTCGTTAACGAGGGTCATGTCTTGGGTCATCTTGGCTTTTTGCGCGCGATGGGTGATTCGACTATTCCATCGATTGGCGTCTGCGACGTACGTATGAAGCTGGTCAAAGTCCTTGATAAAAGCTTTTCGTATCTCTGTCCGTTGCGCCATCAGTTGCACGTGTGCGGCTGTATCGCTGTAGGGCGTAGCGTCCGATCGGGCAACCAGTTGACCGATACGGTCCATATGCTCCACCAGACGCTCCTTGATCAGGCCGATTCGCCGCACCGTGCGCTGGGTGATGATCCAGGCGCAGCGACTTTGAAAGTCTTCGATCTGCACGCGCTTTCGGCCATGGCTGAACAGCATCAATTCTTCAAGGTTCAGGTATTGGGCCTGTGCAAGGTCGATGTCGTTCACGCAGGCGATGTCGGCGTTGGCTCTAAGGGGCTGGCGCTGGTTGGGTTCGAGGTTGAGGTAGTGCTCCAGGGTGGCGTTGGAGCTGCGGGTCTGGGTTTCGAGTCGTCGCAGGTAAGCCTCGGCCGTATTGGTCAAGGTCAATTGCCGGCGCAAGGCCCGATCCGTCCACCAGCGCGGCAGCATTCGCCGAATGGCCGCAGGCCACAGCGGGTCCAGGCCGTCGGCCATGTGCCCGAGCACTGCACCGCCGCCGACACCGCCCCCGGCAGTGACCGTGCCGTATACCGCGTAGTGGGTGTTCCAGTGGCCGGCCTCGTCGAGGGCGACAGGTTGTTTGTACGTTCGTGCGCGCGTTGCGCTTAAACGCCATTGCGGTGGATTGGGGGTCCATTCGATGCGGTAGAGGCGTCCCTGGCTGAGCATGAAGTCGCCGTCGGCGTGTCGATACACGTTGCGATAAATGCCTTCGGTGCCCGGTTGCAGGCCGGCGAGGGAAATCTCCTGTTCGTACTCGTAGCCCTTGAAGCATTGCAGAGTGCGCCGGGCCTGCCGTGGCGTCGAAGTCTGCAAACCGCCCGGGTCTTTGGCCGTGCGTTTCAACTGGCGCAGGCGCGTGACTGAGCGTGCACCGCCGGAGGAGGCGGCGACGGCGGGAAGAATGTCCATCGCCGCATCAATCAAGGACAGCAACACCGCTTCCACCTCGGCCAGGCCATGACCGACCTCTCCGCGCAGAAAAGCAGCGACCGCCAGGTTGGCGCTGTTCCAGGCGTCATAGAGCGCAATGGCGCTGCCAACGAAGGGCACCATCCCCAGCGCCATTTTCAGGTAGTTGAACATCGCGCCGGATTGCAACGCGACACCCTCCAGATACAACGCGTCGTTTGAGCGTGATGTCGTCCTGTGTGCTTCCAGCAATCGGCCCATATGCACATTGAGCAAGTGTGCGGCCAGGGAGGTGGTTGCAGGCCAGGCTGTGCCCGTGCCGATGATCGCGTCGAAGTTTTTCAGCAGCGCCTGATTGATCCGGCTGACGTGACGGGCGAAATCCCCGGACAAGGCACGTCCGGCCAGGTAGTTGACCATGTTTGTGTGCAGGCACAGGTTGTACAGTGCCTTGCGCGCGTCTTCCAGGTTGTCGTACTGGCGCAGAAACACCCCGTCGGGGCTGTCGGGAAGATAGAGCAGGGTCAAGCCGTTGATCTGCTCCTCAATGAACGTGACGCCGGCCAGGGTGGTCGGCCCCTGATGTTGGGTGTCCTCACCGCCCACGGTCAGGTGTGCGGGCAGTAGCACGATGCGTTTGCCGTTGGCGGTGTAGGCTTCGCGACTGTTGGCGTCGATGGCGATCTCCAGCACTTGCTGGCCGTCAGCTTTGATGTCTCGCTGCAACAGAGCGAACTCGCCTTGCAGTTTGAGCATCAGGCGCCAGGGTTCGCTCAGGCATTCCCGGCGGTATTCGCGACTGAACGCCGACTCGCCGGACGGGCCGAGGAACGTCTCGCGGATCAGCGTTTCATATTTGCCGGCCAGGTCCAGCTCGGTGACCCATTTGCGTAGCCAGGTTTCGCTGATGCCTGTTTTCAGGTTTTCGCGTTCAGTTTCATCGCCGCCGCTGACTTCGACCTCCATAAACGACAATCGCCACCACATCGCCTGGTCGATATTGCTTTGCGCCAGTTCGGCGAGCGACAGCTTGCTCCGCTGTGCGCTGGGGATCAGCGTATTCCGTTGAGGGGTCCCAGGTGCTGCGCCCTCAATCAGCACTTTGCGCCAGGTCGTGGAGTCGGGGACATCCAGCAGCACCTCGACGTTTTGCGTGAGACTGAATTCCTGGCACAGGCGGGCGTCGATGACCTTTTGGCTGAATGCGCCACGGGGAGGAAGTTCGCGTTCAAGCAACGCGTGGGAGCGCTTCATCGCAGCGATATACGACGTGAACAACGCTTTAATCTGATCGCGATGAGTCTGCGGTAATGAGGCAAGCCAGGCCGGCAATTGACCTGCCAGGGCGCTGCTGTGGTTTTGCTCGACGATGTGCGCGTAAGCCCGTTCTCGGGCCGTGGCGATGGGCACGGTCAGACGGGCGAGGGTTTGTTCGCGCAGGCTGTCCAGTTTCGCCGCGCGTTGGCTGGCATGAGAGGGGACAGGGTTGTCAGTCATCAGCCGCGACACCTGTTGTATACAGGCGTAGAGCTGCATTTGCAGCGCTTCTTCGAACGGGTTGCCACTCAGCGCCAAGAGTTGCAGTGCCTGCGTGGTGTCGTTGGCCGCGAGTTTGAACAATGACTGTTCCAGGGCCTGGCGAGAGGCGAACCGTTGCAGGCCACCGAATTGCCCAGGCCAATAGAGCAACAGGCTGTGGGGCGAGGACTGCTGCAACGTCGATGGATGGGTAAACAGCAACACACCGGCCAGTTCCTGGCTTTGAGTCCGGGTGGTTTGCCCTTCGGTCTCGGTCGCCGACAGCATCACCCGGGCGACGACCACATCGGCCGGACGGGGCTGGTCGGGCGCATCCAGCACGGACTTGAGCCATTGATACTCATCACGGCTGATCTGCTTCAGGCTCAATTGCAGTTCGGCCTCCGCGCGCAGACCGGACAGGCGTGCCTGGTAGAGGGCGCGGTAATGCGGGTTCGACTGATGACGCAACTCCAGCATCTGCTGCGCCGTGTTGGTGTGCAGAAGTGCCGTCGCGGCGACGTTGCTGTCTTGCTCGGCGGCGGTGAGTGCGTCGAGTTGCTGTTGCAGTCGTTGCAGGCGCTGGTCTTTGTGGTCGCCTTGAAAGTCGTGGCCGAGCAGGTCCTCCAGTGCAGATTGTTGTTGCGTCAACGTGCTGAGCCGAATGCCCAGTGGAATGTCGGGGCTCAGTTGGCCGAAGAGGGCAGGACTCTCGAACGCGCCTATTTCCGGCAGGTCGGGGGGCAAGGCAAAAACCGATTCGTTGCGCTGTCGATCCACCGGAAGGCTGGATAACCGTGTCAGCAGGGATTCAGCGCTCTGCTCCAGCTCAGGAGCGTCAAGCGCGACGAAACCGACGGTGATCGCGTCCGTCGCAAGCCGGGGTTGGCCGAGCAACTGCGGCTGCTGTTCGATTAACCAGCGTTCCAGATCGTTACGGTTGTCAAAGCTCATCCAGGCGGGCGACGCAGACGGTACGTACAGCAACTGAGCGGCCGGTTGGTCCGCTTTCAGGGTAATGACCAGTGCGCCGGACAATTGTGTATACGCGCCACTGGCGCCTTTGAGTTGCAGTTGTTCAACATAAACAGTTTGCTTGCGCGTTGTTGCGGGTACCGGATCGATGAGTGCCTGCAACGCCTGCATCTGTTCTACGTTGAGGCTGCCTTGGGCGAATGCCCACTGGCTGGACGCCTCGAAATGCTGTCGGTACAGCCGAATGGCTTGTACCTTGCGCGAAACGTCAGTACCGCGTGCGCGCGCCTGCCACTCACCCGCCGGGGATGACGACGGCGGGCTCTGTGCCATAAGGGCGAGCCACTGATCATGGCAGTCATTCCAGCGCGCCGAGGCACTGAGCAAAAGGTTCAGATCCGCAGCGGGTTTCCAAACGTCGGCAAGGCCAAAGTCATCGGGGCTGGATGGACGTGAATCGAGCATGAGATGTATCTCCAATGGGCGGTCGAGCGGCCATTAGAGGTCAGCCATCAAGAGGGCTGGCGGTACATAGTTATCGTGACGGGAGATGATCACCCGGCACTCTTCATCAAACTGTCATGGAACTGTGGCAGCGCGCTTGAACAAACTTCATCAGACTCGCGCTCTACTGGGGTTCTGCGTTTCGGTGTTTCTTCATGCGTGTTTTCTTATCAAGCCTTGTATGTTTGGCCGCTATTGTGTTCGGCCTGCCGTCATTGGCGGCGTCTCGCTGCGATGTCAATGTTCCGACCGAACGGGTCGATCTGGATCAGGTGAGCCTGGCGTACCAGAGCATTGGTCGTGCGTCGGACCCGGCATTGCTGCTGGTGATGGGCCTGGGCGGGCAACTGATTCACTGGCCCGACGAGGTGGTGGTAGCGCTGTGTCAGCAGGGTTTTCGGGTGATCCGTTATGACAATCGCGATGTCGGCCTGTCGACCTGGCGGCAGGCGCCGCTCGAGGCCAACCTGACCTTCGAAGTGCTGCGCTACAAACTGGGTTTGCCGGTGTCGGCACCGTATTCGTTGACCGACATGGCGAGCGACGGCCTGGGCCTGATGGACGCGTTGCACATTGAGCAATTCCATGTGCTGGGCGCGAGCATGGGCGGGATGATCGCCCAGCATATGGCGGCCATGGCGCCGCAGCGCGTCGAGAGCCTGACCCTGATCATGACCACGTCCGGTGCCGAAGGCTTGCCGGCGCCAAGTGCGGCGCTGGTGCAATTGCTCTCGCGTCGTGGAGCGCCCAATCGCGAGGTCGCCCTGGAGCAACAGGCCGACTTGCTGGCGGCGTTGGGCAGTCCGACAGTGACGGATGATCGCCAGGCCCTGCTGCATCAGGCGGCGCTGTCCTATGACCGGGCGTTCAATCCCGAAGGCGTGAAACGGCAGATCATGGCGATTCTCGCCGAGCCGAGTCGCGTGGCGTTGCTTAACCAATTGCGGGTCCCGGCGCTGGTGGTGCATGGCACCGCCGATCCGTTGTTGCCGGTAATGCACGGCGTGCACTTGGCCGCGCATTTGCGCGGCAGTCAATTGATACTGATTCCAGGCCTAGCCCATCGCTTCCAGGAAGCTTTCAAGGCGCCGTTGCTGGCGGCGGTTTTGCCCTATTTACGCGAACACCGCGAAGACACGTCCCATTGGGCGCAGATCGACCCGGTGGCCGAACACAACCTCCTTTAACGCGCCTGCAATCAACTGTCAGGTTCCTGTCGTCAAAAATATATCAATGTGCCACTATTGATTGCGCTGTCGCTGCCGATACAGGCAGCGACTTTCAATCATAGGGACTTGATCCATGCCATTCCACGCTCTACGCACTCTCGCTGCACTCACATTGCTCGCCTGCCTGACCCTCACCGGCTGCGCCAACGTACAACCCCCTGTTCCGCTCGACCAACAATTCTGGGATGCGAAGGAGCCGACCATCGGCGTCGCCATCAGCGAATTGCCGCCGCCGGTACTGGCCTTGACCGGTAACCAGGGGCTTCTCGATTACGCGATCAACGCGGGCGTCAACAGCAAACTCAGCGACAACGTCAAAACCTGGCAAGTCCGCGATTTCGATACCCTGCCGGATGCCATCGTCGCCAAGTTGCAGGCCAAGGGCTACAAAGCCAAGCGCATCGACGACAAGATCGACCTGAAGGC
This sequence comes from Pseudomonas sp. TNT2022 ID1044, assembly GCF_028656895.1. NCBI lineage: Bacteria > Pseudomonadati > Pseudomonadota > Gammaproteobacteria > Pseudomonadales > Pseudomonadaceae > Pseudomonas > Pseudomonas sp. TNT2022 ID1044. The sequence goes on along the minus strand of NZ_JAMDHB010000022.1, from coordinate 573,360 downwards.
CTACAAGGAAACCAAGTTCCGCGAAGGCTACACGATCAAAGACCTGACCCCGATGAAAGCCAAATACGGCGTCGATCGCCTGCTGCTGGTGTATGTCACCGCCACCGGTGCGACCCGCAGCTACTACAGCATCGTGCCCACCAGCGTGCCGATGGCGCAGGTCGGCGGACAGGGCATGGTGGTTGATCTGGCCGACAACAAACTGCTGTGGTTCCAGCCATTTGCCGCGATACAAGCCGCACAGGGCGAGTGGGACGAGCCGACCTATACCAACCTGTCCAACGCGTTCTACCAGGCTGTGGATAACAGCCGTCAGCAAATGATTACCCCGTTCGCCCAATGAAGCGTTCGATCGTAGCGGCCACAGCGCTGGCCCTGCTGATGGTGGGTGGCTGTGCACAAAAACCGGCTCCCGAGGCCGGTTTCAAGGATCAGGCCGCACTGCCTTACGTTCAGGCGCACGGGCTCAAGGTCGATGTGCAGGTGCCGCAAGCTTTCGTCGGGGCCAGTACCGTGATTGATAGCAAAGAGGCGCTCAAGGCTGCGTCGTCGAGTCAGGCGTTGTTGCTCAACTCGGGCACCAGTGCCGGGTTGGCGGGCGTGTTGGTGGCCAGTCTGGTCAACACCCAGATGGGCAGCGGCACCTTGCAGCGTGATGCGGAAAATGCCGCCCTCAAGGACTCACGCCCCATGGCGGATCTGCTCGCTGGCGTGCCCTTGCAGGAACGCTTGCAGCAACGCTATCAGCACGCCTCGCAGGTGGCCGGGCTCAAGCAGGGCGAAGGGCAGGTCACGGCGCGTTTGTTGATCGAGCCGAAACTGATGCTGACCCCGGATCGCGGCAGCTTTGTGCTGATCAATCAGGTCCAGGTCCAGGACATCGCCGGCTCGGCGCTGTACCGCATGCGCATCGAAGTGACCAGCCAGCCGATCCGTCGTTGCGGCAGCCAGTGCATCGATGACGGCAGCCTCGAACTGGCAAAAGTCACCGCGGTGCTCGACGAGTGCATCGACGAATCCATGCGCGTTCTGGCCACGGACCTGATGCAACCGACTCCGCCACCGGCCGCGCAGGAAACCTTGCGGTATGTGCTTGATGGTCAGCGTGTGGTCGAGCGTGGCTATCAATTGGCGAACAACGGTAATTACTGGCGTTATCGCAACCTCTATGGCGCGGTGAAGTCCGTGCCGGTGCCGTTTGAGGATGCGCTGACCCAGGCCCAGCTCGAGAACGTCTACGGACGCTAAACCTGCAGGCGCCGGCTTGCTGGCGATGGCGGTGTACCAGTCACATCAATGCTGACTGTGTAGTCGCTATCGCCAGCAAGCCGGCTCCTACAGGGTTTGCACTTCTCAGTGGCTCAACCCGTATTTCTTCACTTTGTCGAACAAGGTGGTCTTGGCCATGCCCAGTTCCTGGCTGGCCTGGGTCAGGTTGCCGCCGCTGCGCTGCAAGGCATCGCTCAACAGGTTGCGTTCGAACGCTTCCACCGCTTCGGCGAATGCCAGGCCTTGCGCACTCACGCCCGCGCCGGTTTTCTTGAACGCCGGCAGGCCGAGGGCAAAGCGCTCGGCGACGTTGCGCAGTTCGCGCACGTTGCCCGGCCAGTCGTGGCTCATCAGGTTCGAGACGGTCTGGTTATCCAGCTCCGGCGCGATCCGGTCAAAGCGCAGGGACGACTGCTGCAAGAAATATTCGAACAATTGCAGGATGTCTTCGCGGCGTTCGCGCAACGGCGGCAGTTCCAGGGTCACTACGTTGAGGCGGTAATACAGGTCGCTGCGGAATTCGCCGGCCTTGCTCGATTCGACGAGGTCGGATTTGGTCGCCGCGATCACCCGGCAATCCACCGCCACGCTCTGGTTCGAGCCGAGGCGTTCGAGGGTGCGCTCCTGCAAGACCCGCAACAGTTTGATCTGCAAGGGCAGGGGCATGCTTTCCACTTCGTCGAGGAACAGCGTGCCACCGTCGGCGTGTTCGATCTTGCCGATCCGCCGTTTGCCGGCGCCGGTGAAGGCGTTGGCCTCGTGGCCGAAAATTTCGCTTTCGAACAGATTCTCCGGCAGGCCGCCGCAGTTCAGCGCCACGAATTGCCTGGTGTGACGACGGCTGAAGTCATGCAGGCAGCGGGCGACCAGTTCCTTGCCCGTGCCGGTTTCGCCCTCGATCAGCACGTTGGCTGAAGTGTCGGCGACGTTGGCAATCAGTTCGCGCAGGTTCTGCATGGCCGGCGAGCGACCGATGATCCGGCCTTCAAGGGAATCGCGTTCAGCCAGTTGCCGCCGCAACGACGACACTTCCCGCGCCAGGCTGCGTTGCTCCAGCGCGCGACGGGCCACATCCACCAGGCGTTCCGGGGAGAAGGGTTTCTCCATGAAGTCGTAGGCGCCCTTCTGCATCGCGCCGACGGCCATGGAGATGTCGCCGTGGCCGGTGATCAGCACCACCGGCAAACTTCGATCACGCTCCTTGAGACGGCCCAGCAACTCCAGGCCATCGATGCCCGGCAGGCGAATGTCGCTGATGACGATGCCGGCAAAGTTGTCGCCGACCCGCTCCAGCGCTTCTTCGGCACTGCCCACGCCGATGCACGGAATGTCTTCCAGGGTCAGCGCCTGTTGGCAGCCGAGCAGTACATGGGGGTCGTCTTCGACGATCAATACACTAAGGTCGTTGTTCATATTGGCTCGGCGGGAGTGGGGCTTACCAACGGTAAACTGAGGACGAATGCGGTACCACCGCTGGCGGGGTGCTCAACACCCAAATGACCGCCGGTGGCGGCAGCCAGGCTGGCGGAAAGGGTCAGGCCAAGGCCCAGGCCTTGTTCGCCGGGTTTGGTGGTGAAGAAAGGTTCGAACAGATGCTTGCGCGCTTCGGCGTCGATACCGTGGCCATTGTCACGCACCCGCAGTCGATACTTGCCATCGAATGCTTCACCTTCAAGCCACAGTTCGGGTTGCGGTTGCGCCTGCATCGCGTCGAGGGCGTTGCCGATCAGATTGACCAGAATCTGTTCGAGGCGGGTCTGGTCGATCTGTACCTGTACCTCTTCGAAAAGGCGATGCAACTGCGTGTTTTTCATTCGTCCATCGAGCAACTGCAACGCCGCCTCCACGCCTTTGCCCAGACACGCCTGGCCCTTGTCGTCACCGCGCCGGGCGAAGGAGCGCAGGCTGGCGGTGATGCGGCCCATGCGGTCGATCAGTTCATTGATGGTCTTGAGGTTGGTGCTGGCCACGTCGAGTTGACCACGCTCCAAAAAGCGCACGGTATTACCGGACAGCGTGCGCAGCGCCGCCAGTGGCTGGTTCAATTCGTGGGCGATGCTGGTGGACATCTGGCCGATGGCCGCGAGTTTTCCGGCCTGCACCAGTTCATCCTGGGCGCGGCGCAGCGTCTCTTCGGCATGACGTCGTTCGCGGATCTGACCCTTGAGCCGTTCATTGCTGGCGCGCAGGTCGACGGTGCGTTCGGTAATCCGACGCTCCAGTTGATTGTTGGCTTCCTGCAAGGCTTCCCGGGCCGCGAGGCGAGTGGCGATCACCTTGCGCCGCTCATTCCAGGCAATCAGCAGGAACGCCACGAGGGCGAACGCCACCGCCACCAGAATCCCCTGATTGATCGCTTCGCGGCGCAGGTCCTGCAGCGGCGTCAACAGGGTGAAATTCCACGGTGTATCGCTCAAAGGCCGGGTTTGCGACAGATAACTGATGTTTTCATCGTCGGAGACCAGTTCGCTGTTGGCCGGGAAGGTGAGTTTTTCCACGCCTTCGGACAGGGTTTCCCGGGCCAGCGGTTGCAGTTCGTTCAGCGGAAACCAGTAGTACTGCAGGCTGCGGGCCAGTTTCTCTTTGGTCTCATCACTGAGCGGCACCACGGATTTGAGGCGACGCGCCGGATCGCTGGAGAGAATGATGATGCCGTTCTCGTCGCTGACGAAGGCTTCCAGGCGCGCCCGTTGCCAGCGTTCTTCCATGGCCTCGAGGCGGACCTTGACCACCGCGACGCCGATGATCTTGCCGTGTTCTTCCAGGCCATGGGCCAGGTAGTAACCGGGTTCGCCGTTGGTGCTGCCGATGCCGTAGAAACGCCCGGGCTGACCGCGCACGGCGTTCTGGAAATAGGCGCGGAAGGACAGGTCTTCACCGAGGTAACTGTCGACATCGCGCCAGTTGCTGGTGGCCATGACACGACCGGTGGTGTCCATCACATAAATGGCCCGACTGCGGCTGCGCCGGTTCAGGCCTTCGAGGTAATCGTTGACCGTTTGCCGGTGTTCCGGTCTCGGGTCGGCCAGCAATCTGGAGACACTGGTTTCGAGTTCCAGCAGGCTGGGCAGGTAGGTGTATTTGCTGATTTCACTTTCCACTGCACGGGCATGCAGTTCCAGCTGGCGCTGGCCGTTTTCGCTGAGGCTGCGAATGCCGTAGTGTTCACTGACCCAGAAGCCGATGTAACCCAGTCCGATCATCAGTGCGATGATCAGCGGCGGCAGGAACAGATGGCGAATCAGACGGGGTTTCACGGCGAGTGATGGCGACGTGGCGCGGTAAAGTTCGGGGTCGCATTTCATCACAGATGCCTTGGGTCAACCAGCATGGCAACGTGCTTGCTCTGGTTCCTGCCGAACGAAGAACCTGTGGCGAGGGAGCTTGCTCCCGCTCGGCTGCGAAGCAGTCGTAAAACCGATGAATGCGGTGTGTCAGAAAAATTGCATTTACAGGTTTCGGGGCCGCTGCGCGACCCAGCGGGAGCAAGCTCCCTCGCCACAAGGAGCAAAGCCAGTTGCTGATTAGTGCTGCAGAATCTTGTTCAGGAAGTGCTGCGTGCGCTCGGCGCGGTGGCTGATGTCGCCGAAGAACTCTTCCTTCTTGCAGTCTTCGATGATCTTGCCGGCGTCCATGAAGATCACGCGGTCGGCCACTTTACGGGCGAAGCCCATTTCGTGGGTCACACACATCATGGTCATGCCTTCGTGGGCCAGTTGCACCATCACGTCCAGCACTTCGTTGACCATTTCCGGGTCCAGCGCCGAGGTCGGTTCGTCGAACAGCATGACGATCGGGTCCATCGCCAGCGCACGGGCAATCGCCACACGCTGCTGCTGACCACCGGACAGTTGGCCCGGGTGCTTGTGGGCGTGGGCCGAGAGACCCACGCGCTCAAGCAACTGCAGGCCTTTCTTGGTGGCTTCTTCCTTGCTGCGGCCCAACACCTTGATCTGCGCGATGGTCAGGTTTTCGGTGATGGTCAGGTGCGGGAACAGCTCGAAGTGCTGGAACACCATGCCCACGCGCGAACGCAGTTTCGGCAGGTTGGTCTTCGGGTCGGCAATGGAGGTGCCATCAACCACGATGTCGCCTTTCTGGAACGGCTCCAGGGCGTTGACGCACTTGATCAGGGTCGACTTGCCGGAACCCGAGGGCCCGCACACCACGATCACTTCGCCTTTTTTGACCTCGGTGCTGCAATCAGTCAGTACCTGGAAGTCCCCATACCACTTGTTGATGCTTTTGATAGAGATCATACGGCGAACCTTTTTTGCAGACGCTTGACCAGCAGCGAGGCGGAAAAGCTGATGATGAAGTACACGAGACCTGCGAAGATCAGGAACTCATTGGAGCGGCCAATGATGTCGCCACTGGCGCGCGAAGCATTGAGGAAGTCCACCAGGCCGACGGCGTAAACCAGCGAGGTGTCCTGAAACAGGATGATGCTCTGTTGCAGCAGCAACGGCGTCATCTTGCGGAACGCTTGCGGCAGGATGATCAGGCGCATCATCTGGCCGTAAGTCATGCCCAGCGCCTGGGCAGCACCCATCTGGCCCTTGGGAATCGACTGCACACCGGCACGGACGATTTCGCAGAAGTACGCCGCTTCGAACATCATGAACGCCACGATGCAAGAGGCGAACGCACCGATCGGCGTATCTTCACCGGTGATCCAGCGCAATACGAACGGCACCGCCAGGTAGAACCAGGTGATCACCAGCAGCAACGGGATCGAGCGGAAGTAGTTGACGTAGGCACCGGCAATGTTCGACAGCACTTTGCTGTGGGACAGGCGCATCAACGCCAGGATGGTGCCGAGGATGATCCCGCCGATGACGCCCATGGCCATCAGCTTGAGGGTCATGACCATGCCGTTCCACAAACCCGGCAGGGACGGGATGATGCCCGAGAAGTCGAATTCCATCATTTACCCCCTACGGAAATCAGGCCCGGTACGGCGACTTTCTTCTCGACCATACGCATCAGCAACATCAGGCTCATGTTCAGGGTGAAGTAGATCAGCGTGGCCAGGGTGAAGGCTTCGAACAGGTTGGCGGAGAACTCGGCGGTCTGTTTGGTCTGCGCGAGCAGCTCCATCAAACCGATCAGCGAGGCCACGGAGGTGTTCTTGAAGACGTTCAAAAATTCCGAGGTGAGCGGCGGAATGATGATCCGGTACGCCTGGGGCAGCAGCACGTTCCAGTAGATCTGCGGCAGCTTGAATCCCATGGCGCGGGCCGCGGATTCCTGGCCTTTTGGCAGGGCCTGGATACCGGTGCGCACCTGCTCGCAAACGCGGGCGGTGGTGAACAGGCCGAGGCACACGACGACGCTGAGGAAGGCCGAGGTCGTCGGGTTCAGGTCCTGCTTGTACCACTCTTGCAGGTCTGCCGGCAGCAGGTCGGGTACCAGGAAGTACCAGATGAACAGTTGCACCAGCAGCGGTACGTTACGGAAGAGTTCGACGTAGCAGGTGGCGATGCCCGATACGATGCGGTTCGGCACGGTACGCATGACGCCCAGGATCGAGCCCAGTGTCAGGGCGATGATCCAGGCCGCGATGGCGATACCGATGGTCCAGGCCAGACCGGACACGTACCAGTCGAGATAGGTCTCGCTGCCCACGCCGGTGGACTTGAAGAACACGCTCCAGTCCCAGTTGTAATTCATTAGGGTCTCCCCTCAGATCGATCGATGTACAAGTACCCGCTTGGGGGAAGCTCCGTTCCCGCCCGACTTGGGAGTCAGGCACACGCGATCGGCTCGACAGCCACCGGTCCGAGTGTTTCCAGAAATGCCAGCAGGGAGTGACAACCTCCTGAAAGGGCTGCGGCCCTCTCAGGAGATAAGGTTAGTCAGAAATCAGGATTTCTTGTCGTCAGCCGCTTTATCGGTCGGATTGGCGATCAGGGCCTTGAGCTCGTCGCTCATCGGGAAGTTCAGGTTCAGGCCTTTTGGCGGGATTGGCTGCATGAACCATTTTTCGTAGATCTTGTTGATCTCGCCCGATGCGTAGGTGGCCTTGATGGCGTCATCCACAGCCTTTTTGAACGGCTCGTCGCCTTTGCGCACCATGCAGCCGTAGATTTCGTAGGACTGTGGAGTACCGGTTACGGCCCAGTCGCTGGCTTTCTTGGCCTTGGCGGCTTCACCGGCCAGCAGCGCGTCGTCCATCATGAAGGCCACGGCACGGCCGGTTTCCAGCATCTGGAAGGACTCGCCATGGTCTTTGGCGGAGATGACGTTCATGCCCATTTGCTTGTCGGCGTTCATCGCCTTGATGATGCGCTCGGACGTGGTGCCAGCGGTGGTCACGACGTTCTTGCCGGCCAGATCAGGGAAGTCCTTGTACTTGGAGTCTGCCTTGGACAGCAGGCGAGTACCGATTTCGAAGATGCCGACGGAGAAGTCAACTTGCTGCTGACGCTCGACGTTGTTGGTGGTGGAACCGCACTCGAGGTCCACGGTGCCGTTCTGCACCAGCGGGATACGCGTCTGCGAGGTGACCAGGTTGTATTTGACCTGCAGGTTCGGCAGGTCCAGGTCTTTTTTCAGCGCTTCGACGACTTTCAGCTGGATGTCGTGGGAGTAGCCGACCGGTTTGCCGGAAGCGTCTGCGATATAGGAGAAAGGAATGGAAGCGTCACGATGCCCGAGGGTGATGACACCGGACTCTTTGATCTTCTTCAGGGTGCCGGTGAGTTCGGCGGCGAAAACTGGCGTGCTGATCAGAGCGGCAGCAATGGCTGCGCCCAGGATATGGGGAACGATGCGCATCAAATTTTCCTCGACATTGTTTTTTTTATGGAGCCAGTTGATCGGCCCTTTTTGTGCTGCAAATGCCAGAGCGCTACTGAGAGTGCGCGCAAAGGACATCCGTCGAAGAAGTGTAGAGCATGACTCGTGCCAGACCAGTGCGGATTAGCTAATTCACTGATTTATAAGGGAATTAAATTTTTGTTGCGTGAATATTGAGGCTGGAAAATCCGGTTATCCGAACCGACCCGCAGGTCGCGTTCGGAAAACCGAATGGTGGCAGGGTGCTACCTGCGGATCACGGGTATTTGCGCTTGTCCGGCGCGGGCGGGAAGTACTGGTACAACCAGGTTTCACTCAGCGTGCGGTCGTTGGTACGGATGAACAGGCGCAGTTCGACGGGGGCGACGCTGTCATTGGTCGGGTACCAGTCGAACAGGATGCGGTAGCCCTTGATGTCATCGAGCTTGAGCACGCTGAAATCCTTGACCTCGCCGTTTGAACACGTGACCACGGGCTCGATACCCGTGCCTTCAGGCAAACGGTCCAGGCCGCCACCATTGAAGTCCACGGCAAAACGCCGTGCCCAGACGGGTGGATAATGCTCGCCCGGCGCCCAGCCTTCGGTGAAGCCGCCCATGCCCGAACGTGTCGCGTGGACCCGCGCCAACGGCGTGCCCACGGGTGGCAACGCGCTCCAGTAGAGCTTGTAGCCGTAGTTCAGCGAGTCGCCTGCAGCCACCGGTTTCTTCGGGGTCCAGAAGGCGACGATGTTGTCCATGGTTTCGCCGGTGGTGGGGATTTCCAGCAGATCGATCGAGCCTTCGCCCCACGACGTGGTCGGTTCGACCCACAGGCTCGGGCGGCGGCTGTACCAGTCGACGGTGTCCTGATAGCTGGCGAATTCGTGGTCGGTCTGCACCAGGCCGAAGCCTTTAGGGTCGGTGTCGGCGAAGGCGTTGAATTGCAGGGTGGCCGGGTTGTTCAACGGGCGGCAGATCCACTCGCCGTTGCCGCGCCACATCGCCAGGCGATCGGAGTCGTGGATTTGCGGGTGGATGGTGTCGCACATCCGGCGTTCGTGGGTGCCGCAGCTGAACATGCTGGTCATCGGCGCGATGCCCAGTTGATCGATGGCGGTACGTGCATTCACGTGGGCGTCGACTTCCATCACCACGCGCTCGGCCTGGCAGTCGATGTCGAAACGGTAGGCGCCGGTGGCGCTCGGCGAGTCGAGCAGGGCGTAGACCACGAAGCGGGTGCTGTTCTTGTTCGGCGTCTCGAACCAGAACTTGGTGAAGTCGGGGAATTCTTCACGCTTCTTGGCGTAGGTGTCGATCGCCAGACCACGGGCCGACAAGCCGTACTGACCGGTGGCGTCCACCGCACGGAAGTAACTGGCGCCGAGGAAGGACACCACGTCGTGCTTGTCCAGCTCCGGCGCCTTGAACAGCTTGAAGCCGGAGAAGCCCAGGTCGCCAGTCAGTTGCTTGGTGTCGACCGTGGTGTTTTCGTAGTTGAACAGCGACGGGCGGAAATGCACTTCACGCGCCATGCGGGTTTTCGGATCGACGCTGTACATGCGCACCGGCTGCTTGAAACCCATGCCGACGTGGAAGAACTGCACGTCGAGCTGACCCTTGTTGTCTTTCCACAACGAATGCTCACCGTCGTAGCGGATCGCATTGAAGTTTTGCGGAGTCATGGTTGCCAGGGTCGGCGGCAGCACCTGTTTGGTGTCCTGATAGGGCTTGTTGGCCAACTGCCTGGCCTGCATTTTCAGCGCCTCGAAATCGAAGGCCCTGGCCTCACCGTCGGCGGTCTCAGGTGCAGCCCAGGCACGGGCGGCCAGCAGGCCGGTGGCGGACAAACCGGTATAGGCCGCGATGGCCATGGAGGCTTTGAGCAAGTTCCTGCGGTGCATAAATACAACCTGTCGTGAACAATCCCGCGCCGTTCCTGGCACGTGCTGGATCAGAAATATCGGTTCGGACATGCCTTCGGCCAAACGCAACGGACTTTTAAACAGATGCCCGCTAGCTTAAACCGTTCGATAGCAGAGCAAAATTGATTGATGGCACCGCGCTAGTTCGGCAATGAAACAAGACATGTCGGGAAACAATTCCGACAGTGCTTTCTGATTTACAGGGCATTTCTGCTTTTTTCGACTAATTACTCTAAAAACCGCTTTTCAGCGCCCGGATTATTTCTATTCTGTGCACATGACCGGTTTATGCCCTTCGGGCCGGTGCGGTTCAGTTGGCACGTGGCGCTGCTGAAAAAAGGGTGAGGGCGATGCGGTTTTTGAAGGTTTCTTTGACGTAGAGAAGGACATCGTCCATGTCGAAAGTACAAGGCATCACCGAAATACTGGGAATCTTTCCGTGCCTGGCCAGCGGGCGGCGAAGACGTCGATTGAATTCCGAAGAGATGAAGCTGGTGGAGCGCTATCGGGAACTGTCGGAGAGCGACCGGATTGCGATGAGGTATCTGGTGGATGCGATGAGGAGTGTTTCGCGGTTTTGAAGAAGGCGGGTATTCAGTCGCGGCAAGGTCGTCGCGGCTGAGTGCTTTCTACCAGTCTTGCGAGCGCTCCATTGGCTGATGGAGCACTCGTAAAACTTGTATTGTTCCTTGAGAAAATCGGTAAGGAGCAATGAACGGATAACGATCAAGAACCAGCTCTCGTACATCCGGCATGACGGAAGGTCTGCCTGAGCCAGGAAACACTTCAAGTTGTTTGAAGGACTGCAAAATCGTCGAGATGATCTTCATGGCGGCGTCTGCGCCACGGTAGGATCGAAATAGGGAAGAGATGAGCTTTGAGGATGCATTGGCATGGCGTGTTTACCGTTTTGGCTTGGAAAGTCGCCACCACGGAGTGAAGCCTATCGGTCAGGCGCTCGCGGCGCCAAGTCTGCTTTCCAAGCATCCCCAGCAGGCTGGCTCCCACAGGAAAAACATTCCAGACTGTAGGAGCCGGCTTGCTGGCGATGCTTTTAATGTTTGAACATCACATGCCGCACCACGGTGTAGTCCTCCAGCCCGTACATCGACATGTCCTTCCCATAACCGGACAGTTTCTGACCGCCGTGGGGCATTTCGCTGACCAGCATGAAGTGCGTGTTGACCCAGGTGCAGCCGTACTGCAAGCGCGCCGAAAGGCGATGCGCGCGGCCGACGTCGGCGGTCCATACGGACGAGGCGAGGCCGTAGTCCGAATCGTTGGCCCAGCCCAATACCTGCGCTTCATCAGTAAATTTGGTCACCGACACCACTGGCCCGAACACCTCGCGACGGACGATTTCGTCATCCTGTTGCGCGTCGGCCAACACCGTTGGCTCAAAGAAGAAACCATTGCCCTCCACCGCCTTGCCGCCGGTGATCAAGCGAATGTGCGACTGCGCCACGGCGCGCTCGACGAACCCGATCACGCGGTCGCGGTGTTGTGCGGTGATCAACGGGCCAAGCTCGGTGGCCGGATCATCCTGCAAACCGTACTTGATGCTGCTGACCGCCGCGCCGAGCTTCTCGACGAACTTGTCGTAAATGCCTTCCTGGGCATAGATGCGGCAGGCGGCGGTGCAGTCCTGGCCGGCGTTGTAGAAGCCGAAGGTGCGGATGCCTTCGACGGCGGCGTCGATGTCGGCGTCGTCGAAGATGATCACCGGGGCCTTGCCGCCCAGTTCCATGTGCATGCGTTTGACGGTGTCGGCGGTGCTGGAAATGATGTTCGAACCGGTGGCGATCGAGCCGGTCAGCGACACCATGCGCACTTTCGGGTGAGTGACCAATGGGCTGCCGACCGTAGGGCCACGACCGAACACCAGGTTGAGCACGCCGGCCGGGAAGATTTCCGACGCCAATTGCGCCAGGCGCAAGGCGGTCAGCGGGGTTTGTTCCGACGGCTTGAGCACCACGGTGTTGCCAGCGGCGAGGGCCGGGGCGATTTTCCAGGCGACCATCATCAGCGGGTAATTCCACGGTGCGATGGAAGCGATCACGCCCACCGGGTCGCGGCGGATCATCGACGTGTGGCCGGGCAGGTATTCGCCGCCGGCCGAGCCGCTCATGCAACGGCTGGCACCGGCGAAGAAACGGAACACGTCGGCAATCGCCGGGATCTCGTCGTTCAGCGCGGCGCTGTAGGGCTTGCCGCAGTTGTCCGACTCCAGCTTGGCCAGTTCTTCGCCGTGGGCTTCGATGGCGTCGGCGAGTTTGAGCAGCAACAGCGAGCGATCTTTCGGTGGAGTCTGCGACCAGCCGTCGAACGCGGCATCGGCAGCGCGCACCGCAGCATCGACCTGGGCTTCGCTGGCTTCGTTGATTTCCACCAGCACACGGCCCAGCGCCGGGTTGAACACGGGTTGGGCGGGGCCTTCGCCGTCGAGCAGTTGGCCGTTGATCAGGAGCTTGGTTTGCATGGCATTGTCCTCTTCGAAACTATTGTTGTTCTCTGTGGAAACCGGTCCCTTGCAGGAGCTGGCTTGCCAGCGATGGGGCCATCAGGCTCAACAAAGATGTTGGCTGATCTACCGCAATCGCGAGCAAGCCGGCTCCTACAGGATTCGGTTCCGACAGTGGTTATTCGGTTATTTTCCGCCACTCCCCGCCACGCTTTCACCGCCCCGGGTCAGGTAATAGGCGCCCAGAATCGGCAGCATGGTCACGATCATCACCAGCATGGCGACGACGTTGGTCACCGGTACGTCCCGTGGGCGGCTGAGCTGGTTGAGCAGCCACAGCGGCAAGGTGCGTTCATGGCCGGCGGTGAAGGTGGTGACGATGATTTCATCGAACGACAGCGCGAACGCGAGCATGCCGCCGGCCAGCAACGCCGAGCCGAGGTTCGGCAGGACGATATAGCGGAAGGTCTGCCAGCCGTCGGCGCCGAGGTCCATCGAGGCTTCGATCAGACTGTGCGAGGTACGGCGCAAACGGGCGATGACGTTGTTGTAGACGATCACCACACAGAAGGTCGCGTGGCCGACGATGATGGTGAACATCCCCGGCTCGATGCCCAGTGTCTTGAAGGTCGCCAGCAGCGCGATCCCGGTAATGATCCCCGGCAGGGCGATCGGCAGGATCAGCATCAGCGAGATGCCCTGCTTGCCGAAGAAATCCCGGCGATAAAGCGCCGCCGATGCCAGCGTGCCGAGCACCATGGCAATCAATGTGGCGATCGCAGCGATCTGCAACGACAGCTTGATCGCTTCCAGTACGTCGGGTCGCGAGAACGCTACACCGATCCACTTCAGGGTGAAGCCCTTGGGTGGAAAGCTGAACGCCGCATCTTCGGTGTTGAAGGCGTACAGGAAGATGATCAGGATCGGGAAGTGCAGAAACACCAATCCGCCCCAGGCCGCGATTTTCAGGCCTGAAGACGCTTTCTCAGAGTGCATCGAAGGCCCCCAGGCGTTTGACGATGGACAGGTAGATGGCGATCAAGACGATCGGCACCAGGGTGAACGCGGCTGCCATCGGCATGTTGCCGATCGCACCTTGTTGGGCATAAACCATGCTGCCAACGAAGTAGCCCGGCGGGCCGACCAGTTGCGGCACGATGAAGTCGCCCAGGGTCAGCGAGAAGGTGAAGATCGACCCGGCGGCAATGCCCGGAATCGACAGCGGCAGAATCACTTGCATGAACGTCTGGCGCGGCTTGGCACCGAGGTCGGCAGACGCTTGCAGCAGCGATGGCGGCAGGCGTTCCAGCGAAGCCTGGATCGGCAGGATCATGAACGGCAGCCAGATGTAGACGAACACCATGAAACGCCCCAGGTGCGAGGTCGACAAGGTGCTGCCGCCCACGCCCGGAATGCCCAGCACCCACAGCAACACCGGCTCCAGCCCCAAATGCTGCAGGAACCACTGCGCCACGCCGCCCTTGGCCAACAGCAACGTCCAGGCGTAGGCCTTGACGATGTAACTGGCCCACATCGGCATCATCACCGCGATGTAGAAAAACGCCTTGGTCTTACCGGTGGTGTAGCGCGCCATGTAGTAGGCAATCGGGAACGCGACGATGGCGCTGGCGATCGACACGACGATCGCCATGCTCAGGGTGCGCAGGATGATGTCGAAGTTCGAAGGCTGGAACAGCGCGGCGAAGTTGGCCAGGGTCAAGTCGGGGGTGACCGCCATGGTGAAGTCGTCGAAGGTGTAGAAACCTTGCCACAACAAGGTCAGCAGTGAACCCAGATAGATCGCGCCGAACCACAGCAATGGCGGCACCAGCAGCATTGACAGGTACAGGTTCGGCCGGCGGTACAACAGGTTGGAAAACCTGCGCAACGGCGAACCGCCCGCCGAGGTTTGAGAAATGGCCAAGGTGCTCATCTCACACCCCGCCGACAACGGTGTCGTGCAACTGCACCATGGCTTCCCGCGCCCAGCGTGCGCTGAGGCGTTGCCCGGTCTGGTGTTGCGCGCTGCTGTCGATCCACTGATTGTTGGCCTGGCTGATGTTCAGTGTCTGGCCGTTTTCCAGCTTCAGCTCATAGCGAGTGGCGCTGCCCTGGTACTGGATGTCGTGCAGCAGACCACTGACTTCGATCTCATGGCTGGCCAGCGGCCCCTCGGCGAAACGCACGTGTTCCGGGCGAATCGAAAACGGCTGAGGGTGGCCGCTCAATTGCCTGGCCAGATCGCCGCGGATCACGTTGGAGGTGCCGACGAATTCCGCGACGAAGGTGGTCGCCGGTTTCATATAGAGGTTGCGCGGCGAGTCGACCTGTTCGATGCGGCCCTTGTTGAACACCGCCACCCGGTCGGACATCGACAGCGCTTCGGTCTGGTCGTGGGTGACAAAAATGAAAGTGATGCCGAGCTGGCGTTGCAGCTTTTTCAGCTCGCCTTGCATTTGCTCGCGCAGTTTCAAATCCAGCGCGCCAAGCGGCTCGTCGAGCAGCAGCACTCGCGGACGATTGACCAGTGCCCGGGCAAGCGCCACACGCTGACGCTGACCGCCGGAGAGTTGCACCGGTTTACGCTCGCCATAGCCGCCAAGAGCGACCATCTCGAGGGCTTCGGCGGCGCGCTTGAGGCGTTCGGCCTTGCCGACACCTTTGACTTTCAGGCCGTAGGCGACGTTGTCGCGAACGTTCATGTGCGGGAACAGCGCGTAATCCTGGAACACGGTGTTCACGTCACGCTGATAGGGCGGCAGGCCAGCGGCCTCTTCGCCATGAATGCGGATCGAACCTGCGCTCGGTTGTTCAAAACCGGCGATCAGGCGCAAACAGGTGGTTTTGCCCGAGCCGGAAGGCCCCAGCATGGAAAAAAACTCGCCGTCCTGGATGTCGATGGAAACCCGGTCAACGGCTTTCACTTCGCCGAATAAACGGGAAACGTTGGTGAACTGGACTGCAAGCGTCATGGTGCGGTGCTCCAAAAAAGGCGAGGGCCGTCGCAGCGGCCCTGCCTGGACTTCTGAAAAATCTGAATCAAAGTGCAGTTGTGGCGAGGGAGCTTGCTCCCGCTGGAGAGCGAAGCTCTCCCAAAAAGGGCTGATGCGGTTTACCTGGCAGACCGCATTGACTGGTTTTGGGGTGGCTTCGCCACCCAGCGGGAGCAAGCTCCCTCGCCACAGGTGAGCGGTGTGTTAGCGGCCGCCCATGATCGCGATGTAGTCCTGGGTCCAGCGGCTGTATGGCACGAACTTGCCGCCTTCAGCCTGCGGGGTTTTCCAGAAGGCGATCTTGTCGAACTGGTCGAAACCGTTGGTCTTGCAGCCTTCAGCACCGAGCAATTCACTGCCCTGGCACGCCGCCGGCACTGCTGGCAGCGAACCGAACCACGCGGCTACGTCGCCCTGGACTTTCGGTTGCAGCGACCAGTCCATCCACTTATAGGCGCAGTTCGGGTGCTTGGCTTCGGCGTGCAGCATGGTGGTGTCGGCCCAACCGGTGGCGCCTTCTTTCGGGATGGTCGAGGCGATCGGCTGTTTCTCGTTGACCAGGCCGTTGACCTGATACGGCCAGGCGCCGGACGCGACCACGCCTTCGTTTTTGAAGTCACTCATTTGCACGGTGGTGTCGTGCCAGTAGCGATGGATCAACGGCTGCTGGGCGCGCAACAGGTCGAGCACGGCCTTGTATTGCGCTTCGGTCAGTTCGTAGGGGTTCTGGATGCCCAGCTCCGGCTTGGCAGATTTGAGGTACAACGCCGCGTCGGCGATGTAGATCGGGCCGTCATAGGCTTGCACGCGGCCTTTGTTCGGCTTGCCGTCCGGCAGGTTTTGCGCATCGAACAGTACGCCCCAGGAGGTAGGCGCGGTCTTGAACACGTTGGTGTTGTACATCAGCACGTTCGGCCCCCACTGATACGGGGTGCCATAGGTCTGGTTGTTGACCACGTACCACGGCGCATCCTTGAGGCGCGGGTCGAGGTTTTTCCAGTTTGGGATCAGCGCGGTGTTGATCGGCTGCACACGCTTGCCGCCGATCAGCCGCAGCGAGGCGTCACCCGACGCGGTCACTAGGTCGTAACCACCCTTGGCCATCAAGCTGACCATTTCATCGGAAGTGGCCGCCGTTTTCACATTGACCTTGCAGCCGGTTTCCTTCTCGAAACCGGTGACCCAGTCGTAGGCCTTGTCGCTTTCGCCACGTTCGATGTAGCCGGGCCACGCCACAATATCCAATTGGCCTTCGCCTGCCCCGACAGCTTTCAGCGGCTCGGCGGCCTGGACACTGGCACTGGCCAGCAGCGCTGTGGTGATTGCACTGAGCAGTGCGGTCTTGTGCACGAACATGGGATTTCCCTCTTTTTTAAATTATGGTCGGGGCAGTTTTGAACGTGGTTTTCAACGTCGAAACAAGGTCCTGCAGGAGCCGGCTTGCCGGCGATGAATCCCTCAAACCTTGCGGTGTCCTGATGGACGCCATCGCTGGCAAGCCAGCTCCTACGAGGGGACCGCTTTGTTCCAGCGTTTCTACATCAATGCCTTTACGGCTAATTGTTAGCGTAGTGCTCTTTTATAAATGCTGTCCGTGGCGCGCCATGATGTGCCGCACCACGCTGTAGTCCTGGAGCGAATCGCTGGACAGGTCTTTGCCGTAACCCGAGCGCTTGAGGCCGCCATGGGGCATTTCGCTGACCAGCATGAAATGGCTGTTGATCCAGGTGCAGCCGTACTGCAAACGCGCGGCGACCTGCATCGCCTTGTCGAGATTTTGCGTCCACACCGAAGACGCCAGGCCGTATTCCGAGTCGTTGGCCCAATCCACCGCTTGTTCGAGTTCATCGAAGCGGGTCACGGTGACCACCGGGCCGAACACTTCGCGCTGGACGATTTCATCGCTCTGTTTGCAACCGGCCAGCAACGTCGGCTGGTAAAAGAATCCGGCCCCGGAATGTACGGCGGCACCGGTCACTCGTTCAATGTGCGGCTGGCCGAGGGCGCGTTCGACAAAACTGGCCACGCGGTCACGCTGGCGGGTGCTGATCAGCGGGCCGATTTCATTGTCGGCGTCACGTTTGCCGGCGAAGCGCAGGCTGCTGACGGCGGCCCCGAGCTCGGCCACCAAACGGTCGTGAATCCCGGCCTGTGCATAAACCCGGCACGCGGCGGTGCAATCCTGGCCGGCGTTGTAATAACCGTAGGTGCGCACACCTTCGACCACCGCCTGAATATCCGCATCGTTGCAGACGATCACCGGGGCCTTGCCGCCGAGTTCGAGGTGAGTGCGCTTGAGGGTTTTGGCCGCGGCTTGAAGAATTTTCTGCCCGGTGACGATATCGCCGGTCAGCGACACCATGCGGATTTTGGGATGGCTGACCAAATGGCTGCCAACACCTTCACCGCCACCGCAAACAATATTGATC
Source organism: Pseudomonas sp. TNT2022 ID1044 (assembly GCF_028656895.1). Lineage (NCBI taxonomy): Bacteria > Pseudomonadati > Pseudomonadota > Gammaproteobacteria > Pseudomonadales > Pseudomonadaceae > Pseudomonas > Pseudomonas sp. TNT2022 ID1044. Next base: position 555,504 of record NZ_JAMDHB010000022.1, on the reverse strand, counting down.
ACGCCGCGTGGCAGGATGTCGGCCAGCGCTGGCGCCAGGGCCAGGATCGACAGTGGCGTGTGTTCCGATGGCTTGAACACCAGCGTATTGCCCGCGGCCAGGGCCGGGGCGATTTTCCACGCGGCCATCATGATCGGGTAATTCCACGGCGCGATAGACGCTACGACACCGATTGGATCGCGCCGCACCATGCTGGTGTAGCCCGGCAGGTACTCGCCACTGAGCTGTCCGGTCTGGCAACGCACGGCCCCGGCGAAAAAACGGAACACGTCGACCGTGGCGCTCAAGTCGTCCTGACGGGCCAGGTGCAGCGGCTTGCCGCAGTTCAGTGCTTCGAGACGGGCGAGGGACTCGGCGTTTTTTTCGATGGCGTTGGCGATGTCCAACAGCAGGGTAGAGCGCTGTTGTGGCGTGGTCCGCGACCAATCGGCGAAGGCACGGTGGGCGGCGAGGATGGCGGCTTCGACTTGTTCGGTGCTGGCTTCGGCGATCTGCGTGAGGATTTCGCCGGTGGCCGGATTGATGATGGGTTCGGCACAGCCTTGCCCGGCGACTAATTCACCATCGATCAACAATGCGGTGAACAACGGGGTCTGCGCGCCAGCCATTTTTCGGGTTCTCTTTTCTTGTGTGGCCATGCTGCTCCCTGTGACTGGGGCCGGCCGTCTTATATAGATGCAGCAAGACTAGTGCGCAGCCCCGAGGTCGACAAATACTAAATACTGAAGGTGGCGTTCGATTAAATAGATGGCTTGCGTCCGCCGTGGGGTTGCTCCCGCGCGACGGTGAGAAACGGGTCGACCAGCGCCGGGCGCGCCGTGCCGCGACGCCATGCGAGGCCGACATCGAGGGTCTGGCTCAGGTCGGCAATGGGCCGCGCTTCAATGATGTCGCCTTCCAGCGACCACGGGCGATAGGTCATGTCCGGCTGGATCGACACACCCAAGCCTGCGGCCACCAGGCTTCGCACCGCTTCGGTCGAGGCGGTACGCAACGTGATGCGCGGTTGCAACGAGGCTGCCGTCCACATGCGTTGGGCGTTGCGGTCCATTTCATCGACATTCAGCTGAATCAGCGGCTCGCGGGTCACGTCGGCGAGGTTGATGCTGTCGTGTTCCAGCAGCGGATGCTGGGCCGGCAGCCACAGCCGGTGGGGCGAGTGGGTCAGCACCTCAGTCTGCAAGGCGTGGCGGTCTTCGAGGTTGGAGAGGATCAGCACGCCGACATCGATCTCGCCGCTGACCAGCAAATGCTCGATATACGGGCGCTCATCCTCCATCACGCGAATCTCGACGTTGGGGTAAGCGCGCTGGAATCTTGTCAGCAAATCCGCCAGGTAATAACCGGCCACCAGACTGGTCACGCCGATGATCAGCTGTCCGGCGACCTGATCCGTACTTTGTTGCAGGCTGCGTTTGGCGTTGTCCACGGTGGCCAGAATCAAGTGCGCCTGCCGCAGGAACTGATGTCCCTGGTGGGTCAGGGTCATGCCCTTGGCGTGGCGATTGAACAGGCTGACGCCGATCTCTTCTTCCAGTTGCTGAATCGCCAGCGTCAGCGTCGATTGGGAAATGAACGCGGTTTGCGCGGCGGCGGAGATCGAGCCCGTCTCGGCCACGGCGATGAAATGACGGATCTGACGCAAGGTCATCATGAAGGCATACCCGGTGGGCGGTTTTTTTAGATGGGTTCGAGTGTATATCCATTTTTACGAAAGACAGGATGACTTCGAGCAACATCTGGAAGCACTCTCGCCGCCAGGCCGCGGGCACTTTCGATCTAGGCTGGTGGCCTCAAGGTTCGGTTAAACCTTTTAGTGGAGGCAAAAAATGAACACCCGTGGATTGCTCGACCAACTCCTCAAGTCCGGCCAGGACATGTTGCAGAACAAGGCGGGCGGGTCGCAGAAACAGTCGTCCGGTGGTGCTCTGGGCGGGTTGCTCGGCGGTAGCGGTGGCTCGGGCGGCCTCGGCAGCCTGCTTTCCGGTGCCGGCGGTGGTGCCTTGGCCGCCGGGGCCATGGGCCTGTTGCTGGGCAACAAAAAGGCGCGCAAGGTCGGCGGCAAGGTGGCGGTGTATGGCGGTCTCGCGGCATTGGGCGTGATTGCCTACAAGGCCTATGGCAATTGGCAGGCCCAGCAAGGCTCGGCACCGAAGACCGAGCCGCAGACCCTGGATCGCTTGCCGCCGGCGCAAGTCGAACAGCACAGTCAGGCGATTCTCAAGGCGCTGGTAGCGGCGGCCAAGGCTGATGGGCACATCGACGCCCGTGAGCGCGAGCTGATCGAAGGCGAGTTCACCAAACTCGACAACGATCAGGAACTGCAACACTGGCTGCACGCCGAACTCAACAAACCGCTGGACCCGAGCGACGTCGCCCGCGCCGCCAGCACCCCGGAAATGGCCGCCGAGATGTACATCGCCAGTGTGATGCTGGTGGACGAGGAGAGCTTCATGGAGAAGTCCTACCTCGATGAACTGGCGCGTCAGCTCAAGCTTGAGCCGGGCCTGAAGGTCGAGCTGGAGAAGCAGGTTCGTCAGGCCTCGATGTAGGCCCGGAAAAGATCGCCGCTCTGATCTTTGATCGTTCCCACGCTCGCGTGGGAACGCATCCGGGGCAAGGCAACCGCTCAATGACCATTCCACGGTCCCTTTCTACCGAATCACCCCTAACACCCATCCCCGCAATTAACGGACAGTCCCTACCCAGAGCCCGTCCCCGTTTTTTGCGCGGGATGCGAAGTGGCGTGCAACCGTCTTATAAATGAAACAGCGCCCTCGGCTATACTCCCCGCATTTCGAAATACCCCCGAGGACTGACTGTGAAGAACTGGACGTTGCGCCAACGCATTTTGGCGAGCTTTGCGGTAATCATCGCCATCATGTTGCTGATGGTGGTCGTCTCGTACTCCCGGCTGCTGAAGATCGAAAGCAACGAGGCCAGCGTGCGTGAGGACGCTTTGCCGGGGCTTTATTACAGCTCCATGATTCGTGGCGCGTGGTCCGACAGCTATGTACACGTTCAGGCCATGCTTGGCCTCGAACAAGGGCAGGGCTTCTCGGCAGAGGAGGCGGCCAGCTTCAAGGGTTACGCTACGCGTTTGACAGAGCAGATGGAGCTCTACCGCAAAACGATTACCGACGAAGAAGACAAGCTCGAGTACGCAGCCTTCGAAAAAATCCATGAGGAATACCACCGGATTCTGGCCGCCGTGATCGAGTTGCATAAGCGCAACCAGAACGCCGAGGCCATCAGCATGTTCAAGGCTGAACTGACCCCGACCTGGACAGCGGGTCGCATGAAGGTCAGTGACATTCTGCGGCATAACAAGGCCGTGGCGGACGCCGACATCGCAGCCATTGATGACGCAGTGCTCACCGCCAAAGTCATCATGGGCATTTCCCTGGTGATCGCGGTGCTGGCCGCCGCCCTCTGTGGCCTGTTGCTGATGCGCGCCATCATGGCGCCGATGAACCGCATCGTGCAGATCCTCGAAATCATGCGCACCGGCGACCTCAGCAATCGATTGAATCTGGAGCGCAAGGATGAATTCGGCGCAGTGGAAACCGGCTTCAACGACATGATGGCCGAGCTCACCTCGCTGGTATCCCAGGCCCAGCGCTCGTCGGTGCAGGTCACCACATCGGTCACCGAAATCGCCGCCACCTCCAAGCAGCAACAGGCCACCGCCACTGAAACGGCGGCTACCACCACTGAAATCGGCGCGACGTCTCGTGAAATTGCGGCGACTTCCCGTGATCTGGTGCGCACCATGACCGAAGTGTCCACCGCTGCCGATCAGGCATCGGTCGCCGCCGGTTCCGGTCAGCAAGGACTGGCGCGCATGGAAGAAACCATGCATTCGGTGATGGGCGCGGCAGACCTGGTCAACGCCAAACTGGCGATCCTCAATGAGAAGGCCGGCAACATCAATCAGGTGGTGGTCACCATCGTCAAGGTTGCCGACCAGACCAACCTGTTGTCGCTCAACGCCGCCATCGAGGCCGAGAAGGCCGGTGAGTACGGTCGCGGGTTCGCCGTGGTCGCCACTGAAGTGCGCCGCCTGGCCGACCAGACCGCTGTCGCCACCTACGACATCGAACAAATGGTGCGCGAGATTCAATCGGCGGTGTCGGCCGGTGTGATGGGCATGGACAAGTTCTCCGAAGAAGTGCGCCGCGGCATGTCTGAGGTACAGCAGGTCGGCGAGCAACTGTCGCAGATCATCCATCAGGTGCAGGCGCTCGCGCCGCGGGTGTTGATGGTCAACGAGGGCATGCAGGCCCAGGCCACCGGGGCCGAACAGATCAATCATGCGCTGGTGCAATTGGGCGATGCCAGCAGCCAGACCGTCGAATCCCTGCGCCAGGCCAGTTTCGCCATCGACGAACTGAGCCAGGTGGCCGTCGGGCTGCGCAGCGGCGTCTCGCGATTCAAAGTCTGATGAGCGAACTCACGGCCAAACGCACTGCCGTGAAGCAGGCGTCGCACGCGTTGTTCCTGGTGTTTCGCATCGGCAGCGAGCGCTATGCCTTGCAGGCCATGGAAGTGGTGGAAGTGCTGCCGCGCCTGCCATTGAAACCCATTGCCCACGCGCCGCACTGGGTCGCCGGGGTGTTTGCCTATCGCGGTGCGGTGGTGCCGGTGATCGACCTCAGCGCGCTGACCTTCGGCACTGCTGCGCAGGTGCGCACCAGTACGCGGCTGGTGCTGGTGCATTACCGAGCGGATAAAAGCGCACAGGCGCAAATACTCGGATTGATTCTGGAACAGGCCACCGACACCTTGCGCTGCAACCCGGCGGACTTTCAGCCCTATGGCCTGGACAATCCCCAGGCGCCGTACCTGGGGCCGGTGCGCGAAGATGCGCAAGGCCTGCTGCAATGGGTGCGGGTCGCCGATCTACTGGATGAGCCGGTGCGGGCGCTGCTGTTTCCCACGCCGCCCCTGGACCTGACGCTGCTTGAGGACCGGCCATGAGCAGCGACCAGCGTTTTTTCGATTTCCTCAAGGAGCGCATCGGCCTCGACGTCACGTCGGTCGGCCCGGCGATCATTGAGCGTGCGGTGCGTCAACGCAGCGTGGCGTCGCAGGCGCTGTCGGCCGACGAATACTGGCGCACACTGCAGGGTTCGAGGGACGAGCAACAGGCGTTGATCGAAGCGGTGATCGTCCCTGAAACCTGGTTTTTCCGTTACCCGGAATCTTTCGCCACCCTGGCGAAACTGGCGAGCAGACGCTTGGCCGAGATCAACAACATGCGCGCCCTGCGGATTCTCAGCCTGCCGTGCTCCACGGGCGAGGAGCCGTACTCGATTGCCATGGCACTGCTGGATGCCGGGTTCAAGCCGCACCAGTTCAAGGTCGAAGGCATGGATGTCAGCCCGCTGTCGGTGGAGAAAGCCCGGCGCGCGTTGTACGGCAAGAACTCGTTTCGCGGACAGGACATCGCCTTTCGCGACCGGCATTTCACCGCCGAAAACGAAAGCTATCGGCTCAGCTCGCGCGTGCTCGATCAAGTACGCCTGCAGGTGGGCAACCTGCTCGATCCGGCTTTGCTGGTCAATGAGCCGGCCTATGATTTTGTGTTCTGCCGCAACCTGCTGATCTATTTCGATCTGCCCACGCAAAAACAGGTGTTCGAGGTGCTCAAGCGCCTGACCCATGTCGACGGCGTGCTGTTCATCGGCCCGGCCGAAGGCAGTCTGCTGGGGCGTTTGGGTATGTGTTCGATCGGCATCCCGCAATCCTTCGCCTTCAGCCGCCAGAGCGCGGCGGAACCTGAACCGTTGCCAGCCTTCGTCCCCACGCCCTTGCCGGTACCGCAACCGCTGCGCAATGTGCCGCCGCCAGCGCTCGGCAAGCGTCCATTCACCAGCGTTGCACGCCCTGCGCAAGCGGTGAAACCGGGCAACGCCGACGCGGCCCAGCTGCTGGCGAACATTGCCGCGCTGGCCAATGAAGGTAAAAGTGCCGAGGCGCGTGCCGCGTGTGACTCTTACCTGCGCAGCCACGAACCGGTGGCCCAGGTGTTTTACTGGCTGGGTTTGCTCAGCGATGTCGCCGGCAGTGTTCTGGAAGCCCAAGGGTATTATCGCAAGGCGTTGTACCTTGAACCGCAACATCCCGACGCATTGATGCACCTGGCCGCCTTGCTGCAATCCCAGGGCGACACGGCGGGAGCCAGACGATTGCAGGAACGCGCCGCCCGCAGCGAGCGCGCCGCTGACAGTGAGCGTAAACGATGATCGCCTCCGACACTTTTAGCGTCACCCATGAAGATGCCCAGGCCATCGATGATTGCTGGAACCGCATCGGGATCCACGGCGACAAATCCTGCCCGCTGCTGATCGAACATATTCACTGTCGCAATTGCGCGGTGTATTCGGCGGCGGCGACACGCTTGCTGGATCGCTACGCCTTGCAGCAGGAAGACCGTGAACACGCACCCGGTACGCTGCAAAGCGAAGTGAAAACCCGCTCGCTGTTGATGTTCCGTCTCGGCGAAGAATGGCTGGGGCTGGCGACGCGCAGCCTGGTGGAAGTGGCGCCGATGCAAACCATTCACTCCTTGCCGCACCAGCGCTCGCGGGCCTTGCTCGGCGTGGCGAACGTACGCGGTGCACTGGTGGCGTGCCTGTCGTTGGTCGAGTTGCTTGGACTCGACGGCGTCAGCAGCGTGGCGACGGGCGCGCGGATCATGCCGCGCATGCTGATCATCGCCGCCCACGGTGGGCCAGTGGTGGTGCCGGTGGACGAGGTGGACGGGATTCACGCCATCGACGAGCGCCTGCTCGAGGCCGCGTCGAAATCCGGCAACCAGGCCAATGCCAAGTACACGCAAGGCGTGTTGCAATTCAAAGGTCGCAGCTTGCGTTGGCTGGATGAAGAACAGCTGTTGTCCGCCGTGACCCGGAGCCTCACATGACCCCCGAGCAAATGCGCGACTCATCTTTGCTGGAACTGTTCAGCCTGGAAGCCGAGGCCCAGACCCAGGTACTGAGCGCAGGTCTGTTGGCGCTGGAACGTGATCCGACCCTGGCCGATCAGCTGGAATCGTGCATGCGCGCAGCGCACTCGCTCAAGGGGGCTGCGCGCATTGTCGGCGTCGATGCCGGGGTCAGCGTTGCGCACGTCATGGAAGATTGCCTGGTCAGCGCCCAGGAAGGGCGGCTGTACTTGCGCCCCGAACATATCGATGCGTTGCTGCAAGGCACTGATCTGCTGATGCGCATCGCCACCCCGGCCAATGCGCCGGTGCCTGCGGAGATCGACGCCTATGTCGCGTTGATGGCGCGCTTGCTCGATCCGGCCGCTGTCGTTGTTCCGGTCAAGGCAGCGGCTGATCCTGTAATGGCCGAGCTTCAGCTCGAAGCACCCGTGGCCAGGGTGGAAGTCCCGGAACCGCTGATTGAAGCGTCTCCCGCGCCGAAAAAGACCAAGCGCACCACCGAAAACGGCGAGCGCGTGCTGCGGGTGACCGCCGAGCGCCTCAACAGCCTGCTCGATCTGTCGAGTAAATCCCTGGTGGAAACCCTGCGGCTCAAACCGCACCTGGCCACCATGCAGCGCCTCAAACGCATGCAGAGCAACAGCCTGCGAGCGCTGGAAAACCTCAATGTCCATCTCAAGGAACACGCCCTGAGCCTCGAAGCCCGGGAAGCCCTCGAAGATGCTCGTCGATTGCTGGCCGAATCCCAGCAATTACTCGCGGAAAAAAACGCCGAGCTGGATGAGTTCGCCTGGCAGGCCAGTCAGCGTGCACAAGTGCTGTACGACACGGCGCTGGCCTGTCGCATGCGGCCGTTCGCGGATGTGCTGACCGGTCAAGTGCGTATGGTTCGAGACTTGGGCCGCAGCCTTGGCAAGCAGGTGCGGCTGGAGATCGAAGGCGAGAAAACCCAGGTCGACCGCGACGTGCTGGAAAAACTCGAGGCGCCACTGACGCACTTGTTGCGCAATGCCGTGGACCACGGAATCGAAACGCCCGAGCAACGGCTGTTGGCCGGCAAGCCGGAAGAAGGCCTGATCCGCCTGCGCGCTTCCCATCAGGCCGGATTGCTGGTGCTGGAACTCAGTGATGACGGCAACGGCGTCGATCTGGAAAAGGTCCGTCGCAGCATCATCGAACGCCAGTTATCCCCGGCCGAAACCGCCGCGCAGTTGAGTGAAGAAGAGCTGCTGACATTCCTGTTCCTGCCGGGTTTCAGCCTGCGCGACACTGTCACCGAAGTCTCCGGCCGTGGCGTCGGCCTGGACGCCGTGCAGCACATGGTTCGCCAGTTGCGCGGTGCGGTGGTGCTGGAGCAGACGGCGGGCGAGGGCAGTCGCTTTCACCTTGAAGTACCGTTGACCCTGTCGGTGGTGCGTAGCCTGGTAGTGGAGGTCGGCGACGAAGCCTATGCCTTCCCGCTGGCGCATATCGAACGCATGTGCGATCTGGAGCCAACGGACATTGTTCAGGTGGAGGGGCGCCAGCATTTCTGGCATGAAGGCCGGCACGTCGGCCTGGTCGCCGCCAGCCAGTTGTTGCAACGGCCCGCGAACCAGGGCGGTCAACAGACCCTGAAAGTTGTGGTCATTCGCGAGCGCGACACCATATATGGCATAGCGGTCGAGCGCTTCATCGGCGAGCGCACGTTGGTGGTGTTGCCACTGGATGAGCGCTTGGGCAAGGTTCAGGACATTTCCGCCGGGGCCTTGCTCGACGACGGCTCGGTGGTGTTGATCGTCGACGTCGAAGACATGCTGCGGTCGGTGGACAAACTGCTCAACACCGGGCGTCTGGAACGTATTGCCCGTCACGGCAACCAGGCGGCAGAAGCCGCGCGCAAGCGGATTCTGGTGGTCGACGACTCGCTCACCGTGCGCGAACTGCAACGCAAATTGCTGCTCAATCGCGGCTACGACGTCGCGGTGGCGGTGGACGGCATGGACGGCTGGAACGCATTGCGTTCGGAGAATTTCGACCTGCTGATTACCGATATCGACATGCCGCGCATGGACGGTATCGAACTGGTGTCGTTGTTGCGTCGGGACAATCGCCTGCAATCGTTGCCGGTGATGGTGGTGTCCTACAAGGATCGTGAAGAGGATCGCCGTCGTGGACTGGATGCCGGGGCCGACTATTATCTGGCCAAAGCCAGTTTTCATGATGACGCCCTGCTTGACGCAGTGGTTGAGCTCATAGGAGGAGCGCGGGCATGAAGATCGCAATCGTCAACGACATGCCCATGGCCGTGGAGGCCCTGCGCCGGGCCCTGGCCTTCGAGCCGGCGCACCAGGTGATCTGGGTGGCCGGCGACGGCAAGGAAGCCGTGCGGATGTGCGCCGAACAGACGCCGGACCTGATCCTGATGGACTTGATCATGCCGGTGATGGACGGGGTGGAGGCCACTCGCCGGATCATGGCTGAAACGCCGTGCGCCATTGTCATTGTCACCGTGGATCGCCAGCAGAACGTTCATCGGGTGTTCGAAGCCATGGGCCATGGCGCCCTCGACGTGGTCGACACCCCGGCCATCGGTGCCGGCAACGCCCAGGAAGCGGCGGCGCCGTTGCTGCGTAAAATCATGAACATCGGCTGGCTGATCGGCGAAAAAGGTAACCGCGAGCGATTGGCGCCGAGCCCGCTGCGCAATTCCGGTTCGCGTCAGAGCCTTATTGCCATTGGTTCGTCCGCCGGCGGGCCAGCGGCGCTGGAGGTCCTGCTCAAGGGGCTGCCGAGGCATTTTTCCCCGGCCATCGTGCTGGTGCAGCACGTTGACCAGGTATTCGCCGCCGGCATGGCCGAATGGCTCGGCAGCGCCAGCGGACTGAACGTCCGCCTGGCGCAGGAAGGCGAGGCGCCACAAAGCGGCACGGTGTTGCTGGCCGGCACCAATCACCATATCCGCTTGCTGAAAAACGGCACGCTGGCCTACACCGCCGAACCGGTCAATGAAATCTACCGACCCTCTATCGACGTGTTTTTCGAGAGTGTGGCCCGTTACTGGAACGGTGACGCGGTCGGCGTTTTGCTAACCGGCATGGGGCGTGATGGCGCGCAGGGGCTTAAACTCATGCGCCAGCAGGGGTACCTGACCATCGCACAAGACCAAAACAGCAGTGCGGTGTATGGCATGCCGAAGGCGGCCGCGGCCATCGATGCCGCCGTGGAAATACGCCCGCTGGAAAAGATCGCGCCGCGATTGCTGGAGATTTTTCCCAAATGACTACATTTACCAGCAATCCTGGCCCAAGCAGTATTCAGGTGAACGCACATGAATGAATTACAGCTCGACGACTTCAAGACTGACGAAAATGCCGCCATGGTGTTGTTGGTGGACGATCAGGCGATGATCGGCGAGGCGGTAAGGCGCGGTTTGTCGAACGAAGAAAACATCGACTTCCACTTCTGCGCCGACCCGCACCAGGCCATCGCCCATGCGGTGCGCATCAAGCCTACGGTGATCCTGCAGGATCTGGTCATGCCTGGCCTGGACGGCCTGAGCCTGGTGCGTGAATACCGCAATCATCCGGCGACCAAGGACATTCCGATCATCGTCCTGTCGACCAAGGAGGACCCGCTGATCAAGAGCGCAGCGTTCGCCGCCGGCGCCAATGATTATCTGGTCAAGCTGCCGGACAACATCGAACTGGTGGCGCGCATCCGCTATCACTCGCGCTCCTACATGACCCTGTTGCAACGGGATGCGGCTTACCGTGCGTTGCGGGTCAGCCAGCAGCAGTTGCTCGACACCAACCTGGTGCTGCAACGCCTGATGAACTCCGATGGCCTGACAGGGCTGTCGAACCGTCGGCATTTCGACGAGTACATGGAACTTGAATGGCGGCGTTCGCTGCGTGAGCAGAGCCAGTTGTCGTTGCTGATGATCGACGTGGATTACTTCAAGACCTACAACGACAGTTTCGGCCACCTGGAAGGCGATGAAGCCCTGCGCAAGGTTGCCTCGGCGATCCGCGATGCCAGCGCCCGACCGTCGGACCTGCCAGCGCGTTACGGCGGCGAAGAGTTCGCCCTGGTGCTGCCCAATACGTCCCAGGGCGGGGCGCGGCTGGTGGCGGAAAAACTGCGCATGACCGTGGAAGCCTTGAAGATCCCGCACAATTCACCCACCGAAGGCTCGAGCCTGACCATCAGCATCGGGCTGGCCACTGTCACGCCGACAGCGGGCAGCAACTGCCGGGAACTGATCCTGGCGGCGGACAAGGGGCTGTATCTGGCGAAACACAATGGGCGTAATCAGGTCGGTATCGGGTGACGCAACACTGTGCATGAGATTTGACTAAAGAAACTTGTTGCATGATTTACGAGGTTTTTTGTACGGATAGTCGCTCCATGCAATTGTTGGTTGTTATTTAAGAGTGTTGGCAGGTTTGCTTTCGAGTGTCTGAAGATATTGATTTCAGCTATTCATTAAGTTTTAAGGGTAGTGTCGTGCTAATAAATGAAGCGAATTTCACAATGGGTGTTCTTATTCAAAATCTTCTTTTGGCATCTGGCAATCTGGGCATAACCAATCTTCGGGCAGATCGTCCCAAGGCGTGCCTGGTGGTATCCCATTCTCAGGATCGCCCAGAGCGGGATCATATTCATAGCCGCAAATAGTACAGCTCATTATTTTTTCTTTGTTTGACATGGCTTTTCCTGATGGTGGTTAAAGTGTGACGGTGGCGATCAAACCAGTTGCTCCTAAGATGAAACCAATTAGAGCGCCTCTTTCGGGTAACTCCTTTAGCATTGCGTATATCACAATTGGTTCAAGAATAAGAAGGAGTGTCAAGGAAGCAACAGTTACTACCCAGATATTTCCGGTTGCTTGATATCCTAGCCAGTACGCAAAGACTAGGCTTATACCAGCAAGGCTGATAAGGAAGATAGGTTTTACAAATATTAAAGGGGTTTCCAGTGAACGGTCGGGAAGCTTGGAGGCGTATACTTCGCTGTAAATCGTTAGTATCTCACCGAAAATCATCAATACTAAGGAGGCAGCCATGTAGTAGTGATTTTTCATTTTTAACCTTTAGCTAGTATGGATAAAATGTCATTTACTACAGGGTCTCCGAGTTCGCTTGATTTTAGCAAAAAGTGAGGGCCGTCGTGATCAAAAAGAAATGTGTTCTGATAGGGCATGTTTTCAAGCTTGGCAATGCTGTGGAGTATGTCTTCGGCTTTATGTAGTTTTGAGGAATGTTTGTATTTTAGTATTTTTATTGCATTCCCGAAGTGTATGGCCTCGTCCGCAATCAGATTTTTAATCCATGTGTTGAAGTTTTTGTGGCCGAATTCATTGTAGAATGTGTCTTTTTTATATGTTTTGACTGACGTGTATTCGTCGTAAGCCAATAGAAGTAGTAGGTTGAATTCGCTTGTAAATATTTCTTGTAGTTGGTCGAAATTTCCGGTTCTTGTTTTTAGTTGGTCTATCAACTCTTCCTCGGTTGAGCCAAATAAAAGACGAATAAGCTCAAAAAAACCGTCGGAATGATTTTTTTCATCTGCAAACCATAGATCGAGATACTGGACGAAGTATGGCGAGAATCTTGCTCTCTGTTGGTGTAAGTTATGATAAAGATTGATGGCGTCATACTCGGAGAATAAGTCTGACATAAAAAAATCCTTGTACTTTAAGTCGATTCCAGGGTTTGTCCATTCGCTACTGGATATTTCATTGAAAAGTTCTCTTGAGCTCCAGTGTCTTTTTTTTAGAAAAGATGGGTTCATTTTTTTCTCCTGTAGCCCGGTTTATGAGTTTATTTTTTTTATGATGGTGGGGATTATGGAATCTCTGATTTCTTGTTTTTGAATAGGGAAATCTGGCGTGTTGTGGTCTAGAACAAAGGTTCCAGAGTAGTTTGGTTTCTCGAAGTCTATAGCGAAGATTTCTTCCAGGATTGAAGCGGTTTCATTAATCCTCTCGGGGAATGATTTTTTGGCCTTTTCGATAAAAGAGAAGAAGTGATTGATTTCATCTTTTTTTGTTTTTCTGATCCAGTTCGAAAGTTGTGGAGATTCGAATTTATCGTACTTCTCTATGCTGCGGTGGTAAACATGTGTGGTAATAATTTCGTCGTAGGCCAGCATAATGAGAAGTTTGAATGTGTCATCGGTTATTGAGTCGATTGCACTGAAATCTGGGTTTCTAACTTCGGCCTCCAGAGTAACTTGATCAAGCGGGATGCCTGTGAATGATGAATAGATCAGAGCAAAACCATAGGCGTGGTCAATTTCGTCCCTGAGCCAAGGGTTTAGTACTCCTACTAGTGACGGAAAGTAAGTCGGGTATTTGGTCTTTAAATGCCAATAAAGTCGCCGCGCATCGTACTCAGTAATTATTGAGTCGAATAGTATTTCCTTCCATTCAGTGCGCTCGATACTGCTTAATTTTGTATCAGGGAATCGGAAATTTGCGAGTACAACGGCAGCATCCGGGGTCAAACGGGGGGGGATTCTGGTTTCTATCGTTCTTGTAGTGTTCATGGTGTTTAACTTCCATTGTTCTATCAATTTTTCTGGTGCACCCTAAAATTATGAAATTGTAGAGTGTCGCTGCAGTTTGGGCGCCAGTCAGTTTCTTGGATAATTATTGGCTGCCAGTACGGCTCTACGAAGTCGTAGATGTATTCCCAATCTAGACTTTCGGATTCTAGAACCCCGGATTCTGAATTTTTCTCGGCCCACTTCATGCCGGCAACGATGCTTGATGTGACTTGTAGGCTCGTCGCACTGTTGTGTTTTGCCATTTTTCTTGCCTTGCCTATTGAAAGATTTGAACCGAGCCAAAGTGATTTGTATTTTTTGCTGATGAGAAAAATGCCGAGCTCGTCGATGCCGGAAACTATATCGTCTTTCATTATTTCCTTTGACTCGATCTGATTTTCACTCCCACTCCAAAGCAAATGCATTGAATCTACTGCTTGGTCGCAAGGATGATACGCGTAGTATACGGTTGGTCGATATTTGGGCGCTGGCGGGGTGTCTGAAGTTAAATATTCGGCGATTGATAGCGATTCATTATGTGTTAGTAGATATGCGTTGAATTCTAAGTAGTTGGGAGACCAGCTTTTTACGATGACATTTCGGCCTTGCTCAATCAGTTCGAGTGAGTATCCGTTGTTCTTGGCGTTCAATGGGGTTTCTGCTTCGTGAGATCCCCAGCCCAGCTCCGACGGTTGCAAGCACTCTGTAATCAGTCCGTCCACAGACCACGTACAGAAAAAGCTATTTGGTGCGCGTTTTTTGGACGAGGTTTGTGTGTCTCGTTCTGATATTTGTATGATCTGTAATTCTAAGCGTTCTGATAGCTTGGCCCACTCAGGCTGTGTTGTTGGTTGTTCATGTATTCCATTTTTTAGTGCCATTTCAAGCATTGCTTTTTTTAGCAAGATAGATATAAAGCCAGGATTTGCTCCGTGCCCAACAATTGCTGTTGTTTTGCTGGTCTGGGTTTGCGCATATTGCTTCAGGCTTTCCCTTAGCGAGTGATTACTTTTTAAGGTGTTTTTGTTGTTTTGATTTGCGTACTCCCATGGCTCTATGCACGTGTCTAAGTATAGTGTGTTGAATCGCTGGGCTAGACTTATCAGCGCTAAGCTGGAAACAGATACCGCCAGATTCAAGAGGAAGCTGTTGTCGCTTAATAGCGGTGACAAAATACCTTGGAAGTTATTTGGGGTTATCAGCTTTTTGTTTAATATTGCAGAATACTCGCTTGCGATGTTTTTTCGAGTTGTGTCGATTTCTTTGTCGAAGATAATTATTTCTGAGTTGTAATTCTCTGAAAGTAACGGTAGCAAGGCTTGGGCGATACTTCCAAAGCCTATAATTATTATTCTGTCGATTTTTTTCATGGTAGTCCTTTAATTAGTAAGTTGAGGTGACATATCCATGTTTTTCGGTGGTGCTGTAACTTGCTTGGGTTTCTGATGGTTAAGGTTTACGAAGGTGGTGTTAGTAAAGTGTTGGTGGTTTTTTTTGTGTTGCATAGTTATAGGGAAAGCAGGTGCATTGCGCAATTGCCAATTAAGTAGGAATGATCCGTTATTTTTGAGGTCATTTTCCTACAGAACGGTCCAGATATTAATCTTGTTGTTGATTAGTACTCTGGGAGATGTTTACGGCATCATCCTCAAGGACGTGTTGTTTACAGCCTTGGCAGTTGCGCGAGCCATACCACTGCGCGACAGCGGTGCTATCGTGCAAACTGGCTGGTTGTAGGTCCAGCAGGCCATCAGAATCACACTGTCGGCGGATTACTGGGTCGTGAATGCTTGTGTGCATGTACAGTCCCGCAACCAAGCCCTCGAATTGGCTTCACCAAGCATTTGCATCTACTCAGTGGCCCCGGCCATGGTTGAGTCTCTAGTCTAGGGCGCCTTCTTGGGAGTCGAGCCGCTCAAAGACGCACAGTGGCATCACTGAAAGGCATGAGCAGGGCGATGGCAGCGTTAATGGTCAGTGTGAGGCAGGAAAAACTGAAACCATTCGCCGGTATACCCGCGATACGGGCTGCCGGGACCGCTTGGTTACGTTATACTCGCCGGCTTTCAAAAGTTCGCCAACGAGTGCTGCCCGCCATGGAAATCAACCCGATCCTTAACACCATCAAGGACCTGTCCGAGCGCTCCGAAACCATTCGGGGGTATCTTTGACTACGATCAAAAGCATGAGCGTCTGACCGAGGTCAATCGCGAGCTTGAAGATCCGAGTGTCTGGAACAAACCTGAGTACGCCCAGGAGCTGGGCCGCGAGCGCTCTGCGCTGGCGCAGATCGTCGAAACCCTCGACGAACTGACTGCCGGCCTGGCCGATTGCCGCGACCTGCTGGACATGGCTGTCGAAGAAAATGACGAAGGCGCGGTCGGTGATGTCGTCGCCGAGCTGGCCCGTCTCGAGGAAAACCTCGCCAAGCTTGAATTCCGCCGCATGTTCAGCCACGAAATGGACCCGAACAACGCCTACCTGGACATCCAGGCCGGCTCCGGCGGCACCGAAGCCCAGGACTGGGCCAACATCCTGTTGCGCATGTACCTGCGCTGGGCTGACAAACGCGGTTTCGACGCGACCATCATGGAGCTGTCCGCCGGTGAAGTCGCCGGGATCAAGGGCGCCACCGTGCACATCAAGGGCGAATACGCCTTTGGCTGGCTGCGTACCGAGATCGGCGTACACCGTCTGGTGCGCAAGAGCCCGTTCGACTCCGGCAACCGTCGCCACACGTCTTTCTCGGCGGTGTTCGTTTCCCCCGAGATCGATGACAAGGTGGAAATCGAAATCAACCCGGCAGACTTGCGGATCGACACCTATCGTTCCTCCGGTGCCGGTGGTCAGCACGTAAACACCACCGACTCGGCCGTACGTATTACTCACGTACCGACCAACACCGTGGTCAGCTGCCAGAACGAACGTTCCCAGCACGCCAACAAGGACACCGCCATGAAAATGCTGCGGGCCAAGTTGTATGAGCAGGAAATGCAGAAGCGCAACGCCGCGTCCCAGGCGCTGGAAGACACCAAGTCCGATATCGGCTGGGGTCACCAGATCCGTTCGTACGTGCTGGATGCCTCGCGGATCAAGGATCTGCGTACCAACATCGAACGCAGCGACTGCGACAAGGTGCTCGATGGCGACATCGACGAGTACCTGGAAGCCAGCCTGAAGTCCGGGCTGTAAGCTACTGACTCACCGCGATCCCCTGTAGGAGCCGGCTTGCCGGCGATCCCCGGCCGCAGGCCGGGGGCAACGAACCAGATGGAATATTTAAAGACATGAGCGACCTAGAACTCGACCCGCAAGCCCTGCAACAGGAAGAAAACTCCCTGATCGCCCTGCGCAAGGAAAAGCTTGCTGCCGAGCGCGCCAAGGGCAACGCCTTCCCGAACGACTTCCGCCGCGAAAACTACTGCGATGCCTTGCAGAAACAGTACGCGGACAAGACCAAGGAAGAGCTGGCAGAGGCTGCGATCCCGGTCAAGGTTGCCGGTCGCATCATGCTCAACCGTGGCTCGTTCATGGTGATCCAGGACATGACCGGTCGCATTCAGGTCTACGTCAACCGCAAGACCCTGTCCGAAGAAACCCTGGCCGCGGTGAAAACCTGGGACATGGGCGACATCATTGCCGCCGAAGGCACCCTGGCCCGTTCCGGCAAGGGCGACCTGTACGTTGAAATGACCAGCGTGCGCCTGCTGACCAAGTCCCTGCGCCCGCTGCCGGACAAGCACCACGGCCTGACCGACACCGAACAGCGCTATCGCCAGCGTTACGTTGACCTGATCGTCAACGAAGACGTGCGCCAGACTTTCCGCGTGCGTTCGCAAGTCATCGCCCACATCCGCAGCTTCCTGATGAAGCGTGACTTCCTGGAAGTGGAAACGCCGATGCTGCAAACCATCCCGGGCGGCGCGGCAGCCAAGCCGTTCGAAACCCACCACAACGCGCTGGACATGGAAATGTTCCTGCGTATCGCGCCTGAGCTGTACCTCAAGCGCCTCGTTGTCGGCGGCTTCGAGAAAGTGTTCGAGATCAACCGCAACTTCCGTAACGAAGGCGTTTCGACTCGTCACAACCCTGAATTCACGATGTTGGAGTTCTACCAGGCCTACGCCGACTACGAAGACAACATGGACCTGACCGAAGAACTGTTCCGTGAACTGGCGCAGCTGGTCCTGGGCAGCACCGACGTGCCGTACGGCGACAAGGTGTTCCACTTCGGCGAGCCGTTCGTGCGTCTGTCGGTGTTCGACTCGATCCTCAAGTACAACCCTGAGCTGACCGCTGACGACCTGAACGACATCGACAAGGCCCGTGCCATCGCCAAGAAAGCCGGCGCCAAGGTGCTGGGCTTCGAAGGTCTGGGCAAGCTGCAAGTGATGATTTTCGAAGAGCTGGTCGAGCACAAGCTGGAACAGCCGCATTTCATCACCCAGTATCCGTTCGAAGTGTCGCCGCTGGCCCGTCGCAACGACGACAACCCGAACGTCACCGACCGCTTCGAGTTGTTCATCGGTGGCCGTGAAATCGCCAACGCCTACTCCGAGTTGAACGACGCGGAAGACCAGGCCGAACGCTTCATGGCGCAGGTGGCCGACAAGGACGCCGGCGACGACGAAGCCATGCACTACGACGCCGACTTCGTTCGTGCGCTGGAGTACGGCATGCCGCCTACCGCGGGTGAAGGCATCGGTATCGACCGTCTGGTGATGCTGCTGACCAATTCCCCGTCGATCCGCGACGTGATCCTGTTCCCGCACATGCGGCCGCAAGCGTAAGTGTTTTCAATTAAAAAGCCGCCGTTCAGGCGGCTTTTTATTGCCTGTCTGGTACAAACGTATCAAATGGTTACTTTGGAAGTGAGAGAGGAGTTCCTGTCGTGAACGGTGTAAAGGCTCAAGAAGGTGCGGCGGGAATCGCCACTGCGGTCGCTGAAAGCGTTCAGTACCAGGGGCGCAAGGCCAGCCGACAGGGCAGCGAACAGCGTCGACAGGACATTCTCGATGCCGCGATGCGCATTGTCGTGCGTGACGGTGTGCGGGGCGTCAGGCACCGGGCGGTGGCGGCCGAGGCTGGTGTGCCGTTGTCGGCAACCACCTACTATTTCAAGGATATCGATGACCTGCTCACCGATACCTTCGCTCAATACGTGGAGCGCAGTGCGGCCTACATGGCCAAGTTGTGGGTGAACAATGAGGGTCTGCTGCGCGAAATGATCGCCCGTGGCGACGGCAGCCCTCAGGCGCGTTCGACATTGGCGGACGACATTGCCCGACTGATGGCGGACTATGTTCACCGGCAATTGATCACCCGTCGTGAGCATTTGATGGCCGAGCAGGCGTTCCGTCAGGAAGCGCTATTGAACCCGCGCCTGGCGGTGTTGGTGCGCTCGCATCAGCAAATCCTGTTGCAGGGTTCTTGCCAGCTTTTTCAGGTTCTGGGTTCCCGCGAGCCACAACAGGATGCCAAAGTGTTGACGTCTATAATCGGTCGGATGGAATATCAGGGCCTGCTCAACGACGCCGAACCGGTCGCCGAAGAGGAAATGCTCGGCATACTGACGCGTTATATGCATTTGGTGCTGGCGTCGGTTTAATCCCGTATGGGTGTGTCCCCACGGGGGCAATGGTCACTGGGGTGGCACGTGTGTCGATAGGGAGTGTTGAATGAAAGCCTGGCGCGTCGTTGTGATCGCCTTGTCGTTCCTGTTGCTCAGTGGCTGTCTGGTGACTTTCAAGGAACCGCTGCCCTCGAGCGAGCCTGCGCCTAAAGGGTTGCTGGGCAAATGGACCAGTACCAACGCCTGGGGTGAGCCGGTCAACCTTGAACTGACGCGCATTGGCGACAATCGCTATCAGGCAGTCAGTTACTTCCGGGCCAAGCCCCGGGAACGCGAAGCCTATCCTTTCACGGTGTCGCGCCACGGCAATCGCTGGTATCTGTCAGGGAAAGTGCCGGCGCAGTTCGGTGGCAACTTCACCATTGCCGGCTTTGAAATCACCGACAAACACGAGTTGGTGGTCTACAACCTCGATCTTGAACAGATCAGGCAGGCGCTCCAGCAACAAGCCTTGAACGGTCAGGTCTTCCAGACTGACGATGGCGATGGCGTGCTGATCGACAACAGCATGGACCAGGTGTCCGCCTATCTTGATGACCCGGCCAACTCCGATGTGTTCGTCGAAGTGGTGCGCTACCAGCGCCAGGCCAAAGCCAAATAAACCCAGCACATAACGGTTTCTACAGGAGTTTCGGGTGGACGATTACCAGCAGTCGATACGCATTTTGTCCGATCGCATTGTGCTGGCGCAGACGCCGATCCGCGTGCTCGACGCGGTCAAATGGGACGAAAATATTCGCAAGGGTTTCCTCAAGGCCAAAGGCAAGGAAATGCCGGCGGTGGACCGCGACTACTATCTCAACCGGCCGCTCGCCTTCGATTCCAGCAAAGTGAAGCTGGAGTTCCAGAACATCGAGCGCGACATCACCCGCCAGCTCGGCCAGTTCAATCCGGTCGGGCAAATCATGCGCCGTATGTGCAAGGAATACCGCATGGTGGTGCGCATGCTCGAAGCGCGCGGCACCGAGGATTTCGGCCTGATTTCCCAAGAGTTGTACGGCGCCGCGTCCGATGCGTTCCATGCCGGCGACCCGACGCTGTCCGATCTGGGCATGATGTTGTCCGAATACCTGAACAATATCGACGGCCGTGGCGATCTGAAGGATGAACCGAAGACCCTGACGGCCAAGGACGCCGTCCACCTGCTGCAAACCCGCTTGAACAAGGTGTTTGGCGAGGCCGAGGAAACCATCCGGGTGTTCGAGTCCGACGGCATCGTCGCCGACGCGGCGGCGGGCGCCGACTACATCAAGATCCGCACCGACGCGATGTTCAACGAGCGTGACGTGCGTGCCCTGGAAGTCCACGAAGGCCTGGTGCACGTCGGCACCACGCTCAACGGCTTGAACCAGCCGATCTGCACCTTCCTGGCCAAAGGCCCGCCCTCATCGACGGTGACCCAGGAAGGCCTGGCGATCCTGATGGAAATCATCACCTTCGCCTCCTACCCGAGCCGCCTGCGCAAACTGACCAACCGCACCCGCGCGATCCACATGGTGGAGGAGGGAGCGGACTTCCTGCAGGTGTTCGAGTTCTTCCGCGAGCAAGGCTTCGAAATGCCCGAGAGTTACAGCAACGCCAGCCGGGTTTTCCGCGGCTCGGTGCCGACAGGTCTGCCGTTTACCAAAGACTTGTCCTACCTCAAGGGCTTCATCATGATTTACAACTACATTCAGCTGGCGGTGCGCAAAGGCAAGCTGGAGCAGATTCCGTTGTTGTTCTGCGGCAAGACCACGCTGGAAGACATGCGCACGTTGCGCCAATTGGTAGATGAAGGATTGGTGGTGCCGCCCAAGTACTTGCCGGAACAGTTCCGCGACATGAACGCGTTGTCGGCGTGGATGTGCTTCTCGAACTTCCTCAATCACCTGAGCCTGGACCGGATCGAGGCGGATTACTCCAACATTTTGTGAACAACAAGCCCCCTGTGGGAGCGATGGTGTCATGACATTTAACATGGATGTTGGCTGAACCACCGCTATCGCGAGCAAGCTCGCTCCTGCAGGGCTATGTGTTCCAACCCCATTTTTCGCGAGGTTTCACCGGATGAGAATCCTCGGCATCCTTTGCATTCTGCTGGCCCTGAGCGGTTGCAGCTCGTTGCTGTTCTACCCCGAACCCGGCCAATTGTTCACCCCGGAAAAAGCCAGGCTCGACTACCGCGAAGTCACCTTGATCACTGCCGACGGCCTCAAGCTGAACGCCTGGTGGCTGCCGGCGAAAGCGGGCGTCGAGGTCAAAGGCACGGTGCTGCACTTGCACGGCAACGGCGGCAACCTGCCGATGCACTTGGGTGGCAGCTATTGGTTGCCGGAGCAGGGCTATCAAGTGCTGTTGATGGACTATCGCGGTTACGGCTTGTCCGAAGGCAAACCGAGCCTGCCGGATATCTACCAGGACATCGACGCCGCGTTCAAATGGCTCGATCAGGCGCCGGAGGTCAAGGGCAAGCCGCTGGTCCTGCTCGGCCAGAGCCTTGGTGGCTCGATGGCGGTTCACTACCTGGTGCAACACCCCGAGCGGCAAAAACAGCTCAAGGCTTTTGTGCTCGATGGGGTGCCCGCCAGCTACCGCAGCGTCGGTCAATTTGCGTTGAGTCATTCGTGGGTGTTCTGGACGTTCCAGGTGCCTCTGTCCTGGCTGGTGCCGGACGGTGACAGCGCAATCAACTCCATCGACCAGCTCAATGGCGTACCGAAACTGATCTTCCACAGCATCGATGATCCGATCGTGCCTCTTTCCAACGGCATCCGTCTGTATCAAGCTGCGCCGCCGCCGCGAGTCTTGCAATTGACCCGTGGCGGTCATGTGCAGACGTTCGCCGATCCAGTCTGGCGCACCGTCATGCTGCGCTATCTTGAAGACCCGCAGCATTTCAACGGCCTGCGCCGCCTGGGTGAAATTCCCAATTATCCGGCAGCCAGGCCTTCAGAAACCGAACCACCAGAGAGCCCGCAATGAGTGAAGAACGTAACGCCATCCCGCTGATCATCACCGGTATCTGCAGCATCCTCGGCACCGTCGGCGCCCTGTGGTGGTACGGCTACCTGCACTTCGCCAAACCTGAGGATGCGTTGCTGCTCAACG
The DNA here is from genome assembly GCF_028656895.1 of Pseudomonas sp. TNT2022 ID1044. Lineage (NCBI taxonomy): Bacteria > Pseudomonadati > Pseudomonadota > Gammaproteobacteria > Pseudomonadales > Pseudomonadaceae > Pseudomonas > Pseudomonas sp. TNT2022 ID1044. The sequence goes on along the minus strand of NZ_JAMDHB010000022.1, from coordinate 533,302 downwards.
AATTCACCATGCTCAAGACCGTGCCGGGCGAAGACTACAAAGTCTCCCTGGAACCGGCCGCGCAAGTGGCGCAGTGCATCGATGGTGTGCTGGTGTTGTTCGACACCGAACAGAAAGGCCTGACCGGCGTGCTGGTCAACGACCGCAAGAAAGCCGTGCGTTGCATGGGCGAGGAAACGCCGCAGAAGCTGGAGCAGTAAAGCGAAATCAAATGTGGGAGCCAGCAGGCTGGCTCCCACAGGTTTTGGTGTGATGACAACTTACTGGGTGTAAGAGCTCACCGCCGAACGCGGCATCACCGGCTGGTTGTCATTGGAAATCGTCACTTCCACTCGACGGTTTTGCGCCCGGCCCGAGGTGCTGGTGTTATCCGCTACCGGGTATTCCTTGCCGTAACCCTGAGCGACGATGCGGGTCGGGTCGACGCCCATCTTCACCAGCGCCATGCGCACGGAGTTGGCGCGACGTTCCGACAGCGACAAGTTATGCGCCGCCGTACCGGTGCTGTCGGTGTAACCCTCTACGATCGCTTTGCGATCAGGGTTTTCCTGGAGGTACTGCGCCAGTTTGTTGATGTTCATCAAGCCGTTGGATTTCAGATCCGCCTTGTCGGTGGCGAACAGTACGTCACCGAAAGTCACCAGCGTGCCGCGATCGGTCTGCTTGGCATTGAGGCTGTCCTGCAGCTGTTTGATCTGTTGATCGCGAGCGTCGAGACGGGCCTGGGCACGTTGCGCCGAAGCGTTTTTCAGATTGGCTTCAGCGGTGCGCAGGGCAATGGTCTGCTTGGCGACTTCAACGCGCTGGTTGGTCAGGTAGGCCAACTGATCGACCTTGGCCTGATCTTCCTTATCCAGATACGCCTTGTCGGCCTTGTCCAGATAGTCGCTCGCTTCCTTGGTTTCCAGTGCCGCGACTTTGCTTGCCTGCGGGTTGGCTTGCAGGCCCGAGTAGTTCGAGCGGGCCTGTTCAAGGTTGGCGTTGGGCGGCGTGGAGCAGGCAGCCAGGGCAACGCTGGCAGCCAGCAGAGCAGGGATCATCAAATGTTTGGAATTCATGGTGTCGTCCTTTTTGTCGATTGAGAAATACGTCATGCCGCGCCGTTACTGAACGGTGCGCTGGCTTTCCTGACGCAGTTCCTGAACCCCTTTCTGAGAGTCCTTCACAGACTGTTCGGCCTTCATTGCCTGGGCCTTGCGCTCTGCCACGCGAGCGTCCCACTCCGCCTGTTCAGCGAGCATGCGGGCCTGCTCGTATTGTTTGTCGTGCATGGCGATTTCAGCTTGTTTCAGCTTGTCCTGTGCGGCTTTCATTTCCACAGCGGAGAATTCGGTGCCACCGGCACTGACGGCGTCGTTGACCGCAGACTCGGTGACAGCAAATTGTTCGGTCGGTGGATTGCCGGCGCAACCGGCCAGCACAAGGCTGCCACCGATGGCCAGGGCAGCCATTTTCAGGCCATGTAACGGGGTAAACGAGGATTTGCCAGTTCTGGTTTTCATGGTCTTCAACTCCATTGGACTACTTCCTGAACAACGTGAACTTCCATCCTGGGCAAGGAGCCGCCACCGTCATTTTCGGGTCGTTTTGAAACGGCCGTCCCAGGCTTGGTTACTTGGGTTGACCCGAGGCGTTTTTTGAAAGTTCAGAGAAATTAGCCTGCTATCGAAAAAAAACCGTGACGGAGGACAGGGCTCTATATCGGGAACTTTGGCGATGCGTGGCGCTATGTCCGACCTTTCGGGAGGTCGGAAGCACGCAATGACGGAGGGAGTTTCAGACTCATGTGGGAGCGAGCAGGCTCGCTCCCACAGTTCAATCAGTGTTTTTGTTTGTCGTTACCAACTGACAAATCGTGCAGATGTCGCCGCGACAACGCGAGAAAACGTGGTGTCGGGCCGATGTCTTCGTACAGTGGATCACCTTCCTCGTCGGTGGCCACCACCGTCGAACCTTTTACATATGGGAAGCTCTTTTCGAGTTCTTCCAGGGCGGCGCCGATCAGCTCGCCAAGCAATTCTTCGGGATGCCGTTTGGGGTACATCTCGGTAATCGCCGCCAAGCGTGCGGCAGCTTCCACATCCAGGTGAATCGTGTAGCCGGTCTTGGTCAGGCGACCCTTGGCGTTTTCTTCCCAATGCTGGGCGAGTTCACGGATTTTCATAATGACCTCATTGCGCGCCTGCTCGTGGCAGGCCGGGAGAAGATCCGGCGTTGGCCGGCGACAGCCGTTGTGCGGCTTACTGTTCAGACTAGCTTCAACGCATAAGGTTTAAAGGTCCTTCGTCGTCTTGCTTGTAAGAAGACCTCTGGAGCGGCACTCTTGGGTTTGCTGGCCGCCCGGATTCTTTGCTGGAGAACTGCTGATGACCGATATCGATGCACGCTTGCGCGAGGACGTTCACCTGTTGGGTGAACTGTTGGGCAACACCATTCGTGAACAGTACGGGGATGGCTTCCTCGACAAGATCGAGCAGATCCGCAAAGGCGCCAAGGCTGACCGTCGCGGTTCCATGGACGCGGAACTGAGCGCGAGCCTCAACCAGTTGACGGAAGATGAGTTGCTTCCGGTGGCGCGGGCGTTCAACCAGTTCCTCAACCTGGCCAACATCGCCGAGCAGTACCAGCTGATTCATCGTCGCGAAGAATCCCGACAGGCGCCGTTCGAGGCTCGGGTGTTGCCGGAGTTGCTCGCGCGCTTGCGCGCCGAAGGCCACAGCGCCGAGTCACTGGCCCGGCAACTCGGGCGACTGGAAATCGAACTGGTGCTGACGGCGCACCCGACGGAAGTCGCACGCCGCACGCTGATTCAGAAATACGATGCCATCGCCGCGCAACTGGCCGCCCAGGATCACCGTGACCTGACCCGCGCCGAGCGCGAAAAGATCAAGTCGACCTTGCAGCGCCTGATCGCCGAAGCCTGGCACACCGAAGAAATCCGCCGCACGCGCCCGACACCGGTCGATGAAGCCAAGTGGGGTTTCGCGGTGATCGAGCATTCACTGTGGCAGGCGATTCCCAACTATCTGCGCAAGGCTGACCAGGCACTGCACGCCGCCACGGGCTTGCGCTTGCCCCTGGAAGCCGCGCCGATTCGCTTCGCTTCGTGGATGGGCGGCGACCGCGACGGCAACCCCAACGTGACGGCAGCGGTGACCCGTGAAGTGCTGCTGTTGGCACGCTGGATGGCCGCCGATTTGTACCTGCGCGACGTCGATCACCTTGCCGCCGAACTGTCGATGCAGCAGGCCAGCGACGAACTGAAGACCAAGGCCGGTGACAGTGCCGAGCCTTACCGCGCGGTACTCAAGCAACTGCGCGAACGCCTGCGCGCGACCCGCAACTGGGCGCACACGGCGCTGACCACGCCGACGCCGGCACCGACCGACGTACTGCAAAACAACCGCGAACTGCTTGATCCGCTGGAGCTGTGTTACCACTCGCTGCATCAGTGCGGCATGGGCGTGATCGCCGACGGGCCGCTGCTCGATTGCCTGCGCCGGGCGGTGACGTTCGGCCTGTTCCTGGTGCGGCTGGACGTGCGCCAGGACTCGTCGCGACATAGCGCCGCCATGACCGAAATCACCGATTACCTCGGTTTGGGCCGTTACGAGGATTGGAGCGAGGAAGAGCGCATCACCTTCCTGACCCGTGAACTGAACAACCGTCGGCCATTGCTGCCCGCCCACTACAAACCGTCCGCCGACACCGCCGAAGTGCTGGCGACCTGCCGGGAAATCGCCGCCGCGCCGGGTGCATCCCTGGGCTCGTACGTGATCTCCATGGCCGGTGCCGCTTCCGATGTGCTGGCGGTGCAACTGCTGCTCAAAGAGTCCGGCGTGTTGCGGCCGATGCGCGTGGTGCCACTGTTCGAAACCCTCGCCGACCTCGACAACGCCGGCCCGGTGATCGAAAAACTGTTACTGCTGCCGGGCTATCGCTCGCGCCTGCACGGGCCGCAGGAAGTCATGATCGGTTACTCCGACTCGGCCAAGGACGCCGGCACTACGGCGGCGGCCTGGGCGCAGTATCGGGCGCAAGAGCGTTTGGTGGATATCTGCCGCGAACAACAAGTGGAACTGCTGTTGTTCCACGGTCGAGGCGGTACCGTGGGCCGTGGCGGTGGCCCGGCGCATGCGGCGATTCTGTCGCAGCCACCGGGTTCGGTGGCGGGGCGTTTCCGCACCACCGAGCAAGGGGAAATGATTCGTTTCAAATTCGGCCTGCCGGACATCGCCGAACAAAACCTCAATCTGTACTTGGCGGCGGTACTCGAAGCGACCTTGCTGCCACCGCCACCTCCGACGCCCGAATGGCGCCACTTGATGGACGAATTGGCCGCCGATGGGGTCAGCGCCTACCGCGCCGTGGTGCGGGAGAACCCGCAGTTCGTCGAGTACTTCCGCCAGTCGACCCCGGAACAGGAATTGGGACGCTTGCCACTGGGCAGTCGTCCGGCCAAGCGCCGCGCCGGCGGGATCGAAAGCCTGCGGGCTATCCCGTGGATCTTCGGCTGGACCCAGACGCGCCTGATGCTGCCGGCCTGGCTCGGCTGGGAAGCGGCGCTAAGCAAGGCGCTGGAGCGAGGCGAGGGCGAGTTGCTGGGGCAGATGCGCGAGCAGTGGCCGTTCTTCCGCACCCGCATCGACATGCTGGAGATGGTCCTGGCCAAGGCCGACGCCGATATCGCGCAATCTTACGATGAGCGATTGGTCGAGCCGGATCTGCTGCCGTTGGGCGCGCACTTACGCGACCTATTGTCGCAGGCGTGCTCGATCGTGCTGGGGCTGACCGGTCAGTCGCAACTACTGGCACATAGCCCAGCTACCCTGGAATTCATCCGCTTGCGCAACACTTACCTCGACCCGCTTCATCTATTGCAGGCCGAGTTGCTGGCGCGTTCACGGCAACAGGATGTGGCGCAGGGCAGCCCGGTGGAGCAGGCGTTGCTGGTGTCTGTGGCGGGGATTGCCGCCGGTTTGCGAAATACCGGCTAAGGTTTTTGTCGTTGGCTGAGGCATCCGGAGCAAGTGCCGGATGCCGCCGCGCGCCACGGTTAAAAGTGCTGCAAGGCGACAGTTAATGTTGGGGTTGCGACCAGGCAAACCGCGTCCAAAGGTCTCAGCCGAGGCTGGTTTCTCCGACTTTTGGCGGCTTGTGTGGGCGCAGCCTGCTGTGTATCTTGATCAGCCTTTGGCCGTTTGGGCGGTCACGACCCTATTTTTGAGATTGGCCCCACGAGGCGAATCTGACGTTATCTATATAAAAAATTGAGGAGCACATCGATGCGCGTCATTCTGCTGGGAGCTCCCGGGGCCGGTAAAGGTACTCAGGCTAAGTTCATCACCGAAAAATTCGGCATTCCGCAAATCTCCACCGGCGACATGCTGCGTGCGGCGGTCAAGGCCGGCACCGAGCTGGGCATCAAGGCCAAGAGCATCATGGATGCCGGCGGCCTGGTCTCCGACGACCTGATCATCGCGCTGGTAAAAGACCGCATCGCCCAGGCTGATTGCGCCAACGGTTTCCTGTTCGACGGTTTCCCGCGCACCATTCCTCAGGCTGAAGCCCTGGTGACTGCCGGCGTCGAGCTGGATGCCGTGGTCGAGATCGCCGTTGAAGACGAAGAAATCGTCCAGCGTATCGCCGGTCGCCGTGTTCACGAGGCCAGCGGCCGCGTGTACCACATCGTCTACAACCCGCCGAAAATTGCCGGCAAAGACGACATCACCGGTGAAGAGCTGGTACAGCGCAAGGACGACACCGAAGAAACCGTGCGTCATCGCCTGTCGGTCTACCATTCGCAGACCAAGCCGCTGGTGGATTTCTACCAGAACCTGTCTGCTGCCAATGGCAAACCGAAGTACAGCCATATCGAAGGCGTCGGTTCGGTAGAAGCGATTACCGCCAAGGTACTTGCAGCCCTGAGCTGAAAAGTCTGATCCGCTGCATCATCCACGGCCCGCTTGCGGGCCGTAGTTGTTTATACTGACGCACTTTTTTCTGACCTCTTGTTACGGAAACATCGATGAGCACCTTGTTGGCCCTGGACACCGCGACTGAAGCTTGCTCCGTTGCCTTGCTGCATGACGGCAAAGTCACGAGCCATTACGAGGTGATCCCGCGCCTGCACGCGCAGAAGCTGCTGCCGATGATCCAGCAGTTGCTGGCCGACGCCGGCACCACCCTGCAAGCGGTCGATGCCATCGCTTTCGGCCGCGGTCCGGGCGCCTTCACCGGCGTGCGAATTGCCATCGGCGTCGTCCAGGGACTGGCGTTCGCGCTGGATCGCCCGGTGCTGCCGGTGTCGAACCTCGCCGTACTGGCCCAGCGCGCTTACCGCGAACAGGGTGTGAGCCAGGTTGCAGCCGCTATCGATGCACGCATGGATGAGGTGTATTGGGGTTGCTACCGCCAAACGGCGGGGGAGATGCGGCTGGTCGGCGCTGAAGCGGTATTGCCGCCCGAGTCCGCCGCATTGCCGGCTGATGCCAGCGGCGAATGGTTTGGCGCCGGTACCGGCTGGGGTTACGGCGAGCGCATCGCGGTCAGCCTGAGCGGGCAGGACGCAGGCATGCTGCCCCATGCTGAAGACTTGCTGACCCTGGCGCGGTTTGCCTGGGAACGTGGCGAGGCCATCGTCGCCGATAATGCGCAGCCCGTTTATCTGCGGGACAAAGTGGCGACGCCGAAGGCGCGTTAATCAGGTTTTTTTGTGGTGACTTGGCCAATCGTCGTTTTCTAACCGTAGCTTTTAAACCTTTTGCCTTTTATGTGTTCTAGTTATCACTCGGCGGTTTGCGAAGTGGGCTGCGCGCCACTAAACTGCCATCATTGATACCGAGCATGCACTTATGCGTATAGACGGCATTTCCTCTCAGTCCTACCCGATCAAGCGCAAGCCTCGCAAAGGCCATGTGATGGAGGACGAGTCCGTCGATCTTGACGGCGATGAGCAATTTCCGTCCGAAGAGCAACTGGCCGCTCGTGCTGCCAAATCCGCTGCGCAACGCCTGAGCAATCTTCCCGCCCGCCAGCAAGACATGCTCTACCACCGCGCGATGAGCAAAAGTGTGGCGATGGCCCTGGCCAGCTACCTGAGCACCGCCGGTTTTGTCGATTGGGATGCGGAAGTGCTGGGTCTCGACCTGTACATCTGATGTTGCTGCCTTACTACCTCGGCTGCCCGTCCTGGAGTGAAAACGCCTGGCGCGACTATCTGTATCCGCCGGACGCCAGGTCCAGCGACTTTCTTGATCTTTATTCCCAAGTATTCAACGCCGTAGAAGGCAATACGACCTTCTACGCGAGCCCGGCTGCCAGTACCGTGCAGCGCTGGGCCGACACCATGCCCGAGCACTTCCGTTTCACCGCCAAGTTCCCCGGCGACATCAGCCACGGCGGTGACCTGCGTGAACAGCTGACCGCCGCCGAAACCTTCACCCGACTGCTCAGCCCGTTGGGTGAACGGGTATCGCCGCTGTGGCTGCAATTATCGAAAAGCTTCACCCCGCAACGCTTGCCGGAGCTGGCTGCATTCATCGACGCGCTGGAGCGGCCATTGGCAGTGGAAGTGCGGCACGACGATTTCTTTGCCAAGGGTGACAGCGAACGAATGCTCAATCGCCTCTTGCTGGATCGCGGCGTTGAACGCATCTGTCTCGACCCGCGCGCACTGTTCAGTTGCACGTCAACCGATCCGTCGGTGCTTCACGCGCAATCGAAGAAACCGCGTGTTCCAACTCGTCCGGCGGCGTTCACCCCGTTCCCGCAGGTGCGTTTTATCGGTCATCCGGAACTGGAGGCCAATGACCCGTTTCTGCTGCCGTGGATGGAGAAAATCGCCCTGTGGATTGAAGAGGGGCGCACGCCTTATATCTTCCTGCACACCGCCGACAACGTGCTGGCGGCGAAACTGGCGCAGCGTTTTCACAGTCGCCTGATGCTGCGTTTGCCTGGCTTGCCAGCGCTGCCTGAGTTATACAGAGAACCCGCCGCCGAGCAACTTGGCCTGCTCTGAAGGCGGATTCGTTCGCCTTTTTCAGGAGCCTGCCAATGGATGCGCAAACCCTTCGAGCCCAAGCGTTCAAAGCCTTGCATGAACGCAGCGGCGTTTTTGTGATTCCCAATCCGTGGGATGCCGGTTCGGCAAAAATGCTCGCCAGTCTGGGCTTCGAGGCGCTGGCGACCACCAGTGCCGGTTACGCTTTTTCCAAGGCACGCCCTGATGGTGGATTGACCCTGGACGAAACCCTGGACAACGTCCGGGCGATCGTCGCCGCCAGCGATTTGCCGGTCGCGGTCGATCTGGAAAACGGTTTTGCCGATGACCCGGCCGATTGCGCAAAAAGCCTGTTGCGCGCGGCTGAGGCCGGGGCGGTGGGTGGCTCGATCGAGGATGCCACCGGCCGTGCGGATGCTCCGATCTATTGCTTCGAGCACGCCGTGGCGCGCATCGAGGCCGCCGTCGCTGCCGCCCGCAGCTTGCCTTTCCCTTTCACGCTGACAGCCCGGGCGGAAAATTTCCTGCATGGCAATCCGGACCTCGATGACACGATTCGCCGCCTGCAAGCGTTCGCCGAGGCCGGCGCCGACGTGTTGTATGCGCCGGGGTTGCGCAGTGCCGAAGACGTACTGGCGGTGGTCCGCGCGGTGGCGCCGAAACCGGTCAATGTGTTGATGTCCGGCGGCCTGAACCTGACGGTCGAGCAGTTGAGCGAAATGGGCGTCAAGCGCATCAGTGTCGGCTCGGCGCTGGCACTGGCGGCGTTGGGCGAGTTCTACCGCGCCGCTGAAGAAATCCAGACGGCAGGCACTTTCGGATTCACATCACGAAGTATGCCGTATGCCCAAGCCAATCAATTGTTCAAGGGCTGAGCATGGGCGGCGGGCGTTGGTTCTTGCTGCTGTTGCTGATCATTGGCGGCGCGGTGTTCAGTGTCTGGCGCGGGTGGCTGGACATCCCGCCGCAGTGGAATCCCTGGGCACCGCTGGACGTGAAGGCCACGCCGAACCTGCTGACCCGCTACAAGTTGATGCGCCTGCACGATGAGCCGCAGCTCTGCGTGCAAGCCTTGAGCAGTTCCGGTTTGCGTGTAGCCCCGCAGGCCGACAGCCCCGACGCCAAATGCCCGCTCACCGACGCACTGCGCGTGCAGGGCGGCGATGTGGCCCTGAGCAGCAGCTTCCTCGCCAGTTGCCGCCTGGCCGTGTCATTCGCGCTGTTCGAGCATCACGCCCTGCAACCGGCGGCGCAGAAGGTCTACGGACAAGCGGTCACGCGTGTCGATCACCTCGGCAGCTTTGCCTGTCGCAATGTCTACAACCGTGAGAATGGCCGGCTCAGTCAGCACGCGTCGGCCAATGCGCTGGACATCGCCGGTTTTCGACTGGCGGATGGTCGAACCATCAGCGTGCTCAAGGATTGGCCCAAGGAAAATCAGGATGCGCAGTTTCTAAGGCAAGTCCGCGATGGCGCCTGTGGCCTGTTCAGTGTGGTCTTGAGCCCGGATTACAACGCCGCCCATCGCAATCACTTTCATGTGGATGTCGGGCCTTGGTGGGTCTGTCGCTGAGTCGGTCGTTGAGGCTCAGGCGGCGAGGCGCAGGTTCTGCAGGATGATCGGTCGCGCCCAGCCATTATCGAAATCGAGTTGTTTCTGTTGCTCCACCAATTCCTCGGGCGGGAACGGCGGGAACGGTTTGTCCAGCAGATCGAGTTCGAACTCGGCAATCGGCAGGTGCAGCGGACGCGGTTGCGGGGCGGGGCCGGCTTCTGGCAACGGCTGACCGGCGGTCAACACGATCGGACGCACCCAGCCGCTTTCGAAATCCTGTTGTTTCTGTTGAGCGACGATTTCTTCCGCCGGGAACGGTGGGAACGGCTTGTCAGCCAGGTCCATTTCGAATTCGGCGATCGGCAGGAAGAGGGGCTCGGGCGGGCGAATCTCATTGTCCTTAACATCGCATTCACGCTGGGAAACGATGTGGGCCAGCAGATCGCTGCCGACGGTGGGTTCAACCGGGCTCTCGATATCGACCGGTGGAAAGTTCAGCGATTCAGGCAGCACTGCCCCCGACTGTTCGGCCAGCGCTCGGGCAAAGAAATCCTGCCAGATGTGACTGACGCCGCTCAGTGCCTGGGTGTTTCGCAGGTTGTAGTCGCCGTAGGGCGAGATAAAACCTGAGATTGTGGGTTGAATGTCTGACATTTCTCTCGGTCGACGCTCAGCTCTGGCAAAATGCTCGATAGTTTTGTTATCGGCCGTTTTTGCCGATCATTAATTTTTTGAGCGTGTTTTCCGATGATTGATCAACCCGCGGCCTGCCGCATCCATGTCGAGGCGTTGAGCGCAGCCTTCGAACCCCAAGCCGAGCAATGGGCCGAGCGTCTGGGCCTGCCGCTGCAGGTGGATGAGGGTGAGTTCGCGTTGCAGGTGGGCGACCAGGGTTTACAGCTGCAACAGCTGGGACCGGATGCACCGGGGCCGGTGCGGGTGGACTTCGTCGAGGGGGGCGCGGCGCATCGTCGTTTGTACGGCGGTGGCAGCGGGCAGATGATCGCCAAGGCTGTTGGCGTCGCGCAGGGCGTGCGTCCGCGGGTGCTGGATGCCACGGCGGGGCTGGGCAAGGATGCGTTCGTGCTGGCCAGCCTCGGCTGCGAGATGAGCCTGATCGAACGCCAGCCATTGATTGGCGCCTTGCTCGAGGATGGTCTGGCCCGTGGCGCGGAAGATTTCGAGGTGGCGCCCATCGTGGCGCGGATGCGTTTACTCAAGGGCAACTCGATTGAGGTGATGCGCAACTGGGAAGGCGAGCCGCCACAGGTGATCTATCTCGACCCGATGTTCCCGCACCGTGAGAAAACCGCGCTGGTGAAAAAGGAAATGCGCCTGTTCCGGCCGTTGGTGGGTGATGACCCGGATGCGCCGGCGTTGCTTGAAGCGGCACTGGCCCTGGCCAGCCACCGGGTGGTGGTCAAGCGCCCACGCAAGGCGCCGTGTATCGAAGGGCCGAAGCCGAGTCATGCACTGGATGGCAAGTCCAGCCGGTATGACATTTATCCGAAGAAGGCGCTCAAGCTTTAAGACCGAGTCGTCTTCATCGCTGGCAAGCCGGCTCCTACAGGATTTGTGTCGGCCTCGGGTTTACTGAACACCTCCGGCCCTGCAGGCGCTGGCTTGCCAGCGATAGCGCCTGTTCAGACACAACAAGCCCATCAGGCTCACTCAGGCCGATACGCCCGCATGAACAACGCCACCACTTCCTGCACATGGCTCTCGGCGGCCTCGTCATCCAATGGTTCGCCACAGCCAAACAGCAACCGGAAATTTGCCGCGCCCTTGAGCAGGCAGAAGAAGTGTTCCGCTGCATTGCGCGGTTTATCGATGCTCAGCACGCCACTCTGATCGACCTTGGTCAGCAACCGCTCCATGCCCTGCAACATGCGCTGGGGGCCAGCCTCGAAGAAGATCAGCGACAATTTCGGATCCTGGCTACCCAAGGCCATGATCAGGCGATGCAGGTTCAGCGACTCGTCACTGTTGATCAGATGATGAAAACCGCGGGCGATGTTCAGCAGCACGGTTTCCGCCGAAACGCCTTCCGGCAATTCAAAAAATAGCGTCGGCAATTGTTCTTCGCACTTGGCCATTACGGCGGCGGAGAACAGCGTCTCCTTGTCGTTGAAATGGCTGTAGACCGTCAACTTCGACACCCCGGCCTCGGCTGCGACGGCATCCATGCTGGTGTTGGCATAACCCTTACTCAGAAACAGCGTTTTCGCCGCATCGAGAATGGCCTGGCGCTTGACCAAATCCTTGGGTCTGCCTGGGCCATTGGGTGCTGAAGGATTGTTCGGCATATTCGCTTTTATTACTGGACTGGTGAGTTTGGTATTAATAACATACTCGTCAGTATAATTATTCCAAGCACCATTAGCGAAAGGTCCTTCACCATGTTCCGCTATGCCTTGCCCCTCGCATTGCCAGTCAGTCTGGCGTTTTTATTGACTGCGTGTGGTCACGAAGAGGCGCCGAAAGTCAGCGTTCGCCCGGCCATGGTGGTTCAGCCAGAGCCTTCGTCGCAGGCAATGGAAAGCTATCCCGGTGAAGTCCGTGCCCGCTATGAACCGGATCTGGCGTTCCGCATCGGCGGCAAAGTCAGCCGACGACTGGTCGATGAGGGGCAGCGGGTCAAGGCCGATCAACCGCTGGCCGAGCTCGACCCCCAGGACGTACGCCTGCAACTGGAGGCCACTCGCGCCCAGGTCGCTGCCGCCGAAGCCAACCTGAACATGGTGCGCGCCGAGCGTGATCGCTATAAAACGCTGATGGAACGTCAGCTGGTCAGCCGCTCGCAGTACGATAATCACGAAAACCTTTACCGCTCCGGTGAAGCGCGTCTCAAGCAAATCAAAGCCGAATTCAACGTATCGACCAACCAGGCCAGTTACGCGGTGCTGCGTGCGCCGCAGGACGGCGTGGTGGCCAAGCGCGCGGTGGAAGTCGGGCAAGTGGTCGCGGCCGGACAAACGGTGTTTACCCTGGCCACCGATGGCGAGCGCGAAGTGTTGATCAGCCTGCCGGAACAGAGCTTTGGCCGTTTCAAGGTGGGGCAGGAAGTGTCGGTGGAACTGTGGACGCAACCGGATCAGCGTTTCGCCGGGCGCATTCGTGAACTGTCGCCTGCGGCCGATCCAAAGTCCCGCACCTTCGCGGCTCGCATCGCGTTCACCGGTGGCAAGGTGGCGGCCGAACTTGGCCAGAGCGCCCGGGTGTTCGTGCAGACAGCCGAAGCGGTGCCGTTGTCAGTGCCGCTTTCTGCACTGACGGCGGAAAACGGCGTCACTTATGTCTGGGTCGTCAGCGCCAACAACACCTTGAAGAGGACCCCGGTGCGGGTCGGTGCCTTCGGTGAGAAAACCGTGCCGGTGCTCGAAGGCCTCAACGCCAGCGACTGGGTAGTGGCCGCCGGCGTCCATGTGCTTCTCGACGGGCAGCAAGTGCGCCCGGTGGATCGCTCCAACCGCGTGGTCAACCTGGCCGACAAGGAGTAATCCCCGATGGGTTTCAATCTTTCCGCCTGGGCGCTGCGCAACCGCCAGATCGTACTGTTCCTGATGCTCTTGCTGGCGATCGTTGGCGCACTGTCCTACACCAAACTCGGCCAAAGCGAAGACCCGCCGTTCACCTTCAAGGCCATGGTGATCCGCACCAACTGGCCGGGGGCGACGGCGCAGGAAGTCTCGCGCCAGGTCACCGAGCGCATTGAAAAGAAGCTGATGGAAACCGGTGAGTACGATCGCATCGTCTCGTTCTCCCGCCCGGGCGAGTCCCAGGTGACGTTCATTGCCCGCGACTCCATGCACTCGGTGGACATCCCGGAACTCTGGTATCAGGTGCGCAAGAAGGTCAGCGACATCCGCCATACTTTGCCGCCGGGGATTCAAGGGCCGTTTTTCAACGATGAATTCGGCACCACCTTCGGCAACATCTACGCCCTCACCGGCGATGGTTTCGACTACGCCGTGCTCAAGGATTACGCCGACCGCATCCAGATCCAGCTGCAACGGGTCAAGGATGTAGGCAAGGTCGAACTGCTCGGGCTGCAGGACGAAAAGATCTGGATCGAACTCTCCAACGTCAAACTCGCCACCCTCGGCTTGCCGTTGGCGGCGGTGCAGCAGGCGCTTGAAGAACAGAACGCGGTGTCCACCGCTGGCTTCTTCGAAACCAGCAGCGAGCGATTGCAGCTACGAGTCTCGGGGAATTTTCAGACAGTCGATGAGATAAAAAACTTTCCGATACGGGTCGGTGATCGGACCTTCCGCATCTCCGATGTGGCTGACGTGCGCCGTGGGTTCAACGATCCGCCGGCACCGCGCATGCGCTTCATGGCTGAGAACGCCATTGGGCTTGCGGTCGCAATGAAGGACGGCGGCGACATCCTTGTGTTGGGCAAGGCACTGGAAGTGGAATTCGACCGCATCCAGAAAAACCTCCCGGCCGGGATGCAATTGCGCAAGGTGTCCGATCAGCCCGCCGCCGTGAAAACCGGTGTCGGCGAGTTCGTCCAGGTTCTGGTGGAAGCGCTGGCTATCGTGCTGCTGGTGAGCTTCTTCTCCCTTGGCGTGCGCACCGGCATGGTGGTGGCGCTGGCGATTCCGCTGGTGTTGGCGATGACCTTCGCCTGCATGTATTACCTGGGCATCGGTCTGCACAAGATTTCCCTCGGTGCGCTGGTGCTGGCCCTGGGCTTGCTGGTGGACGACGCGATCATCGCCGTGGAAATGATGGCGATCAAAATGGAGCAGGGCTTCGACCGGATCAAAGCCGCGAGCTATGCCTGGACCAGTACCGCGTTCCCGATGCTCACCGGCACGCTGATCACGGCGGCTGGTTTCCTGCCGATTGCCACGGCGCAGTCGGGCACTGGCGAATACACCCGCTCAATCTTCGAGGTGGTGACCATCGCGCTGTTGGCGTCGTGGGTGGCGGCGGTATTGTTTGTGCCTTATCTGGGGGAAAAACTGCTGCCGGATCTGGCGAAGATTCACGCCGCCAAACACGGTGCCGGCCAACCTGACCCGTACGCTACGCCGTTTTATCAGCGCGTTCGGCGCCTGGTGGAATGGTGCGTCCGTTGGCGCAAAACCGTGATCACGGCGACCGTTGTGCTGTTCATTGCCTCCATCGTGCTGTTCCGCTTCGTACCGCAACAGTTCTTCCCGGCATCCGGCCGTCTGGAACTGATGGTCGACCTGAAACTGGCCGAAGGCGCTTCTCTGAGCAACACCGCCGATGAGGTCAAGCGCCTCGAAGCACTGCTCAAGGACAAGGCCGGGATCGACAATTACGTCGCTTACGTTGGCACCGGTTCGCCGCGTTTCTACCTGCCGCTGGATCAGCAACTACCTGCGGCGAGCTTCGCCCAGTTTGTCGTGTTGGCGAAAACCATCGAGGAGCGCGAAAGCCTGCGCACCTGGCTGATCGCAACGCTCAACGAGCAATTCCCGGCCTTGCGCTCACGGGTGACGCGTCTGGAAAACGGCCCGCCGGTTGGCTATCCGGTTCAGTTCCGGGTCACGGGTGAACACATCGAGGAAGTCCGGGCGCTGGCGCGCAAAGTCGCGGCGAAGGTTCGCGAGAACCCGCACGTGTCCAACGTCCACCTGGATTGGGAAGAGCCGAGCAAAGTCATCTACCTGAACATCGATCAGGACCGCGCCCGGGCGCTCGGCGTGAGCACGGCGAACCTGTCGAAGTTCCTGCAAAGCTCGCTGACCGGTTCCAGCGTCAGCCAGTACCGCGAAGACAACGAATTGATCGAGATCCTGCTGCGCGGCACCTTGCATGAGCGCACCGAGTTGTCGTTGCTGCCAAGCCTGGCGGTACCGACCGACAACGGTCGCAGCGTGGCGCTGTCGCAGATTGCGACGCTGGAGTACGGCTTTGAAGAGGGTGTGATCTGGCACCGTAACCGGTTGCCGAACGTCACCGTTCGTGCCGATATTTATGGCAAGGAGCAACCCGCGACGCTGGTGCAGCAGATCATGCCGACACTCGATCCGATTCGCGCTGAATTGCCGGATGGCTATTTGCTGGATGTGGGTGGCACCGTCGAGGATTCAGCCCGTGGGCAGAACTCGGTGAAGGCGGGCGTGCCGTTGTTCATCGTGGTGGTATTGACCTTGCTGATGCTGCAATTGCGCAGCTTCTCGCGCACGGCGATGGTGTTTCTGACGGCGCCGTTGGGGCTGATCGGGGTGACGCTGTTCTTGATGGTGTTCCGCCAGCCGTTCGGTTTTGTCGCGATGCTCGGGACCATCGCGTTGTCCGGGATGATCATGCGTAACTCGGTGATTCTGGTGGATCAGATCGAGCAGGATATCGCGGCGGGGCTCAAGCCTTGGCAGGCGATTATCGAGGCGACGGTCAGGCGGTTCCGGCCGATCGTGTTGACGGCGCTGGCGGCGGTTTTGGCGATGATTCCGCTGTCGCGCAGTGTGTTTTTCGGGCCGATGGCGGTGGCGATCATGGGCGGGCTGATTGTGGCGACGGCGTTGACGCTGCTGTTTTTGCCAGCGCTCTATGCGGCCTGGTTTCGGGTCAAGAAAGAAACGGTTTGATGGTTGGAGCGTGTGCACCTGCAGGAGCTGGCGCAGTCAGCGGCAGCTCCTGTTACAGGGGATCGGTGTTGATATTTACAGGGTACCAAACACCTTCTTCGCCAAACTGGTCGCCGCCGCCGCCGGGTTCTGG
Source organism: Pseudomonas sp. TNT2022 ID1044 (assembly GCF_028656895.1). NCBI lineage: Bacteria > Pseudomonadati > Pseudomonadota > Gammaproteobacteria > Pseudomonadales > Pseudomonadaceae > Pseudomonas > Pseudomonas sp. TNT2022 ID1044. The sequence continues at coordinate 517,040 of NZ_JAMDHB010000022.1, read as the reverse complement.
CGGATGGTTTCTTCCTGTTTGCCGATCATTTCGAACAAGCCATTCAACGCCTGTTCGGTGACGTAGCTTTCGATGTTGGCGTTCTTGGTATCGATCACACCCATGGTTGCGGCTTGCCCGGCGAACGAGTTGTACTGCTTGGCCAGGCCAACCTGGTCGGTGGCCTGCTTGACGATCGGCAGGAACTTGGCGCGGATCTGTTCACGGCTGGTCTTGTTCAGGTATTGCGTAGCCGAATCGTTGCCGCCGCTGAGGATGCCCTTGGCGTCTTCCACGGACATTTTCTTCACCGCATCCACGAGGATCGGCTGGGCCTGGGTCACAGCGGTTTCCGCCGCTTTGTTCATGCTGGTTTCCAACTGATCGACCTGATCGCCCATGCCGAACTGTTTCATTTTGCTGGCGACCTTGCCCAGCTTGCCCGGCAGTTCGATTTTTACGTCCGGGTTGTTGCTGAAACCGCCCGGGGTGCCGAGTTGTTTCACGGCCAGTTGCGCGCCTTGGGTCAGGGCGTCCTTGAGTCCGCCGGTGGCGTCTTTCTGTGACAGGTCGCCAAGGGACAGCGCCAGGGCGCTGGCGGAGATCATCAAACCTGCACACAGGCCGGCGAAACGGAGGGTAGGGCGGAACATGGCAACTTCCTTTTTCGAAAACACTTAGCGGGCCGGATCGACGCGGACCTTCACCGGCTGTGGGTCGGAACCGTCCAGTCGCACGGCGTGATTTTCGGTGGTAATAAACATCAGTTGGCCGTCGACTTCAATGCGGGCACTCACTGAGTAACGGTGGTTGGGTTCTATCTTCAGCGGGTCGTAGCTGAGATGGAACGCCAATGGTACCTGACCTTTTACCGGGCCTCGTTGTTCGTCGATGATCTTCGCCGGGGCGTCGGCGAGTGAGATGTCCTGCAGGCTGACGCTGAGGGTCGCGTTCGGTGGCAGGGCGATGCGTTGCAGATAGAACACCTCGCCATCGAGGCTGGCTTTAGGCGCAGGCTGCATGGATTGGCAGGCTCCCAGCAGGGCGACGAGCCCAAGGAGAGAAAGTTTTTTCATGGGGGCGGATCCTTGTCATTGGCGCCCAAGAGGACGGACGCCAACAATAATCTAGCGGATTTTCCGGCAACGTTGGTTACTGGTCAGGTATCGGGTTAAGTACAACGGACTCCGGATAAACCGAAATCGGGTTGCGATATCTGTTTTCAGTACCCGTTAGGGTATAGCGTTTGCCTGGAGCGACTGAATCGGGATCGTATTCCAGGTAAAACGAGGTGGCCATCTGTTCGCTGATCGTGACTTGTGTGAGTTGTACATCGGTAGCGTCGTGTTGATGGGCGGCAATAGTCAGTGCGTGCTCAGGTTCAATGATCCGAGGCTCCTGTGTCTGAACAAAGAGCCGACCAATCGGGCTTAGATTAATAGTCTGTCGGTGTGGCGCACGATGAACTACCACGAAGTAGTCCAGATCGATCAGCAGCGGAATACCGTTGTGAGTCATGTTGACCTTTATAAGGTATTTGACGCTCACATCATCATGGTTATGTGGGAACGAGTAGTTCCAGCGACCGCCGCGCAATACGCAATATGACTGCTCAGCTACTTTGGTTGGAGGGTTAGTGTGGGCGGTATAGACGTTGATATGGGTTTCACCGTCGCCATCGTCAGGAGGGTAATAGTCTTGCGGCATACTAAGGGTGAGGGTGATGTACTGGTGTTGGTTGTCGATAGTGCTCATCGCGAAGTCCGTCTCGTGATTGATTGATTGAAGTAGTGCTATTAATTCATAAGTTGAGCGCTAAAAGAACGTCCGTGTTCTTTTGGTAGTTGTCTTAAAGTTTCAAACTAAGTAGAGGGTATTAGATCCGCCGCATCTTCACTGCGATGCAACGCCACCTGCCGGATCGACAAGCGAATCTCCGCCGGCAGTACCCGTTTAGCTGCACCTTCGGCCAGTTCGCCAAGCAGTTCGTGATAACTCAGCTTGCCGGCTTCGTCGCGCTTGAGCACGTCGAGATCGAGCAGGGTCTGGATGAAGTGGCGGAACAGGCTCTTGTCGAAGAACTCCGGGGCGTTCAAACCATGCAGGATAGAGAGGCGCTGGGCCATGACTGTGCACAGGTCTTCCAGCTCTTCGGCGCTGATGCTGTTCTGGCCACTGTTGAGCAGCAGGGACACGGTCATGTAGAAGCGCTGCAAGGTCTGGGCGATGCTTTTCGACAACAGCGTCAGCAACACGAAATGCCGCGAACTCGGTGCCGGACGCAGGTAGACGTCGTTCTCGAAACGCAACAGGCCTTGCTCGACGAACGCTTCCAGCCATTGATCGATTACCGCGTCGAGCTCATCCAGCGACCAGCGAATGAACAGCTCCGCCTGCAGGTACGGATACAGCGCGCGGGTGTAGCGCAGGATCTGCTCGCGGCTCATGCGTGACGCACTCTGGAAGAAGCTCGCCAGCAGCGCCGGCAGCGCGAAAATGTGCAGCACGTTGTTGCGGTAGTAGGTCATCAGGACGGCGTTCTGCTCATCCAGATACAGAATCTTGCCCAACGCATCGCTCTGCTCGGACAGCAAGTCCATGTCCTTGACGTGCTCGATCAACGCGCGGCCGTCGCCTTCCGGCAACGTGGTGTGCGGTGAGTACGGCACCTTGCGCAACAGCGCCAGATACAGGTCCAGCACCCGCGCCATCGCGCGATCATCCAGGGCCAGGCGGCTGGTGGACAGCAGCGCCAGCGCGACGAGGTTGACCGGGTTGATCGCCGCCGCTTCGTTGAGATGCTGTGCGACTTTCTCGCCAAGGCGGTTGGTGGTTTCGTTGAGCCAGGCCGGTTTGAATTGCGGACCGAGCTCCTGTTGGCGCCAGTCCGGCTGTTCACTGTCGAGGAATTCGGCCAGTTTGATTGGCTCGCCGAAGTTCACTGCCACTTGGCCAAAGCGCTGCTTGAGCGCGCCGATGACTTTGAAGATGTCGAAGATCGATTCTTTCTTCTTGGTCGCACCGCGCAGTTCGCCGAGATACGTCCGGCCCTCCAGCACACGCTCGTAACCGATGTACACCGGCACGAACACAATGGGCATGCGAGACGAACGCAGGAAGCTGCGCAGGGTGATCGCCAGCATCCCGGTTTTCGGTTGCAGCATGCGCCCGGTGCGCGAACGGCCGCCCTCGACGAAGTACTCCACCGGGAAGCCTTTGGTGAACAGGGTATGCAGGTATTCGTTGAACACCGAGGTGTAGAGCGGGTTGCCCTTGAACGTGCGGCGCATGAAGAACGCGCCGCCACGGCGCAGCAGGCTGCCGATCACCGGCATGTTCAGGTTGATCCCGGCGGCGATGTGCGGCGGGGTCAGGCCATTGCGGAACAGCAAGTAGGACAGCAGCAGATAGTCGATGTGGCTGCGGTGGCACGGCACGTAGATCACTTCGTGACCCTGGGCGACCTTTTGCACGCCTTCGATGTGGTTGACCTTGATGCCGTCGTAGATCTTGTTCCAGAACCAGCTCAGCACCACTTCGAGGAAACGGATGGCCGTGTAGGTGTAGTCCGAGGCGATCTCGTTACCGTAGCGCAGGGCCTGGGCCTTGGCTTTCTCCGGCGAGATGTTCTCGCGCTCGGCTTCTTCAAGGATCGCTTGCTTGACCAGAGGCTGGTTGATCAGCCCCTTCACCAGGTTGCGACGGTGGGAAATGTCCGGGCCGATGACGGCGGCTTTCAGGTTACGGAAGTGCATCCGCAGGATACGCTGGGCCATGCGCACGGTGCGCTCGTGGCCCTTGTTGTGGTCGATCAGTTCGCGCAGGTGGATCGGCGCGGAGAACTGCACGCGGGTCTTGCGCCCCAGCACGATAATGCTGAGCAGGCGACGCAAGCGGCCGGTGACGGCCCAGCTATCGGCGAACAACAGTTTCCACGGACTCGATTCGCTGTCGGGCGACTGGCCCCAGAACACGCTGACCGGAATGATTTGCGCGTCTTCGGCGGCGTTCTGGCTCAGGGCGCTGACCAGGCGGGTCAGGGTCGGCGGTGCGCCGCGCTTGTCCTGACGGCCAAGCCAGTCGGGATCGGGTGTCAGGTAGAAGAACGCGGCCGGTTCCAGCAGATTGCCCACCGATACCGGCAGCACCGGGCGAGGCAGGCCGGCCTTGCTGCATTCGGTGTCGACAACCGCAAGGTCGGTCAGCGAAGGGTTTTGCAGGACGTAGAACACCGGACGACTGCGGTCGAGGTTGAGGGTGAACGACGACTGGTTGATCGTCTCCGAGCGAACCCAGAGATACAACAGTCGGCGCAGGGTGCCAAACACAAGACGGCGGAACGGGGAGCGGGTCATACGGCTTCTGCATGAGTGAATAAAACCGAGCGTTTGCTCGGGAGGGCGATAGTGTGCCGGATTCGTCGAAAATCGGCAAAAAAGCAGTCAACCAATCTGTAGTTGAGAGTTTCTGTGCCTGTCATATACTCGGCCGCTCAAAATAAAAACAAAGGGGGTACTGACATGGCTACGCGCGAAACCGGCAATGTGAAGTGGTTCAACGACGCCAAGGGCTACGGCTTTATTCAACGCGAGGACGGGGTGGACGTGTTCGTGCATTACCGCGCGATTCGCGGTGAAGGCCACCGTTCGCTGACCGAAGGCCAGCAGGTTGAATATGCGGTGGTAACGGGAGAGAAGGGTTTGCAGGCCGAAGACGTCGTCGGCTTGTAAGAAGACCTTGTAGGAGCTGGCTTGCCAGCGATGACGGAGTGTCAGGCAGACCGCGTCGTCATGATCGCCAGCAAGCCGGCTCCTACAGGTTTAAATTGCTCTCGGATTACGCGGTTTTCCAGGTGATCTCTTCTTCACCATCGGCGCTGATGCGAATCCAGCGATCCGCCGTTTCCTCCCCTTCTTCCTCGACCCAGCTGCCCGGCGCACAACGCACTTCGACGTTCAGTGCGGCAAACGCAGCGCGGGCGCAGGCGATGTCGTCTTCCCACGGCGTCTGGTCACTTTCCAGGTAGAGGCTGTTCCACTTTCCTACGGCTTTCGGTAACCAGGTCACCGGCACGTTGCCGGCCTTGCATTTGTAGGTCTGACCTTTCTGGACCCAGTCGGTGCACGGACCCAATGCCGCACCGAGCCACGCGGATATGGCTTTGTGGTCGACGTCGGCGTCTTTCAGGTAAATCTCGATATCGGGTTGGCGCATGGATGTCCTCACTGCGTGTCTGAAAAATCCATTCGCGGATTTAGCCGGCCCCGTGCACGTGCCCGAGGCCAAAGGGTTATTGAAGAACGAAGTAATCGTAGCGCATCGATACGGTGGTCTCGAACGGCTCGGCCTGCTCGATCACCGCCGCACGACGCTCAGCACTGGCGCGCCAGCCGTGGGGTGTCATCGCCAACAGGTTGGCGCGGTCCTGGCCACTGACCAGTGTCAGCTTGAACGTCAGCGTCTCGCTGTGCGCCAGCATCATGCCTTCCGGCACCAGGTCCAGGTGCTTGTCGTCAATGTATTCACGGACTTCGTCGTACAGCCGCTCACGCAATTCCATCAGGTGGCCGCTGGTCGGTCCAACTTTCATCAGGCCGCCGCCGGGGCTGAGCAGGCGTTTCGCTTCATCCCAGTCCAGCGGGCTGAAAACGCTGGCCAGAAACTGGCAGCTACCGGAAGCCAACGGCACCCGTGCCATGCTGGCGATCAACCAGGTCAGTTTCGGATTGCGTTTGCAGGCGCGTTTGACTGCTTCGCGGGAAATGTCCAGGGCGTAGCCTTCGGCATCCGGCAAGGCATCGGCGATTTGCGCGGTGTAGTAACCCTCGCCACAACCAATGTCGAGCCAACGTTGCGGCGCATAGCTCGCTGCCAGCTCCGCCAGACGCTTGGCCACCGGCGCGTAGTGCCCGGCGTTCAGGAAGTCACGGCGGGCTTCGACCATCGCCTGGTTATCCCCGGGGTCACGGCTGTTCTTGTGCTGCACTGGCAACAGGTTCAGGTAACCCTGACGCGCGCGGTCGAAACGATGCCCGGCGGGGCAGGCCACGCCGTTGTCCACCGCATTGAGCGGTTCGCTGCAGATCGGACACGCGAGCATCAGGCGAGCAACTTGATCAGGGTCTGATAGTAGATTTCGGTCAGCACATCGAGGTCGGCCGCCAATACCCGCTCGTTGACCTGGTGGATGGTCGCGTTGACCGGCCCCAACTCAACCACTTGCGTGCCCATCGTCGCAATAAAACGCCCGTCGGAAGTGCCACCGCTGGTGGACGCTTTGGTCTCACGGCCCGTGATGTCCTTGATGCTCGACGACACCGCGTCGAGCAGTGCGCCCGGTTCGGTGAGGAACGGCAGACCGGACAGCGCCCAGTCGATATGCCAGTCCAGGGCGTGTTTGTCGAGGATGTCGGCGACGCGCTTTTGCAGGCCTTCAACGGTGGACTCGGTGGAAAAGCGGAAGTTGAACACCGCCACCAGGTCACCCGGAATCACGTTGGTCGCGCCGGTCCCGGAATTGACGTTGGAGATCTGGAAACTGGTCGGCGGGAAGAAGTCGTTGCCGTGGTCCCAGTGCTCGGCGGCCAGTTCGGCCAGTGCCGGGGCGGCGAGGTGAATCGGGTTTTTCGCCAGGTGCGGATAAGCCACATGGCCCTGCTTGCCGCGCACGGTCAGCCTGGCGCCGAGGGAGCCGCGACGACCGTTCTTGACCACGTCGCCCACCAGCGTGGTGCTCGACGGTTCGCCGACGATGCACCAGTCCAGACGCTCCTTGCGCGCCGCCAGACGCTCGACCACAGCCTTGGTGCCGTGATGCGCCGGGCCTTCTTCGTCGCTGGTGATCAGGAACGCGACCTTGCCCTTGTGATCCGGGTAGTCGGCGACAAAGCGCTCGGCGGCCACGGTCATCGATGCCAGGCTGCCTTTCATGTCCGCCGCGCCACGGCCGCAGAGCATGCCGTGTTCGTCGATTACCGCGTTGAACGGGTCGATCTGCCAGGCGGCTACCGGGCCGGTCGGCACTACGTCGGTGTGACCGGCGAAGCACAGCACCGGACCGTCGTGTTTGCCGTGGGTGGCCCAGAAGTTATCCACATCTTCGATGCGCATCGGCTCGAGTGCAAAACCGGCATCGCCCAGGCGCTGCATCATCTGCTTCTGGCAATCGGCGTCGACCGGCGTCACGGACGGACGGCGGATCAGGTCGATGGCGAGTTGGAGGGTCGGCGAAAGGTCGGCGTGGGCCGTCATGGAAAACTCCGGAAATCATGAATGTGGGCGCGGACTAAATGTGGGAGCCAGCCTGCTGGCGATGGCGGTGTGGCAGTCAACATAAACAGTGATTGTTACATTGCCATCGCCAGCAGGCTGGCTCCCACAGGGATGGATATCACGCCAAGCCCCGCAAAATGGCGGTTATCTTAAAGCAAAACGGCGACCATTGGCCGCCGTTTAGTGCATCCGCCCATATTTAGACAGCAGGTGCCGTTTCAGCCCTGGATGCCGGTTTCGGCAGCGACGACAGGAACGCCATGATCAGTGCCGCCACGTACGGCAGCGACTGCACCAGCAACATCGTCACCCAGAAGCGCATGTCATTGCTCGGCAAACCCTGCACCAGGAAAATCCCCAGCGCCGCGCCCCACAACAGCATCATGATGAACATCTCTTCGCGGGCTTCCGAAATCGCCACCCAGAAGCCATGGTTATCGGCATTTTTCGGCGTGCGGAAGAACGGAATGCTGCTGGTGAAAAAGCCGTACAGCACCGCTTTGGCGATGGTGTGCGACAACGCCAGCCCGGCCAGCGCCGCGCAGAACGCATCTTTGAGGTTCACGCCCACCGCACGGCGGTAGAGGAAGATGATCTTGCCGACCTTGAACACGAACAGCGCCAACGGCGGGATCGCGAAAATCAGCAGCGGCGGATCGACCCGTTGCGGCACGATGATCATCGCCGCCGACCACAACAGCGCACCGACGGTGAAGAAGATGTTCATACCGTCCGCCACCCACGGCAACCAGCCCGCGAGGAAGTGGTAGCGCTGGCCACGGGTCAGTTCGGTGTCCTTGCCGCGCAACAGGCTGGCGGTGTGACGCTTGATGATCTGAATCGCACCGTAGGCCCAGCGGAAGCGCTGTTTCTTGAAGTCGATAAAGGTATCGGGCATCAGGCCCTTGCCGTAGCTGTCGTGGTAATACGCCGCCGACAAGCCTTTTTCGAACACGCGCAGGCCCAGTTCGGCGTCTTCACAGATGCACCAGTCAGCCCAGCCGAGTTCTTCGAGCACCGAGCGACGAGTCATGGTCATGGTGCCGTGCTGGATGATCGCGTCACGGTCGTTGCGGGTGACCATGCCGATGTGGAAGAAGCCTTTGTATTCCGCGTAGCAGAGCTTCTTGAAGGTGCTTTCGTTCTGGTCGCGATAGTCCTGTGGCGACTGCACCACGGCGATTTTCGGATCGGCGAAGTGCGGCACCATGTGCTTGAGCCAGTTCGGATCAACGCAGTAATCGGAGTCGATCACCGCGATCACTTCCGCATCCTTGGCGGTGTGCGCAATCAGGTAGTTCAACGCGCCGCCCTTGAAACCGGCCAATGGCGCAACGTGGAAGAACTTGAAGCGCGGGCCGAGGGTTTCGCAATAGTCGCGAACCGGTTCCCAGACCGCCGGGTCCTTGGTGTTGTTGTCGATGATCAAGACTTCGAAGTCCGGATAGTCGAGGTTGGCCAAGGCATTGAGGGTCTGTTTGACCATCTCCGGCGGCTCGTTGTAGCACGGCACATGGATCGAGACTTTCGGGCGGTACGTGGAGTCGCCTTCCACCGGCAGGAACTCGCGCCGGCGTTTGTGCACCCACACGGCTTCTGCCAGTTCATGGGCTTCGGTGAGCAACACGATGAACACCCCGAGCGCACCGAGGGCGAGCAAGAATCCAACCGTCAGGCTGAACCAGGTGCTGTATTGCTGGCTGTAGTCATAACCGATCCACACCAGCACCGAACCGCACAGGAACGCAACAAAGGTCAGGAAGGTCCGGCCACGTTGACGCAGGGCAGAACCGTCGATCATCAGCAAAGTCAGCGACAGCAGCGCCAGCACCACGGAACCGATGGCCAGTACGCGCCATTGCGGAATCGCCACTACCGGGCCTTCGAAATTGAATTTCTGCTGGCGCGCGGCGTTGAACACGCCCCAATAGGCGCCCACGGAACCTTCGTCGCTGGCCTTCCAGGGCTGGTCAAACGCTTCGATCACAAAGTAGTTGAAGCCTTGGCGGTTGAGCTTGTTGACCAGGGTTCGCAGATAGATCGCCTGGTCTGCCGGCGAGGCATCGGCGCCACCGCGCATGCGACCGTTGCTCGGCCAACCCACTTCGGACAGCAGCAGCGGTTTTTTCGGGAACATCTTTTTCAGGTCGCGGGCGCGGTCGAGGACGAACTGCCCGGCCTTGTCCATGGGAACGAACTCCCAGTACGGCAGAACGTGCGCGGCGATCAGGTCGACATGCCTGGCCAGTTCCGGGTGCTCTTCCCAGACGTGCCACTGCTCGGACGTGGTCACCGGCACTTTCACGGCAGCACGGACGCGGTCCAGCAGAACGCTGAGTTCCTGGGCGGTGATTTCCTTGCGGAAGATCGCCTCGTTACCGACCACCACGCGAACCACGCTGCGCGAGGAATTGGCGATTTCGATGGCGCGGGTGATTTCCCGTTCGTTGCGTTCCTGGTCCGGGCTGATCCAGATCCCCAGCGTTACCCGCAGGCCGAACTCTTCCGCCAGTTTGGGGATGTTCTCCAGCGTGCCGTCGACCGAGTAAGTTCGGATGTTGTCCGTCAGCTTGCTCATGATCTCCAGGTCGTGACGCATTTGATCGTCGGTCGGGTACTGTTCTTTTTGTGGGAATTGACCTTGCTGGAACGGCGAATACGAGAAGCCGGAGATTTGTTCAGGCCAGTTGGGAGCGGTGACCGGGCGATTGATCAACGCCCAGAAGCCGGTAAACAAGGCAGCGATGGCGAGCACCACCACCAGGTTGAGTCCAAATTTACGCGATGACATAGCTATTTCAGGTTCCAAAGACTGTGGAACAAATGAACGGTCGGCGGCCGCAGAAGGGCGCGCATCCTACACTGGCGCTTCACTGAACGTACACCGGACAGGGAAATACCGGACATTGGGCAATGTGCTTTCACATAAGTTCTTACACTTGCAGCGGGAAACTTAAAACTTGACGCTGTGAAGCCCTATAATGCGCGCCGGTTTTTGGGGTAATGGTCATGAGTACAGAAGATCCGCGGTTTGCTGGCATCGCCCGCTTGTATGGCATCGAAGGCCTGGAGCGCTTGAAAGCCGCCCATGTGGCGATCGTCGGCGTCGGTGGCGTCGGTTCCTGGGCGGCGGAAGCCATGGCCCGGTGTGGTGTGGGCGAGATTTCGCTGTTCGACCTCGACGACGTCTGCGTCAGCAACGCCAACCGTCAGTTGCATGCACTGGACAGCACCGTCGGCAAACCCAAAGTAGAGGTGATGGCCGAGCGCTTGCGCGGCATCAACCCGGACTGCACGGTGCACGCCGTGCCGGACTTCGTGACCCGCGACACCATGGCTGAATACATCACGCCGAACATCGATTGCGTGATCGACTGCATCGACAGCGTGAATGCGAAAGCGGCACTGATCGCCTGGTGCAAGCGCCGCAAGATCCAGATCATCACCACCGGCGGCGCGGGCGGGCAGATCGATCCGACGTTGATCCAGGTGTGCGATCTCAACCGTACGTTCAATGACCCGCTGGCCTCGAAAGTGCGCTCCACGCTGCGTCGTGACTATGGCTTCTCGCGCACCGTGACCCGCCATTACAGCGTGCCGTGCGTGTTCTCCACCGAGCAACTGCGCTATCCGAAACCGGACGGCAGCATTTGCTTGCAGAAGAGTTTTGTCGGCGATGGCGTGAAGCTCGACTGCGCCGGTGGCTTTGGCGCGGTGATGATGGTGACGGCGACGTTTGGCATGGTCGCGGCGACCAAGGCTGTGGACAAGATTGTGGCAGGCGTGCGGCGGCCGGCGGAGCGGGTCAAACCCCAAACTTGAACCCTTCCCTGTAGGCGCCGGCTTGCTGGCGATTCGGGCGACACGGTATGCCTGACACCGCGGCGCTTGGATCGCCAGCAAGCCGGCTCCTACGGGATTGTGTGGCGCCGAATAATCTTCATGAAGCCGCGAAAGCTAACTCGCGCATCCGCTGAAGCACTGCATTCAATCCGTTACTGCGCGACTGCGACAACTGCCGCCCCAGCCCCAACTGGTTGAACCACTCCGGTAAATCCACCTGCTGCAATTCAGTCGCCGACAAGCCATTGACCCGCGCCAGCAGTAACGCCACTAGCCCACGAATCAACCGCGCATCGCTGTTGGCGCTGAATTGCCAATGGCCTTCGCGCAATTCGCCCACCAGCCACACCTGGCTTTCACAGCCGTGCACGCGGTTGGCTTCACACATCTGTGCATCGCTCAACGCAGGCAGACGTTCGCCCCACTGCATCAACAACCGCGCCCGCTGTTCCCAGCCAGCGGCGGCCTGAAAGGTTTCGAGTGCGCAAACGGCATCGTCAGGCAGGTTCATCGCAACAACTCCAGTGCCTGATCCAGCGCCTCAAAGAACCGTTCAAGATCTTCTGAATCATTGTAGAGCGCCAACGAAACCCGGATCGCTCCGGCCAGTTCGAAGCGTTTAAGTAGCGGCATGGCGCAATGATGACCGGCGCGCACCGCGATGCCTTGCTCGGTCAGCAAATGTGCCAGATCCGAGTTGTGCACGCCCTCGATGGTGAAGCTGGCCAGCGCCAGTTGCGGCTTGCCGAGCAAGCGAATGCCGTTGCGTGCCTCAAGACCTTTGAGCAGATAGTCATGCAGCGCCGCTTCATGGGCAGACACGGCGTCCTGATCGAGTCCGGCGAGATAATCCAGGGTTGCCCCCAGGCCGATCACACTGGCGATTGGCGGTGTTCCAGCCTCGAAACCCAAGGGGGCCGGGCGAAAACGTGCGTCGTGGTAGTTAGCGTCCAGCACCATCTCGCCACCGAACTGCCACGGCCGCAACTGTTGCAACGCTTCGTTGCGGCCGAACAGCACTCCGAGGCCATCGGGGCCGTAGAGCTTGTGGCTGGAAAATACATAAAAATCACAGCCCAGCGCTTGCACGTCATGGCGACCATGGACCACGCCTTGTGCGCCATCGATCACGGTCAATGCGTTGTGCGCCTTGGCCATCGCCAGCAACTCAGGCAGAGGCTGCCAGGCGCCGATCACGTTGGATAATTGGCTGATGGCCAGCAGCCGCGTGCGCGGACCGATCAAGCCGGCGGCGGCTTCAAGGTCGATCACACCGTCGACATCCAGTGGCAGGATCACCAGTTTCAGGTCGCGGCGGTGCGCCAGTTGCTGCCACGGCAGCAGGTTGGCGTGATGCTCCAGAGCGCTGATGACAATTTCATCGCCTGCATGGAACAGGTGTTCCAGGCCATAGGCCAGGAGGTTCAGCGCAGAAGTGGCGCCGTGGGTAAAGATAATCTGTCCGCGGTCACCGGCATTGAGCCATTGCGCGACTTTGCGGCGGCTGTCCTCAAAGGCCTGGGTTGCGTGAGCGCCGGGCAGATGTTGTGCCCGATGCACGTTGGCTGCGCCGTTGGCGTAGTAATGCGTCAGGGCATCCAGCAGGGCTTGAGGTTTTTGCGTGGTGGCGGCGTTGTCCAGATAGGTCTGGCCTTGCCGTTGCAGGGCGGCGATGGCCGGAAAGTCGGCGCGCCAGGGAGAGGGAATCATCATGCTGTCGGGCCCTGGTGAACATGGGCGGGGTGTACACGGCACCTTGTGGGAGCAAGCCTGCTCGCGATGGCGTCCGTAAGTCCGCCAAAAAGCATCGCGAGCAGGCTCGCTCCCACAGGTGCCTGCGGCACTTAGTTGTGAGCGTGCAGCGCTTCGTTCAGTTCGATCGCCGATTTGTGGGTTTTGCATTCCACGGCACCGGTTTCCGAATTGCGACGGAACAACAGGTCGGTCTGGCCAGCCAGTTCACGAGCCTTCACCACTTTGACCAGCTTGTTGTTCTCGTCCAGCAGCGCCACTTTGGTACCAGCGGTCACGTACAGGCCCGACTCAACAGTATTGCGGTCACCCAACGGGATGCCGATACCGGCGTTGGCGCCGATCAGGCAGCCTTCGCCAACCTTGATCACGATGTTGCCGCCGCCCGACAGGGTGCCCATGGTCGAGCAACCGCCGCCCAAGTCCGAGCCCTTGCCGACGAATACGCCAGCGGACACGCGGCCTTCGATCATGCCCGGGCCTTCGGTGCCGGCGTTGAAGTTGATGAAGCCTTCGTGCATCACGGTGGTGCCTTCGCCCACGTAGGCGCCCAGACGCAGACGCGCGGCGTCAGCGATACGCACGCCGGCCGGAACCACGTAGTCAGTCATTTTCGGGAACTTGTCCACCGAGAACACTTCCAGCAACTCGCCACGCAGGCGGGCTTCCAGTTGATGCTCGGCCAGTTCGGACAGGTCGATCGCGCCCTGGCTGGTCCAGGCCACGTTCGGCAGCAGCGGGAAGATGCCGGCCAGGTTCAGGCCGTGCGGCTTGACCAGGCGATGGGACAACAGGTGCAGCTTGAGGTACGCCTCAGGGGTCGAAGACAGTTGGGCGTCTTCAGCCAGCACGGTGGCGACCAGCGGCTTGTGGCTTTCGGCCAGACGGGTCAGCAGGGCTGCCTGTGCAGCGTCGACGCCTTTGACGGCTTCGGCCAGTTGCGAAGCCTGAGCGGTGGTGAAAGTGATGGCCTGGTTGCCTTCGCTGTAGCCCAGGATCGGTGCGATGGCAGCGACCAGTTCCGCCGACGGGTTGAGCAGTGGCTGTGCGTAAAACACTTCCAGCCATGCGCCTTGACGGTTTTGAGTGCCGACACCAAAGGCCAGGCTGAATGGGGTAGTGGACATGTTGATACCTCTAACAAATTGAACGGGCTGCTTACTTGAGTGCGGCCGCGTAGATATCTGGCTTGAAGCCAATCAGGGTTCGGTCACCGAGATCGAGCACCGGGCGCTTGATCATCGAAGGTTGTGCGAGCATCAGTTCAATGGCTTTCGACTGGTCGAGATCGGCTTTGCGTTCGTCGTCGAGCTTGCGAAAGGTCGTGCCTGCACGGTTCAACACCACTTCCCAGCCGTGCTCGTTGCACCATTGGGTCAGGTGTTCGCGGTCGATACCGACCGCTTTGTAATCATGGAAGTCATAGCTGACAGCGTGTTCATCGAGCCAGGTGCGCGCCTTTTTCATGGTGTCGCAGGCTTTGATGCCGAAAAGGTGCAACGTTTTGCTTGAAACGGTCAAGGAATTGCCCCCTTTACAGGTGCCGGAAATAAAAGGTCCGGGATTATGCCATGGAAGCGCAAATCCTGTGGGAGCGAGGTCGCGATGGCGGCTTAACATTCAACATTGATGATGGCTGATCCGACGCTATCGGGAGCAAGCTCGGCTCCTGCAGGGTTTTGGGGGATTGCTGCGTGCAACATCGGTGCAAAGGTCAATACACAGTCTAAGCGGCTAATATGGCACTTCAAAGCTGTCGATCGCCCAGGAACCCGGCGTTACGCAAATCGCCTGCACCGTCCAGATCATGCTGGTGATGTTCGGCGTTTCACGCCTGGCCGGCACTATTGATGCGCAGGCTGCAGAGCGAGGCGCTGATGAACGATGCCTAAGGTCTTGTGACGTTCAACGTCATCACCGGATTGGTGATGACGTGCTTCGAGAGATGTTGAGGAAGCGGGACCTAAGTGAGGCTGATCTGGGGGGGGTGAAATAGCCAATTACTTGCCTGGCAGGCGCGGTAGTTTGTATTGCGCATTGTCGTTAGTCCTTGGGATAAGCCATTTGCATAATCGCAATATCTCCGTCACTGATGGCCCATGTTTCCGACTGGGCCCAATTGTCAATAGTCCATTCAGGAATGACTTCATAATGCATGACGGAGTCTCCGTCATAAGGGAGGTAAGTGTGTTGGTTGTTTCGAGGGAGGGGCAAGATATTTGTGTCGACTACACTCTTACTCCAGCCAAAATGTTCTGCGCAATATTTATAAGTGTTCTCGACATTCCAGGGGATTGCAGAATCGGGGTGCTGGTGAGCGTGTTCCGCCCCAAGGGCATGTCCGAATTCGTGCATAACCGCATACTTGAATCGGCTGTCGCCGGGCACCCATTTCAGAAACATGCTAGGGCCGCGCCTAAGTTCGTCAGTTCCGCCGATGTCGTCGATAAGGGCGTCTGTACCGACCGCAGAGGACTGAGCGCCGTCTGGTGGGTTTAAAAAGATTCGGATATCGCCAATCTCGCCATTTATAAAGTCAAACTTCAGGTTAACGTAGGGGAGCCATTCACTGGCGGCATCCTTTACCGCTGCAATAGCTTCCGCACTGGCGTCGTACATGGCGATTTTGAGCGTTTTTCCGTTTTTCCAATACTTTGTATGGGATCCAATATTTCTTGTCGGGCGACTTGAAGGACGGGTGTTGGAATTAAGAGGGCGTTCTTGGGTCGCGGCGTTATAAGAAGAGGAGTTACTAGTGGGGGTGATTGTTGTGCAGGGGATAAATGAAGTCATGATTGTACGTCCGTGTTTCAAACAAGAGGTTGTTGGTTGTTGGTTGTTGGTTGTTGGTTGTTGGTTAGTGTTGGTTATTTGGTTGAGTGAGTAAGTTGGATTAAGTGGAGTTATTGAAAATAATGTTTGATGGGAGGTTTGTATAGAGGGAAGGTTGTAACTGAAAAGATCAGCCCGCACCGCGTTGCACAGTGCGGGTCATTATAAAGAGTTATTTGCGGGTAATAATGAAGTTGCGGATGCGTTCTGCTGCTTCTATACATTCAGCCAGCGGTGCCACAAGTGCCATGCGCACGCGCCCGGCGCCCGGGTTTACGCCATCCACATCGCGCGACAGGTAAGAGCCCGGCACCACCGTCACATGCTCCTGCTCGAACAGGTCGCGGCAGAACGCTGCGTCGTCACCGGCCACATTCGGCCACAGGTAGAAACTGCCATCCGGGCGCTGTACGTCCAGCACCGGGCTGAGGATTTCCAGTACCGCGTCGAATTTTTCGCGGTACAGGGCTCGGTTGGCGCGCACATGCACTTCGTCGTTCCACGCGGCAACGCTGGCCAGCTGGGTTTGAACCGGCATCGCGCAGCCGTGGTAGGTGCGATACAGCAGGAAGCCCTTGAGAATGTCCGCGTCACCCGCGACGAAACCCGAACGCAGGCCGGGCAGGTTGGAGCGCTTGGACAGGCTGTGGAACACCACGCAACGCTTGAAGTCCTTGCGGCCCAGTTCCACGCAGGCGCTGAGCAACCCCGGCGGCGGGGTTTGTTCGTCGAAGTACAGTTCGCTGTAGCACTCGTCAGCGGCGATCACGAAGTCGTATTCGTCAGCCAGGGCGATCAGCTTCTTGAGGGTGTCGACGGGAATCAACGCACCCGTCGGATTGCCCGGCGAGCACAGGAACAGGATCTGGCAGCGCTTCCAGATGTCCGGCGTGACCGCGTCGAAATCCGGATTGAAGCCGTTCTCGTCCAGGCACGGCAGGTAATGCGGTTTGGCCCCGGCGAGAAACGCTGCGCCTTCGTAGATCTGATAGAACGGGTTCGGGCTGACTACCAAAGCGTCATCGCCACGGTTAACCACAGTCTGGGTGAAGGCGAACAGCGCCTCGCGGGTGCCATTGACCGGCAGCACGTTGCGCGCCGGGTCGAGCCAGCCGCTCGGGACGTTGAAGCGACGCTCGCACCAGGCGGCAATGGCTTCACGCAGCTCCGGGATGCCGAGGGTGGTCGGGTACACCGCCATCTTTTCCAGATTGCTGGCCAGGGCCTCGGCGACGAAGCTTGGCGAACGGTGCTTCGGCTCACCGATCGACAGCGCGATAGGGCGCTTGTCCGGGGTTGGCGTGACGCTGCCGAGCAGGGCGCGGAGCTTTTCGAACGGGTAGGGCTGGAGCTGGGACAGGGCGTTGTTCATCGGTCGATCTCGTTCGGTGCGGGGTGTGGACAACCCTTGTTTCCTGTGGGAGCAGGCTTGCCAGCGATGGTCGTTAACGATAACGCGTGCTTGCCGGCTAATCGCGGTGTTACTGAGTCCATCGCTGGCAAGCCAGCTCCTACAAAGAGCGGGCTCGTTCCCACAGGGGAAAATTTGTTATGTCAGATACTGATGCGCGACAGCTTGATATCGGGTTCCTGGCTGACGCTCAACTGCTCGACGATTGCATCCTGCAGCCGGCTGCACAGCAGCGGATCAGACAGCGGGTGGTTGTTGGCGTCGGTGATGAAGAACACGTCTTCCACGCGCTCGCCGAGGGTGGCGATCTTGGCGTTCTGCAGCGACAGGTCGAACTCCAGGAATATCGTACCGATTCGTGCCAACAGGCCGGGGCGGTCGGGTGCGGTCAGCTCCAGCACGGTCACCGGGCGCTGAGCGTCGTTGTGGATCGTCACCTGCGGCGCAAAGGCGAAATGCTTGAGCTGGCGCGGCACCCGACGCTGGATGATGGTCGGGTAGTCGTCAGGATTACGCAGGGCTTCTGTCAGTCCGTCACGGATCTGTTTGACCCGTGCCGGATTGTCGCCGATCGAGTCGCCGTCGGTGTCGAGCACGATGTAGGTGTCGAGGGTGAACTGGCTGCTGGATGTGATGACCCGGGCGTCGTGAATGTTCAGGTTGAGCTGGTCCATCGCGGCCACGGTCACGGCGAAGAAGTCATGCTGGTCCGGCGCATAGATGAAAATCTGCGTACCGCCCTCGAATTCCCGTTGCGTGGTTTCCTTGATCAGCACCAGCGGCCCGCCGTCTGCCGGCTGCTGGAGGATCGCGTCGCTGTGCCAGGCGACATCGCCGGCGGTGTGACGCAGGAAATAGTCATCGCCCAATTGTGCCCACAACTGCTCGACGTCATCCGGATCGGTACCGCCGCGCACCAGAATGTCCAGGGCGGCGCTCTGGGTCTGGCGAATCTGCTCTTCGCGATCCACCGGATTCTCCAGGCCGCGACGCAGGGCGCGCTTGGTCTCGGTGTAGAGCTGGCGCAACAGGCTGGCGCGCCAGGAATTCCACAGCGTCGGGTTGGTGGCGTTGATGTCGGCGACGGTCAGTACGTACAGGTAGTCGAGACGGGTTTCATCGCCGACGGTCTGGGCGAAGTCGTGAATCACCTGCGGATCGGACAAGTCCTTGCGCTGGGCAGTGGTCGACATCGCCAGGTGATTCTGGACCAGCCAGACGATCAGGCGGCTGTCCCACACCGGCAACTGGTGGCGCTGGCAGAAAGCCTCTGCGTCCACAGCGCCAATTTCCGAGTGATCGCCGTGCCGGCCCTTGCCGATGTCGTGGTACAGCCCCGCCATGTAGATCAACTCGGGCTTGGGCAGTTTGGCCATCAGCTTGGCGGCCAGCGGGAATTTTTCCGACACCTGGGTGTACTGCAACTTACGCAAGTGTTTGATCAGGTTCAGCGTGTGGGCATCGACCGTATAGATGTGAAACAGATCGTGCTGCATCTGTCCGACGATGAAGCCGAACTCCGGCAAATAACGCCCAAGGATGCCGTAGCGATTCATCCGGCGCAGGTTGCGATGGATGCCGATCTTGCACTTGAACAGCTCGATGAACAGGCTGGTGTTGCGGATGTCGTTGCGGAAGTCATCGTCGATCAGGTGACGATTCTCGCGCAGCAGGCGAATGGTGTCGGCGCGTACGCCTTTGATTTCCGGCTGTTGGGCCATGAGCACGAAGATCTCGAGCATGGCGAACGGCGTGCGGCGGAACACATTGTCGTTGCGCGCCTCGATGTAGCCATCGTGCAGCTGGAAGCGCGAGTTGATCGGCTGCGGCGGCGCTTCGTCCTCCGGCGCGAGGATGACTTCCTCGAAGTGCTGGATGATCAGGTCGCTGAGCTGGGCAATGCTCATGACCACGCGGAAGTACTGCTGCATGAAGTTTTCGACGGCTTGCTTGGCATCGTCACCTTCAAAGCCCAGCAGCCCGGCAATGGCGCGCTGGTGATCGAACAGCAGGCGGTCTTCGGAGCGACCGGCAAGCATGTGCAGCGCATAGCGCACCTTCCACAGGAATTCCTGGGAAGAGGCGAGCAGGGCGTTCTCGCTTTCGACCAGGAAACCTTCCCCGGCCAGCGCCCGCAGGTTCAGGGTGCCGTACTCGCGACGGGCGAACCACAGGATCGTCTGGATATCGCGCAACCCGCCGGGCGAGCCTTTGACGTTGGGTTCCAGGTTGTATTCGGTGTCGTTGTACTTGTGGTGGCGGGCTTTCTGCTCGGCGCGCTTGGCCAGGAAGAACTCCTTGCTCGGCCACATGTGTGCGGTGCTGGTGACGTCCAGCATGCGCTGACGCAGATGTTCCGGGCCGGTAATGGTCCGGCTTTCCATGAGGTTGGTCACCACGGTCAGATCGGCGCGGGCCTCGACAGCGCATTCGTCCACCGAGCGAACGCTCTGGCCGACTTCCAGGCCAATGTCCCACAGCAGCGTTAGAAAACGCTCGATGGAATCACGGAAAACTTCGTGGTCGGCGCTGTCGAGCAAAATCAACAGGTCGATATCGGAATACGGGTGCAGTTCGCCTCGACCGTAACCGCCGACCGCAACCAGCGCGATATCGGCGTCTTCACTCCAGTCGAATTGATCCCAGGCCTTTTGCAGGATGTTATCGACGAACCAGGCGCGATCCTCGATCAGCCGACGGATATCCCGGCCGCTGCGAAAACGTGCATCGAGCACTTCGCGGGCCTGGCGGATCGCCTTCTTGAAAGCAGCGATAGGGCTTGCCTTCAGGGCCAGTTCAGCCTGGAACTGGCCGCGGTCGAAGAGTTCGGGATCCACCTGCGGCATCGATTGGCTTTCCTTTCTATAGGCTGGGTTCGGTAACGGGATCAGGCCGAGATGCGGGGGATGGTGTCATCGCTGCGCAGGGTGAAGATCTCGTAACCGGTGTCGGTCACCAGCAGGGTGTGTTCCCACTGTGCCGACAGCTTGCGGTCCTTGGTGATCGCGGTCCAGCCGTCGCCCAGCACTTTGGTGTCGGCGCGACCCTGGTTGATCATCGGCTCGATGGTGAACGTCATGCCTGCCTTCAGTTCCATGCCGGTGCCAGCGCGGCCGTAGTGCAGGATCTGCGGTTCTTCGTGGAATACCTTGCCGATACCGTGACCACAGAACTCGCGAACCACCGAGAAACCGTTCTTCTCAGCGTGCTTCTGGATCACTTCACCGATATCGCCCAGGCGGCAGCCGGGCTTGACCAGCTCAATGGCCTTGTACATGCATTCCTGAGTCACTTGCGACAGGCGCTCGGCCCAGACCGGCACGCTGCCGACGTGGAACATGCGGCTGGTGTCGCCGTGGTAGCCGTCCTTGATGACCGTCACGTCGATGTTCAGGGTGTCGCCATCTTTCAGCGGCTTGTCGTTCGGGATGCCATGGCAGACCACATGGTTGATCGACGTGCAGATCGACTTTGGATAGCCCTTGTAGTTGAGCGGGGCAGGGATCGCTTTCTGCTCATTGACGATGTAGTCGTGGCAGATCTGGTTCAACTGATCGGTGGTAACGCCCGGCTTGACATGTTCGGCAATCATTTCCAGCACATCGGCGGCCAGTTTGCCGGCGATGCGCATTTTTGCGATGTCCTCGGGAGTTTTGAGGGTGACGGTCATACAGGCTCTCTCTGCGCTCGATGGCGCTTTCATAACGAAAAGGGCGTTGCGCAATCGAACTTCGCAGCCCTGAAAAACGCGATTCTATCAGACGATCAGCGCAAATCCGCGCTTCTGTGCATCGCTTCTCTCTATAGAATGGTGCATTCTGGGCGGATTCCAAGGGAGGGAGTATCCCGGTCGCCGGGATTTCAGAATCCGGGTTCCGTTTTCCCCTGCCCTGTGATATAAAATGCGCCGCTTTCCGGGGATGCCCCGAAAAGCCTAAATCCACACACGTGTCGACACGATGACCTGGGTGCCTTCAGCTGATGCTGCTGGTTGGTCATTGGGATACGTGGAGGCCAAACCCGACTTACTAAGGAACTATCATGTCCCAAGTCAACATGCGCGATATGCTGAAGGCCGGTGTGCACTTCGGTCACCAGACCCGTTACTGGAACCCGAAAATGGGTAAATACATTTTCGGCGCGCGTAACAAGATCCACATCATCAACCTTGAAAAAACCCTGCCAATGTTCAACGAAGCTCTGACTTTCGTAGAGCGTCTGGCCCAGGGCAAAAACAAGATTCTGTTCGTCGGCACCAAGCGTTCCGCTGGCAAGATCGTTGCTGAAGAAGCAGCACGTTGCGGTTCGCCGTACGTCGATCACCGCTGGTTGGGCGGCATGCTGACCAACTTCAAAACCATCCGTGCTTCCATCAAGCGTCTGCGTGACCTTGAAGTACAAGCCGAAGACGGTACTTTCGCCAAGCTGACCAAGAAAGAAGCGCTGATGCGCTCCCGTGACCTGGAAAAGCTGGATCGTTCCCTGGGTGGTATCAAGGACATGGGCGGTCTGCCAGACGCTCTGTTCGTTATCGACGTTGATCACGAGCGCATCGCGATCACCGAAGCCAACAAGCTGGGCATCCCGGTTATCGGCGTAGTCGATACCAACAGCAGCCCGGAAGGCGTTGACTACATCATCCCAGGCAACGATGACGCCATCCGCGCTATCCAGCTGTACATGGGTTCGATGGCTGACGCTGTTATCCGTGGTCGCAACAACGTTTCTGGCGGCACCGAAGTTTTCGTTGAAGAAGCTCCGGCAGCTGCAGCTGAGTAATTGACGCCCTGGCGTTGACTCAGTAAGCAAAAAGGGGGCTTGGCCCCCTTTTTGCCACCTCGAAAACCATTTGTCGGCGGCGCAGCTACAGCATTTGTAACGTGCAGCAGCTTACAAGGGTGGTTCGGGAAGAATTGAACGCCCGTTCGATCGGGTGGAATGGTTGATAACCTATCCAAGAGGAATTTTGAAATGGCAGAGATTACTGCAGCGTTGGTCAAAGAACTGCGCGAGCGTACTGGCGAAGGCATGATGGACTGCAAAAAGGCCTTGACCAAGGCTGGCGGCGACATCGAAAAAGCCATTGATGACATGCGTGCTTCGGGCGCCATCAAGGCTGCCAAGAAAGCCGGCAACGTTGCCGCTGAAGGCGCTATCGCCATCAAGGCAGACGACAAGTCCGCCGTACTGCTGGAAGTGAACTCGCAGACCGACTTCCTGGCCCTGCAAGACGACTTCAAAAACTTCGTTGCTGCCAGCGTAGAAAAAGCCTTCGCCGAAAAACTGACCGACGCAGCTCCGCTGATCGCCGCTCAGGAATCGGCTCGTGAAGCCCTGGTGGCCAAGGTTGGCGAAAACGTCAACATCCGTCGCCTGGTTCGTGTTGAAGGTGACGTGGTCGGTACTTACCTGCACGGTAACAAGATCGGTGTTGCTGTTGTTCTCAAGGGCGGCGATGTACAGCTGGCCAAAGAGATCGCCATGCACGTGGCGGCAAGCAACCCTGAGTTCCTGCTGCCATCGCAGGTTTCGCCAGAAGCCATCGAGCGCGAGAAGGGCGTTTTCATGTCCCTGAACGAAGACAAGATGAAAGGCAAGCCTGCTGAAATCGTCGAGAAGATGATTGCTGGCCGTATCACCAAGTTCCTGGCTGAAGCCAGCCTGGTAGAGCAAGCTTTCGTGATGAACCCAGAAATCACCGTTGGTGCTCTGGCCAAGAAAGCCGGTGCTGAAATCGTTTCCTTCACCTACTTCAAAGTAGGCGAAGGCATCGAGAAGCCAGTGGACAACTTCGCAGAAGAAGTTGCTGCCCAACTGGCTGCTGCCAAGCAATAAGACGGTTTTTTAACTGTCGCCCTGAAGAGGCTGCCCGCTCACGCGCGCAGCCTCTTTTCAGATGGGTTGCCAATTTTTATTTGGTTTCCATTTGGAACTGGCTTACAAAGCCATGTTCCGATGGCGCTGAAGCAGCGCCAAGCTAGAGTGAACGCCAGCTGAAAACAGCTCGCAAAGAATTTTTTAAAATACGCCGCAGGAGAGATTCGCAATGGCTCAGCAGGGCAGTGGTTATCAGGCTCGCTATAAACGCATTCTACTCAAACTTAGCGGCGAGGCCCTGATGGGCTCGGAAGAGTTCGGGATCGATCCGAAAGTTCTGGATCGCATGGCATTGGAAGTCGGCCAGCTGGTTGGCATCGGTGTTCAGGTCGGTCTGGTGATCGGCGGTGGCAACCTGTTCCGCGGTGCGGCGCTGAGCGCGGCCGGCATGGATCGGGTAACGGGCGACCACATGGGCATGCTGGCCACTGTGATGAACGCGCTGGCCATGCGCGACGCGCTTGAGCGTGCCAATATCTCCGCCATCGTGATGTCGGCCATTTCCATGGTGGGTGTGACCGATCACTACGATCGCCGCAAAGCCATGCGTCACCTGAACTCCAAGGAAGTCGTGATTTTCGCGGCCGGTACTGGCAATCCGTTCTTCACCACGGACTCGGCTGCCTGCCTGCGCGCAATCGAAATCGATGCTGATGTCGTACTCAAGGCAACCAAGGTCGATGGTGTCTACACCGCTGATCCATTCAAAGACCCGCACGCCGAGAAGTTCGATCATCTGACCTACGATGAAGTGCTGGATCGCAAGCTGGGCGTGATGGATCTGACGGCCATTTGCCTGTGCCGCGATCACAAGATGCCGCTGCGCGTATTTAACATGAACAAACCCGGCGCCCTGCTGAACATCGTGCATGGCGGCGCCGAAGGAACCCTGATCGAGGAAGTTCAACAATGATCAACGAAATCAAGAAAGACGCTCAAGAGCGCATGCAGAAATCCGTGGAATCGCTGGCGCACAATTTCGGCCGTATCCGTACCGGCCAGGCGCATCCAAGCATTCTCGAAGGTGTGATGGTGCCGTACTACGGTTCCGACACGCCGATCAAGCAAGTCGCCAACATCACCGTCAAAGACGCCCGTACCCTGCAAGTCGTGGCCTTTGAGCGCAACATGCTCGGTGCCGTCGACAAGGCGATCGGTAGCGCAGGTCTGAACCTGAACCCGACCAACCTGGGTGAGTTGCTGCTGATCTCCATGCCGGCCCTGACTGAAGAAACCCGCAAGGGCTTCACCAAGCAAGCTCGCGATGTTGCAGAAGATGCCCGTGTTGCCGTGCGTAACATCCGTCGTGATGCCAACAGCCAGCTCAAGGATCTGGTCAAGGAAAAAGAGATCAGCGAAGACGAAGAGCGTCGTGCGACTGGCGAGATCGACGATCTGACCAAGAAGTACGTGGCTCAAATCGACGCGAACCTGGCGCAGAAAGAAAAAGACCTGATGGCCGTATAAGGGTCGATTTTTCATGGAAAAGACCAAGCAGATTGCGCCCTCCGCGGTGCCGCGCCATGTCGCGATCATCATGGATGGTAATAATCGCTGGGCGAAAAAACGCTTTATGCCGGGTGTCGCCGGGCATAAAGCGGGTGTCGATGCGGTTCGTGCAGTCATCGAAGTGTGTGCTGAGTCAGGGGTCGAGGTATTGACCCTGTTCGCGTTCTCCAGTGAGAACTGGCAGCGCCCGGCCGATGAGGTCAGTGCCTTGATGGATCTGTTCTTCAAGGCATTGCGGCGTGAGGCCAAGCGCCTCAATGACAACAACATCAGCTTGCGAATCATCGGTGATCGTTCGCGGTTTCATCCGGAGCTTCAGGCCGCCATGCGTGAAGCCGAGAACATGACCGCTGGCGCCAACCGTTTCGTCCTGCAGATCGCCGCCAACTACGGTGGCCAGTGGGATATCGCGCAGGCCGCTCAGCGTCTGGCGCGGGAAGTTCAGGCCGGGCACCTGCGTCCGGAAGACATCACCCCGGATTTGCTGCAAGCCTGTCTGGCGACCGGCGATCTGCCGTTGCCGGACTTGTGCATCCGCACCGGTGGCGAGCATCGCATCAGCAACTTCCTGCTGTGGCAGCTGGCTTACGCCGAGTTGTACTTCTCCGACCTGTTCTGGCCGGACTTCAAACACGATGCCATGCGTAATGCGCTGGCCGATTTCGCATCCCGCCAGCGTCGCTTCGGTAAAACGAGCGAGCAGGTCGAGGCTGGAGCCCGGGTTTAATGCTTAAACAACGAATCATCACCGCGCTGATCCTGCTGCCGATTGCCTTGGGCGGGTTTTTCCTGCTGGAAGGCTCCGGTTTTGCGCTGTTCATCGGGCTGGTCGTGACCCTCGGTGCCTGGGAATGGGCGCGTCTGGCGGGCTTCACCGCTCAGCCTGTTCGCGTTGCCTATGCCGCCATCGTCGCGTTGATGCTGTTTATCATGTACATCCTGCCCGGCCTTGCGCCTTGGGTGCTGGGTGCTTCAGTGCTGTGGTGGGCGATTGCAACCTATCTGGTGCTGACGTATCCGCGCTCCAGCGAGCATTGGGCCAGCGCGGCCTGCAAGCTGGTGATCGGTCTGCTGATCCTGCTGCCGGCCTGGCAAGGCCTGGTGCAGATCAAGCAGCAGCCCTTGGGCAACTGGCTGATCATGGCGGTGATGGTGCTGGTCTGGGGCGCTGATATTGGCGCGTACTTTTCCGGTCGGGCTTTCGGCAAGCGCAAGCTGGCGCCGCAGGTCAGTCCTGGCAAGAGCTGGGAAGGTGTTTACGGCGGCTTGGCCCTGAGCCTGGTCATCACCGTAATCGTCGGCTTTGTTCGTGACTGGACCGTTGCCGAACTGTTCAAAGGCCTGATCGGCGCGGCCGTGATCGTGTTTATTTCGGTTGTCGGCGACCTGACCGAAAGCATGTTCAAGCGCCAATCCGGGATCAAGGACAGCAGCAATCTGCTGCCAGGTCATGGCGGCGTGCTGGATCGCATCGACAGCCTGACCGCCGCCATTCCGGTGTTCGCCGTTCTGTTGTGGATGGCCGCACCATGAGCCGTCCTCAGCAGATTACCGTTCTGGGGGCGACCGGCTCGATCGGTTTGAGCACACTTGATGTCATCGCTCGTCATCCCGAGCGCTATCAGGCCTTTGCATTGAGCGGATTCACTCGATTGAGTGAATTGCTGGCATTGTGCGTACGTCATACGCCACGCTTTGCCGTTGTGCCGCAAGCCGCGGCTGCGCGCAGCCTGCAGGACGATTTGCGCGCGGCAGGCCTTTCGACTCGTGTGCTGGTGGGCGAAGAAGGTTTGTGTCAGGTCGCTGCCGATCCTGAAGTGGATGCAGTCATGGCGGCCATTGTCGGTGCAGCAGGTCTGCGGCCGACTCTGGCAGCAGTCGAGGCGGGCAAGAAAATCCTCCTCGCCAACAAAGAAGCGCTGGTCATGTCCGGTGCATTGTTCATGCAGGCTGTGCGCAAAAGCGGCTCCGTCCTGCTGCCGATCGACAGTGAGCACAACGCAATATTCCAGTGCATGCCAGCGGATTTTGCCCGTGGTCTCAGCTCGGTTGGCGTGCGTCGGATTTTACTGACGGCCTCTGGTGGCCCATTCCGACAGACGCCCATGGCAGAGTTGGCGCATGTTTCACCTGATCAGGCGTGCGCTCACCCTAACTGGTCCATGGGGCGCAAGATTTCGGTCGATTCGGCCAGCATGATGAACAAAGGGCTCGAGTTGATCGAGGCCTGCTGGTTGTTCGATGCCAAGCCGTCCCAGGTCGAGGTGGTGATTCACCCGCAAAGCGTGATTCATTCGCTGGTCGACTACATTGATGGCTCGGTTTTGGCCCAGCTGGGTAATCCGGATATGCGTACGCCAATCTCCAATGCACTGGCCTGGCCGGAGCGGATCGATTCGGGCGTGCCGCCGCTGGATCTGTTTGCCATCGCGCGCCTGGATTTCCAGGCGCCGGACGAAGAGCGCTTCCCTTGTCTGCGCCTGGCGCGGCAGGCGGCAGAAGCGGGTAACAGTGCTCCGGCCATGCTTAATGCGGCGAATGAAGTAGCGGTGGCAGCGTTTCTCGACGGACGGGTTCGTTACCTGGAAATCGCGAGTATCATCGAGGAAACCTTGAATGTTGAGCCTGTGGTAGCAGTCGATGATCTCGAGGCAGTGTTCACGGCGGATGCGAAAGCGCGTCTGCTGGCCGAACAATGGTTGAGTCGTCACGGGCGGTAAGTGCTGCAAGGCATTGGCCATGCAGCACCGGACAGGAATGCGGAGAAAGTAGATGAGCGCGCTCTATATGATTGTCGGCACCCTGGTGGCTTTGGGTGTGCTGGTTACCTTCCACGAGTTCGGCCACTTCTGGGTCGCGCGTCGCTGTGGGGTCAAAGTGCTGCGCTTCTCCGTAGGCTTCGGCATGCCGCTGCTGCGCTGGCACGACAAACAAGGCACCGAGTTCGTGGTAGCTGCCATCCCGTTGGGCGGCTACGTGAAAATGCTCGACGAGCGTGAAGGCGAAGTTCCGGCGGATCAGGTCGATCAGTCCTTTAATCGCAAAACCGTTCGTCAGCGTATTGCTATCGTGGCGGCCGGGCCGATTGCCAACTTTCTGCTGGCGTTGGGTTTTTTCTGGGTGGTGGCCATGCTCGGCAGCGAGCAGGTCCGTCCGGTCATTGGTGCCGTGGAATCCGGCAGCATCGCCGCCAAGGCCGGCCTGACCGCGGGTCAGGAGATCATTTCCATCGATGGTGAGCCGACTTCCGGCTGGGCAGCTGTGAATTTGCAGTTGGTCCGTCGCCTCGGCGAGAGCGGTTCACTGCAGGTGCTGGTTCGCGATCAGGGCTCTTCGATGGAGTCGCCCCGTGAGCTGGCACTGGATAAGTGGTTGAAGGGCGCCGACGAGCCGGATCCGATCCGTTCGCTGGGTATTCGACCATGGCGCCCGGCACTGCCGCCGGTGCTGGCTGAGCTTGATCCGAAAGGTCCGGCGCAGGCTGCCGGGCTGAAGATGGGTGACCGTCTGCTGGCACTGGATGGCAAGGCGCTGGACGACTGGCAGCAGGTGGTCGACACCGTCCGTATGCGTCCTGATACCAAAATCATGCTGCGGGTTGAGCGCGATGGTGCTCAAATCGACGTCCCGGTGACACTGGCTGCCCGTGGCGAGAGCAAGGCGCCCAGCGGATACCTGGGGGCAGGGGTGAAAGCGGTCGACTGGCCGCCGGAAATGATTCGCGAGGTCAGCTACGGGCCATTGGCCGCGATTGGAGAGGGGGCTCGACGCACCTGGACCATGAGCGTGCTGACCCTCGATTCACTGAAGAAAATGTTGTTCGGCGAGCTCTCGGTAAAAAACTTGAGTGGACCGATAACCATTGCTAAAGTGGCGGGCGCTTCGGCCCAGTCGGGTGTTGCTGATTTCCTGAATTTCCTTGCTTATCTGAGTATTAGCCTGGGAGTTCTGAATTTGCTGCCCATTCCTGTGCTGGATGGGGGGCATTTGTTGTTTTATCTGATCGAGTGGGCGCGTGGTCGTCCCTTGTCGGATCGGGTGCAGGGTTGGGGGATACAGATCGGTATCAGTTTGGTGGTCGGAGTGATGTTGCTTGCTCTGGTCAATGATCTGGGACGTCTGTAACACTTCGCTGAATTGCGAATCTGCCGCATTTTGCGGCAGTTTGTTTATTGCCAGTTGGAATAAGAAAGGACTTCATGAAACGTCTGCTGCTAACTGCGGTTCTCACCGTATTGATGATCGCCGAAGTTCACGCCGAGTCCTTCACTATCTCTGATATTCGCGTCAATGGCCTCCAGCGGGTCTCCGCGGGTAGCGTCTTTGGTGCTTTGCCGTTGAACGTCGGTGAACAGGCGGATGATCGTCGCCTGGTGGAATCCACTCGTGCGCTGTTCAAAACCGGGTTCTTTCAAGATATCCAGCTGGGCCGCGATGGCAACGTCCTTGTCATTACGGTAGTCGAGCGTCCGTCGGTTGCCAGTATCGAAATCGAAGGTAACAAGGCGATCTCCACTGAAGACCTGATGAAGGGCCTCAAGCAGTCCGGTCTGGCCGAAGGCGAAATCTTTCAGCGCGCCACCCTCGAAGGCGTGCGTAACGAACTGCAGCGCCAGTACGTGGCCCAGGGTCGCTACTCCGCTACCGTCGACACCGAAGTGGTGCCGCAACCGCGTAACCGCGTGGGCCTGAAGGTCAACATCAACGAAGGCACCGTTGCGGCTATCCAGCACATCAACGTGGTGGGTAACACGGTCTTCCCTGATGAAGACCTGATCGACCTGTTCGAACTCAAGACCACCAACTGGCTGTCGTTCTTCAAGAACGATGACAAGTACGCCCGTGAAAAACTTTCCGGTGACCTGGAGCGACTGCGTTCCTACTACCTGGACCGTGGCTATATCAACATGGATATCGCTTCGACCCAGGTGTCCATCACCCCGGACAAGAAGCACGTCTACATCACCGTCAACATCAACGAAGGTGACAAGTACACTGTTCGTGACGTGAAGTTGAGCGGTGACCTGAAAGTCCCTGAAGACCAGATCAAGTCCCTGCTGCTGGTGCAGAAAGGCCAGGTGTTCTCGCGCAAGCTGATGACCACTACTTCCGAACTGATCACCCGTCGCCTGGGTAACGAAGGTTATACCTTCGCCAACGTCAACGGCGTGCCACAGCCGCACGATGATGATCACACCGTAGATATCACTTTCGCGGTCGATCCAGGCAAGCGTGCCTACGTGAACCGAATCAACTTCCGCGGCAACACCAAGTCCGAAGACGAAGTGCTGCGTCGTGAAATGCGTCAGATGGAAGGTGGCTGGGCTTCGACCTACCTGATCGACCAATCCAAGACCCGTCTGGAGCGTCTGGGCTTCTTCAAGGAAGTCAACGTTGAAACGCCAGCGGTGCCAGGTGTCGATGACCAGGTTGACGTCAACTACAGCGTTGAAGAGCAAGCCTCCGGTTCGATTACCGCCAGCGTTGGTTTCGCCCAGAGTGCCGGTCTGATCCTCGGTGGCTCGATCACCCAGAACAACTTCCTCGGTACCGGTAACAAGGTCAGCATCGGCTTGACCCGCAGCGAATACCAGAGCCGCTATAACTTCGGTTATGTCGACCCGTACTGGACTGCTGACGGCGTGAGCCTGGGTTACAACGCCTTCTACCGCACCACCGACTACGATGACCTCGACGTCGACGTAGCCAGCTACTCCGTAGACAGCCTGGGTGCAGGCGTGAGTGTTGGTTACCCGATCAGCGAGACTTCGCGTCTGACCTTTGGTCTGACGGCTCAACAGGACGAAATCAAGACCGGTGTATACACCGTTGACGAGATCTTTGACTTCGTTGACAAGGAAGGCGACAAGTACCTGAACTTCAAGGCTTCGGCCGGTTGGTCCGAGTCCACCTTGAACAAGGGCGTACTCGCGACACGTGGTCATTCCCAGAGCCTCGTGCTGGAAACCACGACGCCGGGCAGCGACCTGTCGTTCTTCAAGCTCGATTACCGTGGCCAGCTGTTCCAGCCATTGAGCGACAACTACACCATGCGCCTGCACACCGAATTGGGTTATGGCGATGGCTACGGTTCAACCGACGGCTTGCCATTCTATGAAAACTACTATGCTGGTGGTTTCAACTCGGTTCGTGGCTTCAAGGACAGCACACTGGGTCCTCGCAGTACGCCAAGTACCGGCAAGAACCCAGGCACTGCGGTCGATCCGGACCAGGATCCGCTGCCGTTCGGTGGTAACGTCCTGATCCAGGGTGGTGTTGAAGTCCTGTTCCCGCTGCCGTTCGTCAAGGATCAGCGATCCCTGCGTACCTCGGTATTCTGGGATGTGGGTAACGTATTCGACTCATCGTGCTCCGATACTGTGAACGCCGATGGCACGAAGTCCAACACCAAGTGCAACGACATTAGCCTGAGCAATATGGCCAGTTCTGTTGGTGTAGGTGTGACATGGGTCACCGCACTGGGTCCTTTGAGTTTTGCGTTGGCCATGCCAGTCAAGAAACCGGATGACGCTGAAACTCAAGTGTTCCAATTCTCCCTCGGTCAGACGTTCTAAGCGTTTGACCCAAGATAACGACAATGGATTTTGTAGGAGTACATCGTGCGTAAGTTGACTCAATTGGTTCTCCTGGCTTCCGTGCTGGTAGCAGGTCCGGCATTTGCCGACATGAAAATCGCCGTTCTGAACTATCAGATGGCCCTGCTGGAATCCGATGCGGCCAAGAAGTACGCCGTGGATGCCGAGAAGAAGTTCGGCCCGCAACTGACCAAGCTCAAGACTCTGGAAAGCAGCGCCAAGGGTATTCAGGATCGTCTGATGGCGGGTGGCGACAAGATGCAGCAAGGCGAGCGTGAGCGTCTGGAGCTTGAATTCAAGCAAAAGGCTCGTGATTTCCAGTTCCAGTCCAAGGAACTGAACGAAGCCAAGGCTGTTGCCGATCGTGAAATGCTGAAGCAGCTCAAGCCAAAACTGGACAGCGCTGTGGAAGAAGTCATCAAGAAAGGTGCTTTTGACCTGGTCTTCGAGCGTGGTGCAGTGATTGATGTCAAGCCTCAGTACGACATCACGCGCCAGGTTATCGAGCGCATGAATCAGCTGAAGTAATCCATGACCGCGACTATAAAGCTCGGCCAATTGGCCGAGTTCCTTGGCGCCACACTGCGTGGCGACCCGGAGAAAGAAATCACTGGGCTAGCCACCTTGCAGGAGGCTGGCCCAGCTCAGTTGAGCTTTCTCGCAAACCCCCAGTATCGTAAATACCTGGCAGGCAGTCAGGCTGCAGCGCTGTTGCTGAAAGCCGCTGACGCCGAAGGTTTTTCCGGTAATACACTGGTGGTGCCTGATCCGTACGCTGCCTACGCGCGTATCTCTCACCTGTTCGATCCCAAACCCAAAGCAGCTGCCGGCATTCACCCGACAGCAGTGATTGCGGCTGATGCGGTGGTTGACCCTGCGGCGAGCATCGGCGCGTTTGCCGTCATCGAAAGCGGCGTGCGTATTGCGGCCGGTACCACCGTTGGCGCGCACTGCTTCATCGGTGCCCGTAGCGTGATCGACGAAGGTGGCTGGCTGGCTCCGCGCGTGACCTTGTATCACGACGTACGTATCGGCAAGCGGGTAGTGATTCAGTCCGGTGCCGTACTGGGTGGCGAAGGTTTCGGTTTTGCCAACGAGAAAGGCATCTGGCAGAAAATCGCCCAGATTGGTGGGGTCTTGATCGGCGATGACGTGGAGATCGGCGTGAATACCGCCATCGACCGTGGCGCGCTGGCCGATACCATCATCGGTAACGGTGTGAAGCTCGACAACCAGATTCAGATCGCCCACAACGTCCAGGTCGGTGATCACACCGCCATGGCCGCGTGCGTGGGGATTTCCGGCAGCACCAAGATCGGCAAGCACTGCATGCTTGCCGGTGGCGTAGGGCTGGTGGGGCATATCGATATTTGCGACAACGTGTTCATCACCGGGATGACCATGGTGACCCACTCGATCACCGAGCCAGGCGCCTATTCATCCGGCACGGCGATGCAGCCAGCGGCCGAATGGCGCAAAAGCGCGGCACGTCTGCGTCAGCTCGATGACATCGCGCGACGTTTGCGACAGCTGGAAAAGCAAACAGGGGAAGTGACCCCTGGCGGTAATGCTTCATCAGATGGCTGATACCATTTCCATATCAAGTGTGCACAGCCGCTAGACTGCGTCCTTGATTTGCTAGAGGGGTGTGCGTCAGTCGCGCGCTCCCAATCTTTACATAGGCTTCCCCCCGAAATGATGGACATCAACGAGATTCGCGAATACCTGCCTCACCGTTACCCGTTCCTGCTGGTGGACCGGGTCGTGGATCTGGATGTGGAAGGCAAGCGCATTCGCGCCTACAAGAATGTCAGCATCAACGAACCGTTCTTCAATGGTCACTTCCCTGCGCATCCAATCATGCCGGGCGTTCTGATCATCGAGGCGATGGCTCAGGCTGCCGGGATCCTTGGTTTCAAAATGCTCGACGTGAAGCCGGCCGATGGCACGCTTTACTACTTCGTCGGTTCCGACAAGCTGCGTTTCCGCCAGCCAGTGCTGCCGGGTGATCAGTTGATCCTCGAAGCCAAGTTCCTGAGCTGCAAGCGTCAGATCTGGAAATTCGAATGCCAGGCTTCGGTCGATGGCAAGCCGGTCTGCTCTGCTGAAATCATCTGCGCGGAACGCAAACTATGAGTTTGATTGACCCTCGTGCAATCATCGATCCGACGGCTGTTCTGGCCGACGGTGTCGAGGTCGGCCCGTGGTCGATCATCGGCGCAGGTGTGGAAATCGGCGAGGGGACAGTGATCGGGCCGCACGTGATTCTCAAAGGCCCGACCCGAATCGGTAAGTACAACCGCATCTATCAGTTTTCCTCGGTAGGTGAGGACACGCCTGACCTGAAATACAAAGGCGAGGAAACCCGCCTGGTGATCGGTGACCACAACGTCATCCGTGAAGGCGTGACGATTCACCGCGGGACCATTCAGGATCGTTCGGAAACGACCCTGGGTGATCACAACCTGATCATGGCTTACGCGCACATCGGTCACGACAGCGTCATCGGCAACCATTGCATCCTGGTCAACAACACCGCGCTGGCTGGCCACGTGCACGTTGAAGACTGGGCGATCCTCTCTGGCTTTACCCTGGTCCACCAGTATTGCCACATCGGCGCCCACAGCTTTTCCGGCATGGGCACGGCAATTGGCAAGGACGTTCCAGCGTATGTCACGGTGTTCGGCAACCCGGCCGAAGCTCGCAGCATGAACTTCGAAGGCATGCGCCGTCGCGGTTTCAGCGAAGATGCGATCCACGCCCTGCGTCGCGCCTACAAGGTGGTTTACCGCCAGGGCCTGACAGTCGAGCAGGCACTCGCCGAGCTGGCCGAACCCTCGATCCAGTTCCCGGAAGTTGCAGTGTTCCGCGACTCCATCCAGTCTTCGACCCGCGGCATCACTCGCTAATCATGGCCAATCTGCGTATTGCGCTGGTAGCGGGTGAAGCTTCCGGCGACATTCTCGGCGCGGGACTCATGCGTGCGCTCAAGGCACGTCACCCGGCGGTCGAATTCATCGGTGTCGGTGGTCCGCTGATGCAGGCCGAAGGCCTGAACCCGTATTTCCCGATGGAACGCCTGTCGGTGATGGGCCTGGTGGAAGTGCTGGGCCGGTTGCGCGAGTTACTGGCGCGACGCAAAAAGCTGGTTGCCGACCTGATCGCTGCGAAGCCGGACGTTTTCATCGGTATCGATGCGCCGGACTTCAACCTCAATATCGAACTCAAGTTGCGTCAGGCCGGGATCAAGACCGTGCATTACGTCAGCCCGTCGGTATGGGCCTGGCGGCAGAAGCGGGTACTGAAGATTCGCGAAGGCTGCGATCTGATGCTGACGCTGTTCCCGTTTGAAGCCAGATTCTATGAAGAGAAGGGTGTGCCGGTACGGTTCGTCGGCCACTCCCTGGCTGACGCCATTCCGCTCCAGGCTGATCGTG
Organism: Pseudomonas sp. TNT2022 ID1044; assembly: GCF_028656895.1. Taxonomy (NCBI): domain Bacteria; kingdom Pseudomonadati; phylum Pseudomonadota; class Gammaproteobacteria; order Pseudomonadales; family Pseudomonadaceae; genus Pseudomonas; species Pseudomonas sp. TNT2022 ID1044. The sequence continues at coordinate 482,532 of NZ_JAMDHB010000022.1, read as the reverse complement.
CCGCCGCTCGCGCCGAGCTGGGCTTGCCTGACGGGCCGCTGGTCGCGCTGATGCCGGGCAGTCGCGGTGGTGAAGTCGGCCGCCTCGGTGCGCTGTTTCTTGATACCGCCCAGCGTCTGCGGGCCTTGCGCCCCGGCGTCAGGTTCGTCATGCCGTGCGCCAGTCCTGAGCGTCGTGCGCAGCTTGAAGAAATGCTCGCCGGCCGCGATCTGCCGCTGACCTTGCTCGATGGCAAATCGCACCTGGCGCTGGCCGCCTGCGATGCGGTATTGATCGCTTCCGGAACGGCGACGCTTGAGGCCTTGCTGTACAAGCGGCCGATGGTGGTGGCTTACCGCCTGGCACCGCTGACGTTCTGGATTCTCAAGCGGATGGTGAAAAGCCCTTACGTGTCCCTGCCGAATCTGCTGGCCCAGCGTCTGCTGGTACCCGAATTACTGCAGGACGATGCGACGGTCGATGCGCTGGCCCAAACCTTGTCGCCGCTGATCGAGGGTGGCGAAGAGCAAACCCGTGGCTTCGATGAAATTCACCGGACCCTGCGTCTTGATGCCTCCAACCAGGCGGCGGATGCCGTGCTCAACCTGATCGGCGACGTACAATGAGTAAGACAAGCATGCAGATGGGGCTGGATTTCACCTTGGTCGCCGAAGTTGAAGAATTGGTTGCCGGTGTCGACGAAGTCGGTCGGGGCCCGCTCTGTGGCGCGGTGGTCACGGCTGCCGTGATTCTCGATCCGAATCGGCCGATCCTCGGTTTGAACGACTCGAAGAAGCTCACCGAAGCCCGGCGCGAGAAGCTTTACGACGAGATCTGCGAAAAAGCCCTGAGCTGGTGCATCGCTCGCGCCGAAGTCGAAGAAATCGATGAACTGAACATCCTGCATGCCACCATGCTGGCCATGCAGCGAGCCGTCGCCGGGCTGCACATCCAGCCGAAACTGGCGATGATCGACGGCAACCGTTGCCCGAAATTGCCGATGCGCGCCGAAGCGGTGGTGCAGGGCGACGGCAAGGTTCCGGCCATCGCTGCGGCGTCGATTCTGGCCAAGGTCAGCCGCGACCGTGAAATGGCCGCGTTTGAATTGATCTATCCGGGTTACGGCATTGGCGGCCATAAAGGCTACCCGACACCCGTTCATCTGGAAGCGCTGTCACGCTTGGGGCCGACCCCGATTCACCGGCGTTCGTTTGCGCCTGTGCGCCTGGCCTATGAAGCGCGGGAAAGCCTGATCGAGAGTTAGCAGCAAGGCTGATTTTTTTTGCCAAGGCCCGGTACAATCCGGGCCTTGTTGTCTTCATGTTTACAGACAGGATCACTATGCCGGCTTCATTCGTTCATCTACGCCTGCACACTGAATACTCCCTGGTCGATGGTCTGGTGCGGATCAAGCCGCTGGTCAAGACGCTGGTCGGCATGAACATGCCAGCCGTCGCGGTCACCGACCAGAACAACATGTGTTCCCTGGTCAAATTCTATAAAAACGCCATGGGGGCCGGGATCAAGCCGATCTGCGGCGCCGACCTGTGGCTGTCGAACAAGGATCCGGACAATGCCCTGAGCCGGATCAGCCTGCTGGTAATGAACGCCGTCGGCTATCGCAACCTGACCGAGTTGATCTCCCGCGGCTTCATCGATGGCCAGCGCAATGGCTCGATCATCATAGAGCGTGAGTGGGTGGCCGAGGCCAATGAAGGCTTGATCATGCTGTCGGCGGCCAAGGAAGGTGAGATCGGTCAGGCCATTATCAGTGGCAATCCGGACGAAGCCGAAACCCTGGCGCGCGAATGGATGGCGGTTTTTCCGGACCGTTTCTATCTGGAGATTCAGCGGACCAATCGGCCGAATGACGAAGAGCAGCTGCACGGCGCTGTCGCCCTGGCCGAGAAGATCGGCGCGCCACTGGTGGCGACCAACGATGTGCGCTTCATCAAGCAGGAAGACTTCGCTGCCCACGAAACCCGCGTATGTATTGGTGAGGGCCGCGCCCTCGACGATCCGCGGCGTTCGAAGAATTACAGCGATCAGCAATACCTCAAAAGCGCCGAGGAAATGGCCGAGCTGTTCAGCGACATTCCCGAAGCGCTGGAAAACACCGTCGAGATCGCCAAGCGCTGCAACATCGATGTGAAGCTGGGCACGCACTTCCTGCCCAACTTCCCGATCCCCGATGGCATGACCATCGATGAATATTTCCGCAAGGTGTCCTTCGATGGCCTTGAGGAGCGGCTTGCGGTCCTGCTGCCCAAGGACACCACTGAAGATTACGAAGCCAAGCGCCAGGTCTATGTCGACCGGCTGAATTTCGAGCTGGATATCATCATCCAGATGGGCTTTCCCGGTTACTTCCTGATCGTGATGGACTTTATCCAGTGGGCCAAGAACAACGGCGTGCCGGTAGGTCCTGGCCGTGGGTCGGGTGCCGGCTCGCTGGTGGCCTACGTACAGAAGATCACCGACCTCGACCCGCTGGAATATGACCTGCTGTTCGAACGTTTCCTTAACCCGGAACGGGTTTCGATGCCCGACTTCGACGTCGACTTCTGCATGGACGGTCGTGACCGGGTCATCGACTATGTGGCCGAGAAGTACGGCCGCAACGCCGTGAGCCAGATCATCACCTTTGGTTCCATGGCGGCGAAGGCGGTGGTCCGCGACGTGGCACGGGTGCAGGGCAAGTCCTATGGCCTGGCGGATCGTCTGTCGAAGATGATTCCGTTCGAAGTGGGCATGACCCTGGAAAAAGCCTACGAACAGGAAGAAATCCTGCGTGACTTCATCAAGGTCGATGAAGAAGCCGCGGAAATCTGGGAGATGGCCCGCAAGCTCGAAGGCGTTGTGCGTAACGTCGGTAAACACGCCGGTGGTGTGGTGATTGCGCCGACCAAGCTGACCGACTTCTCGCCGATCTATTGCGACGAAGCAGGCGACGGCCTGGTGACCCAGTTCGACAAGGATGACGTTGAAGCCGCCGGTCTGGTGAAGTTCGACTTCCTGGGTCTGCGGACCCTGACGATCATCGACTGGGCGCTGAAAACCATCAACCGCGATCGCGCCAAGGTCAACGAACCGCCGCTCGACATCGCGTTCATCCCGCTGGACGACAAACCGACCTACACGCTGCTGCAAAAAGCCGAAACCACGGCGGTGTTCCAGCTTGAATCGCGCGGCATGAAAGAGCTGATCAAAAAGCTCAAGCCCGACTGCCTTGAAGACTTGATCGCACTGGTGGCACTGTTCCGTCCGGGCCCGCTGCAATCGGGCATGGTGGACGACTTCATCAACCGTAAGCACGGTCGCGCCGAACTGGCGTATCCGCACTCGGACTACCAGTACGAAGGCTTGAAGCCGGTATTAGCACCGACTTACGGCATCATCCTGTATCAGGAACAGGTGATGCAGATTGCCCAGGTGATGGCGGGCTACACCCTCGGCGGTGCGGACATGCTGCGTCGAGCCATGGGTAAGAAAAAGCCCGAGGAAATGGCCAAGCAGCGTGGCGGTTTCATTGAAGGTTGCGCCACCAACAATATTGACGCGGACCTTGCCGGTAACATTTTCGACCTGGTAGAAAAATTCGCCGGTTACGGCTTCAACAAATCCCACTCCGCTGCCTATGGCCTGGTGTCGTACCAGACCGCATGGCTGAAAGCGCACTACCCGGCACCGTTCATGGCCGCGGTGCTCTCGGCGGATATGCACAACACGGACAAGGTCGTGACCTTGATCGAAGAAGTGCGCACGATGAAGCTGCGTCTCGACGCGCCGGACGTGAACACTTCGGAATTCAAGTTCACGGTGAACGACGAAGGCCGGATCATTTACGGTCTCGGTGCGATCAAGGGCGTGGGTGAGGGCCCGGTGGAGGCGATCACCGAAGCGCGCCTGAAAGGCCCGTTCAAGGACCTGTTCGATTTCTGCGCCCGGGTCGACCTCAAGCGCATCAACAAGCGTACCCTCGACGGCTTGATCCGCAGCGGTGCGCTGGATCGTCTTGGCCCGTATTTCCATGACGAGCAGAAAGCCTACCAAGCCAACATCGACCGCAATCGCGCGGTGTTGCTGACCGCCATGGAAGAAGCGATCAAGGCCGCCGAACAAACCGCACGCACCCAGGACAGTGGTCACTCCGACCTGTTTGGCGGTTTGTTTGTCGAAGAAGACGCCGACGTCTACGCCAACCATCGCAAGGCCAAGGAACTGACCCTCAAGGAACGCCTGAAAGGGGAGAAAGACACCCTCGGCCTGTACCTGACCGGTCACCCGATCGACGAATACGAGGGTGAAATCCGTCGTTTCGCACGTCAGCGCATCATCGATTTGAAACCGGCGCGCGACACCCAGACGGTCGCCGGGATGATCATCGCCCTGCGTGTGATGAAGAACAAAAAGGGCGACAAGATGGGGTTCATCACCCTTGACGACCGCTCTGGCCGAATCGAGGCCTCGCTGTTTTCCGAAGCGTTCCATTCCGCGCAATCGCTGTTGCAGACCGACGCGATGGTGGTGGTCGAGGGCGAGGTCAGCAACGACGACTTCTCCGGTGGCCTGAAGCTGCGGGTCAAGCGGGTGATGAGCATGGAAGATGCGCGCACCAACCTGGCCGAGAGCCTGCGTTTGAAGCTGCACGCCAAGGATCTCAAGGGCGATCAGCTACGCTGGCTGGGTGAACTGTTAAAGCGTCACCGCGGTGCCTGTCCGATCACCATGGACTACACCAGCCCCGACGCAAAGGCCTTGCTGCAGTTCGGTGAAGGCTGGCGAATCGATCCGGCGGATGCGTTGATTCAAGCCCTGCGTGACCAGTTCGGGCGAGACAACGTCTTCCTCCAATACCGTTGACCGGCAGGTAATGTCAGAACGCCTGCCCGCAACCTGAATTTTTAATCTCGACCTCAGCGCGCCTGTCCCTTAAGGTAGGGCGCGAATAGACAACCGGCCGGCCCAAGATCACTTGGACTCGACCCAAGACGGACGCCTATGAACCCGAATTTTCTAGATTTCGAACAGCCGATCGCCGACCTGCAAGCCAAGATCGAAGAGTTGCGCTTGGTCGGTAATGACAATTCGCTGAATATCGGCGATGAGATCTCCCGCCTGCAGGACAAGAGCAAAACGCTGACCGAAGACATTTTCGGCAAGCTGACCAGCTGGCAGATCGCACGTCTGGCGCGCCACCCGAAACGTCCTTACACCCTGGACTACATCGAACACATCTTTACCGAGTTCGACGAATTGCACGGTGATCGTCACTTCTCCGACGACGCAGCCATCGTCGGCGGTATCGCCCGTCTGGACGACCAGCCGGTGATGATCATCGGTCACCAGAAAGGCCGTGAAGTGCGCGAGAAAGTTCGCCGCAACTTCGGCATGCCGCGCCCGGAAGGCTACCGCAAGGCGTGCCGCCTGATGGAAATGGCCGAACGCTTCAAGATGCCGATCCTGACCTTCATCGACACCCCGGGCGCCTACCCGGGCATCGATGCCGAAGAGCGCAACCAGAGTGAAGCGATCGCCTGGAACCTGCGTGTGATGGCGCGCCTGAAAACCCCGATCATCGCCACCGTAATCGGCGAAGGTGGATCCGGCGGTGCATTGGCCATCGGCGTTTGCGATCAGCTGAACATGCTGCAGTACTCGACCTACGCGGTGATCTCGCCGGAAGGTTGCGCTTCGATCCTGTGGAAAACCGCCGAGAAAGCTCCGGATGCCGCTGAAGCGATGGGCATCACCGCCGAGCGCCTCAAAGGCCTGGGCATCGTCGACAAGGTGATTGGTGAGCCTTTGGGTGGCGCCCACCGTGACCCGGCGGCTGCAGCGGCTTCGATCCGTGCCGAGCTGAGCTCGCAACTGGCGATGCTCAAGAAACTCGACAACAAGGCGCTGCTGGACCGTCGTTACGAGCGCCTGATGAGCTACGGTCTCTGATCGAACACGCAGTACCCATGTGGGAGCGAGCCTACTCGCGAAAGCGGTATGACAGTCAGCAACTGTGTTGAATGTTAAGCCGCCTTCGCGAGCCGGCTCGCTCCCACATTTGATTTGTGCAATGAGGCAGAAATGAGTCAGTCCGCGATTGATTTGCCTTCCAGGCTTCTGCTGAACCTGAAGCCCTGGCGCAACGCCACTACCTGGCACATCGCTTTCTCCGGTGGCCTCGACTCCACCGTCCTGCTGCACCTTCTCGCCCACCTCGCCAAAACCGAATCCCTGCCGGCACTCACCGCCATCCATGTCCATCATGGCCTTCAGGCTGTGGCGGACGCGTGGCCGGAACATTGTCGGTCGGTCTGTGACGCGTTGGGCGTGCCGCTGCAGGTCGTGCACGTGCAGGTGCAACCCGGCGCCAGCCTGGAACGTGCGGCACGGGATGCGCGTTACGGCGCGTTCATTCAGGCGACTCAAGCCAATGAAGTGCTGCTGACCGCGCAACACCGTGACGATCAGGCGGAAACCCTGTTGTTCCGCCTGTTACGTGGGGCAGGGGTGCGAGGGTTGTCGGGGATGCCACGCCAGCGCCCGTTGGGTAACGGGCATTTGCTGAGGCCTTTGCTCGATATCACCAGGACAGAGCTGGAAACCTACGCCAGCGAAAACCATTTGAACTGGATTGAGGATCCTTCCAATCAGGACCGGCAGTTCTCGCGCAATTACCTGCGCCATCAGGTGTTCCCGGCGTTGACGGCGCGCTTCCCGCAGGCAATGGCGACCATGGCTCGCAGCGCCGCACATCTGAGTGAGGCGCAGGCATTACTCGATGATCTTGCGCAAATCGACTTGAGTCAGGCGAGCACGCCAAGTGATTTCGATTGGCTGGGCTTGCCGTCTCTGGAACTGGCCGGGCTGGAAAAGCTTTCCGTTGCCCGCCAGCGTAACGCGCTCAGCCACTGGCTCGAACCGCTCACCCGACTGCCCGACAGCGACCATTGGTCGGGTTGGGACAGTTTACGTGATGCAGCCGTGGACGCCCGCCCGATCTGGCGGCTGGCGGATGGCGAGTTGCATCGGGCAGGTGGGCGTCTATGGTGGTTGTCGGGTGGTTGGTTGGACCCGGTGCTCGCAGCAGGGGAGTGGCCTGACCCCGCGCAGCCGCGCGCGTTGCCCGGCAATGGCGTACTGATGTTAACGGGGCAAATCCCCGATGGCCCGTTGCAGATCCGCTATCGTGAAGGTGGCGAAATCATGGAGTTGCCGCCGCGCGGCCATCGCGATCTGAAGCGTTTGCTTAACGAGCGGGGAGTGCCGCAGTTTGTGCGCGGCAGATTGCCGCTGCTGTTCAAGGGCGGGCAATTGCTGGCGGTGCCGAACCTTCAGGGGTTGGAGAGTGGTGCGGGGGGAAACTGGAATTTGCATTGGCAGCCGCCGAACGAAGATCAAGGTTTGAGCTGAAAGGGGCTTTCCGGTAGACTACGCTCCCTTCTTGATACAACTTCTGTGGATTCGCCTGAATTGCAGGAGTTGCCGATTACCAAGCAGTCTTTGCTGGGCGATTCCAAAAAATGTGTAGCGAGCAACGTACCGGTGTTTCATCTTCCGGTCTGTCCCAACGCGGCGGTTTTTTTGAAAGGTGCACTGTGATTAATGCAGGTGATCGGGGGCTTCGGCCTTCCTTCGCTTTCCCCGGCGGCTCGGACCGCTTTAACGCAGACTTCTAGGGTTTTTCATGACGCGCTACATATTCGTCACGGGCGGTGTTGTTTCTTCATTGGGGAAAGGCATTGCATCGGCATCATTGGCGGCCATCCTGGAGGCGCGGGGACTTAAGGTCACCATGCTGAAGCTGGACCCGTACATCAACGTCGACCCGGGCACCATGAGCCCGTTCCAGCACGGTGAAGTGTTCGTCACCCACGACGGCGCCGAGACCGATCTGGACCTGGGCCACTACGAGCGGTTCATCCGCACGACCATGACCCAGAACAACAACTTCACCACCGGCCGTGTCTACGAACACGTGCTGCGCAAAGAGCGCCGTGGTGATTACCTGGGCGCAACCATCCAGGTGATTCCGCACATCACCGACGAAATCAAGCGCCGCATCATCAAGGGTGCAGGCGATGCCGACGTGGCAATGGTCGAGATCGGTGGCACCGTAGGTGACATCGAGTCGCAACCTTTCCTCGAAGCCATCCGCCAGCTGCGTTTCGAAGTCGGCGCCAAGCGCGCGATGTTGATGCACCTGACACTGGTGCCCTACATCGCCACGGCCGGCGAAACCAAAACCAAGCCAACCCAGCACTCGGTCAAGGAACTGCGTTCCATCGGCCTGCAGCCAGACGTGCTGGTCTGCCGCTCCGATCACCCGATCGACATTTCTTCGCGCCGCAAGATCGCGCAGTTCACCAACGTTGAAGAACGTGCGGTCATCGCGCTGGAAGACGCCGACACCATCTACAAGATCCCGGGCATCCTGCACTCCCAGGGCCTGGACGATTTCGTCGTCGAGCGTTTCGGCTTGCAGTGTGGCGGTGCCGATCTGTCCGAGTGGGAAGCCGTGGTCGACGCCAAGCTCAATCCTGAGCACGAAGTCACCATCGCCATGGTCGGCAAGTACATGGAACTGCTGGACGCCTACAAGTCGCTGATCGAAGCGATGAGTCATGCCGGCATCAGCAACCGCACCAAGGTCAACCTGCGCTACATCGATTCCGAAGACATCGAAAACCAGGGCACTGCGCTGCTCGAAGGCGTCGATGCGATTCTGGTGCCGGGCGGCTTCGGTCTGCGTGGCGTGGAAGGCAAGATCACTGCTGTCCAATATGCTCGCGAAAACAAGGTTCCCTACCTGGGCATCTGCCTGGGCATGCAAGTGGCTGTCATCGAGTTCGCTCGTAACGTCATGGGCTGGAAAGACGCCAACTCCACCGAGTTCGATCGTGCAAGCGGTCACCCGGTCGTAGGCCTGATCACCGAGTGGGAAGATGCCACCGGTGCCGTCGAAACCCGTACCGAAACCTCCGACCTGGGCGGCACCATGCGCCTCGGCGCGCAGGATTGCCTGCTGGAACCGGGTTCGCTGGTTCACGATTGCTATGGCAAGGACGTGATCGTTGAACGTCACCGTCATCGTTATGAAGTGAACAACAACCTGCTGCCGAAAATCATGGAAGCCGGCCTGAAAATCTCAGGTCGCTCCGGTGATGGTGCGCTGGTTGAAGTGGTTGAAGCACCGGATCATCCATGGTTCGTCGCTTGCCAGTTCCACCCTGAGTTCACCTCGACGCCACGCGACGGTCACCCGTTGTTCAGCGGTTTCGTCAAGGCAGCTTTGGCTCAACACCAGAAGAAGGCGTAAACCTGATGGCGCAGAAGATCATCCGCGTAGGCGATATCGAGATTGCCAACGACAAGCCAATGGTGCTGTTCGGCGGCATGAACGTGCTGGAAAGCCGCGACATGGCGATGCAAGTCTGCGAAGAGTACGTGAAGGTTACCCAGAAACTGGGTATCCCTTACGTGTTCAAGGCCAGCTTCGACAAGGCCAACCGTTCCTCCGTGACCTCTTACCGTGGCCCCGGCCTGGAAGAGGGCATGCGGATTTTCCAGGACATCAAGCAAGCCTTCGGCGTGCCGATCATCACCGACGTCCACGAGCCTGAGCAGGCGGCGGTCGTCGCTGAAGTCTGCGACATCATTCAGCTGCCGGCCTTCCTGTCGCGCCAGACCGACCTCGTCGTCGCAATGGCCAGGACCGGCGCGGTGATCAACATCAAGAAAGCCCAGTTCCTCGCGCCTCAGGAAATGAAACATATCCTGAACAAGTGCGTGGAAGCGGGTAACGATCAGTTGATCCTCTGCGAACGTGGTTCGAGCTTCGGCTACAACAACCTGGTCGTCGACATGCTCGGCTTCGGCATCATGAAGCAGTTCGAATACCCGGTGTTCTTCGACGTGACCCACGCGCTGCAAATGCCGGGTGGTCGCGCCGATTCAGCCGGCGGTCGCCGCGCTCAGGTCCTCGATCTGGCGAAAGCCGGCATGAGCCAATCCCTGGCCGGTCTGTTCCTCGAAGCTCACCCGGATCCGGACAACGCCAAGTGCGACGGCCCTTGCGCCTTGCGTCTGGACAAACTGGAGCCATTTCTGGCCCAGCTCAAAGCCCTGGACGAACTGGTAAAGAGTTTTCCGACGGTAGAAACCGCGTAGCATCGGAATTCGGTTGTAGGAGCCGGCTTGCTGGCGATAGCGTCCTTACGGGCCCCATCGCCGGCAAGCCGGCTCCTACAAGTGTGACCTACAAGTTATAAATCGATCAGTAAGCGTTTTCGTCAACTTTGGAGTGTTTACAACAATGGCTAAAATCGTCGACATCAAAGGTCGTGAAGTTCTCGACTCCCGTGGCAATCCCACCGTGGAAGCGGACGTGCTTCTCGACAACGGCATCATCGGCAGTGCTTGCGCGCCGTCCGGTGCTTCCACTGGCTCGCGTGAAGCACTCGAGCTGCGTGATGGCGACAAGAGCCGTTACCTGGGCAAGGGCGTACTCAAAGCCGTAGCCAACATCAACGGTCCGATCCGCGATCTGTTGAAAGGTATGGACCCAAGCGACCAGAAAGCCCTCGATCTGGCGATGATCAAGCTCGACGGTACTGAAAACAAGGCAACCCTGGGCGCCAACGCCATCCTCGCCGTTTCCCTGGCCGCGGCCAAGGCAGCAGCACAGGACCAGGACCTGCCGCTGTACGCCCACATTGCCAACCTGAACGGCACCCCGGGTGTTTACTCGATGCCGGTTCCGATGATGAACATCATCAACGGTGGCGAGCACGCCGATAACAACGTCGACATCCAGGAATTCATGGTTCAGCCGGTTGGCGCCAAGTCTTTCTCGGAAGGTCTGCGCATGGGCACCGAGATTTTCCACCACCTCAAAGCCGTGCTGAAGGCCCGTGGCCTGAGCACTGCCGTCGGTGACGAAGGTGGTTTCGCACCAAACCTGGCTTCCAACGAAGACGCGCTGAAAGTGATCTCCGAAGCAGTGGCCAACGCTGGCTACAAACTCGGCACTGACGTGACCCTGGCTCTGGACTGCGCGGCCAGCGAATTCTACGAAGACGGCAAGTACAACCTGTCCGGCGAAGGCCAGGTGTTCACCGCCGAAGGTTTCGCTGATTACCTGAAAGGCCTGACCGAGCGTTACCCGATCATCTCCATCGAAGATGGCCTGGACGAGTCCGACTGGGCTGGCTGGAAAATCCTCACCGACAAGATCGGCGAGAAGACTCAGCTGGTAGGCGACGATCTGTTTGTGACCAACACCAAGATCCTGAAAGAAGGCATCGATAAAAAGATCGCCAACTCGATCCTGATCAAGTTCAACCAGATCGGCACCCTGACCGAAACCCTGGAAGCCATCCAGATGGCCAAGGCTGCCGGTTACACCGCCGTGATCTCGCACCGCTCCGGCGAAACCGAAGATTCGACCATTGCCGACCTGGCCGTGGGCACCTCGGCTGGCCAGATCAAGACCGGCTCCCTGTGCCGTTCCGATCGCGTTTCCAAGTACAACCAACTGCTGCGTATCGAAGAGCAGTTGAACGGTAAAGCCAAGTACAACGGCCGTAGCGAGTTCCGCGGTTAATTGAGTACATGGTAAAAAAGTCAGCGGATCGTGTCGGAAAAATCGCTACAGCGACGTTTTTGCCACTAATCTGATGCCTTAAGAGCACAAGCCTGGTTCTTCCAGGCTTCGTGCTATCAGTAGCTTCATGTTTTGGTGTGGCTGTCTTTTTTCACTGGATACCTGATATTCGATGCGCAGTCCCAATTGGTTGTTCCTCGTCTTGCTCCTGTTGCTGGCTGGCCTGCAATACCGCCTGTGGGTGGGTGATGGCAGCCTGGCGCAAGTGGCCGAGCTGACTCAGCAGATTGCCGATCAGCAAGCTGAGAACCAGACGTTGCTGGAGCGCAATCGGGTGATGGACGCTGAAGTCAGTGAGTTGAAAAAGGGCATGGAGACCGTCGAAGAGCGGGCTCGCCACGAGTTGGGCATGGTCAAGGACGGTGAAACCCTTTACCAGTTGGCACAATGAACCAGACGTTACCGGCCTTCTGGGCCGTGATTCCCGCCGCGGGCGTTGGCGCCCGTATGGCCGCGGACCGTCCCAAGCAGTATTTGCAATTGGGCGGGCGCACTATTCTCGAACACAGCCTCGGCTGTTTCCTTGATCATCCTTGCCTGAAAGGCCTGGTGGTCAGTCTTGCTGTTGATGATCCTTATTGGCCGAATCTGGCGTGTGCTGTCGATAAACGTATCCACCGCGTTGACGGCGGCGCCGAGCGTTCCGGTTCGGTGCTCAATGCCTTGCTGCACTTGCATGCGTTGGGTGCGGAAGATGAGGATTGGGTGCTGGTGCACGACGCTGCCCGGCCCAACCTGAGCCGCGACGATCTGGACAAGTTGTTGGGCGAGCTGGCTGAAGACCCGGTGGGCGGGCTGTTGGCGGTTCCTGCACGGGATACGCTCAAGCGGGTCGATAAACAGGGTCGTGTGGTTGAGACCGTGGATCGCAGTGTGATCTGGCAGGCTTATACGCCGCAGATGTTTCGCCTCGGTGCGTTGCATCGGGCGTTGGCCGACAGTCTGGTGGCGGACGCAGTCATCACCGATGAAGCGTCGGCCATGGAGTGGTCCGGGATGGCGCCGCGCTTGATTGAAGGGCGATCCGATAACCTCAAAGTCACGCGCCCTGAAGACCTGGAATGGTTGCGTCAGCGTTGGGCTAACCGACGTTAACCCTGATACTCCGGCCTTTCGGCCAACCCTTCCTTTAGATAATCGACCAATTTGCGCACCTTCGGCGACAAGTGCCGTTGCTGTGGATACAACGCCCACACCGCCGTATTGGGCGGTTGATGCGCTTCCAACAGCGAAATCAACGCGCCGCTTTTCAGATGCTCCAGCACGTAATAATCCGGCAACTGACACAACCCCACGCCTTGCAGTGCCGCGTCCAACACCGCCTGCCCACTGTTGCATCGCCAGTTTCCCTGCACCCGTTGCGAATATTCCCGCCCGTTCTGTTCCAGTTGCCACAGGTCAGAACTGCCGATGAGGCAGTTATGGCGGCTCAGTTCCGACAAGCTGTGTGGGCGACCGTACCGCTCAAGGTAAGACGCAGAGGCGCAAAGAAACATGCGCCGTGGCGCTAGGCGGGTGGCGACCAGTCTTGAGTCCTGCAAGCGCCCGAGGCGGATCGCCAGGTCGAGGCCTTCGTGCACCAGGTCGAGTTGCCGATTGCTCAACTCGATGTCGATCCGCAGTTGCGGGTAAAGCCCCATGAAACGGGTAACCAGGGGCACGATGAAGCGTTCGCCGTAAGCCACGGCGCAGGTCATGCGCAACATGCCTTTGGGTTCGCTGGTCAGGTCGCCGACGGCGCGCAGTGCTTCTTCGCGTCCATCCTGCAGACGTTGGCAATGTTGTAGAAAAGTCTGCCCGGCTTCAGTCAGCGTCACCCGCCGCGTGCTGCGGTAGAGCAAACGGGTTTGCAGACGCTCTTCAAGGCGTACGATTTGTCGACTGATATGCGAGGAAGAAACGCCCAAGCGGTCGGCGGCAGCGGTGAACTGGCTGCATTCGGCGACGGCGACGAATTCGTCGATGCCTTCCCAGCGGTTATCGGACATAAAAGATTATCCCTGTATGGCAATAATGTTTTGCTTTTGTCCGGATTATTCACCGTAAGGCGCTGTATTACACTCACTGTCTCGTTTTTATTCACTGGAGAATCACCATGATCAAGTCGCGCGCCGCCGTTGCCTTCGAGGCCAAGAAACCTCTGGAGATCGTTGAAGTCGATGTCGCCATGCCCAAGGCCGGTGAAGTGTTGCTGCGCGTGGTGGCCTCCGGTGTTTGCCATACCGATGCCTACACCTTGTCCGGTGCCGACCCGGAAGGCATCTTCCCGTCTATCCTCGGTCACGAAGGCGGGGCGATTGTCGAAGCGATCGGCGAGGGTGTGACTTCCGTCGCAGTCGGCGATCACGTGATCCCGCTCTACACCCCGGAATGCCGCCAGTGCAAATTCTGCCTGTCGGGCAAAACCAACCTGTGCCAGGCCATTCGCGCAACCCAGGGCAAAGGCCTGATGCCGGACGGCACTTCGCGTTTTTCCTACAAGGGTGAAACGATTTTCCACTACATGGGCACGTCGACGTTCTCCGAGTACACCGTGCTGCCGGAAATCTCGGTCGCCAAAATTGCCAAAGAAGCACCGCTGGAAAAAGTCTGCCTGCTGGGTTGCGGCGTCACCACCGGCATCGGCGCAGTGCTCAACACTGCCAAGGTGAAACCAGGTGATACCGTGGCCATTTTCGGCCTCGGCGGCATCGGTCTTTCCGCTGTCATCGGCGCGGTAAAAGCCAAGGCTGCGCGGATCATTGCCATTGACATCAACCCCGCCAAATTCGAGATCGCCAGACAGTTGGGTGCAACCGATTGTGTAAACCCGAAAGACTTCGATCGTCCGATCCAGGAAGTCATCGTCGACATGACCGATGGCGGCGTCGACTTCTCGTTCGAGTGCATCGGTAATGTGCAACTGATGCGTGCAGCGCTCGAGTGCTGCCACAAGGGCTGGGGCGAGTCGGTGATTATCGGCGTTGCCGGCGCCGGTCAGGAAATCTCCACCCGTCCGTTCCAGCTGGTCACCGGTCGCGTCTGGCGCGGTTCGGCGTTTGGTGGCGTGCGTGGTCGCACCGAGTTGCCAAGCTACGTGGAAATGGCCGAAACCGGCGAAATCCCGCTGGATACTTTCATCACCCACACCATGGGCCTGGAAGATATCAACAAGGCTTTCGACCTGATGCATGAAGGGAAAAGCATCCGCACTGTCATCCATTTCTAAAAGCGGCGGCGAGCGACGAGCCCCAAGCTACAAGAAGAGCGCACCGTGCCTCTGCTTGCAGCTTCAGGCTTGAAGCTCGCCACTGGGAGAATCCCCATGACTTTGGAAAACATTTCCTGCCAGAAAAGCTTCGGCGGCTGGCACAAGCGCTATCGCCATCGCTCCGAAGTGCTCGGCTGTGACATGGTGTTCGCCGTGTACCTGCCGCCGCAAGCGGAGCAGGGCGGCAAGCTGCCGGTGCTGTACTGGCTGTCCGGCCTGACCTGTACTGACGAGAACTTCATGCAGAAGGCCGGCGCCATGCGCATGGCCGCCGAGCTGGGGTTGATCATTGTTGCGCCGGACACCAGCCCTCGGGGTCCTGATGTTCCGGGGGATCCGGAGGGTGCGTGGGACTTTGGCCTCGGTGCCGGGTTCTATTTGAATGCCACGCAGGCACCGTGGTCTCGGCATTATCGGATGCATGACTATGTCGTGCAGGAACTGCCTGACTTGGTTGAAGCCCATTTCCCGGCATCGGACAAGCGCGGCATCAGCGGTCACTCCATGGGTGGCCACGGTGCGCTGGTGTGTGCCTTGCGCAATCCGGGGCGTTATCTGTCGGTGTCGGCGTTCTCGCCGATCAACAATCCGATGGACTGCCCGTGGGGGCAGAAGGCCTTTTCCCGTTATCTGGGTGAAGACCGTTCGAAATGGCGCGAATGGGATGCCTGCGCATTGATTGCCGAGGCCCGCGAGCAGTTGCCGCTGTTGGTCGACCAAGGTGATCGCGACGATTTCCTCGTCAACCAGCTCAAGCCGCAAGCCTTGCAACAGGCGACCAGACTGGCCGGGCATCCGCTGACGTTGCGCCTGCAACCTCGCTACGACCACAGTTATTTCTTCATCGCCAGTTTCATCGAAGATCACTTGCAACATCACGCGCATGCTCTAGGTGCTCAATAGCAGGTAGAATCACGCCCTGACAAAAATCGGGGCGTTTTTTTATGCGTATTGGCCACGGCTATGATGTGCACCGTTTCGCTGAAGGCGATTTCATTACTCTGGGCGGCGTGCGCATAGCACACAGCTTCGGGCTGCTCGCTCATTCCGACGGTGACGTCCTGCTGCACGCCTTGAGCGATGCCTTGCTCGGCGCGGCTGCGCTGGGTGACATCGGCAAGCATTTCCCGGACACCGACCCGCAATTCAAGGGCGCCGACAGCCGTGCGCTGTTGCGTCATGTCGTCGCACTGATCCACGCCAAAGGCTGGAAGGTCGGCAACGTCGATAACACCATCGTCGCCCAGGCGCCGAAAATGGCTCCGCATATCGAATCGATGCGTGCGCTGATTGCCGCGGATCTTCAAGTTGAGTTGGATCAAGTGAATGTGAAAGCTACCACCACCGAAAAGCTTGGCTTTGTCGGTCGCGAAGAAGGCATTGCCGTGCACTCCGTTGCCTTGTTGCTGCGCGCATGAACGAACTGCAACTGCTCGGCCCGCGGGCCTATGGTGAACCCCTCGGCACTGCGGCGCTGAAAGCCATCGCCGAAGATTTTCAGGTCGATGAAGTCCTTGATATTCCCTTGAGTGGCGACGGCGAACATCTGTGGATCTGGGTGGAAAAGCGCGGCCTGAATACTGAAGAAGCAGCACGGCGGATTGCCAAGGCCGCGGGCGTTTCCTTGCGCACGGTCAGCTATGCCGGGCTCAAGGATCGTCAGGCGCTGACACGTCAGTGGTTCAGCGTGCAACTGCCGGGTAAGGCCGATCCGGATCTGTCGGCAGCCGAAAACGACACGTTGAAAATCCTCAAGACCAGCCGCCACAAACGCAAGCTGCAACGCGGTGCGCACTCGGCCAATGGTTTCACGCTGCGTCTGACCCGGTTCGCCGGCGACAAGGCTGCGATCGAGGCGCGCCTGCAACTGATCGCCAAGCAGGGCATTCCCAATTATTTCGGTGCCCAGCGTTTCGGGCATGATGGCGGCAACGTGGTTGACGCCCGTGCCTGGGCCGCGCGCAAGGCTTTGCCGGAGCAACGCAATGTGCGTTCGCGCCTGCTGTCCACGGCCCGCAGTTTTCTGTTTAACCAGGTATTGGCCGCGCGTGTTGCCGACGGTACCTGGCAGCATGCCCAGGTCGGTGACTTGCTGGCGTTTACCGATAGCCGCAGTTTTTTTCCGGCCGGTGAGGCCGAATGCAGCGACCCGCGCCTGGCGATTCTCGATCTGCACCCGACAGGGCCGCAGTGGGGCGAAGGTGACTCGCCGGCCACGGGCGCTGTCCATGAACTGGAGCAGGCAATCGCCGCGCGCGAAGCAGACCTTCGCGATTGGTTGATTAACGCCGGTATGAGCCACGAACGTCGCATCCTGCGGCTGCCCATTGGTGGGTTGACGTGGCATTATCCCGAGCCTGACATTCTGCAACTGGAATTCGTCCTGCCGGCCGGATGCTTTGCCACCGTATTGGTGCGCGAGCTCGTTGATCTGGTGCCGGTGGGGCAGACGGACAGCCCATGCGTATTCTGATTTCTAACGACGATGGGGTAACCGCACCCGGTCTCGCCGCGCTTTATGCTGCGCTGGCGGATGACAACGAGTGTGTGGTTATCGCCCCGGACCAGGACAAAAGCGGCGCCAGCAGCTCGCTGACGCTCGACCGTCCGTTGCACCCGCACACACTGGGCAACGGTTTCATCAGCA
This sequence comes from Pseudomonas sp. TNT2022 ID1044, assembly GCF_028656895.1. Taxonomy (NCBI): domain Bacteria; kingdom Pseudomonadati; phylum Pseudomonadota; class Gammaproteobacteria; order Pseudomonadales; family Pseudomonadaceae; genus Pseudomonas; species Pseudomonas sp. TNT2022 ID1044. The sequence goes on along the minus strand of NZ_JAMDHB010000022.1, from coordinate 464,994 downwards.
TCAACGGCACACCGACCGATTGCGTGCACCTGGGCCTCAATGGCTTGCTGGACCGCGAAGTGGACATGGTGGTTTCCGGGATCAACCTGGGCGCCAACCTGGGCGACGATGTGCTGTATTCCGGCACGGTGGCGGCGGCTTTGGAAGGGCGTTTCCTGGAGCGTCCTGCGTTCGCCTTTTCGTTGGTCTCACGCCAGGTCGAGAACCTGCCCACAGCGGCGTACTTCGCGCGCAAGCTGGTCGAGGCTCATGCGGATCTCGACCTGCCACCGCGCACGGTACTCAACGTGAACATTCCCAACTTGCCGCTGGAACACATCCGCGGCATCCAGTTGACCCGCCTCGGGCATCGCGCCCGCGCCGCGGCGCCGATCAAAGTAGTCGACCCGCGCGGCAAGGCCGGTTATTGGATCGCGGCGGCCGGGGATGCCGAAGATGGCGGCCCGGGCACCGATTTCCATGCGGTGATGCAGGGGTATGTTTCAATCACCCCGCTGCAGCTCGATCGAACCTTCAATGATGCCTTCAGAAGTCTTGATGGCTGGCTGGAGGGGCTGCGCTGATGACTCGTGGACAAGACGATATGCTGCATCGCGGCATAGGCATGACCTCGCAACGGACCCGCGAGCGACTTATCCAGCGACTGTATGAGGAAGGGGTGTCCAACGCCAAGGTGCTGGAAGTCATCCGTCGCACGCCGCGTCACCTGTTCGTCGACGAGGCGCTGGCACACCGGGCCTACGAGGACACGGCGCTGCCGATCGGGCATAACCAGACCATCTCCCAGCCTTATATGGTGGCTCGCATGAGCGAGTTGCTGCTGGAAGCCGGGCCGTTGGACAAGGTCATGGAAATCGGCACCGGTTCCGGCTATCAGACGGCGGTATTGTCGCAACTGGTGGAGCGGGTATTTTCCGTCGAGCGCATCAAGGTGCTGCAGGACCGGGCCAAGGAACGTCTGGTCGAGTTGAACCTGCGTAACGTGGTGTTTCGCTGGGGCGATGGCTGGGAGGGCTGGCCGGCGCTGGCACCGTACAACGGGATCATCGTGACCGCGGTGGCCACCGATGTCCCTCAAGCCTTGCTCGATCAATTGGCACCCGGCGGGCGTCTGGTGATTCCGGTGGGGTCCGGTGAGGTTCAACAATTGTTGCTGATCATTCGGGAAGAACAGGGCTTTTCCCGGCGCGTTTTGGGGAACGTTCGCTTCGTTCCTTTGCTCAATGGGCCACTGGCCTGAGCATTTATTCCGACGCGCTGAATTCTCTTCGATTGCCTCTGTCTTACAGCGGCGTCGATTGGTTAAACGGGTTGGTTTGGCGAACAGCAAACGTGTGCGCCCAGCCAAATCGCTTCATTAAGGGTAAAGCCTGCACGGCCCGTTATACTGGCGACATAGCATGCCGGATCACGGCAAATCACATTTTCAGCCACCACAAAGGGAGCGGCGGGTGAGTCTCACAGTCATTGCGCAGCGTATGGGTACAACGAGCTTTCAGCGCCTGGTGACTGGCCTTGTCTTGAGCACCTTGCTGGTGGGTTGTTCCAGCACGAAATCCAGCAACGTCCGGGTAGTCGATCGTAACAATGCCGCGCCCCAGCGCCCGATCGTGACGACCGGTCAGTATGTGGTTCGACCAAAAGACACCCTGTTTTCGATCGCGTTCCGCTACGGTTGGGACTACAAGGCTCTGGCCGCACGTAACAACATTCCTGCGCCGTACACGATTCGCCCGGGTCAGGCGATTCGCTTTGATGGCCGCACCGGTTCAACGCCGACAGCGGTGGTGAGTTCGTCCAGTTCGTCGCCTTCATCCTCGAGTAAAACCACGGTCATCCGGCGTCCGGTTGGCGGTTCTACCTCGACCACGACCACGGTTGTACCGTCCGTCGCCAACAAGCCGGCACCCGCTCCAATGCCTCCCGCCGGCCCGGCCCCGACCGGCTGGGGATGGCCATCCAATGGCATTTTGATTGGAAAATTCTCTTCAAACGGTAGTTTGAATAAAGGAATTGATATCGCCGGAGATTTGGGACAGCCTGTTTTAGCTGCGTCTGATGGGACGGTGGTATACGCCGGGAGTGGCTTAAGGGGCTACGGCGAATTAGTCATCATCAAACACAGCGAAACCTACGTCAGTGCCTACGGACATAACCGCAGGCTGTTGGTTCGGGAGGGGCAGCAGGTCAAGGTCGGACAGACAATTGCCGAAATGGGGTCCACGGGTACAGACCGGGTGAAACTGCATTTTGAGATTCGCCGCCAAGGTAAACCAGTAGATCCGCTGCAGTTCCTGCCACGCCGTTGATCGCTACCAGCCTGTTCCGTCGCGTAGAGGGGACAGGCTCCAGCGTTGCCAAGGATAAAGGCGCCGCTTGAGCTTGAGGTCGAACTCACCAAAGGACTATAACAATGGCTCTCAGTAAAGAAGTGCCGGAGTTTGACATCGACGATGAGGTTCTCCTGATGGAGACCGGCATCGGTACGGATTCGATGTCGAATGATGAAGGGGCGGCTCCACCTTCCGTTCGTGCCAAATCCAAACACTCCGCGTCGTTGAAACAACACAAGTACATTGACTACACGCGTGCACTTGATGCCACGCAGCTGTATCTCAATGAAATCGGCTTTTCCCCTCTGTTGTCCCCCGAAGAAGAAGTTCATTTTGCGCGCTTGTCGCAAAGTGGAGATCCGGCCGGGCGCAAACGCATGATTGAAAGTAATTTGCGACTGGTGGTGAAAATCGCCCGGCGCTATGTCAATCGTGGGTTGTCGCTGCTGGATCTGATCGAAGAGGGCAACCTCGGCCTGATTCGGGCGGTGGAAAAGTTCGACCCTGAGCGCGGCTTCCGCTTTTCGACCTACGCAACCTGGTGGATTCGTCAGACCATCGAGCGCGCGATCATGAATCAGACCCGGACCATCCGGTTGCCGATTCATGTGGTCAAGGAGCTCAATGTGTACCTGCGGGCTGCACGGGAGCTGACGCAAAAACTCGACCATGAACCCTCTCCCGAAGAAATCGCCAACCTGCTGGAAAAACCGGTAGCAGAGGTCAAGCGCATGCTCGGCCTCAACGAGCGGGTTTCTTCGGTCGACGTCTCGCTGGGTCCGGATTCGGATAAAACCCTGCTGGACACCCTCACCGACGATCGTCCAACCGATCCGTGCGAACTGCTGCAGGATGACGACCTGTCCCAGAGCATCGATCAATGGCTCTCCGAGCTCACTGACAAGCAGCGTGAAGTGGTTGTACGCCGCTTCGGTCTGCGCGGTCACGAGAGCAGCACCCTTGAAGATGTAGGTCTGGAAATCGGCCTGACCCGCGAACGAGTCAGACAGATTCAGGTTGAAGGCCTCAAGCGTCTGCGGGAGATCCTGGAGAAAAACGGCCTGTCCAGCGAGTCGCTGTTTCAATAAGCGATACGTTTGTCGGCCAACAAAAAGCCCCGATCTTCGGGGCTTTTTGCTATCTGGGAATCTGGCTTTCAGTGCGGAGGATATCACCGCGGGTTTGTCGTCTCGCGATGTAAGCCTTTGCTTACTCTTTCGTAAGTGTTCAGTATTTTTACACGGTGGCAGTCGGCCATGATTTGCAGCGATGGCTTCTATCACAATGATAATAAAGGGAATATTTAAAGATTAAGGATGTGTGACAAGCCATTCCGGCGCAGGAGGGCGATTGCTCTTGGTGAGGAACGCTCTAGTATCCGGGTTGTGTCGACGGATAGACACGCCCTTCAAGGATGAGGGGAAAGGAACTCGCAGGACGCGATTCATCAGGACGATGAAAAGGAACACAGGGAATAGGGAAAAAATGTGGGCGGGTCAAACCGCCCCTTTTTTTTGCTCGCAGAAAAGCAAAAAGGCCCTTGTGGGGCCTTTTTTGGGAACGCGGGGGTAATCAGCGTTCGAGGTGTTCGATCTTGCCTGGCTTGCCATCCCACTCAGCGGCGTCTGGCAGCGGATCTTTGCGTTCTGTGACGTTCGGCCAGATTTCGGCCAATTCCGTGTTCAACGCAATGAAGTTTTCCATACCGGCAGGCACTTCATCTTCAGAGAAGATGGCCACAGCCGGGCATTCAGGTTCGCACAGTGCGCAGTCGATGCACTCATCCGGGTGAATCACCAGGAAATTCGGGCCTTCGTAAAAGCAGTCCACCGGACACACTTCTACGCAGTCGGTGTACTTGCACTTGATGCAGTTGTCGGTGACGACGAAGGTCATTTCTAATTTTCTCCTCAGGCGCGGCTTGCTGCGCCCCTTCACGTGGGGGTCGCAAGGTTCGGGAGCGATAGTCTGCAGGCCAGGCTAATCGCCTGCAGCATCCCAAACCGCGCGAGATTCTAACAGCTTGCAAGCGTATGCGTTAGATCCGTGTCTTTAGTGTATAGAGCATTTCGAGTGCACGACGGGGTGTCATGTCGTCCAGATCGAGTTTGGCCAGCTCATCCAGCACCGGGTGCGGCAGGCTGGCGAACATGTCGCTCTGCTGCGGCGTCGCCGGTTTGCCTTTGACAGGCTTCGGCGCTTCATGGGGCAGGGCGGTGTCTTCCAGGCGGCTCAAATGCTCGCGGGCGCGCACGATCACTTCGCTGGGCACGCCGGCTAACTGTGCCACGGCCAGGCCGTAGCTCTGGCTCGCAGGCCCTGGCAATACATGGTGGAGGAACACGATGCGTTCGTTGTGTTCGGTGGCGTTGAGGTGCACGTTGGCCACCAGTGGTTGGGCTTCCGGCAGCACCGTCAGCTCGAAGTAGTGGGTGGCGAACAGCGTGTAGGCACGTAAATGCGCGAGACGCTCGGCGGCGGCCCAGGCCAGGGACAAACCGTCGAAAGTACTGGTCCCGCGTCCGACCTCGTCCATCAGCACCAGGCTGCGCTCGGTGGCGTTGTGCAGGATGTTGGCGGTTTCGCTCATTTCGACCATGAAAGTCGAGCGGCCACCGGCCAGGTCATCGCTGGAGCCAATCCGGGTGAAGATGCGGTCGACCAGCGACAACTCGCAACTGGCCGCCGGGACGAAGCTGCCGATGTGCGCCAGCAATACGATCAGCGCGGTCTGGCGCATGTAAGTGGATTTACCGCCCATGTTCGGGCCGGTGATCACCAGCATGCGCGTGTTGTCGTCCAGGCTCAGGTCGTTGGCCACGAACGGCGTGGTCAACACCTGCTCGACCACCGGGTGACGACCTTGGGTGATGCGCATGCACGGCTCGCTGACGAAGCGCGGGCAATTAAGGTCGAGGTTCAGCGCACGCTCGGCGAGGTTGCTCAAGACGTCCAGCTCGGCCAGTGCGCCGGCAGTGTCCTGCAGCGGCGGCAATTGCGAGATCAGGTCTTCGAGCAGTGCTTCGTAGAGCATCTTCTCTCGGGCCAGGGCACGGCTCTTGGCCGACAGTGCTTTGTCCTCGAAAGCCTTGAGTTCCGGGGTGATAAAACGCTCGGCACCCTTGAGGGTCTGGCGCCGGATGTAATCGGCCGGGGCGGATTCGGCCTGCTTGCTCGGCAATTCGATGAAGTAACCGTGGATGCGGTTGTAGCCGACCTTCAGGTGCGACAGGCCGGTGCGGGCCTTCTCGCGGGCTTCGAGGTCGATCAGGAACTGCCCGGCGTTTTCGCTGAGCGATTGCAGTTCGTCGAGTTCGCTGTCGTAACCGGTCTTCAACACACCGCCGTCACGGATCACCGCTGGCGGGTTATCGATAATGGCTTTTTCCAGCAACGCAGCCAGTTCCGGGTAGGTGCTGGTAATTGTCGCCAGTTGCTGGAGGTGCGGAGCTTCAAGTTCGGTCATCGCCACTTGCAGCTCAGGCAGTGCGCCGAGGGCATCACGCAGGCGTGCAAGGTCGCGCGGGCGAGCATTGCGCAGGCCGATCCGCGCGAGAATCCGCTCGATGTCGCCGATTTCCTTGAGTTGCGGTTGCAGCTTTTCGAAACGGTAGCCGTCGAGCAGGCAGGTGATCGAGCTCTGGCGTGCCAGCAAAACGGTAAGGTCGCGCAGCGGGCGGTTCAGCCAGCGGGTCAGCAGGCGACTGCCCATGGCGGTCTGGCAACGATCGACCACCGATTGCAGCGTGTTGTCGCGGCCGCCGGCGAGGTTGGTGTCCAGCTCCAGATTGCGACGGCTGGCGCCGTCCAGCACCACGGTGTCGTCCAGACGCTCATGGCGCAGGCTGCGCAAGTGGGGCAGGGCGGTGCGCTGGGTTTCTTTGGCATAGGCCAGCAGGCAACCGGCGGCGCCGATGGCCAGGGTCAGGTTCTCGCAACCGAAACCTTTGAGGTCCTGGGTGGAAAACTGCTGGCAAAGACTTTTCAACGCCGAATCGCGTTCGAAATCCCACGGCGCACGACGACGAACCCCACGGCGTTTTTCCGCCGGCAGATCTTTTGGCCAGTCGTCCGGGATCAACAACTCCACCGGATTGACCCGCTCCAGTTCTGCCAGCAAATTCTCCCAGCCCTTGATTTCCAGCACGCTGAAATTACCGCTGGTGATGTCCAGCACGGCCAGGCCGAACAGGCGCTCATCCCCCAGCACGGCTGCGATCAGGTTGTCGCGGCGCTCGTCCAGCAGCGCTTCGTCACTCACTGTCCCCGGTGTAATGATCCGCACCACCTGACGTTCCACCGGCCCTTTGCTGGTGGCCGGGTCGCCGACCTGCTCGCAGATCACCACCGACTCGCCGAGCTTCACCAGTTTCGCCAGATAACCTTCGGCGGCATGGTAAGGAATCCCGCACATCGGAATCGCCTGCCCGGCCGATTGCCCGCGAGCGGTCAGGGTGATGTCCAGCAACTTGGCGGCCTTCTTCGCGTCTTCATAGAAGATCTCGTAGAAGTCACCCATGCGGTAGAACATCAACTGGTCGGGGTGCTGGTTTTTCAGGCGCCAGTACTGCTGCATCATCGGCGTGTGGGAGGACAGGTCGGAGAGTGCTTTATTCATTGGGGATCGGAAAACTCGTCGAAAGGTGTGGGGCAAAAGAGGGGCATCGGCCCGGCTTTTCCGCAATGGGCGCAAGATTAACATGGGCGGTCTGCCGGACGCAGGCACGAACGCCACGCGGTCTGCTTCCGCGGGTTTACGCACTGCTTATGCGTCTTTAATGCAAACCTGCATTTGCCTCCCGTAAAAAGAACAAGCACTATGCGCGTTATGCAAAAACGCAATGTTTCTACCGTATTAAGAGCGCTGCTCGATCAGCACGGGATCTCCCCCACGGAGCTTCACCGTCGTACCGGCGTGCCTCAATCCACACTCTCGCGGATTCTCAGCGGGAAGATCGTCGACCCTTCGGATAAACACATTTCGAAGATCGCCGAGTACTTCGCCGTGAGCACCGACCAATTGCGCGGCCGCGCCGACGTCGCGCCGGTTGCTGCGGGCGGACGCGCAGAGCTGCATTCGGAACTCAAGGATATAAGTCTGTGGGACGACGATACCCCCATCGATGACGATGAGGTGTCAGTCCCCTTTCTTCGCGAGGTTGAATTGGCTGCGGGATCGGGAAGGTTCGTCATCGAGGAAAGCGAGCGCTCCAGCCTGCGCTTCGGCAAACGTAGCTTGCGCCATAACGGTGTGCAGTTCGACCAGGCCAAATGCGTGACCGTGCGCGGCAACAGCATGTTGCCGGTGCTGCGCGATGGGGCAACGGTTGGGGTCAATGCCGGCAAATGCGGGATTGGCGACATCATTGATGGCGATCTTTACGCAATCAACCATAACGGCCAGCTACGGGTGAAACAGCTTTATCGCCTGCCGACCGGGATTCGACTGCGCAGCTTCAATCGCGATGAGCACCCGGACGAGGACTACAGCTTCCAGGAAATGCAGGAAGAGCAAATCGTGATCCTCGGTCACGTCTTCTGGTGGGGCATGTACGCCCGTTAGTCGTTTTGGCAGACAAAAAAAGCCGCTGATGTAAGCGGTTTTTTTATTTGCTGAATGCATGGGACGGACTTGTGATATGCATCAATGCATTGACAATCCATGCGTTAATGCATGGTGTTTGGACGTCACTTGCTGGGTTTTTCATCCAAGGGAGGCGGGAAATGACCATGGAGCAATATGCATTGTTGGACATGCCTTTCTGGCTGTTTATCACCCTGCCTCTGGTTAGCGGAGTCGTCGGCGAAATGTGGCGGGCCGATAAAGAGGGCGTTACTGGCAGGAGTCTTGTCCGACGGCTGATCATGCGGTCTGGCTCCAGCATGGTCTGTGGTGCATCGACGATCATGCTGTTGCATGCTGCCAATGTTTCGATTTGGGCAGTATGTGCGGGAGGTTGCCTGACCGCGATGGCCGGCACGGACATGGTTTTGGGGCTTTATGAACGCTGGATGGCCAAACGCCTGGGCGTACGTGCCGTCCGACCCCATGAAGCGCAGAACTGATTGGCGGCCAACCGTATCCACCGGCATTCAGCCCTTACACTTTGATCGACCCTGTAACTTGCAAGTGCGATGGGCTGGTGTACGGTTAGTCTCATTCCGCCCGATCTGGAGATGACCGTGAAATTAACCACTCAACTGGCCGCTGACCTTGGCAGGCAATTGCAGCTTCTCAATGCCCATGTGTCCACGGCCGAGTCTTGTACCGGTGGCGGGATTGCCGAGGCGATCACCCGGATTCCCGGCAGTTCGGCCTGGTTCGAGGCCGGTTATGTCACCTACTCCAATCTGCAGAAGAACCTGCAATTGAACGTCCCGGTGGAGTTGTTCACCACGGTAGGGGCGGTCAGTCGCGAGGTGGTCGAAGCGATGGCCAAGGGCGCTCAGTATAAAAGCCGCGCGTTTTTTTCCGTGGCGGTCAGTGGCGTGGCCGGGCCGGACGGCGGTTCGCCAGGCAAACCGGTGGGTACCGTTTGGCTGGCCTGGGGCGTTGGCGAACGGGTATTCAGCGAGGTGCAGCACTTCCCCGGTGACCGTGACGAAGTCCGCCGACAAACGGTGAGGGCCGCTCTAGAGGGGCTGCTGCGCTATACCGCGGCAGAAATCTCAAATCAGGGGTAGGCGATCCGTAATCGCTGTGGAATAATACTGGCTACTTATACAGGTGTTGGCCGTCAGGCCTTATTGATTACGTGAGGACTTTAATGGACGACAACAAGAAGAAAGCCTTGGCTGCGGCCCTGGGTCAGATCGAACGTCAATTCGGCAAGGGTGCCGTAATGCGTATGGGCGATCAGGACCGTCAGGCGATCCCGGCTATCTCCACTGGCTCTCTGGGGCTGGACATCGCTCTCGGCATCGGCGGTCTGCCAAAAGGCCGTATTGTTGAAATCTACGGTCCTGAATCTTCCGGTAAAACCACGCTGACCTTGTCCGTGATCGCCCAGGCTCAAAAAGCCGGCGCGACCTGCGCATTCGTCGACGCCGAACACGCCCTCGACCCGGAATACGCCGGCAAGCTGGGCGTCAACGTCGACGACCTGCTGGTTTCCCAGCCGGACACCGGCGAACAGGCCCTGGAAATCACCGACATGCTGGTGCGCTCCAACGCGGTTGACGTGATCATCGTCGACTCCGTGGCAGCCCTGGTACCGAAGGCTGAAATCGAAGGCGAAATGGGCGACATGCACGTGGGCCTGCAAGCCCGCCTGATGTCCCAGGCGCTGCGTAAAATCACCGGTAACATCAAGAACGCCAACTGCCTGGTGATCTTCATCAACCAGATCCGTATGAAAATCGGCGTGATGTTCGGTAGCCCGGAAACCACCACGGGTGGTAACGCGCTGAAGTTCTACGCGTCGGTTCGTCTGGACATCCGCCGTACTGGCGCGGTGAAAGAAGGTGATGAAGTCGTCGGTAGCGAAACCCGCGTCAAGGTGGTGAAGAACAAAGTGGCTTCGCCGTTCCGTCAGGCCGAGTTCCAGATTCTTTACGGCAAGGGCATCTACCTCAACGGTGAGATGATCGACCTCGGCGTTCTGCATGGTTTCGTCGAAAAGTCCGGTGCATGGTATGCCTACAACGGCACCAAGATCGGTCAGGGCAAGGCCAACTCGGCCAAGTACCTGGCGGATAACCCGGACATCGCCGCAACGCTCGAGAAGCAACTGCGCGACAAGCTGCTGTCTCCTTCGTCGGTAGCAGACGCCAAAGCTTCTGCCGTCAAAGAGACTGAAGACGACCTGGCTGACGCTGATATCTGATTGATCCGATGACCGCCGTACTCGATACACTCGTCGCGGTGCGGCGAACCGCAATGGACCTGCTCGCACGACGCGAGCACGGTAGGGTCGAGCTGACGCGTAAGCTGCGCCAGCGCGGCGCTCTCCCTGAAATGATCGACACCGCGCTCGACCGATTGACGGAAGAGGGCTTGTTATCCGAATCCCGTTACCTGGAAAGCTTTGTTTCCTACCGTGCCCGTTCCGGATACGGCCCGTTGCGAATTCGTGAAGAGTTGAGCCAGCGTGGTCTGCAACGCAGCGATATCGAACTGGCCTTGCGCGAGAGCGGCATCGACTGGCAGGAGCAGCTGACAGATACCTGGCGCCGCAAATTCTCCGGGCAATTGCCGATCGACGCCCGGGAACGTGCAAAACAAGGCAGGTTCCTGGCGTATCGCGGATTTTCCATGGAGATGATCAGCCGCTTGTTCAGCGGTCGAGGGATGGATGATTAATTGAAGCGGCCCGCTATTTCGATAGCGGGCCGTTTTTTTTTGCCTTAAGTAACCTTGGATGGCGTGCGTGTGCGCTGTTGTGCCTGAGGCTGGGATTGCGCCCAGTTCTCCGGCAGGTTGATGTAGTCCACCAGCGCCCGCAATCGACCATGGTCACGTGCGTTGAAGGTGAAGGCCAGCCGCGCCAGGTGGCTGAACTGCGCTTCGTCATGTTCCTCGCCACTGTATGCGTGCTGATGAAAGTGATCGCTCAGGCACAGGTCGGCGAATGCTTCCTGCATGTGTTCGAGGGCGCGCTCACTGAGTTTGTGGTTCATGCGAATCACGAACTGATGTTTGAGCCAGCGGCTGGAGTGGAAGTTACTGTAGAACTGGTTGATGTGCTCCACGGCCTCCTCGGCGGTGTAGACCAGGTTCACCAAGTTCATGTCGGTAGGCAGGACATAGCGGTTTTCCACCAGTTGCTGCTCAATGAACTCCAGCGCTCCTTGCCAGAATGTGCCACCCGGCGCGTCGAGCAGTACCACGGGGACCAGCGGGCTTTTGCCGGTCTGGATCAGCGTCAACACTTCCAGCGCTTCATCCAGCGTGCCAAAACCGCCCGGGCACAGGACAAGCGCGTCGGCTTCCTTGACGAAGAACAGCTTGCGGGTGAAGAAAAAGTGGAAGGGCAGCAGGTTGGTCGTGCCCTGGACGGTGGGGTTGGCATGCTGTTCGAAGGGCAGGGTGATGTTGAAGCCCAGACTGTGATCCAGGCCGGCACCTTCGTGAGCCGCGGCCATGATGCCACCACCAGCGCCGGTAATAACCATCATGTCCGAATGCGCCAGCGCGGTACCGAGTTCGCGGGCGAGGCCATACAGCGGATGTTCTATCGGGGTGCGGGCAGAGCCGAACACCGTGACTTTGCGCCGACCCTTGAACTGTTCCAGCACCCGAAAGGCTTGCTCCAGTTCGCGCAGGGCTTGCAGTGTGATCTTGGCATTCCAGCGGTTGTGGTCATCCTGGGCCATGCGCAGCACCGTCAGGATCATGTCACGGTAGATCGGGATGTTCGGGCTGTTGGGGGAAACAAGGCTGAGTTGCTCTTCTACCTTGCTGATGAGGTCGTGGCCGCTTTCTTCAAAATGGCGGCTCAGGAGGTCATTCGGTTGGTAAGGCATTCAACTTCTCCTTCTGCACAGAGCCCACGGCTGCGACTACGCAATCGTCGACGCCACGACACTTCATGTGTCGCTGTCTGCCCAGGCCCATGCCTGGGCGATCCACTGGGTCCGAAGAGTCATCGGACCATCCAAACAGGCTCTGTTTATCCCTTGGATGAAAGAAACGTTCGCACAACACAATACGTAACGGGCGGCCCCTTTCCTGCCCTGACAAGTGAGTGTGGATACGTAGAATCTAGACCCTCGCGGTGATTTGCGCTGCCTTGATCATTGCGCCGCAAAGCCTTTCCTGGCAACCGCTTATTGACGATTTGCAAGGTGGTTTCACCGCTCGTCTGAGCGCGAGCCGAACGTCCAGCACTCTGATTTACTAAGTTACAGGTGTGACACGACAACTTTGCGTCAACGGCAGGGCGCACGATACAAGCAATTCAAGGATTTATCGCTCAACGCGAGTGAGGAGCAGGGAGGCGGGAAACCATGGCCAGAGTCATTCTGGAGATCGATACGCAGCTGTATCGATTACTGAAGTCCGCAGCCGAGACCAATCATTTGAGTCTCGAAGAGGAGTGCTGCCGGCGTCTTGTGGGTGCGGAGCGGCGTTCACGATATCTGCAGGCATTGCTGGCAGAGTTGCGCGCCGAGGATGAACAGCGGCGCGCCAAATCCCACTGATTACTTCTTCTTCGGCGTCGCTTTCGGGCAGTCCGATTCCTGATAGCTGGCAGAACCCACTGCGCGGTTGGTCTTCACCTCTGTGAAGTCGTAACGCATGACGGCGCCCTTGGCCATCAGTTTACGGAAAGCCGGGTTGTTGCAGACCGAGGCGCCCAGCTGGAAGTACACGGCTTTGGGGTCGGCGCGCATCTGGTTGGCGTGGCTGCTTTGCACGCTCAAATGGTTGATCAGGACATTGCCTTCGACGGTGTAGCCCTGATCGAGAATGTCTTCATTGATCGCCCGTGGCGTACCAACGCTGCTTTGTGCGGCGACGTTGCGCAGCTCTCTGTTCAGATTCTGCTCGCTCAAGGATGCAGCCTGAGCGTTGAAGGACGAAGCCAGCAGAATGGCAGCGGTGGGAACGATAAGGCGCAGCATGAAACTCTCCTGGGGCAGTGATGGGTGGTTTGACCCGTCACGTGACTGTGCGTTCAGTGGCGGCAAATTATAGGGGAGGCGGCCTGGACGGTACAGGCTTGGCCCTGTCGGTCTGGTAAACTGCCGGTACTTTTTGCCCTGCCGAGTGTTTTTCGTGTCGACCCCACTGTCCTGCCAGCGTTGCCTGCAATGAGCCATGCCCCCAACGCCGTAGCCCGCCTGCGCGATCAGCGCGAAGACGAAGGCATCAAACCGATTCAGGCCCGTGGCTGGCGCGCCACCCGTTGCCGCGCCTGCCGCGTGATCGAGAGCCACTGCCTGTGCGCCTGGCGCCCGCAGGTCGAGGCCCGCTCCGGGGTGTGCCTGATCATGACCAGCAAGGAAGTGTTCAAGCCGAGCAATACCGGTTGGCTGATCGCCGACGTGGTGCGTGATAACCACGCGTTCATCTGGTCGCGCACCGAAATCGACCCCCGCATGCTGGCGTTGCTGTCAGACCCGCAATGGCAGCCCTATCTGGTGTTTCCGGGGGAATATGTCGCGCCTGAGCGCGTGACCCACAGCGTGGCGGTGGATAGCCGCAAGCGGCCGCTGTTCATTCTGTTGGACGCGACCTGGACCGAAGCCCGGAAGATTTTCCGCAAAAGCCCTTACTTCGACTCGCTGCCGATCCTGAGTCTGCTGCCAGAAAAACTGTCCCGCTATCAATTGCGCCGCTCCACACGCAGCGAGCACCTGTGCACCGCGGAAGTCGCGGCACTGTGCCTCGATCTGGCGGGTGACGAGCAGGCGGCATCGGCGCTGGACGCTTATTTCGATGTGTTCAGCCAGCATTATCTCGATGCCAAGCGTCAGCTTGAAATGAACGTTGAAACACCCGCACATGCCGAGTTGTTACCGTTCGTGCAGAATGCCGCCGCGAGCATGCGTTGATTGTCGCCCATACTGCAAAAGACTGTAGTGGCCTTGTAGCTTGACCACCCCGGTTTCGCTGGGCATGCTTGGCGCCGTTCAGGGCGCGGCCGAAGTTTGATACGCCGTATTCGTTATTTGAATAGCTACGTGAATTGCCACGTATTGGCGTTGAGCGTGCCCCCAGGTGCAGCTTCTTGGCTGCATCTCGAGTTGTTAGAAGAACAGGATCATTTGAAAAATGGCCACATACGAAATCCTGATTGCCGATGACCACCCGCTTTTCCGCTCTGCCTTGCATCAAGCGTTGACCCTGGGCCTCGGTCCCGATGTGCGCCTGGTGGAAGTGGCAAGCATTGCCGAGCTGGAAACCCGCCTGACTGAAAAAGCCGATTGGGATCTGGTGCTACTGGACCTGAACATGCCTGGGGCGTACGGTTTTTCCGGGCTGGTGCTATTACGCGGTCAGTACCCGCAGATTCCGGTGGTCATGGTCTCCGCTCAGGAAGAGGCTACGATCATGGTCAAGTCCCGTGAATTCGGCGCCAGCGGTTTTATTCCCAAATCCAGTGATTTGAGCGTGATCCAGAAAGCCGTGCGTGCGGTACTTGATGGCGACGTGTTCTGGCCGCCGCAGGCGTTCGAGGCCGTCAGCGTTTCCGATGAGGCCAAGGCTGCCAGTGAAGGGCTTGCCAGCCTGACACCGCAGCAGTTCCGTGTCTTGACGATGGTCTGCGAGGGTTTGCTGAACAAACAGATCGCTTATGAACTCAGCGTTTCCGAAGCGACCATCAAGGCGCACGTAACGGCTATATTCCGTAAACTGAATGTGCGGACCCGGACTCAGGCGGCCTTGCTGCTGCAACAACTTGAGTCAATTTCGAGCCACTAAGGGTTGGCATCTTCACGCTTTTTTGACTTTGGTTAATCTAGCTTTCCCACTCCCTTTCGATCAGTTGCCCACGCTATGTCACCTTTCAAAGGCCAGACCGGCCTTAAACGTATCCTCAATGCCTCCGGCTACTCGCTGGACGGCCTGCGCGCAGCCTTTACCGGGGAAGCCGCATTTCGCCAGTTGGTCTTGCTCAATGTGATCCTGATCCCGCTGTCGTTCTTCCTGAACGTCAGCCGTGTCGAGCAGGCCTTGCTGATTGCCGTCTGTTTGCTGGCACTGATCGTCGAGTTGCTCAACTCGGCGGTAGAAGCGGCCATCGACCGTATTTCCCTTGAGTTGCACCCACTGTCGAAAAACGCCAAGGACATGGGCAGTGCCGCGCAGCTGGTGGCGTTGACCATGATTGCGCTGGTGTGGGCCGTGATTCTGCTTTAAGCGATGGTTGGCAGCACGATCTCGTCGCTGCGCTGAACCCCGGCGGTGAAGGCGCGGCACAGATCGAGGAACTCGCGCATCGCCGATGTCTGGTACTTCTGTTTGTGCCAGATGAAGTAGAACTGCCGCGCCAGATCCAGATCCGGCGTTTCTACCGCCACCAGGCTGCCGCGGCGGAAGGCGTCCCGCAGTGCCAAACGCGATATGCACCCAATCCCCAGGCCGGACTCCACCGCGCGCTTGATCGCCTCGGTGTGCTCGAGCTCCAGGCGGATATTCAGCGCGCTGCGGTGATGACGCATGGCCTGGTCAAACGTCAGGCGCGTGCCGGAACCTTGTTCACGCAAAATCCAGGCTTCGTGGCTTAGTTCATCCATGGTTGCGGTGCCGCGCTTGGCCAAGGGGTGCTGCGGCGCGCAAAACACCACGAGTTCATCTTCCACCCAGCTCTGCACTTCGATGTCCGGGTGGCTGCAATCGCCTTCAATCAGACCCAGATCAATTTCATAGTGCGCCACTTGTTGCACGATATTGGCAGTGTTCTGCACATGCAGCTTTACCTGGCTTTCCGGGTGGCGCTGCATGAAGCTGCCGATCAGCAGGGTGGCCAGATAGTTGCCGATGGTCAGTGTCGCACCCACCGCCAGTGAGCCGAAACCGGACTTGCCGTTGAGCAGGTCTTCGATTTCCTTGGCCTGGTCAAGCAGCGCCACCGCCTGCGGCAACAGCTGTTTGCCCAAGGCGTTGAGGCTCAGTCGTTTGCCGGCACGGTCGAATAACTGGCAGCTGCACTGGCGCTCCAGTTCGGTGATCGAGGTGCTTGCCGCCGATTGCGAGAGGTTGAGCAGGCCCGCAGCACGGGATACGCTTTCCTGCTGGGCGACGGCGACGAAGACTTGAAGTTGACGGAGAGTAAATCGCATATCGATATAACCGATAACCCTTATCTTAATAATCCAGTTAACAGATATTGTCGTCGCTATTAGAATGCGATGCAATTGCGCACCCCGGCTCTGCAAGAGCAAGCGCAGACCAATCTCCAGGAGTCCCACGTACATGAGCAACATGAACCACGAGCGTGTCCTCAGTGTTCATCACTGGAACGACACTCTGTTCAGCTTCAAGTGCACCCGTGATCCGGGCCTGCGCTTCGAGAACGGTCAGTTCGTGATGATCGGCCTGCAACAGCCCAACGGCCGCCCGCTTATGCGCGCTTACTCGATCGCCAGCCCGAACTGGGAAGAGCATCTCGAGTTCTTCAGCATCAAGGTGCCTGATGGTCCGCTGACTTCCCAGTTGCAGCATTTGAAGGAAGGCGACGAGATCATCATCAGCAAGAAGCCTACCGGCACGCTGGTGCTGGACGACTTGAAGCCTGGTAAGCATTTGTACCTGCTCAGCACCGGTACCGGGCTGGCGCCGTTCATGAGCGTCATCCAGGACCCGGAAACCTACGAGCGTTTCGAAAAAGTGATCCTGTGCCACGGCGTGCGTTACGTCAACGAAGTCGCTTACCGCGAGTTCATCACCGAGCACCTGCCGCAGAACGAATTCTTCGGCGACGCCTTGCGTGACAAGTTGATCTATTACCCGACCGTGACCCGCGAGCCGTTCGAGAACGAAGGTCGCCTGACCGATTTGATGCGCAGCGGCAAGCTGTTCAGCGACATCGGCCTGCCACCGATCAACCCGCAGGACGACCGCGCCATGCTGTGCGGCAGCCCGAGCATGCTCGACGAGACCAGCGAAGTGTTGAACAGCTTCGGCCTGAAAGTTTCGCCGCGGATGCGCGAGCCGGGTGATTACCTGATCGAGCGTGCGTTCGTCGAGAAGTGACCACAGGTCACCTGCAGGAGCTGGCAAGCCAGCTCCTGCAAAAAGCCCGCGCTACCTGAAAAGGTAGCGCGGGCTTTTTTGTTTCCGGCGTCTACTCGCTTGCGGGGATGACTTCCAGGACGCGAATCTGCTCTGGCGTCGGGTAGTGCCAGCGAACGTCCAGATCCCAGAATTGCGCACCGTACTCCCGTTCCGGCGCAGGCGTCTGGTAAGCCGGGCGTGGATCCTGCGCCAGGCATTGCTCGATCAGCTCGACCAAAGGCTCTGCGAGGCGCTGAGCATGGCCATGAGCCTGTTGCAACGCGGCATCCGTCCACTCCACGGCAATCAACGGCGGCGCGGCGCTGGCGATGGTATTGGAGGCATCGTCGATGATGTCGGCGTAGGGCACGTAGGGTTTGATATCGAGGATGGGCGTGCCGTCCAGCAAGTCGATGCCGGATATCCACAGGCGATCGGCTTCAACCTTGTCCAGCTTCACCACGGATTGACCAATGCCGTTGGGGCGGTGGGTTGCGCGGGTCGCAAATACGCCCATGGATTTGTTGCCGCCGAGGCGGGGAGGGCGGACCTTCAGGCGCGGCTTTTCTTCCAGCGCCTGATGGAACAGGAACAGCAGCCAGACATGGCTGACCTGTTCCAGGCCCTGCACGGCATCACCCTGATCGAACGGCGCCACCAGTTCCAGAACGCCGCGTGCGGCCGGCGCCAGTTGCGGTTGGCGCGGGATGGCGAACTTCTCCTTGAAGCAGGAGCGCACGAAGCCGATGGGGGAAACGCTGTAGGTCATGGTTTGAAATCGAGGCGCAAAAGAGGCGGGCATGATAACCCATGCGCATTCTGTGGCGAGGGAGCTTGCTCGCTCGCCACAAAAGCGGGTGTCAGAGGCTGAACCCACCATCCAGCGGAATGATATTCCCGGTCATATACGCCCCGGCGGTACTCGCCAGGCTGATCGCCAGCGCCGCCATCTCCTCCTCACGCCCCCAACGCTTCATTGGAATCAAATCTGTGTCCTTCGCCAGTGCCTGTTCATCGTTGCCGATGTGCTGAGTCATCTTGCTCGGAAAGCGTCCTGGCGCGATCACGTTGACGTTGATGTGCTGGCTGACCAGCTCCCGGGCCAGGATCCGCGACAATTGATGCAGCGCTGCTTTACTGGGGCCGTAGGCGTAAGCCTGTTCGCCGAAGGAGGAAATGCCAGCTACCGAGCCGATGTTGATGATCCGCGCCGGATTTACCTCGGAACCCGCCTTGCGCAGCAGTGGCAGGAACTGCTGGATGCAGTTGAACACCGAGGTCACGTTGAGCTGCATGACCTTTTCCCAGCCCTTGATCGGGTAGCTTTCCAGTGGCGCGCCCCAGGTGGTGCCAGCGTTGTTCACCAGAATATCGAGATGGGTGATCTGCTCGCCCAGGCGCGTAGCCAGTTGTTGCACACCTTCTTCCGTGACCAGGTTGGCGGCCACGGCGTGGCAGCGTCCGAGGGCGCCGAGTTCATCAGCCGTCTGCTGGCAGGCCTCGACGTCGCGGGCGCAGACGTACACGGTCGCGCCGGCCTCGACATAGGCCTTGGCGATCATTTTGCCGATACCGCGGGTGCCGCCGGTCACCAGGGCGGTGCGGCCTTGCAGGGAAAAGTAGTGATGCATGGCTAATCCTGAGAGCTGAAGGTCTTTACACCCTAGTCGTCAGTCGCGGGAAGCGGAGCCACTATTTTTGCGCGGAATGGGGATTCATACAGCCTGGCCTGCGACCCCCCCCTGTAGGAGCCGGCTTGCTGGCGATGGCGTCATTGAAATCGCCATCGTCGGAACAGCGTCCGCAGCAAGCCGGCTCCTACGGAGGGAAATGAACGCTTATTGCGGGCGGACGCGCAGGGTCAGGCCCTTGAGGAAGTTGCGCAGCAACTGGTCGCCGCACGGGCGGTAGTTGGTGTGGCCGAACTTGCGGAACAGCGCGCTCAGCTCAGGCTTGGACACCGGGAACTCGGCAGCCTTGAGGATCGCGTGCATATCGTCTTCCTTCAGTTCGAAGGCCACGCGCAGCTTTTTCAGAATGATGTTATTGGTCACCGGCACTTCGATCGGCAGTGGTGGACGGCTTTCATCCTTGCCGCGCTTGAAGATCACCAGACCGTCGAGGAAGTGCGCCATGACTTCGTCCGGGCAGCGTACGAAGCCTTCTTCGTCTTCTTCTTTTTTATCGAGATAGGTCAGCAAGTCAGGCAGGGTTACGTCCATGCCGCCGAGCTTGATGATCTCGATGACTTTCTTGTCGCTGATGTCGAGCATGTAGCGCACGCTGCGCAGTACGTCATTGTGAATCATGGTGTGCAGTCCTGATATTCAGCAGTGGGTGTCGCATAAAACAGCGGCACCAAAATGTGTGGCGGCGTCAGAAGTCTTAGAACTTCTCTTTGCCGGACAGATAACGCCATTGCCCCACGGGCACTTTGCCGATTGACACGCCGCCGATGCGGATGCGGCGGATGCCCACGACCTTCAGGCCGACGGCCTGGCAGAACAGGGCGATCACGCCCGGTTGCGGGTTCTTCATGGCAAAGCGCAGGCGGTTTTCGTTCTGCCAGCTGGCCTTGACTGCCGGCAATTCCTTGCCCTTGTAGGTCAGGCCGTGCTGCAAGCGGTTAAGACCGTGTTCGACCATGTCGCCTTCGACTTCGACCACGTATTCCTGCTCGATCTTGTTGGAGTCGGCCGTGAGCTTGCGCAGGATCTTCCAGTCCTGGGTGAACACCAGCAGACCGCTGGCGTTGGCTTGCAAGTCGGTGCTGGCGGTCAGGCGCTGGAAGTGGCCCTTGAGCGGACGTTTGCCGTAGCGGTGCTCTTCACTCAGCGTCTCGGCGCTGATGGTCGCCATGGCGGTGTCCGCGTCCATGCCGGCAGGCACGTTGAACAGAATGGTGACCGGTTCCGGCGCAGTGGCCTTGGCCTCTGGGTCGAGCTCGACTTTCTGGGTGCCGACCTTGAACTGCGGCTCGTCGATGACTTCGCCGTCGACGGTGACCCAGCCGCCCTCGATGAACAGCTCAGCCTCCCGACGGGAACAGCCGACGAGTTCGATGAGGCGTTTGGAGAGACGAATCGGGTCAGTCATGTCAGGGCCGTAACAAAAAAGGGGTGGGCATTGTACCTGCCTGGCGCCGGTTAAGCCCGGTCCCATTTCAATGCGCTTGCATTTCCTGTGGGAGCTGGCTCGCCAGCGATTGCATCACCTTGGCGCATCAGGATAGACCGCAGCGTCTGCATCGCTGGCAAGCCAGCTCCCACAGGGTTCAGTGTCAGGTCAGCCGTGCTGTGAAAGTTTGTGATTTTGGCGCATTCGCATATGCAACAGCGGATACGGCTGGCCCATGCCATCGACTTCCGAGCGGCCGATCACTTCGAAACCCTGTTTGAAATAAAACCCCAACGCTTGCGGGTTCTGTTCGTTGACGTCCAGTTCATCGGCGTTGAGGTTTTCCAGGGCATAGCGCAGCAATTTCTTGCCCAGTCCCTGACCACGATGTTTCGGGTCGATAAAGAGCATTTCGATTTTGCCCGCCGCAACCCCGGCGAATCCGGTGATGCGCTGGCTGGCGTCCTTGGTGCAAATCAGCATCACCGCATCCAGGTAGCGGGTCAGCACCAGGTTCTTCAGCAGATTGATGTAGCTGTCCGGCAGAAAATCATGGGTGGCGCGCACCGAGGCCTCCCAGACCCGGGTCAGTTCTTCATAGTCACTCTGTTTCGGTGTGTGGATGACCGAATGTTGGCGCATGCCCGCCTGCTCCTTATCTTTGCAACCGGCTGTAAAAGGTGAGATTCCGTTCTTCACCAAACGATAGCCGTAAAAAAGCCCCGCATCTCGTCAAGAGAGCGGGGCTTTTCATATTTTTTGCGTTTAGATCTGTTCAGCCCACAGGTCGTATTCGTCGGCGTCAGTCACTTTGCACCAGACTTTATCGCCCGGTTTCAGGTTGCTGCCGTTGTCGATGAATACGTTACCGTCGATTTCCGGGGCATCGAAGAAGCAGCGGCCGACCGCGCCTTGCTCGTCGACTTCATCGACCAGCACTTCGATTTCACGGCCAATGCGCATTTGCAGGCGCGCCGAGCTGATGGCCTGCTGGTGCGCCATGAAACGCTCCCAACGATCCTGCTTGACGTCATCCGGCACCACTTCCAGGTCCAGGTCGTTGGCCGGTGCGCCGTCGACCGGCGAGTACTGGAAGCAGCCGACACGGTCGAGCTGGGCTTCGGTCAGCCAGTTCAGCAGGTACTGGAAGTCTTCTTCGGTCTCGCCCGGGAAGCCGACGATGAAGGTCGAGCGGATGATCAGGTCCGGGCAGATTTCGCGCCAGTTCTTGATGCGCGCCAGGGTCTTGTCTTCGAACGCCGGGCGTTTCATCGACTTCAACACTTTCGGGCTGGCGTGCTGGAACGGGATGTCCAGGTACGGCAGGATTTTGCCGGCGGCCATCAGCGGGATGAGTTCGTCAACGTGCGGGTACGGGTAAACGTAGTGCAGGCGCACCCAGACACCGAGGGTGCTGAGGGCTTCGCAGAGTTCGGTCATGCGGGTTTTCACCGGCGCGCCGTTCCAGAAACCGGTGCGGTATTTCACGTCGACGCCGTAGGCGCTGGTGTCCTGAGAGATCACCAACAACTCTTTAACACCGGATTTGACCAGGCGCTGGGCTTCGTCGAGTACGTCGCCCACCGGGCGGCTGACCAGTTTGCCGCGCATCGACGGGATGATGCAGAAACTGCAGCTGTGGTTGCAGCCTTCGGAAATCTTCAGGTACGCGTAGTGGCGCGGGGTCAGTTTGATGCCTTGTGGCGGCACCAGGTCGATCAGCGGGTTGTGATCCTGACGCGGCGGCACGACTTCGTGCACGGCGTTGACCACTTGCTCGTACTGCTGCGGACCGGTCACGGCCAGCACGCTCGGGTGCACGTCGCGGATGTTGCCTTCTTCGACGCCCATGCAGCCGGTGACGATGACCTTGCCGTTTTCCTTGATCGCTTCGCCGATCACTTCCAAAGATTCTGCCTTGGCCGAATCGATGAAGCCGCAGGTGTTGACCACCACGACATCGGCGTCCTGATAGGTGGACACGACGTCATAGCCTTC
This sequence comes from Pseudomonas sp. TNT2022 ID1044, assembly GCF_028656895.1. Taxonomy (NCBI): domain Bacteria; kingdom Pseudomonadati; phylum Pseudomonadota; class Gammaproteobacteria; order Pseudomonadales; family Pseudomonadaceae; genus Pseudomonas; species Pseudomonas sp. TNT2022 ID1044. Next base: position 442,881 of record NZ_JAMDHB010000022.1, on the reverse strand, counting down.
CATGCGCAGCTGGGTAAGGATGCGCTCGGAGTCGACCAGTGCTTTCGGGCAACCCAGGGATACGAAGCCAACCTTTGGATTGGCCGGCGCAGGAGTGGTGGACATGTCTAACCTCGGTGTTTTGTGACGCCTCCAGCCGTGATCGGCAAGGCGACAGACGGACGCTTTATCGCGCCTCTGATCAAAAAGTGCGCAATTCTAGCGATGGTGGACGCACTTGACCAGCTTTATGCAGGGAAATACGACGAGTGCTGCGCTATGCTTCGCGCCGTTGGGCTTTACCGATTTTTTACTGTCAACAAAACGTCTGTAACGTGAAGTAAAACAGCGCATGCTGCACGGCAAAAGCATAGTGCTTCGTCAAAGAAGCCCGGGTCTGGGTACTAGGAGTGGTGGATGGGGCAGACAAGTAGTCAGGCGGCGGGGGCCGAGCATTCGGCAGCGAAGCCGATCGGCATGCTGGTCGCGGCGGTCGGAGTGGTTTACGGCGATATCGGCACTAGCCCGCTGTACACCCTCAAGGAAGTGTTTTCCGGCGACTATGGTGTGCCGGTCAATCATGACGGCGTATTGGGGATCCTGGCGCTTATCTTCTGGTCGCTGATCTGGGTCGTGTCGATCAAGTACATGATGTTTGTCCTGCGCGCCGACAACCAGGGCGAGGGCGGGATTATGGCTCTGACTGCGCTGGCGCGGCGGGCGGCGGCAGGGCACGCGAAATTGCGCTCGTTACTGGTGGTCTGCGGGTTGATCGGTGCGGCGCTGTTCTATGGCGACAGCATGATCACGCCGGCGATTTCCGTGCTCTCGGCGATTGAAGGCCTGGGGCTGGCATTCGAGGGTATCGACCACTGGGTCGTGCCGCTGTCGCTGGTGGTGTTGGTGGCGCTGTTCCTGATTCAAAGTCACGGCACCGCGCGCATTGGCATTCTGTTTGGGCCGATCATGGTCACCTGGTTTGTGGTGCTCGGTGCGTTGGGAGTCTACGGCATCCTGCAGCACCCTGAAGTGTTGCAAGCGATGAACCCGGCGTGGGGCGTGCGTTTCTTCATCGTGCACCCAGGCATGGGCGTGGCGATCCTTGGCGCGGTCGTGCTGGCGTTGACCGGCGCCGAAGCACTTTACGCCGACATGGGCCACTTCGGTCGTAAGCCGATTGCCCGTGCGTGGTTCATCCTTGTACTGCCAGCGCTGATGCTGAACTACTTTGGTCAAGGTGCGCTGCTGCTCGGCGATCCAGAAACCGCGCGCAACCCGTTCTACCTGCTGGCGCCGAGCTGGGCGTTGATTCCGCTGGTCGGCCTGGCGACGCTGGCCACGGTCATTGCCTCGCAAGCGGTGATCTCCGGTGCGTTCTCGCTGACACGTCAGGCGATCCAGCTCGGATACATTCCGCGCATGCACATTCGACACACGTCCAGCGCTGAGCAGGGCCAGATCTACATTGGTGCAGTGAACTGGGCGCTGATGGTCGGCGTGATTTTGCTGGTGCTGGGTTTCGAATCCTCGGGTGCGCTGGCGTCGGCCTACGGTGTGGCCGTGACCGGGACCATGCTGATGACCACTATTCTGGTGTCGGCGGTGATATTGCTCTTGTGGAAATGGCCTCCGCTCCTCGCCGTGCCGCTGTTGATCGGTTTCCTCCTGGTAGACAGTCTGTACTTCGCCGCCAACGTGCCGAAAATCATTCAGGGTGGGGCTTTTCCGGTCATCGCGGGGCTCGCGCTGTTCGTGCTGATGACCACCTGGAAGCGCGGCAAGCAGCTGCTGGTCGAACGTATCGACGAGGGTGGCCTGCCGCTGGATATTTTCATCAGCAGTATCGCCGTGCAACCGCCGCATCGCGTGCAGGGCACGGCCGTGTTCCTCACCGCGCGACCGGACGCCGTTCCTCACGCGTTGTTGCACAACCTGCTGCATAACCAGGTGCTGCATGAGCAAGTGGTGCTGCTGACAGTGGTGTACGAAGACATCCCGCGGGTGCCGCCGAACCGACGCTTCGAGGTCGAGTCTTACGGCGAAGGTTTCTTCCGGGTGATCCTGCATTTCGGTTTCACCGATGAACCGGACGTACCGCAGGCGCTGAAGCTGTGCCATCTCGACGAACTGGACTTCAGCCCGATGCGCACCACGTATTTCCTCAGCCGCGAAACGGTCATTGCCTCCAAGCTCGAAGGCATGTCCCGCTGGCGCGAGGCGCTGTTCGCCTTCATGTTGCAGAACGCCAACGGCAACCTGCGCTTCTTCAATCTGCCACTGAACCGGGTGATTGAGTTGGGGACGCAGGTGGAGATGTAGGCCCTTCGCGCAATCCCGGGTCCTGCGGATAATACAAGTATCTGTAGGAGCCGGCTTGCCGGCGATGGTGGTGTGTCGGGCGCGGCGATGTCGACTGGAAGGCCGCCATCGCCAGCAAGCCGGCTCCTACCGATAGAGCATGGCTTTGCGAAGTTTCGTGAAGACCAAAAAAACGCCCCGGCTCTCGCGAGTCGGGGCGTTTTTCGTGGGTGAAACTACAGATCACTCCTGAGCTTCAGTTTCCTTGGCTTGCCGCTTCTCGATCACATCCACCAACCGTTGAGCCAGCGCCGGGTAGTTTTCGTCGAAGTGGTGGCCGCCGGGCAGCTTGATGACTTCGCCTACGGCGGTCTTGTCGGTGCAGCCGCTTTCATCGACTTCTTCTTCACCGTAGATGCACACCACTTTGGCGGCGGGCAGCCTGGCCATTTCCGGGCCGGTGGCGGCTTCTTTGCCAGCATTGCCGAGCCAGCCTTCGACTTCGATTTCGAAGCTGCCGGTACGGGCGAAGGCCAGCAGGATGATCGCGTCGACGCGCTGTTGTTCTGCTGGCTCCAGACGGTTGTAGATCGCTGGCAGAACGTCGGCACCGAACGAGTAGCCGGTGAGGATGAAGCGCTTGGTGCCCCATTTCTGCCGGTAGTGCTGCATCAGTTCTGCCAGGTCCAGGGCGCTTTGCTCGGGGCTCTTGTGTTGCCAGTAGTAGCGCAGGGTATCGATGCCAACCACTGGGTAGCCGATCTTGGCCATTTCGCCTGCAACATCGCGATCCAGGTCGCGCCAGCCGCCGTCACCGGAGAGGAACAGGGTGACCGTGTCCCTGGCTTGGCCGGCCGGTACTTCAACCACCGGAATCTGCAGGCCGCCGGCGGCTTTGTCGCCGCCGACGAGTAGCTTGCGCAGCTCGTTGTTCAGCACTTGCGGCAGGTTGATGTCGTAGTCGCTGATGCTGGTTTCGGCGTTGGGTTGGTCGCGCACGAAGCCGGCGCTGGTGTCGTCCGGGTTGTCGTTCCAGGCCACCAGCCAGTGACCGTGGGCGGCGCTTTTCGGCAGCAAGTGCGTGCAGCCATCGGGTTTTTCCAGGGCCAGGCCCACCGACACGGCCTGGGCCTTGTCGTTCTTCTGTTCCGACAACCAGCGCCAGGCCAGCACGGCGCCCGGGCCGATGCCGCTGACCAGCGTGGCCGGGCCTTTCAGCTCGCGCAGGCCGGCTTGCAAGGCGCGGCTTTGCAGCAGGCAGTCCTTGGGCAGAATCACCTGGACGATTTGCGCCGAGGCGCTGCGGCTCAGGGCGGTCAGTTGCTTGTCATTGAGCTTTTGATCGTCAGTGACCGCCACCAGCACCTGGGCTTTCGGCGTGGTGCCGGGGATAACGCGGGTCATGGCTGCGCCATTGGCCGGCGTGAGCTGTTCAAAGGTCGGTTCCGGTGCCGGGCGTTTGAGGTACCAGAAACCGCCGCCGAGAATCGCGGCCAGCACAATCAGTGCGGCCAGGATGTACTTCAGGGAGCGTTGAATCATCAGCGTTTCACCAATCCAGTCAAGCCGCCCGCGATCAGGGCGGCAGTATCGGCCAGGGCAACCAGCGGATCGAGTCCGGCGGGCACGGCCATATAACGGGGTTCCCAGTCAGGCTGGAACTTGTCTTTAAAGCGGCGCAAGCCTTGGAAGTTGTAGAGCTGCTCACCACGGCGGAAAACCATCGAGCCCAGGCGCTGGGTCAGCGGTGCCCCGCGACGGGGTTGCAACCCCGACAACGGCACCATGCCCAGGCTGAAACGCGCGTATCCGTGACTCTTATAATGTTGAATCAGGCCGACCATCATGAATTCCATGGTCAGCTTCGGAGCTTGCGGGTGCGCACGCATCAGGTCGAGGCTGGCCAGGTCATGGCTGTAGGTCTCGAGCAGGTTGGCGAATGCCACCGGGCGTCCTTCGAAACGGATCACCGCAATGCGGAAATGCTTGAGGTAATCATCACTGAAACGGCCGAGGGAGAAGCCTTTCTCGCGCACGTTCTTGCCAGTCAGCCAGGCATCGGAAATCACCTTGAGCTCATCCATCGGCGCCTGGCCCGGCTCATGGATTTCCAGCGACAGGCCATCGCGGGTGCCTCGGTTCCAGGTGTAGCGCAGGTCCTTCATCTCTTTGCCCTTGGCTTCGAGATCAAAGCGCTTGAGATCGACCCGGGCTTCTTCACCGAGCTTGATCGCGGTCAGGCCGATGTCCATGTAGTACGGCAGGTTCTCCGCGCGCACTTGATAGAACACTGGACGGGCGTGGTGGATGTCGCACAGGTCACGGAACTGCCAGATCATTTCCGCGCGTTGCTGGGCTGGGCCGATCGGGTCGTACAGCGCCACGAGGCTGCGGCCACGACGGGCATACATCAGGAACGCCTCGTCGTTGGGGTGAAACAGCAGCGCCTTGTCACCGGTCAGCGCCAGGCCGCCGTCCGGTTGCGCGGATGCCATGAGGATCTTGCTGGCGCGCTCCAGTTCATCGGGCGTCGGCAGGTGAATAACCGGCCGGGCAGTGCGCAGCAGCCAGGTCAGGGACACCACCACCAGCAACACCGCGGCGCCGAGCAGCGAGCGCAAGCCACGAGGGGCATCGGCATCAAGGGTGAACTGCCACCACAATTGATGGCTGTAAGGAACGTCCTGATAGGCGAACAGCAGCAGCCACATCGACGCACCCAGTACGCACAGGCTGGCCACCAGATACAGCGGCGAGAACGGCAGTTCGGTCAAACGGCTCGGGCGATAGAACGAGCGGCGGAAAACCCCCAGCAGGCTCGCGGTCAGCACCATCAGGCTGGCTTCTTCCCAGTCGAAACCCTTGAGCAGCGAGAGCAGGGCGCCGACCAGCAACAGAACGGTGGTCAGCATCCACGCCGCCGACAGTCGTCGACGCAGGCCCTGGGCAAGCAGCAGGCACAACACGCCGATCAGGCTGGCGCCAAAGTGCGAGGCGTCGACCAGCCGATGGGGAATCAGGAAGCCGATGTGTTCCAGGCGGGTGTCGATTTCCGGAGTTGCCCCGGAAAACAACAGCACCACGCCGGACAGGAACACCAGCACAGCAAGGATCGGCGCTGCCAGGCCAGACGCGGCGCGCAGCGTCTGACGGGTCTGGAACAGGCGCTGGCCTTCGTTGATCAACAGCAACAGGCACGCCACCAACATCGGCAGCACCACGTAGATCAGGCGGTAGAGCAGCAGGGCGGCGGCCAGTGGCGCGGCGCCGAGCTTGTCGGAAAAGGCCGCCAGCAAGATTGCTTCGAACACGCCGACGCCACCCGGTACATGGCTGAGTACGCCCGCAGCCAAAGCCAGCAGATACACCAGCAGGAACGCGCCGAAGGGCGGGGCTTGCGGCAGCAGGAGGTAAAGCACGGTCGCGGCGGCGGTTACGTCCAGCGCGGTGATGAACAATTGCAGGAACGTCAGGCGGCGCCCTGGCAGGCGCAGGGTGCGACGACCGATCTTGACCAGCAGGTTATCGGCGTAAGGTTGTTCCGGCAGGCGGCGACGGTATAAGCCGATGGCGAGCACGCTGAACAACAGCAGCACGGCGGCAGCGATGGCACCAAGCAAGGTTTCGGACAGCCCCAGCGCCGCAGAGGCCGCGGGCAGGCTGCTGAGCGTCGCCAGTGCTGCCAGCGGCGGCAGGGCGCAACCGAGCGACAGGCTGGCGAACAGCGTCATGTGCGCGACTTCAGTGGCCCCGAGGCCGTGACGCGCATATAAACGGTAGCGAACCGAACCGCCCGAGAGCATCGAAAGGCCGATGGCATTGCCGATGGCGAAAGCGGTGAAGCCGCCCAGAGCCAGGGTGCGCGGTGCCAGGCTCACGCCGGCGTAGCGACTGGCTGACCATTCGTAACCGAGCAATATGATGAAGCCTGCCACGGTCGCGCCCAGTGCTCCGAGCAAGGCCGGTTTTGGTACGTCGAACATTGAGTCGCGCAGAGCGTCCAGATCAAGTTCGCTCAGCAGGTGACGACAGGCAATCAGCGCGATCGCGAACAACAGCAGCGTGACCGCAAGGCCGATGGGCTGACGGTATTTACTGGCGCGATCAAGCAAGCGCAGTCGCTCGGCCTTGATCGGTTGTGTCGCTGTGACGGTGTCTTGTGGATCAGACGAGTTGGCGCGCATCAATCACCTCTTGGATTGTGCGCGACAGGATGGAGGTATCTAGCCAAGTTACCAATCCCTGTAGAAAAAAATAATTACAAATTTTAACGCTGAGCCCTGGATGATGGGGAGCGCGCGTCATCAGCGTAGAGGGTTCAGTCTGCGATGGAGCATAGTCTGGACTCGGCGCATGGGGGACCCCGAACGGCGTGCTACACAGTGACAGATCATTGTTGCGAAAGGACTTTTTCAACAGATACAAAAAAGGCCACTCTTTCGAGTAGCCTTTTTTGATGTTTGGTTGCGGGAGCCGGATTTGAACCGACGACCTTCGGGTTATGAGCCCGACGAGCTACCAGACTGCTCCATCCCGCGTCTGTGTGGCGGCATTCTATAGAGTATCGGCGAGGTGTCAACCGTTAATCCCCGGAAGGGTCAAATAAACGTAAAAGAGCGGCAAACGGTCGCAGGTGTAGCTTAAGTCACAGAATCGCAACGATTTCTCATTTGCGTCGATTCAGGCTTCAGTATCAGTTCGATGCTCGATCCCATGAAACAGGCACGCACAAAAAAGGCCACTCTTTCGAGTAGCCTTTTTTGATGTTTGGTTGCGGGAGCCGGATTTGAACCGACGACCTTCGGGTTATGAGCCCGACGAGCTACCAGACTGCTCCATCCCGCGTCTGTGTGGCGCATTCTATAGAGAATCGTCGGGGTGTCAACCCGCAGGTTCGAGAAAATCCGTTTTGCTTCAATTGCTTAGCTATCAGACGAGTGCTTTGAAAGGCCTGAGACGCAGGCGTGGCAAGGCTTTCAGCTCTATTGGCGTGAGCTTTCCGATTGAGAAAATAAATTCATCGAGCGTTTTCCTACAGGTACGCAAGAACATTCCCCACTACTGGTGCTATATACAGGTGTCGGTGAGATACTGCGTGTCCTACACCTGATAACGCTAATTCTTCATCATGAACACCGCGTTTATATGACCCAGCGAAAAATCATCCACGTCGATTGTGACTGTTTCTACGCCGCCATCGAGATGCGAGATGACCCGCGCCTGGCCGGCAAGCCCCTGGCGGTAGGGGGCTCCGCGGATCGGCGTGGGGTCATTGCCACCTGCAATTATGAGGCGCGGGCGTATGGGGTGCGTTCGGCCATGTCTTCCGGGCATGCATTGAAGCTGTGTCCGGACCTGACCATCGTCAAGCCGCGTATGGATGCCTATAGAGAAGCATCAAAGGAAATTCATACGATTTTTCGCGATTACACTGACATCATCGAGCCGCTGTCGCTGGATGAGGCTTACCTCGACGTGTCGGACAGCGCTCATTTCGCAGGAAGCGCCACGCGGATCGCCCAGGACATCCGCCGTCGTGTTTCCAATCAGCTGCACATTACGGTGTCGGCGGGTGTGGCACCTAACAAGTTTCTCGCCAAGATCGCCAGTGACTGGAAGAAGCCTAACGGTTTGTTTGTCATCACACCGGATCTGGTCGATGAGTTTGTCAGCGGCTTGCCGGTCAGCAAGCTGCATGGGGTCGGCAAAGTCACTGCCGAGCGTTTGGGCAAGCTCGGCATCGTCGATTGCTCGCACTTGCGCGAGTGGGACAAGTTGGCGCTGGTGCGTGAGTTTGGCAGCTTTGGTGAGCGACTCTGGAGCCTGGCGCGTGGGATCGATGATCGCCAGGTGCATAACGACAGTCGTCGGCAGTCCATCAGTGTCGAAAATACCTACGACGTTGACCTGCCGGATCTGCGCAGCTGCCTCGACAAGCTGCCGGAACTGCTGGATAGCCTCAAAACCCGTATGGAACGAATCGACAGCAGCTATCGGCCGGGCAAGCCGTTCGTCAAAGTGAAGTTCCATGACTTCACCCAGACCACGCTGGAGCAGGCCGGTGCAGGGCGGGACCTGGGCAGTTTTCAGTTGTTGCTGACCCAGGCATTCAATCGCGGCGGTAAACCGGTGCGGTTGCTGGGGGTGGGGGTGCGGCTGGAGGATTTGCGGGGCGGGTTTGAGCAGATGGAGTTGTTTGAACGGTAGGGGCAGAGCGAATACCAACCAAAAGCCAGTTGAGGGCTTCCCCTCAACCATGGAATCTCCCACAGGTACCGTATCGTCCTTGTGGGAGCGGGCTTGCCCGCGATGCTTTTCAGGTGTTAATCCGGTCCAGGATCGGCCACCAACCGCCCGGCATCCTTGGTCAGCGACTTCAAGAACTCAGTCTGCAACTCAGGATCATTGCGAGTCAGTTCAATCAGGCTTTGCTCCAGCTCGCTGGCTTCTTCTTCCAGACCCAGTTCCGACAGACGCTTGACCCGGTGCACCCACTGGCTCACTTCGTCGTCTTCGAGGTCGTCGTAAATCAACCCGTGGGCTTCAAGCAGCTTGCCGCGCAAGGTATGGCTGAGGGCGAGGGACGAGTCGGTATGCACGTCGTCCTTGGCGTCCTCGACATTGATCTGCAGCTTGCTCAGATGATTGAGGTCGTGTTCGGCGAACGGGCTGTCCAACAGGTTCAGGCGCAATACGCCGTTTTTGTCGGTGCTCAGCTCGAAGGTTTCCTTGCCGGCCTTGACCTGTACCGGACGCTCGCTCCACGGCAGGCTCGAGTATTCCGTGCGCTTGTCGAGCTGGACTTCATCGATGCCGGCCAGGTTCTGCTGCGCGCGACCGTTGGATTGCACGTTCATGAACGGGTTAAGCCCGGCAAAGCCGTAGCTGAACCAGTCCTTGGTCATGCTATCCGGAAGGTTGCCGAGGGCGAAAACATTGGCCACGTTCGCGCCGACGCCGCCGACCACCGCCACCGCGCCCAACGGGATCTCGTAGACCTCCCGCCAGGGTTGGTACGGCGTGTAGCGATCGTAATGGCGCGTGACCTCGAACTCGGTGACTTCGAAGGTCTTCTGCTCGTGGATTTTCACCCGGCGTTGCGGCAGCTCAAGCACCTTGGGCTCACCAACATCAATCTGCAGGCTGTGATCGAGCAATTTGCGCTCGACACGTTCCTCGTGCTCGCTGCGTTGTGACATGTGATTGGCACAGCCGCTGACCAGCAGGGTGCCGCACAGGGCGGCACCACCGAGGCCTAAGGTGTTTCGCTTGAACATGATGTCTCTATCTGGTTTCAGCGGCGGATACGGGCCTGAAGGAAAGGCAGTACGTCGGCGACTGGCAGCGCTTGCGGCTTGGCCTCGGTACGGCTCTTGTATTCCAGGTTGCCTTCGGCAAGACCACGGTCGCTGACCACGATCCGGTGAGGAATGCCGATCAGCTCCATGTCCGCGAACTTGATGCCCGGGCTGGTTTTCTTGTCGCGGTCGTCCAACAGCACTTCGAAGCCGGCGGCAGTCAGTTCTGCATACAGCTTGTCGGTGGCTTCGCGAACCAGGTCGGTTTCATAGCGCAACGGCACCAGGGCGATCTGGAAAGGCGCGAGGGCGTCGCTCCAGATGATGCCTTTGTCGTCGTTGTTCTGTTCGATGGCCGCCGCAACCACGCGGGATACACCAATGCCGTAGCAGCCCATTTCCAGGGTCACCGGCTTGCCATTCTCGCCCAGCACTTCGCACTTCATCGCCTTGCTGTACTTGTTGCCCAGCTGGAAGATGTGCCCGACTTCGATGCCGCGCTTGATTTCCAGGGTGCCCTTGCCGTCCGGGCTTGGGTCGCCGCTGACCACGTTACGCAGGTCGGCAACGGTCGGAACCGGCAGATCGCGCTCCCAGTTCACGCCGAAGTAGTGCTTGTCGTCGATGTTGGCACCGATGCCGAAGTCGCTCATCAGTTCGACCGAGCGGTCGATGATGATTGGCAGTGGCAGGTTCAGCGGGCCGAGGGAACCTGCGCCGGCGCCAATGGCGTCACGCAGTTCGGCATCGCTGGCCATGACCAGCGGGCTGGCCACGCCTGGCTGGTTCGCAGCCTTGATTTCGTTGAGTTCGTGATCGCCGCGGATGATCAGGGCAATCAGCTTGCCTTCTTCCTCGGCATGCACGATCAGGGTCTTGATGGTCTTCTCAATCGGCAGATTGAATTTTTCCACCAGTGCGGCAATGGTCTTGGTGTCTGGAGTGTCGACCAGACGCAGCTCTTCGGTCGCTGCAGCACGCGAGGTCTCGCGAGGCACGGCTTCGGCTTTCTCGATGTTCGCCGCGTAGTCGGAACCGTTGCTGAAGACGATGTCGTCTTCGCCGGACTCGGCCAGTACGTGGAACTCGTGGGAACCGGCGCCACCGATGGAACCGTTGTCGGCTTCTACAGGGCGGAACTTCAGGCCCAGGCGGGTAAACACGTTGCAGTACGCCTGGTGCATGCGGTCGTAGGTGACCTGCAGCGAAGGCTGGTCAGCGTGGAACGAATAGGCGTCCTTCATGATGAATTCGCGGCCGCGCATCAAGCCGAAGCGTGGGCGGATTTCGTCACGGAATTTGGTCTGGATCTGGTACAGGTTGATCGGCAGCTGTTTGTAGCTGCTCAGCTCGTTGCGCATCAGATCGGTGATGACTTCTTCGTGGGTCGGGCCCGCGCAGAAATCGCGACCGTGGCGATCCTTGAAGCGCAGCAGCTCAGGGCCGTACTCTTCCCAGCGACCGGATTCCTGCCACAGTTCAGCCGGTTGAGTGCTCGGCATCAACACTTCGAGCGAGCCGGCGGCGTTCATTTCTTCACGAACGACAGCTTCGACCTTGCGCATCACTCGCAAGCCCATCGGCAGCCAGGTGTACAGGCCCGAGGCAAGTTTGCGGATCATGCCGGCGCGCAGCATCAGCTGGTGGCTGATCACGACCGCGTCGGAAGGCGTTTCTTTCTGTGTGGCGAGCAAAAATTGACTGGTGCGCATGGTTGGCCGTTATCGATTGCTGATGACGAGAAATGACGGAGCATTGTACGGGCGAGATCCGCTGTCGTACAGGCGTGCGGTCGGCGGTGTGGCAGGAGGGCGGGAATCGTCGCGCCCTCCGTGTTGTTTCCTGCGGATACTTCCTACGATTCTTCCACGACCTGGGTCGGTACAGGCTCCGGCGTCGGCGTCGGGCCTTCGCGGCGGCTCTCCTGGAACCAGTGCAAGGCGATCAGCACCAGCGTCGGCACACCCAACAGGGCGGTGATCAGGAAGAAATTGTGGTAACCGAATTTCTCCACCATGACCCCGGAGTAGCCGCCGATCAGGCGTGGCAGCAGGAGCATGATCGAGCTGAGCAGGGCGTATTGGGTGGCGGAGAATTTGAGGTTGGTCAGGCTCGACAGGTAGGCCACGAACGCCGAGGTCGCAAGGCCCGAGCTGAAGTTGTCCAGCGAGATGGTCACCACCAGCATGTTCAGGTCGGGGCCCATGTCGGCGAGCATCAGGAACAGGATGTTGGTCCCGGCCGAGGCTACGCCGCCGATGAACAGGATCGGCAGGATGCCGAATCGAACGATCAGCAGGCCGCCCATGCCGGCGCCCACCAGGGTCATGATCAGGCCGAAGATTTTGCTGACGCTGGCGATCTGGTCCTTGGTGAAGCCCTGGTCGATGTAAAACACGTTGGCCATCACGCCCATGACCGTGTCGGACATCCGGTAGGTGGCGATCAGGCCGAGCAACAAAAGCGCTTGCCAGCGATACCGCAGAATGAAGTCGTTGACCGGGGTCAGTACCGGCGCCAGGCCGCGACGACCCATGGCTGACAGGCACAGGGCGGTGAGCGTGGTGTAGAGGATTGCGCGCAGGAAGGCGCGGTCTTGCAGCAGCAGGTCGAGCAGGCTCACGCCTTCGAACAGCACGCTGGCGAAGTCGGTGTTGTAGAGCTGGGTGAACATGGCTGGCACGGAAACCAGTAATACGATCAGCACGAACACCGAAGCCAGTTGATGCACAAAGCTGTAGCGCCCGGCCTGCAGTTGCGTGCGCAGTGGTACCGGCGGTTCGCGCATGAAGAGGGTAGTCAGCAACGCCGGGACCATCAGCGCGCCGAAGAGCAGGTAAGTACCGGCCCAGGCCGAGTGTTTGTAATTGAAGCCGGTGGAGCCGAAGCCTTCAGCGAAGAACAACGCGCCGGCCGTGGCCAGCAGCGCCGCGATTCGATAACCGGACATGTAGCTGGCGGCCAGGGCGGCTTGTCGATTGTCTTCGGCGATTTCCAGGCGATAGGCGTCAACCGCGATATCTTGCGTCGCCGAGGCGAATGCGACGACCACCGCGATGGCGATCAACCAGGACAGATGTTTTTGCGGGTCGCAGAAACCCATGCCAATCAGGCCGAGAATCACCAGGGCTTGGGAAAGCACCAGCCAGGAGCGTCGTCGACCCAGCTTGCCGAGCAACGGCAGGCGCCATTGGTCGAGCAGCGGTGACCAGACCCATTTGAAGGCGTAGGCCAGACCAATCAGGCTGGCGTAACCGATGGTCTCGCGCGCCACACCGGCTTCACGCAGCCAGACTGAAAGCGTCGAAAACACCAGCATGTAGGGCAGGCCGGCGGCGAAACCCAGCAACAACAGTACAAGCGTCGAGGGGCTGGCATAGGCAGCGAGCGCGGCGCGCCAGGTTTTACGGGGCATGGGCTGGAGTCTGCCTCAAGAAATACGGAAACAAAGCGCGCACTCTAACCGCTGTGCTCTACCGGGCGCCACCCATGACGCTGAATATCAACACGATTATTCAGGATACTGATGCCCTCCATACGCAATCGCGCGCGTTGTTCATCCCCCGATGGACTGCCAGCGGGGAGGCTGATGCGCCCGCCGGCGCCGAGTACCCGGTGCCAGGGTAACTTGCTGTCGCCGGGCAGCTGGCTCAGGGTTCGTCCCACCCAGCGCGCCGCCCGCCCCAGACCCGCCAGCTCTGCCAACTGACCATAGCTCACCACCTTGCCTTCGGGCACTTGCGCCAAGGTCAGATAGAGTGCCGTGCGTCGGATTTGTGCCGCGCTTTCGGGTTCAGCGTTTGTTTCGATCACGTGCGCAGTTCCTGAGGAAATTCACAGTACCGCCCGTAGAGTAAATCCTCGATCAGCAGATGAGAAATGAACTCAATAGTCATAGTCGGGTCAGTCCTTGCTAGGGCCTTATTCCTGCGGATAATGCCGACTTTTTTCGCGAACCTGAGCCTTTATTTGCTTATGTTGTCCAGAACCCTGCTGTGCCTCGCTGTCGTCAGCGCCTCCACTCCCTTGCTCGCGGACACCGTCTGGTTGAAGAACGGTGACAAGCTGAGCGGCAAGATCATCCTGTTCGATGGCGGCAAGCTGCTGGTTCAAACCGAGTATGCCGGTGCCGTGCCGATTGAATGGAGCAAGGTGAAAACTCTGGAGAGTGATCAACATCTGTTGGTCAAGCAGGATGCCTACACCGGTGAGGTGGCCAAGTCGCTGCACGCGGCGGAGGACGGCAAAGTCATCCTGGCCAATGGTGATGCACCCAAGACCGTGGAGTTGGCGAGTATCCAGCAGATGCTCAAGCCCAAGCCGGTCGTCGAGGATCTGGTTTGGAAGGGCAACATCGACGCGGCGCTGGATTACCAGCGCGCCGACAAGGACACTGACGATTACGACATCGACTTCAAGACCACTGCGCGTCATGGTCGCTGGCGGCATACGGCGGAAGGTGAATACAACCGCGAATTCCAGGATGACGTGGTGACCACGGACAACTGGCGGGGCGAGTATTCTCTCGACCGCTTCCTGACAGAAAAATGGTTCTGGCAAGGTCGTCTGGTCTACAAGCGCGACAAGGTTGAAGACCTGTCCCGTCAGCGCACGGCCGGTACCGGTCCGGGTTACCAGTTCTGGGATGACGAGCTGGGTGCGTTCTCCCTCGGTTCACTGGTCAACCGCACGGATTACGAGTTCGCCGACGGCAGCAAAGAGAATTTCTATTCCGTGGCCATGAAGTGGGATTACAACCGCTACCTGATTGGCAAGAAGGTCGAGTTCTTCACCAATGGCGAGGTTGGCAAGCCATTGTCCGGCGTGGCGGAGTACGCGCTGGATTCGGAAATCGGCCTGCGCTACAAGGTGACGGACTGGGCTTCGCTCAATCTTAAGGCTGAGCGCAACATCATTGAGGGGACAGACGATGCCGATCTCGACAAGACCCGTTACACGGCAGGGTTTGGCGTAACCTGGTAAGACGCCAAAAGATCGCAGCCTTCGGTGGCTGCCTGCATGACTTGACCTGCAGGCGCCGCCGAAGGCTGCGATCTTTTTTTGCCTGTGAAAAACACACAGGCACAAAAAAACCCCGCTTTTAAGGGCGGGGCTTTTTACTAAAGCAAGTACAAGTTAGATAACTTGAACTTCTTCAGCTTGCATGCCTTTCTGACCGCGGGTAGCGATGAAAGAAACCTGTTGGCCTTCTTTCAGGCTTTTGAAGCCGTCGGATTGGATAGCTTTGAAGTGAACGAACAGGTCGTCACCGGATTGTGGAGTGATGAAGCCGAAGCCTTTTTCATCGTTGAACCACTTAACGGTACCGGTTTGGCGATTAGACATGGTGTAACTCCTTGAACAAAGATAACTGCGACTCAGGAAGAACCCTGGCCGAGACTGAGTGCAAAGAGCAGGAAAAATTCTTGTAGATGGTTGGATCGAAATTCAACATATCGTGTAGAGATTCTCAGTGACACAAGCAGCACAGTGGCGCCACCTTAACCCTTTTTCCGGAACGTGCCAATGCTTCTTGCGAAGGTTTCTCTGTTTTAAGGATCGACGGTGTGACGGTTCGTCGCCAGCACAGGGGAATTCCGGCCTGTTCGGCGAGAATTGCAGCGCGGACTTTGAACCCGGCGGCGCGCCCGGTAAGATGCCGGACAGATTTTTTCCACCTCGCTATTCAGGACACCCGCCATGAGCATCAAATCGGACAAGTGGATTCGCCGCATGGCGCAGGAACACGGCATGATCGAGCCGTTCGTAGAGCGCCAGATGCGTGGCAGCGACGACAGCCGTGTGATCTCCTACGGCGTGTCCAGCTACGGCTACGATGTGCGTTGCACCAATCATTTCAAGGTGTTTACCAACATCAATTCGGCCATCGTCGACCCGAAAAACTTCGATGCCGGCAGCTTTGTCGATATCCACAGCGACGTGTGCATCATCCCGCCAAACTCCTTCGCCCTGGCCAGCACCGTCGAGTACTTCCGCATTCCGCGCAATGTTTTGACCATCTGCTTGGGTAAAAGCACTTACGCGCGCTGCGGCATCATCGTCAACGTCACGCCGCTCGAGCCCGAATGGGAAGGGCACGTAACCCTGGAATTCTCCAACACCACCAATCTGCCGGCGAAGATCTACGCCAACGAAGGCGTGGCGCAGATGCTGTTCCTCGAGTCAGACGAAGAATGTGAAGTGTCGTACAAGGACCGTGGCGGCAAATATCAGGGCCAGCGTGGCGTGACCCTGCCGCGGACCTGAGTCAACCGTCCGACAGAACGGGGGAATTCCTGAGCGAGCGTACACTCTATGGAGTGTACTGCTCCGATCCGCGCAAGGCGGATCGGGCCATCGCTCAGGAGTGCTTTATGAAGATCGACCCGCAAATAAGTGCCGAACTGGCAAGGCTTGAGCCCAATCAGGTTGGCGTTTTAGCCTGGTCCTTGCTGGCACATCCGACTATCAGCATGGCAGGGGGTATTCCCGGCCAGCCTGATCCTGATACGCCCAACGAACAGCCTACCGAGCCCGGTGAGCCGACCCTTCCGGATGAGCCGCCGCCCGCGCCTGTGGCCTGATTCCTTACTGGCTTCTGAACCCTTGTAGAAGCGCGCACGCTCGCTTCTACAAGGTCACCGGCCATATTTCGTTATCGCCGATGACGAAGATCCTGCTGGTGTCGTCCAGACTGACTTGATATCCGCCGGTAAACGCACCAAAGGCCGGAAGAAGACTCACGTCCTCAGCCATCCTGAAACACGCCAGCCGCAAGCGCTGCCGCCCTTTGCCATGCAGCCGATAAACCGGATGCACATGCCCGGCCAGTACGTGGCGTCCCGGGTACGGGATCGGTTCGTGCTGCAAGGCAAAAGGCCCGAGCAGCATGGGTTCAGGCACCACGCAAATATTCAGCGCCGCCGGCGGATCGCCGGCCCGTTTATCGTGGTTGCCACGGATCAGGATCATGTCCATATCTACGTGTCGCGCTCGCCATTGGCTCAATACCGCCAGCGTGGCCGCGGCATGGGAGCCGGGCCCATGGAGAAAATCACCGAGGAAAATCACCTGCCGACAGGGCAGGGCCGACAACAGAGCATCGAGCACTGCAATATTTTGCGTGGTGGTGCCTTGGGGAACCGGTTGGCCAAGGCTTCGATAGGCGGCAGCCTTGCCGAAATGCACATCGGCGATCAGCAGCGCTTGTAGCGCTGGCCAGTAAATGGCTTTCTCCGGCAGCAACCAGAGTTCTTCGCCTGCCAGCCGTACGGGATAGGGCGTGCTCATCGGGATTTTCCGGTGTCGGCGGTTTTTTCCAGATCGCTGATCATGCGTCGGATGCGGTCAGCGAGTTTTTCCGAGCTCATGCTTTCCCGCATGCGTTCCACCAGCAGGGGAAAGCCGAGGGGCGTCGGGCGTTTGATCTGATGCAGGTCCAGTTTCATCCGGTTGATTCGCTCCAGCGTCTGTTCCAGACGACGAATATCCAGTTCCTCCCGCAGCACTTCTTCCCCAGCCTGAGCCAGCAACAGGTTGCCCGCGTCATATTGTTTGAACACTTCGAAGAACAGACCGCTGGAAGCCTGGACTTGTCGCGTGCTTTTCGGCGCGCCGGGGTAGCCGGCAAACACCAGTCCGGCTATGCGGGCGATTTCCCGAAAGCGGCGTAGCGCCAGTTCGCCAGCGTTAAGACTGGCCAGCACGTCCTTTAACAGATCATCGGGACTGAGCAGTGCGGCATCGAGCTGCTCCGCCCACTCGACGGGCGTGGCGCTGAGCAACTCCAGGCCGTAATCGTTGACCGCAATCGAGAAGGTCAGCGGTTGACGCTGACTGGCTCGCCACGCCAGCAGGCTGGCCAGCCCGAGATGCACTTGGCGTCCGGCGAAGGGAAAGAGAAAAAGGTGCCAGCCTTCGCGAGATTTCAGGGCTTCGGCCAGCAAACGGTCTTCGGTCGGTAGGCCTGACCAGTGTTGCTGCACCTGCAGTAAAGGGCGCACCGCCTGCATTTCCGGGCCTTGGTAATGACCCTGCGCCGCCGCACTGAATCGGGCGACCACCGCTTGCGCCAGTTCGTTGGAAAGGGGCATGCGTCCGCCATTCCAGCGCGGTACCGCGGCTTTTTTCACTGCGCTGCGTTTGACGTACGCGGTCATGTTTTCGACCCGCACCAGTTCCAGCAAACGACCGGCAAACAGAAAGCCGTCGCCGGGCTTGAGGCGCGCAATAAACCCTTCCTCGACGCTGCCCAATTGTTTGCCGCCGCCGCCCTTGCTCCAGAATTTCAACTGGACGCTCGCGTCGCTGACGATGGTGCCGATGCTCATGCGATGCCTGCGGGCCAGTCGCGCATCCGGTACGCGCCACACACCGTGTTCATCGGGTTCGACCCGGCGGTAATCCGGATAGGCGGTCAGGGAGAGCCCGCCATGGCGTACGAAAGCCAGCGCCCAGGCCCAGTCGGCCAGGTTCAGGTCCCGATAAGCCCAGGCTCCGCGTACTTCTTCGTACAACTCATCGGGCACAAAGCCGCCCCCCAGTGCGATGCTCACCAGGTGCTGCACCAACACATCCAGTGGCTTGACCGGCGATAGCCGCGGTTCGATGCAACGTGCCGCCACGGCATCTTGCGCCGCTGCGGCCTCTATCAATTCCAGGCTGTGCGTCGGCACCCATGTGAGCCGCGACGCGCGCCCCGGTGCATGGCCGGAGCGCCCGGCGCGTTGCATGAGCCGAGCGACGCCTTTGGCGGAACCGATTTGCAGCACCCGTTCCACAGGCAGGAAATCCACACCCAGATCGAGGCTGGAGGTGCAGACCACCGCCTTGAGTTGGCCGTCCTTGAGGGCGCGTTCGACCCAGTCTCGGGTGTCGCGCGACAACGAGCTGTGGTGCAAAGCGATTAACCCGGCCCAGTCCGGGCGCGCCTCGAGCAAGGCCTGATACCAGATCTCCGATTGCGCTCGGGTGTTGGTGAACACCAGGCTGCTGGCGCTGGATTCGAGCTCGCTCACCACTTGCGGCAGCATCTTCAACCCGATGTGCCCGGCCCAGGGAAAGCGCTCGATCGCCGGCGGTAGCAGCGTGTCAATCCGCAGCTCTTTTTTGCTCTGGTCTTGAACGCTGATCCCGCCGCCCTGTGGGATCAGCACCTGCTCAGCGTGCGACTGATTACCCAAGGTCGCAGAAACGCCCCAGACGATCATTTCGGGATGCCAGCGGCGCAAACGGGCGAGGGCCAGTTGCAACTGCACGCCGCGTTTGTTGCCGAGCAATTCGTGCCATTCATCGACCACTACCATGCGCAAGCTCGACAGTGCTGTTTGCGCGTCGGCACGGGCAAGCATCAGGGTCAGGCTTTCTGGCGTAGTGATCAGCGTGGTCGGTAGTCGTCGACTCTGGCGCGCCCGTTCGCTGCTGCTGGTATCGCCGGTACGCAGGCCGACGCTCCACGGTATGTGCAAGTCCTGCAGCGGCGCTTCAAGGGCGCGGGCGGTGTCGGCGGCCAAGGCGCGCATGGGGGTTATCCACAACACGGTCAGGGGCTCGGCCACGGGTTTGCGTTTGCGGGATGTTTCAACGGGAGCGGAGGAGCGAGCGAAGCGATTGAGTGCGCCGAACCACACCGCGTAGGTTTTGCCGGCGCCGGTGCTGGCATGCAACAGCCCGGATTGTCCTTGTTTCACCGCCGTCCAGACCTGTTTCTGAAAGGCAAACGGCTTCCAGCCGCGAGCGGTGAACCAGCGTTTGGCGAAGTCAGTAGTGGTTCCCATGCCGGCGGGTGCGCTCTGAACGTGTTCTTTCAGTGACCGCGGGGCAATGGGACAAGTTTTACTGCGATGACTTGCAGGAGCAAGCTTGCTCGCGATGACGGTGTGTCAGGCGACGAGGACGTCAGCCGAAAAACCGCTATCGCGAGCAAGCTTGCTCCTGCAAGGGAGAGGTGAATTACTTCAGGT
Organism: Pseudomonas sp. TNT2022 ID1044; assembly: GCF_028656895.1. Lineage (NCBI taxonomy): Bacteria > Pseudomonadati > Pseudomonadota > Gammaproteobacteria > Pseudomonadales > Pseudomonadaceae > Pseudomonas > Pseudomonas sp. TNT2022 ID1044. The sequence goes on along the minus strand of NZ_JAMDHB010000022.1, from coordinate 423,344 downwards.
TACCGCTGAGGAATTGCTTCAAGCGCTCACTCTTCGGATTGCCCAGCACGTCTTCCGGCGCGCCTTCTTCCTCCACCAGGCCCTGGTGCAGGAACAATACCTGGCTCGATACCTTGCGGGCGAAGCTCATTTCGTGGGTCACCATGATCATGGTCCGGCCTTCTTCGGCCAGGCCCTGGATCACTTTGAGCACTTCACCTACCAGTTCCGGGTCCAGCGCCGAAGTCGGTTCGTCAAACAGCATGACTTCCGGTTCCATGGCCAATGCGCGGGCAATCGCCACGCGTTGCTGCTGGCCGCCGGAGAGGAATGCCGGGTATTGATCGGCCACCCGCGCCGGTAAACCGACCTTGTCCAGGTAGCGGCGGGCACGGTCTTCGGCTTCCTGCTTGCTGCAACCCAGCACCCGGCGTGGCGCCATGGTGATGTTTTCCAGCACGGTCATGTGGCTCCACAGGTTGAAGTGCTGGAACACCATGGCCAGGCGGGTGCGGATCCGTTGCAGTTCATCGGGATCGGCAACGTGCATGCCGTGGCGATCCTTGACCATGCGGATGGCCTGGCCGTCCAGGCTCATGGCGCCGTCGTTGGGTTGTTCGAGAAAGTTGATGCAGCGCAGGAAAGTACTTTTGCCCGAGCCGCTGGCGCCGATCAGGCTGATGACGTCGCCGGTGTTGGCCTTGAGCGAAACGCCTTTGAGCACCTGGTGATCGCCATAGCTTTTATGCAGGCCTTCGATGGTCAGTTTGTACATGGAACAAGCATCCTCAAGGCGAAAGTAGGTAGCCGCTGCGATAGGCTTCGGTGCCCGCGACATGGGCGATCACCATGCCGGCAGTGGCCATGCGCCGCAGCGAGCGGGCGTACATCAGGCCGGCGGCGGTGCAATGGACTGGAGTGACGCGATCGGTGATCGGGTCAATGATTTCGGCGATCAGTTGCCCGGCTTCCAGGTACTCACCCGGCAGTGCGGTGAACACCAGCAAGCCGCCGATGGGCGTTGCCACCGGTTCCACGCCGGCCAGCGGCGTAGCCGGGTAGGGCAGCTCTGGCATGGGTGCCGGTTCGCCGGCAATTGCACCGAAGTGAATCAGGTAATCGATCACGGCCTGGCTGTCGAGGCTGGCCAGTGGGTGATTCACATCGCCCTGGCCGCGCAGTTCGACGGTGACCGAGAAACTGCCCGGTGGAATATCGAACTGTTCGCCGAAGCGATCCTTCAACTGCCACCAGAGCAGAGTGAAGCATTCATCGAACGACTGCCCGCCGGAATCAGTGGCCAGCAAGCTGGCTTCGGACCCGATGTAGCGCGCCAGCGGCTCGACCTGCGGCCAGGCTTCGGGCGTGGTGTACAGATGCGCGACGGCTTCGAAATCGCAATGCAGGTCCAGCACCATGTCGGCGTCGCACGCCAGCCGTTGCAGGGTCAGGCGTTGCGATTGCAGTTGGGTGGTGGCGGTCTGCCGGGCCAGTGCGTTGCGCAGGCTGTGGCGGATCAGTTCGAGATTGCGTTGCGGGTCGCCGCCGAGCTGGCCTTCGATCTCGTTGCCGACCTCTTCGCTCAAATCGACGAACCAGCGGTTGAAGTTCTGCCCGCTTTCCAGCTCGTAGCGACCCAGCGGCACGTCCATCAGCACTTGTTCCAGGCCGACCGGATTGGCCACGGGAACCAGGACGATTTCACTGCGCAGCCGCCCGGCCGCTTCCAGCTCGGTCAGGCGTTGCTTGAGGTGCCAGGCGACCAGCATGCCGGGCATTTCATCGGCATGCAGGGACGACTGGATGTAGATTTTGCCTTTGGCCGGTTGAGGGCCGAAGTGAAAACTGTGGATCTGTCGTGCTGTCCCCGGCAGCGGGGCCAGCAGGTCATGAATCTGGTGGCGCATTGCGAAAAATCCTAGTGGGTCGGCCCAAGGAAGGCCAGCCATCGGCGTTCGGCGAGACGGAACAGGCCGACCAGTGCAAAGGTGATGGTCAGGTAGATCAGCGCGGCGATGCCGAACGACTGGAAGGTCAGGAAGGTCGCCGAGTTGGCGTCCCGAGCGACTTTCAGGATGTCCGGGATGGTCGCGGTAAACGCCACGGTGGTCGAGTGCAGCATCAGGATCACTTCGTTGCTGTAGTAAGGCAACGAGCGGCGCAGGGCCGAAGGCATGATCACGTAGGCATACAGCTTCCAGCCGGTCAGGCCGTAGGCCTTGGCTGCTTCGACTTCACCGTGGGCCATGCTGCGAATCGCCCCGGCGAAAATCTCCGTGGTGTAGGCGCAGGTGTTCAGGGCGAACGCCAGGATGGTGCAGTTCATCGCATCGCGGAAGAAACTGTCGAGCACCGGTTGCGCCCGCACGGCGGCGAGGCTGTAGATCCCGGTGTAGCAGATCAGCAACTGGATATACAACGGCGTGCCACGGAACAGGTAGGTGTAGAACTGCACCGGCCAGCGAATGTAGAAGTGCGGTGAAACCCGGGCGATGGACAGCGGGATCGAGACGATGAAGCCGATGAAAATCGACGCGCTGAGCAGCCACAGGGTCATGGCCAGGCCGGTGATGTTTTGGCCGTCGGTATAGAGGAAGGCTTTCCAGTATTCCTGCAGGAGTTCGATCATCGTACGGCCTCCCGGGTCCCGGCGGCGTAGCGGCGTTCGAGCCAGCGCAGAATGAAGTTGGAGGCACTGGTGATCAGCAGATAGATCAGCGCCGCGAGCACCAGGAAGTAGAACAGTTGATAGGTGCTTTTACCCGCATCCTGGGCAGCCTTGACCAAGTCTGCCAAACCGATGATCGACACCAGCGCAGTGGCCTTGAGCATCACCATCCAGTTGTTGCCGATACCCGGCAGGGCGTAGCGCATCATCTGCGGGAACACCACGATACGAAACCGCTGGCCGCGCTTGAGGCCGTAGGCGGTGGCTGCTTCGACCTGGCCGCGCGGCACGGCAAGGATGGCGCCGCGGAACGTCTCGGTGAAGTACGCGCCGTAAATGAAGCCCAGGGTCAGGACCCCGGCGCTGAACGGGTTGATCTCGATGTATTCCCATTCCATGTAGTCGGTGAGCGACGTCAGCCAGGTTTGCAGGCTGTAGAAAATCAACAGCATCAGCACCAGGTCCGGCACCCCGCGAATCAGCGTGGTGTAGCACTGGGCAACCAGGCGCAGCAGTTTGACTTTGGACAGTTTGGCACTGGCGCCGAGCAGGCCGAGCAATACGGCCACCAGCAGCGACATCGCCGATAATTTGATGGTCATCCAGGTGCCTTCCATCAGCAAAGGACCGAAGCCCTTCAGGCTGAAGGCTGAGAGCCCCAGAGTTTGCAGGAGGTTTTCGAACATAAATCAGCAACCTGATCGGATAAAAAAAGCGCCCATCGCGAGATGGGCGCCGGGCATTATTTGCCGCTGTACAGATTCAGATCGCCAAAGTGTTTCTTCTGAATGGTGGCGTAGGTGCCATCATCGTGTAACGCTTTGATACCTTTATCCAAAAGTGCTTTCAGCTCGGTGTTACCTTTCTTAATACCGACTGCTGTCTTGGCTGGCAGCAGTTCGCTGTCGACCGGCTTGCTGACTTCGTAGCCATCGCCTTTTGGCGACTTCAGAAAGCCCAGTTCGGCTTGCAGCATGTCCTGGATCGCAGCGTCGAGACGGCCGGAAGTCAGGTCCGAATAGACCTGGTCCTGGTTCTGATAGGCCTGGGTCTTCACGCCTGCCTTGTCCAGAACGGCTTTGGCGTAGGCTTCCTGGATGGTGCCTTGTTCGTAGCCGACGGTTTTGCCCTTCAGCGAAGCGACGTCTTCGGTCAGGCCGGAACCTTTCTTGAACACGTAGGCGGTCGGGCCGGAGAACAGCTCGCTGGAGAAGTCGATGACTTTTTCACGGGCCGGGGTGACGGTCATCGAAGAGATCACGCCGTCGAACTTATTGGCCTTGAGGCCAGGAATCATCCCGTCGAAATCGCTTTCGACCCATCTGCATTTGACCTTCAGCTCGGCGCAGATTGCGTTGCCCAGATCGATGTCGAAGCCCACCAGGCTGCCGTCGGCCGCTTTCGACTCGAACGGTGCGTAGGAAGGATCAACGCCAAAACGCAATTCTTTGTATTCCTTTGCCATGGCGGAGCCAGCGGCCATGCACAACGCCAGTGCAGAAAGGGTCAGCAATGCTTTTTTCATTATTTAATCCCTAAAACCAATATGAGCGCTTGTGGCGCAGAATTATTGTTACTGGTAAGCGTAAGACCTAATGAAAGTAGCAATTTCCGAACCAGAGTGCCGAACAAGCGTTTAAAAGGCGCGCGGGAAATTGCCGGAGGGGATTAGTGCACGAAAACGGGCGGTGTGAAAAGCCTGCACTGTTTTTGATCGCGATCATTTTGGCAGGGCCTGGAAATATCGGATTTGAGTAGGCGCCGGCTTGCTCCTGATGATGAGTGCTTTCAGGCAAGCAGGTCCTGCAAGGTGCCGAGATGGTCGGCTTCGTCGACGGTTTTATCCTGGCGCCAGCGCAGCATCCGCGGAAAGCGCACCGCGATTCCGCTTTTGTGCCGCTTGGACAGGGCAATCCCCTCGAAGCCCAACTCAAACACCAGGCTCGGTTTGACACTGATCACCGGACCGAACTTTTCCACGGTGGTTTTGCGCACGATGCTGTCGACCTGCCGCATTTCTGCATCGGTCAGCCCTGAATAGGCCTTGGCAAAGGGCACCAGCGTACGTTCGCTGGCGTCGGGCGGACCGTCCCAGACGGCGAAGGTGTAGTCGCTGAAAAGACTGGCCCGGCGGCCATGACCGCGTTGCGCGTAAATCAGGACGGCATCGACGCTGAACGGGTCGACTTTCCATTTCCACCAGACGCCCACGTCCTTGGTTCGCCCCACGCCATAGCGTGCGTCGCGAGCCTTGAGCATCATGCCTTCGACCCCGAGCCGGCGAGAGGCCTCGCGCTGGCGGGCGAGGTCGAACCAGTCATCGCCGGTCAGCAGCGGCGACGCCAGCAACGCCGGGTGATTGCATCGGGCAATCACCTGCTCCAGTTGCGCACGCCGCTGCGCCTGTGGGTGATTGCGCCAGTCTTCGCCTGCCCATTCCAGCAAGTCGTACGCGAGAATGACCACGGGGATGTCGTTGAGCATTTTCTTGCTGAGGGTTTTGCGACCGATCCGCTGTTGCAGCAGTGCGAAAGGTTGCACGGCGGGGACGCTCGGTGAGTGTAGGTTAAAGGCGTCGTCGGTATCCGCTTGAGCGCTCTTCCAGACTACGATCTCACCGTCGATCACCGTGCCGTCAGGCAGGCCGTGAAGCAGGTTTCCCAGTTCGGGAAAGCGCTCGGTGACCAGCTCTTCACCCCGCGACCAGACCCACAACTGCCCGGCACGCTTGACCACTTGGGCGCGGATGCCATCCCACTTCCATTCCACCTGCCAATCGCTGGCGGGGCCAAGTAATGCGTCGAATTGTTCGACCGGTTGCGACAGGGCGTGGGCGAGAAAAAACGGATAAGGCTGACCGCCTCTCTGGGCATGTTCATCGGCCGATTCGGCGGCGATCAGTTTCAAGTAACTGGCGGCGCTCGGGCGATTCGACAGATCGGTGTAGCCCACCAGTCGTTGCGCCACGCGTTTGCTGTCCAGTTGCGCCATGGACGCGAGCGCGCGGGTGACCAGTAATTTGGAGACCCCCACGCGAAAGCTGCCGGTGATCAGTTTGATGCAGACCATCAAACTGGTGCGGTCCAGTTGCGACCAGAGTTCGGGCAGCTGCCGGGTCAGCACATCAGGCGATTCGCCGCGCAATGGCAGGAGTTTGTTTTCGATCCACATGGCCAGCCCGTCGGTGGACACGTGGGGTGCCTCGGGCAGGATCAGCGAAATGGTTTCCGCCAGATCGCCCACGGCCTGATAACTCTCTTCGAACAACCACGGCGACAGCCCCGAATGCGTCACGGCCAGCTCATGCAGAAGACGCACCGGCACCAGTTGCCGGGGCCGTCCACCAGACAGGAAGTACACCGCCCACGCGGCATCTTCCGGTGCGGCTTGCGCAAAGTAGCGTTGCATCGCCGCCAGTTTCGCGTTGCTTGAGGTCGTCGAATCAAGCTCGGCGTACAACTCGGCGAACGCTCTCATGGGCGTGCCTCGACGAGCGCGGGCTCGGCGGCCAGCGGTTCTTCTTCATCGTCGCCGTATTCGGTATCGAAGGCCTGGGCGTCGAGGCCCTGTTCGCACAGGTGCCGCACCAGCACCGCGACAGAGCCGTGAGTGACCATCACCCGTTGCGCGCCACTCTGCTCAATCGCCCAGAGCAAGCCGGGCCAGTCTGCGTGATCGGAGAGCACGAAGCCGCGATCCACCCCACGTCGCCGACGGGTGCCACGCAGGCGCATCCAGCCGCTGGCGAAGCCATCGCTGAAATCGCCAAAGCGGCGCATCCAGGTGCTGCCACCTGCTGACGGCGGGGCGATGACCAGCGCTTTGCGCAGCACAGGATCGTTTTTCTCGATGTCGCCGGCGTAGATCGTGGGGGGCAGATGAACCCCCGCTTCCCGGTAAACCCGATTCAGTGGCTCAACCGCGCCATGGGCCACTATGGGGCCGAGGCTGGCATCGATACCGTGGAGAATGCGCTGGGCTTTGCCGAAGGCGTAGCACAGCAGCACGCTGGTTTTGTCTTCGGCCGCGTTGGCTTGCCACCACTGATTGATTTCGTCGAAGACTTGCGCCTGGGGCTGCCAGCGATAAATCGGCAGGCCGAATGTCGACTCGGTGATAAAGGTGTGACAGCGCACCGGTTCGAACGGGGCGCAGGTGCCGTCGGGTTCGATTTTGTATTCACCGGAAGCGACCCAGACTTCGCCGCGGTATTCCAGGCGAACCTGTGCCGAGCCGAGCACATGGCCGGCGGGGTGAAAACTCAGGGTGACGCCGTGATGCAGCAGGCGTTCGCCATAGGCCAGCGTTTGCAGGTTGATGTCCTGCCCCAGGCGTGTGCGCAGAATTCCTTCACCGGGCGCCGCTGCCAGGTAATGCTGGTTGCCCGTATGCGCATGATCGCCATGGGCGTGGGTGATGACTGAACGCTCGACCGGCCGCCAGGGATCGATATAGAAATCGCCGACGGGACAGTACAAGCCTTCGGGACGCGCGATGACAAGATCCATGACATTGCCGGGGTGGGTGGACTTGTTAGCTATGAGGCTGGCGCGAGGAAAGAAGTTCTATCGGGATTTAATGGGTGAGTGACATTCCAGATGCGGGAGCGAGCCTGCTCGCTCCCGCATTGTTGCGGGGGTGACCTTACTTGCCCGGTGTCAGTGTCAAGCGCTTGGTCCCGTACACCCTGTCAAAGTTCTGCGGTTGCATCGGCAGGCTCTGATACTGACCCTTGAGCCACGGATCGATGTTGTTCAGGTAGCTCGGGCTGGCGGGGTTGCCGGACTGGCCCGTGGCGTTCTGGCCCATCAGCGGTTCGGCCTGGCCGAAGTCGACGATGAAGCGCATGGCCGGTGCCAGCGTAGTGTTGAAGTCCTGGCCCCAGGCGAACGCAGCGGTATTGAGCGTGGTGTGATCGCCGCCGGCCGGCACGGGGCCGCGCACGGTCTGGCCGCTGGCGTTCTTCCATTCGTAGCGGTGCAGTTTGCCCCACTGCCAGGCCTTGTGATCGCCGCCCAACTGGCTGTCGCCGGCGGTAATGGCCGCGGCGAGGCTGCGGGCGAGAATCGCCGGTTTGTCTTCTTTCTGCGCGGTGCGCGCATCATCCCAGAACGGACTGTCTTCGCGGCCCAGCAAGTGATCGGCCTGGGCGGAATAGGACAATTTGCCGTTGGCGACGAAGGCTTTCCAGGCCGGGCTGTTTTGCGGCCCCAATTCATCGAGGAAGATCTGTTTCATGCTTTCCTGCAGAAACAGCGCGTAGATCGCCGCGTCGGAGGACGTCGGGGCCAGTTTGCCGTCGAAGGCCATCAAGCGGGCCAACGCCTCGCGCGCCTTGCCGCGATCCGCCACCGGCAGGCCCTCGATCGCCTGTTTGAGCGGCTGGGCCATGCCCGGCGCTTCAAACATTTTCTTCAGTTTGGCGGCGAAGGTAGTGGTCTGATCGTATTGCATGGCGATCAGGCTGCGGGTGTCATGTTTGCCCACGCCAGCCAGTTCCGCCAGGCGCTCGCCACGCTCCGGTGCCGACCAGGAATTGGACAGCTGCATGCCATAGCCATGGGGAATGACGCGCTGGTTGGCGGTGCCGAGCCAGCCTTGCGCCGGGTCCTGATCGTAGGGGTGCAGCATCGGGTCGGCGTAACCGTCCCAATCGTAACGATCCTCCCAGCCCGGCGAGGGCAGCAGGCCTTCGCCTTCGCGGCGGTTCGGGTAACGGCCGGTGACTTGCCAGCCAATGTTGCTGGCATCGGCAAACACCAGGTTCAAGGCGATGGCGCGGATCTCGCGGCTGGCGTCGGAAGCCTTCTCGACCGTCTGCGCGCGGGACAGGTCGAAAAACGCGTCCAGGGATTTGTCGTCGGTGAAGTTCGGCGTCTGCAAGGCCAGGCCGAAGCCGTTGCCTTGCGCCAGGCCTTGTGCGCTGTTGAGCAGCGGGCCGTGGCGTGTTTCGTACACTGCTTCGCGAATCGGCCGCTGGCCTTTGACGAAGTAGGTTTCGTTGCGCACGATTGCCGGTTGCCATTTGCCGTTGGATTCGTAGGCAAGACCATTACCCTGGCGGCGGATTTTTTCCAGGAACAGATCCTGGTTGTCACCCATGACGGTGGTTGTGCTCCACGCCACTTTGCCGTTGAAGCCACCCAGCACCATGGGCAAGCCGGCGATGGTCACGCCGGACGCCTGATACTTCGGGGCGCGAATCTGCACGTAGCTATAGAGCGACGGCACGCCCATCGGGCCATGGCTGTCGCTGGCCAGCAGGCTTTTGCCGCTGCGGCTGCGCGATGGGGCAATCGCCCAGTTGTTCGAGGAAATCGCGCCCAGCAGGTTCAGGTCGGACAGCTGGCCCGCGGCTTTGCTGATGTCGGCCAACCCCGGAATTTGTCCGTTGAGCTTGATGCCTTGCAGCTTGTCGCTTTCAGCCGATGGCAGTTTTTCGTCGGGAGCGGACGGCGTCAGCCACGGCAGTTTGTCGGTGGTGACGGTTTGCGCGAGGACCAGCGCGGAAATTTCTTCCGGCAGGTTGGCGGACTGACTGAAGTTCAACAGGCAGAAAATCAGCGCTGAATCTTCCGGCTTCCAGTATTCAGGCTTGTAGCCGCTGGCAACCAGGTCGGCCGGCAGCTTGTCGCGGAATCGGAACAGGTAGGCGTTGACCCCGCGGGCATAGACTTCAAAGAAGCGTTTAAGGCGCGGCGAAGAGGCTTTGTACAGTTCATCGGCGCTTTTCTTCAGATTGACGGCGCGCATGTAGCGGTCGGCGTCGAGCAAGTCCGCACCGTGCATTTGCGCCAGTCGGCCCTGAGCCAGCAAGCGCAGGGTGACCATTTGCGTGATGCGGTCGCTGGCGTGCACATAACCGAGGGTAAACAGCGCGTCGTGGAATGTGCTGCTTTCGATCAACGGCATGCCCATCGCGTTGCGACGCACCGAAACGTTCTGCGCCAAACCCTTCAGCGGCTGTACGCCGGTGGTTGGCGGGAGGGTGTCCTGGGCATTGAAGCTCTGACAGCCGGTCAGGCTCAAAACCCCCGCGACTGCTGCGGCAACGCCGAACCGGGGTAGAAAATGTATGAGGGCTGGCGAGGCCATGGCAAAGCTCCTGCGGGGGGTAGCGTCAGTAAAGCCGCTACGTTAGTGAGCGGGAGGTGGCCGCGCAAGCGGGCTACAGGGTTATTTGAGGATTTGTCTGATAAGTTCAGCGACCAATGGTCAGGGAGATACGTCGGTATGGCGCTAATGGCAAACGCGGCATTGATCATCATCGATCAGCAGAAGGGCATCCTGCACCCCAGGCTCGGCCCTCGGAACAATCCTCAGGCCGAGGAGCGCATGCTCGAATTATTGGGGCATTGGCGTCGCAGCGCGCGGCCGATCATTCATGTCCAGCACTTGTCCCGCTCGGAAGACTCGGTGTTCTGGCCGCAGCAATCGGGTGTGGAGTTTCAGGAGCGATTTCAGCCGTTGCCTGGTGAGCATTTGATTCAGAAACAGGTGCCTGATGCGTTTTGTTCGACGGGGCTCGAAGCACTGTTGCGCGAGGCGGGGATCGGGCAGTTGATCATCGTCGGTGTGGCGACCCACAACTCGGTGGAGTCCACGGCGCGCACGGCAGGCAATCTGGGGTTTGACACCTGGGTGGCGCACGACGCGTGCTTTACCTTCGACAAGGCCGATTTTTTCGGTCATGCCCGTTCCGCAGAAGAAGTGCACGGCATGTCGCTGGGGAATTTGCATGGGGAGTATGCGACGGTGGTCGATACCGCGCAGATTCTTACGGCTGACTGAAAACCTGTGGGAGCTGGCTTGCCAGCGAAGCGGTGTGTCGGGCAAACCGCGTTGCGTGGATCGCCAGCAAGCCGGCTCCTGCAGGGGGATGGGGTTAACCCATCAAGCGCCGTGGCACTTCTTGAATTTCTTGCCGTTGCCGCATGGGCAAGGGTCGTTGCGGCCAACGTCTTTCAAGGCATTGCGCACCGGTTCCTGGTGGGCGTGGCCGCAGTTCGGGCCGTGGACATGGCCATGGTCGTGATCATGGTGGTCATGATCGTGGTTGCAGTCAGGGCCATGGACATGGGGTTGCTGGGTCATCAGGGTTACTCCGGAATTAGATCGGCGGGGATTATCACGCCATTACGCGTCAGGTGCACGTAGTGGGCGATGAATAAACCGGTTTCCATTTCACCTTCGAGACGATAAGGAATGCCTTGCTCGGCGTTTTTCAGCTGTTTGACCAGGTCTCTGACCTTGGGCCACAGGTTGGTGCGGATCGGCACCTTGTACGAACGGCTGGCCTTGGGCCCGATGGTGATCCAGTGTTCATGTTCGCCATCGGCCAGCAGGATGTCGCCCAGGTGAATACGATATTCCAGGCCGCGCACGGTCAGTTCGCTTTCGCTGCGGTTGTCGATGCGAAAGTGCAACACGAAACGCTGCTCCAGCAGTTTGGCGCGCACCACTTCCACCCGGGTCAGGTGCACTTCGGGGTCCGGCTCATCGCTGCTGAACCAGGACGCACAACCGCCGAGCCCGAGAATCAGGGCTGCCGTCAGCAGATAAAGTGCGATTCGCCGGGTGATCATGGTCGTGGTTCTCCTTGAACCACAGTCTAGCCGTTAAAAGATCGCAGCCTTCGGCAGCGCCTGCAGGCATACGCAATCCCCGCAGGCGCTGCCGAAAGCTGCGATCTTTTGACCTTGGATCAGCTACCGAAATACCCCGCGCAACACTTCTTGAACTTCTGCCCACTCGCGCAAGGACAGGCATCGTTGCGTCCGATGTCGAGTGCCACGGTGGGGTCGATGAAGTACCAGTGGCCGGCGTTCTGCACGAACGACGAGCGTTCGCGGTGGCTGTGTTCGCCGGTGCCGTCGTGCCAGCGCGCGGTAAAGGTCACGAACGCGTGTTCCGGCTGGCCGCCGAGCACTTCCGAGCTTTCCACCTCAAGGCCCAGCCAGGTGCTTTGGGCGCTCCAGTCGCTGATCGATTGCCGATCGAGCCCTGATTGCTGGGCGGGCAGGGTGGTTGCCACCAGATAATCGATCAGGCCCAGCACATAGGCGCTGTAGCGCGAGCGCATGAGGGCTTCGGCGCATGGCGCCGGGTGACCGGCATGGTAATGGCCGCAGCAGGCGTCGAGCAGGGTGCCGCTGCCGCAAGGGCAAATGGATGTACTCATTGCGTTACCACCAATATTTCCCGAAGTTTTCCGGATTGGCCCAGAAACGCGAATTGAGCCAGTCGGGGACTTGTTTGTAGTCAAGCAGATCGTAGGTGAACAGGGTCAGCACCTGCTCGTCGCGCTGGAAGCGCTCACTGGCTTGCAGGGCCAGGGAGAAAAAATCGGTCTCCTGCCAGCCGCTGGCCGGTAAATCGGCCAGAACAGCGATGCGGCTGGCATTGAGGTTACGGATGCCGCCGAGCAGGTTCAGGCCATCGCGCTTGGGCAAGTGTTCGAGGCAATCGACCACCAGCGCCAGATCAAACCGGCGCGCCGCCAGCTCGGCTGGCAACGACCCGGGTGCTGCATGCGCCACGCAGCTGTCGGGGTGTGCGAGCTTGAAGGCTTCAAGCGCCGGGAATTCGCTGGCGCCAATCAGCAACAGACGCGCCGGGGCGTAACGATCCAGCAAAGCGGCCAGCGCCTGTTGCGGCGTGCGCGAAGAAATAGCTGCAATCATCGAAGTTCCTCAATCAGATGTGCCAAGACTAGCCTGCCCGCAAGTTCGAGCCTAGAGCGGCTTTTACCGAAAAGTGACGATCTGCCGTGAACACGGGAGAAAACTGCAATGGCCTATTGCTGGCGGAGAATTAAACTCGGGTCTTTACTCCCTGAATCGGTTCTAAGCCGATCCTTAAGGAGAAAACTAGATGAGCATAGTTCGGACAGCATTACCCCTGGTTCTGCTAACCAGTGTGTTGACTGGTTGTGCAGGTTTGCAGAAAACCGACTGGCCGACATGTGCGGCCGTCGGTGGTGTCGTAGGTGCGGGTCTCGGCGCGACCGAAAGCTCGTCGTGGGCTGGCTGGGGCGCCTTGGTGGTGGGTGGTACGGCGGCAGCCTATTGCTGGGTTCACGGTGATGGCGACGAAGACGGCGATGGCGTGCTGGATAGCCGCGACAAGTGCCCGGGCACGCCTAAAGGCGTTCAGGTCGATGCCGATGGTTGCCCACCACCAGCACCTGCTCCAGTGGTTGAAGAAGCGGTGGTGGTCAAGGAAGAAACCATTGTTATTCGTGATGTCCACTTCCAGTTCGACAAAGCCACGCTGACCCAGTCTGACAAAGCAGTGCTCGACAAGATTGCCACTCGCTTGAAAGGGGAAGCACCAAACGCCCAACTGACGGTAACCGGTCACACCGACAGCGTGGGCAGCGATGCTTACAACCAGAAACTCTCGGATAGACGCGCCCGCTCGGTGGTTGAATACCTCATCCAGGAAGGCGTACCACGCGGCAGCTTCGTGTCTGTATCCGGTGCCGGTGAAAGCCAGCCGGTTGCCGAAAACAAAACGGCTGATGGCCGCGCGATGAACCGTCGCACGGAAATCAAAATCAACCGCTAGCTCCCTCGCATCCGCGGCTTGTGCAGTCGCGGATGCAGGTCTTTACTCCTGTGTAACCGGCATCGGCCGGTGACACAGGAGCTTCCAAAAATGAGCAATCTCACACGGACCGTCTTACCGGTTCTGCTGCTGGGCAGCCTGTTGACCGGTTGCGCTACTCACAGCGATGGCACTGCCCCCCTCAATCAACGTACCTGGCCAATCTGTAGCCTCCTTGGCGGACTGGTCGGCGGAGGCCTGGGCGCTATCGAAAGTAGCGGTTGGGCGGCCGGTGGAGCGGCGCTCGGTATTTTGACCGGTGGTTTGATCTGTTACGCCCAGGACGGTGACGAAGACGACGATGGCGTGTTTGACCGCCGCGATCGCTGCCCCGACACCCCGGCCAACACCCCTGTGGAACATCACGGTTGCCCGCTGCCGCAATACCCGGCCAGCGTGAAACCGGCCGAACCTGTGGCGCCTGAAGTCATCACGTTGAGCAATGACGTGTTCTTTGGTTTCGATCAGTCGGACCTGACCCCGACCGCGAAAAGCGAACTCGACGCGATCATGGGCAAACTGCAGGACGCCGACGTGGTGAGCATCAAGGTGATCGGTCATACCGACAGCGTTGGCTCGGACAGCTATAACCAAGGCCTTTCGGAACGTCGCGCGAGCAGCGTGGCGGAATACGTGCTGAGCCAGGGCGTAGCGCCGAACAAGCTCACCAGCGAGGGCAAGGGTGAAAGCCAGCCAGTGGCCGATAACGAAACCGAAGAAGGGCGCGCGAAAAACCGTCGCGTGGAATTGCACATCAATCGCTGAATCGCGGATTAGAGCTGTCGAGCGCGGATTGCCCGCGTTTCGACGGCCATTCGGCGATCTTCATGAAGAATTTTCGCTCACCCTCTGGCTTATCCCGCGTGGAAGCCGTTACTGTGCGCGCAAACAATAATTCTCATCGAGGGGCGTATGAAGGTGATCTGGGGGCTGGGGAAGCTGTTGACCCTGCTGTTCTGGCTGGTGGTGCTGGTCAATCAGCTCATGCCGTTTGTCCATCCGCTGCACCTGCTGGTCGCCCTGTCCGGCGGTGTTCTGGCAATCCTCCATCTGCTTGAAGCGCTATTTTGCAACCACAGCCTCAAAGGCCGCGCCCACCCTTGGCGTGATCGTCTGAAGATTGTCATTTTCGGCGTTTTCCACTTGCAAACCATCCCCGCTCCCACCGCATCTAAGGCTTCCCATGCGTAAACTCTGTCTGCTCGCCGCACTCATCAGCCCACTGGCCTGCGCTCAGGTGGTGAGCGTCGAAACCAACTCGCTGATGCGCCTGCCCAACACCACCAGCATCTTGCAGCTGGAACGCCTGGAAGTGGCGGACTATGGCACCTTGTTGATTCCCTCGAACGTGACCGAAGTGACCGTCGGCGAAGTGCACCTGGGGCGTGATGCGCGGATCGCGATCGTGCCCAGCGAACAGGTCCTGGAACTGAAATTCAGCCGTGCCGAGTTGTCCGAGGGCAGCCAGATTACCGCGCGCGGCGCGCCGGGCACTTATCAGAAAGCCGCTCGCTCCGGGCGCAACCTGAATCTGCAGATCAAAACACTTAATGCCCCGCAATTGTTTGTCGATGCGCGCGGTGGTGCGGGGGCGCCGGGCTTCGTCGGCCTCGACGGCGCCAATGGTCAGGCCCCAGGGTGCACCTGGGGGCAGGCTGGCCGAGGTGCCGATGGCAGCGACGGCAGTGACGGTCAGCCCGGCGCACCGGGAGCGCTGGTGAAGCTGGCAGTGCCGCGTGATTACCCGGCAGAACAGATCAAGGTTGAGGTTGCCGGTGGTGCAGGTGGCCTGGCCGGGCCGGGTGGAAAACCGGGGGCAGGCGGCAAGGCCAAAGGTTGCCTGATCTATAAAGCCGATGGCGGCAAGAGCGGCAAGCCGGGTGCGGACGGGCAACCGGGAGTTGCCGGAGCGGCGGGGGCTGTGACAGTACAGCGCTTGTAAGAACCACCAACAACCTGTGTGGCGAGGGAACAAGCTCCCTCGCCACGAGTGCCATGTCAGCTCAAAAGGTTGGCCTGAGCGCCGCAATCACGACCACCACCAGCCCCACCAGCAAATTGATCCCCACCAACCGGCGAATCCGCCCCAGCACCGCCGCTCCTGCCGGCCAATCCTGTGCTTCCACAGCCGTGCGCAGTTCCGGCAGCATCAACGCCTGAATCCGGATAAACAGCGCCGTCATCACCACAAACAAGCCCATCATCACCTGCACGTAGCGCGGCGCGTGTTCAAAACCGTTGAAATTCATATTCAGCATGACCACACCGCTGACGGGCAACAGCACCACCGCGCCCCAGACCCAGCGGAAAAAACCTTGAAACACTTCGACCCACAGCTTCAAGCGGGCAGGCCCCTCAAGTGCCGTGATCGCCGCGGGGCGCAAGACCATCCAGGCGAAAAACATGCCGCCCACCCACACCAGTGCGGCGAGGACATGCAGGCTGTAAACGAGGCTAAAAGCGGTCATTCGGGTACTCCGTTCTGCGCGGGATTCATTAGCGGGGTATGATAGCCGCCGAACCGAACCACTGAAAATTTATCCAGCGTTTTTTGCGCCCGACAATTCATGATCAGCACCGAACTCAAAACCACGATCCAGGGCGCCTACTCGCGTTTTCTCGAAGCCAAGAGCCTCAAGCCGCGCTACGGCCAACGCCTGATGATCGCCGAAATTGCCAAGGTCCTCGGTGACATCGACACCGACGACGAAGGCCGGCGCAGTGGCGACCCCGCGATTGTTGCGGTGGAAGCTGGCACCGGTACCGGCAAGACCGTGGCCTACAGCCTGGCGGCGATCCCGACGGCGAAGGCCGCGGGCAAGCGCCTGGTGATCGCCACGGCCACCGTCGCCCTGCAAGAGCAAATCGTCTACAAGGATTTGCCCGACCTGATGCGCAACAGCGGGCTGAACTTCAGCTTCGCCCTGGCCAAGGGCCGCGGGCGCTACATGTGCCTGTCCAAGCTCGACATGTTGCTCCAGGAAGGTCACGCACAAACCGCCACGGCGCAGTTGTTCGAAGAAGAAGGCTTCAAGATCGAAGTCGATGAGGCCAGCCAGAAGCTGTTCACCAGCATGATCGAGAAGCTCGCCGGCAATAAATGGGACGGCGACCGCGACAGTTGGTCCACCGCGCTCGAAGACGCCGACTGGGCACGCCTGACCACCGATCACAGCCAATGCACCAACCGCCATTGCCCTAACTTCGGCCAGTGCGCCTTCTACAAGGCCCGCGAAGGCATGGGCAAGGTCGACGTCATCGTCACCAACCACGACATGGTGCTGGCTGACCTGGCCTTGGGCGGCGGCGCCGTGCTGCCGGACCCGCGCGATACCATCTACGTGTTCGACGAAGGCCACCACCTGCCGGACAAGGCCATCGGCCATTTCGCTCATTACACGCGCCTGCGCTCCACCGCCGACTGGCTGGAAACCACCGCGAAAAACCTCACCAAGCTGCTGGCCCAGCACCCGTTGCCGGGCGACCTGGGCAAGCTCATCGAGCAAGTGCCCGAGCTGGCGCGGGAGATCAAGACCCAGCAGCAGTTCATGTTCACCGCCTGCGAACAGGTTGCCGATTTCAAGCCCGGCGAAGACGTCGAAGGCCGCGAACGCCCGCGTCATCGGTTCGTCGGCGGGGTGATTCCCGAACACATGCGCGAGATGGGCACCGAATTGAAGAAAGGCTTTGCCCGCCTGACTGACCTGTTCACACGCCTGACCGAATTGCTCAAGGAAGGCATGGATGGCGAGGTCAACATCGGCATCGCCAGCAACCAGGCCGAAGAGTGGTATCCGCTGTTCGGCAGCCTGTTGTCGCGTTCTTCGGGCAACTGGGAGTTGTGGGTCGCGTTCACCGCTGAAGACCCGGAAGACAACCCGCCCATGGCCCGTTGGTTGACCCTGGCCGAAAGCGGCTCGTTATTCGACATCGAGGTCAACGCCAGCCCGATCCTCGCGGCAGAGATGCTGCGACGCAACCTGTGGAACGTGGCCTACGGCGCGCTGGTGACCTCCGCGACCCTGACGGCCCTCGGCACCTTCGACCGCTTCCGCATGCGCGCCGGGCTGCCGAAAAAAGCTGTCACCGCCGTAGTGCCGAGCCCGTTCCATCACGCTGACGCCGGTGTGTTGCGGGTGCCGAACCTCAACGCCGATCCCCGTGATGCGGCCGCGCACACCGCCGCGATCATCCGTGATCTGCCGGATCTGGTCGAAGGCTCGCGCGGTACGCTGGTGCTGTTCTCGTCCCGCAAGCAAATGCAGGACGTGTTCGACGGCCTCGACCGCGACTGGCGCAAACAGGTGTTCATACAAGGCAACCTGTCGAAACAGGAAACCCTGAACAAACACAAGGCGCGGGTTGATGGCGGTGATTCCAGCGTGTTGTTCGGCCTGGCAAGCTTTGCCGAAGGGGTCGACTTGCCCGGCGCCTATTGCGAGCACGTGGTCATCGCCAAGATTCCGTTCTCGGTGCCGGATGACCCGGTCGAAGCGGCACTGGCCGAATGGATCGAAGCCCGAGGCGGCAATCCGTTCATGGAAATCTCGGTGCCGGACGCCTCGTTGAAGCTGGTTCAGGCCTGCGGTCGCTTGCTGCGGACCGAAGAAGACCGCGGCACCATCACTTTGCTCGACCGGCGTCTGGTGACCCAGCGCTACGGCAAAGCGATCCTCAATGCGTTGCCTCCTTTCCGACGTGAAATTTCCTGAAACACCGGTGGGCAGTTTTGCCCGCCGCGTTGTCTATCTTTCAGCCATCGCTTTTCCACTGGCCCATTGAAGGTCGTTAGGGAGAATTTCGTTCTCATGATTCGCCGTTCGTTGCCTGCCGTTTTTGCCCTGTTGTTCGCAACGCCCTTGCTGGCCGCGCCCACCGGGCAGCAGACGCTGTTCAACTTTGTACGCCCCGCCGACGTGGTCCAGGTGGCGACTCAGGACGCCAGCCTGCCGCAATCCAACGCCGAGCAAACCCCCGAGGGCGAAGTGTTGCGCCGGGTGACGTTCAACCCGGTCGCCAGGCCGACCCTGCGCCTGACCCCGCAGACCGGCGCTTGGGACTGGTCGCAGTCGGGCATGATGAGCCTGCGCATGCAGAGCGCGATGAACTGGGCCGTGACCCTGTACGTGACCATCCAGAGCAACGATGGCAAGACACTGGTCAGCCGTGTCGATCTGCCGGCCGGTCCGGCGCAAACCCTGCTGGTGCCGCTGCAGCCGACGTCGCCGCTGAGCCTGGGCATGAAAGCCGGTCCGCCGATGCCGATGACCGTCGACGGTCAGCGCATTCTGTTGGCCAGCAGCGCTGGTGAGCTGGATCGCCGCCAGGTGGTGTCGGTGAGCGTGTCGATGGATCAACCGAAAGTTGCCCAGAGCATCTTGCTGGAGCGCTTTGGCGTGCAGGATGGCGAGGCCGTCACCCAAGCCGTGTATGGCGGTCTGGTGGATGCTTACGGCCAATCGACCCGGGCCAAATGGCCTGAGAAAGTCAGTAACGATGAACAACTGAAAAGCGCCGCCGCCAAGGAGCAGCAACAGCTGAAAACCTGGCTGGCCGAGCGCAATAAGTCTTCGCTGGACAAGTTCGGCGGCTGGACCAAAGGCCCGGCATTCAAGGCCAGCGGTTTTTTCCGGACCGAGAAGCGTGACGGCCGCTGGTACCTGGTGACACCGCAAGGGCATCCGTTTTATTCGCTGGGGGTCAACACGGTTGCAGCAGACGTCAACCAGACGTACATCGCCGGCCGCGAGTGGATGTTCGAATCCTTGCCCAAGGCTGAGGAGCCTTTGGCCAGCCATTTCGGCGAAGGGGATAACCGCGGCGGCAACGGTGCCGATCAGGGGCGTGGCTTCAGCTTCGGTCGCTGGTATGACTTTTACGGGGCCAACTTGCAGCGCCTGTACGGCGACCCCTGCGCACTGGGCAGCGACACCAAGGCCGGTGTTGCCGCAGCCGCCAAGGCTGACGCGGTAGAGGCAACGACAGAAAAAGCCGCCGAGCAACCGGTGGTGCCTTCGAGTGCCGAATCGGGTGTTGCCGAGGCGGCCAGAACCGATGCCAGCGACGCGAGCGCCGCTAAAACCGTCGAGCCAGCGCCTGTCGAACCCTGCAAAGTGGCCTTTGACGAAAAACGCTGGACCGGTCACACCCTCGACCGTCTGCAAGCCTGGGGCTTCAACACCGTGGGCAACTGGAGCGCGCCGGCACTGGCCAATGCTGACCGAGTGCCCTACACGTTACCGCTGTCGATTGTCGGCGATTACGCCAGCATCAGCACCGGCAGCGACTGGTGGGGCGGCATGCCTGACCCGTTCGATCCGCGTTTCGCCATGGCCACCGAGCGCGCCGTGGCCATCGCCGCCCGTGATCATCGCGACGATCCATGGCTGATCGGTTACTACGCCGACAACGAACTGGCCTGGGCCGGTCCCGGCGATGACCCGAAAGCCCGTTATGCCTTGGCGTATGGCACCTTGAAAATGACCACAGACGTGCCGGCCAAGCGTGCGTTCCTCAAGCAGTTGCGCGACAAGTACCGCAATCAGGCGGGCCTTTCCAAGGCCTGGGGCATTGATCTGCCAGCGTGGGAGTTGATGGAAGACCCAGGTTTCGTGCCACCGCTGCCGAGCGCCGAGCACCCGGAAATCGAGGCTGACTTCAAATACTTCCAGAAGGTTTTCGCCGACACCTACTTCAAGACCATTTCCGATTCGCTCAAGTGGCACGCGCCGAACCAGTTGCTGCTCGGCGGCCGTTTTGCCATCAGCACCCCGGAAGCCGTCGAGTCCTGCGCCCACTATTGCGATGTGTTGAGCTTCAACATGTACACCCTGCAGCCGCAGGACGGTTACGACTTCGCCAAACTGCGCAGCCTGGATAAACCGGTGTTGATTACCGAGTTCAACTTCGGCTCGACCGATCGCGGCCCATTCTGGGGCGGCGTGACGCAACTGGCTAAGGAGGAAGATCGAGGCACCGCTTATGCGAACTTCCTCAAACAGGCGTTGAACGAGCCGTCTGTCGTCGGGGTGCACTGGTTCCAATACCTCGATCAACCCGTGACCGGGCGACTGCTGGATGGCGAAAATGGGCATTTTGGTCTGGTGGGGATTACCGATCTGCCGTTCCAGGGCTTTGTCGATAGCGTGCGCAAGAGCAATCTCGCGGCCATTGATCAGTTGGCCAAGGACGCCGAGAAGGCTGCAGCCGAGGCGAACAAACCCAGCCATGACGCTGAGGGTGGCCGAGAGGCCGATGCCGGCAAAGGCCCGGGGAAGGGCGCGGGTGGGCATTCTGGCAAAGGCCACTAAAGCGGTTGCCGCAGGCTGCCTTCAGTTGACCTGACCGCCCGGCCCGACCCTGTTCCCAAAACCCTCAAGGGCTGGAACAATGCGGCCCACTTTACAGAACGTTTTTCCGGGGAGTTGCGGGTGCAGATTCAGGGTCATTACGAGCTTCAATTCGAGGCAGTGCGTGAAGCGTTCGCGGCGCTGTTCGACGATCCCCAGGAACGTGGCGCGGCGTTGTGCATCAAAATCGGCGGTGAAACCGTGCTCGACCTGTGGTCCGGCACCGCTGACAAGGATGGCGCCGAAGCCTGGCACAGCGACACCATTGCTAACCTGTTCTCCTGCACCAAGACCTTCACCGCCGTCACCGCCTTGCAATTAGTGGCCGAAGGCAAGCTGCAACTGGATGCTCCGGTTGCCCGCTACTGGCCTGAGTTTGCCGACGCTGGCAAAGAATCCGTGACCCTGCGTCAATTGCTCTGCCATCAGGCCGGCCTGCCGGCATTGCGCGAGTTGCTGGCGCCCGAAGCGCTTTACGACTGGCAAACCATGGTTGACGCCCTGGCCGCCGAAGCACCGTGGTGGACACCGGGCGAAGGCCACGGTTATGCGGCCATCACCTACGGTTGGCTGGTTGGCGAATTGCTGCGCCGGGCCGACGGGCGCGGTCCGGGTGAGTCAATTGTGGCGCGGGTCGCCAAGCCGTTGGGCCTGGATTTCCACGTCGGTCTGGCCGATGAAGAGTTTCACCGCGTGGCGCACATCGCCCGTGGCAAGGGCAACGTCGGCGATGCGGCGGCTCAGCGCCTGCTGCAAGTGACCATGCGTGAACCGACGGCCATGACTACCCGCGCGTTCACCAATCCACCTTCGGTGCTGACCAGCACCAACAAGCCGGAATGGCGGCGCATGCAGCAACCGGCGGCCAACGGCCACGGCAATGCGCGCAGCCTGGCCGGGTTCTACGCCGGTTTGCTCGATGGCAGCTTGCTGGAAAGCGAAATGCTCGACGAACTGACCCGCGAGCACAGCCTCGGCGAGGATAAGACGCTGCTGACCCGTACCCGTTTCGGCCTGGGTTGCATGCTCGATCAACCGGATGTCCCCAACGCGACATTCGGCCTGGGCCCGCGCGCGTTCGGGCATCCGGGCGCCGGTGGTTCCATCGGCTTTGCTGACCCGGAGCACGATGTGGCGTTCGGTTTTGTGACAAATACACTGGGCCCGTACGTCTTGATGGATCCGCGCGCACAAAAGCTTGTGCGGGTACTGGCCACTTGTCTGTAAAACCTGCTGAGGGTTCCGGGAGCTGGAACCCAAAAGACTTTTCAGTTTCAAAGCGTCTGTTTATGCGGGCCAATCCGGCCTGATTTTTTTATGACTTCATTTTTGTGGATATCCAATGTCAACCAAACCCACTCTCGCTTTGGCACTGTGCTTCGCTATTACCGGTTGCGCACAGAATCCTAAAAATGATGCAGACGGCGGCAGTTGGTGGCCGTTCGGCTCTTCCGACAAAGTTGCCGCGAAAGATCCTGCGCCGGCCCCGTTGAAACCTGCCGCCAGCGCTCCGGTGGCCAAGACTGAAAGCACCAGCCCCTGGTACTGGCCGTTCGGCTCCGATGACGACGCGAGCAAGGCGGCTGCCAAAGCGGAAGCCAAACCTGCCGCTGTCGCCAAGGCCGATGCCGAAGCCGGTGGCAAGTGGTGGTGGCCGTTCGGTGGCAAAGAGCAGAGCACCGCCAAAGTGGTGCCGATGCCTGATCCCAAAGTCACCCAGGCCTGGCTCGACGATTACGAGCCGCGCCTGCGTACCGCGATCAAGGACAGCAACCTGCAACTCGAACGCCGTGAAAACGTACTGGTGGTGACGGCGCCGGTCGAAGGCTCGTTCAACCCGGATCGCCCGTCCATGTTGTTGCCGGTAACCCTGGGGCCGTTCACCCGGGTCGCGAAAATCCTCGAAGTCGACCCCAAGACAGCCGTGCTGGTGCTGGGCCACAGCGATACCTCGGGCGCCGCCCCAGCCAACGTCAAGTTGAGCCAGGAACGTGCACAGGCGGTTGCGGCGATTTTCCGTCTCAGCGGCCTGCAACGTGATCGCCTGATGCTGCGCGGCATGGGCAGTGAAGCGCCGCGTGCGGCCAACGACAGCGTTGAAGGGCGGGCCTTGAACCGTCGCGTGGAACTGCTGGTGACCCCGCAAAACACCATGGTCGCCTTGCTGAGCAAGTACAACATGCCGGCACCGGCGCCGGTCACCCTGGTGGCCGCCCAAGACATCAAACCGGTCGCCAAGCCTGTGACCCCGGCCCCGGCCGCGAAGAAGGCTGCAGTGCCTGCCGTGAAAAAAGCACCGGCCAAGAAAGCCGCGGCCAAGAAGACCCCGGCTAAAACCGCGACTCCGGCGAAAAAGACTGCACCGGCCAAAGCCGCTGCCGACACCAAGAAAGTCGCGGCCGCCGATACCACAAAGAAGTGATTCATTAACCAAAAGGAATGCGCCATGACCAAGGCCCTGGCTGATATGCGTCGCGACTACACCCGTGATGGCCTGACCGAGGCGCAAGCCCCGGTTGAGCCGTTTGCGCTGTTCCACCAGTGGTTCGCCGATGCGGTGAAAACCGAACAGGCACCGGTGGAAGCGAACGCCATGACCTTGGCCACGGTCGACCCGGACGGTCGGCCGCATTGCCGTATCCTGCTGCTCAAGGGCCTGGACGAAAAAGGCTTCACCTTCTTCACCAACTACGACAGCGCCAAGGGCCAGCACCTGGCGACGAATCCGTTCGGGGCCATGACGTTTTTCTGGCCGACCCTGGAACGCCAGGTCCGGATTGAAGGACGGGTGGTGAAGGTCACGCCTGCAGAGTCCGATGCCTATTATCAGGTTCGTCCGCTAGGCAGCCGCCTGGGCGCCTGGGCATCACCGCAAAGCCGGGTGATCGCTGATCGTGGGGAACTGGAAAAACTGCTCAAGGATACCGAGCAACGTTTCAGCGACACCCAGCCGCACTGCCCTGAACACTGGGGGGGGTACCGCCTGCTGCCGGAGCGCATCGAGTTCTGGCAGGGCCGTTCGAGCCGCCTTCACGACCGCCTCAACTACCGCCTGCAGGGCGCCGACTGGATTCTTGAACGTCTGGCACCCTGAGCAGTCTACCGCTCGAGATAACCTGCCGCAGCGGCCTCCAGCCATTGCGGCAGCTCTCGACGCCTGATCTTCTGCGTCTGGGCAATGGCCAGCTGCTGGAGCATGAACGCTTTTTTCCGTTCGTCATTCCCCGCCAGCGCTAGCGCCAGATCGCGGTCCATCCAGCGTCTGATGCGTATGTACAACCACCCGTGGAAGTACAGACCAGCGACGGTAGTGACGACAATGATAAAGTAATCCATGAAAATCCTCGGCCAGCGGCGCAGATTGCCGAAATTGCCGCTACTGTGTGGTGAATTCGCGCCGGCCCTGTACTGGAACTGAATGAAATCATTTTTATCCGGGCGATGCCGTGACAGGCGTCAAGCTGCGGAGTTTAATGAATACCTGTCCTTTGGAGTTGATGCTATGCGTAAGTCTGTCCTGCTGGTTGCTTCTTTTTCCACGATGGCGATGTTGCTCACTGGTTGCCAATCGAGCCTGACCGGTGACTCGTACTCCCGTGACGAAGCGCGTCGCGTGCAGACGATTCGCATGGGTACCATCGAAGCGCTGCGCCCGGTGAAAATCGAAGGCACCAAAACCCCGATCGGCGGGCTCGCCGGTGCAGCCGTTGGCGGCGTAGGCGGTAGTGCCATTGGTGGCGGTAAAGGCAGCATCGTTGCTGCGGTCATCGGCGCCGTCGCCGGCGGCCTGATCGGCTCGGCCACCGAAGAAGGCCTGACCCGCACCCAGGGCGTGGAAATCACCGTTCGCGAAGACGACGGCAGCATGCGCGCCTACGTGCAACAGGTTCAGGAAAACGAAGTGTTCCGTGTTGGCGAACGTGTGCGTATTGCCACGGTTGATGGCACCAGCCGCGTTTCGCACTAAGCGCAAACGAGTAGTAAACAAAAAACCCGATCAGGTAGCTGGTCGGGGTTTTTTTGTGCAGAGTTACTTAGGTGCTAGCGCGCGTACCAATGAAGTATTCCAGTCCAGCCGGGAAATCGGTTTTGAGTAAATCTGCGATCTGTTGGACCTGATATTGAGTAAGTTCCAGTTCCCCGGGTTCCAGGTCTTCAAGGGGCTTTGATTCGGTCAATTGAGCCAGAGCCTGGTTTACTTTGTAGTCTTTGATAGCTAGTTCGAACTGCAATGTGTCGTCCTGCTTCTCATCTGGGTAAAAACCGGTAATGGAAAGGTAGCGCATGCGGTTTATCTCTTTGGTCACTTTGGAGTCCTTCTTCCCGGCTTAGCGTCCTTTGTTCGCTCTCCCGTCAAATGATTGAATTCGCCTAGATGTATTCCTAATTTATCGTACATCTCGACTGCGCCACTTTTGGAGTCCCACTCATATATCCGTCCTTTGCGGTCGACCCAGCGAGCTCGTCTTTTACCTCCGCCCTGAACTGAAGCTTTCGATTTCACTCGGGTGACGTCAGGGAAAGCTGGAAGTGTTTCCGGGTCATCGTAGTACTTATGATCCCCCGGCATGCTCATTACGATGTAAACCGGCTTCACCAACGACCCCACCGGAAACACAAGAATGAAATCCTTGTACTCAGGCGGATAAACCGGATTCACAATGATGCTGTCAGCCTGTTTCGTCGGCGGATAAACCCAGATGTGCGGCGCCTGCGGAGCAGCTTCCAGTTTGGGAATGCCGAGAATGTCCGAGCCATCGACGGCCGGGGTCCAGATCAGTTCGATGCCGTCGCCAAGATCGGCGACGTATTGGGTGTCGCGCAAAGCGATCTGCACCACATCGACCATTTCCCAATCGCGGTTTTTACCGGTGTAGAAGGCGTAGCCCTTGAGACTGCCGTCAGCCTGTTGTTCGATTTGCAGGCGCATTCGAGTGCGGGCCTGCTTGAGGGCACGTAGTTGGTCTTCGGTATAGAGGGCGCTGTCGCCGAGACTGGGCGTCCAGAACACGGCGACCAGGCCGACCAATACAGCCGTAGTAGCTGCACCTGCTACTACTACAGCGCCTATCGCCGGAGCAACGAGGGTGGGAGCGCGAAGTGCTAGTTGGCCAATGCCAAGTGAAAGGGTAGAGCCGCTGATCGTCTGCAGATTCAGCAGACCACCATTGTCCACCTCCCGAGCGCCGAGCCAGGCGATCTCACCATAGTCCTGCAGGCTGTCGGTGGGCACCATCCCCGAAGGATTGGAGTAGTTGATAACCGCGTCCGGCAACTTGCAGGACTTGGCGAAGACGCATCCGACGTGAACCGGTTTCTGTTCAACCTCGACAACCTGACGCTTGCGCAGGTATTCGTCTTGCCTGGCGATCATGGCCTCGTAGGCGTTTTGCCGAGCCTCGCGCTGGGCCAGTTCGCTGGGCGTCATGAAACGATAGGTGACGTGATGCCCGTCACCTGACGGCGGGTTTCTAACCCGGGGAATGTCCTTGTTGCCAGCCACTGATTGTCCTTGTGTGTTCATCCATCGGCAGCCCTCTGCAAGGGCTGCACGACGTTAACGAACGGGACAAAGCGTGGCTGTAGGACGGGTCTTGAAAGTCGTTAGGAGTTGTCCCTGTTTCTCAGGAGGGCAGGGCAGTGTGCTTACGACTCGCCATCGCCGTCACCGCATAACCCATCAACGCCGCCAGTATCGAACCGGTCAGAATCCCCATCCGGTCCATCCCCGCGTAGTCGCTGACACCCGGCTCAAAGGCCAGGGAACCGACAAACAGGCTCATGGTGAAGCCGATGCCGCAGAGAATCGCGACGCCCACTACCTGACCCCAATTGGCGCCTTGGGGCAGGGCGGCGATGCCGATTTTTACTGCCAGCCAGGTCAGGCCGAACACGCCGACGGTCTTGCCCACCAGCAGACCGACCGCGATGCCCATCGGTACGTCGTGGGTGAAGCTGTCGACGGTGACGCCGCTCAGGGACAGGCCGGCGTTGGCAAAGGCGAACAGCGGCAGGATGCCGTAGGCCACCCATGGATGCAGAGCGTGTTCAAGCGACAGCAACGGCGACGGCTCGGCGTTTTTCGTGCGCAGCGGGATGCAGAAGGCCAGGGTCACACCGGCCAGCGTGGCGTGCACGCCGCTCTTGAGCACGCAGACCCAGAGGATCAGACCAATGATCATGTAAGGCCCGAGCTTGACCACCCCGAGCCGGTTCATGCCGATCAGTGCCGCGATGCAGGCTGCCGCCAGCGCGAGGGACACGGTGGACAATGCGCCGGAATAGAAAATCGCAATGATGATGATTGCGCCCAGGTCGTCGATGATCGCCAGGGTCATCAAGAACAGTTTCAGTGACATCGGAACCCGTTTGCCCAGCAGCGCCAGTACACCCAGCGCAAACGCGATGTCGGTGGCGGTCGGAATTGCCCAGCCGCTCAGGGCCGGCGGGTTGTCGCGGTTGAGGAACCAGTAGATCAGCGCTGGCACGACCATGCCGCCCATTGCCGCCACGCCGGGCAGGACAATCTGTGACGGCCGGGACAGCTGGCCGTCGAGGACTTCGCGCTTCACTTCCAGGCCAATCAGCAGGAAGAACAAGGCCATCAGGCCGTCGTTGATCCACAGCAGCAGCGGCTTGGCGATTTTCAGCGCACCGATCTGGGCCACCACGGGGGTGTCCAGCAGGCCGTTGTAGAGCCACGACAGCGGCGAGTTATTGATGATTAAAGCCAGAACGGCTGCGGCGATCAGTAACAGACCGCTGGCAGCTTCCAACTGAAAGAAACGCGTGAAAGTGCTACGCAGAGGCAAGGGTCGCTCTCCATCGTTGAATTCAAAAGGTGGCACACCCTAACCTGTACCGTTAGTTGTTAAAACAAAAGTTATATTCTTTTTTGTTATATGACGCGATCTGGTACCAAGGACCAGAGCCCAGTTGCCGGATATATTGGAACGCATCTGTATCTGTGCTGAATGCAGGTTTTTTCCTAAGCTTGTTGGCTGAGCCCTGTTTCAAGGCCGACTCCTGCCCGATTCAATGAGAACAACACCATGAGCGACAACCGACAGTGGGCCCGCGAAGCCATCCGGATCATCGAGGCCGACTTCCAGCGCAGCGCCGACACCCACCTGATTCCGTTGCCACTTCCGGG
This sequence comes from Pseudomonas sp. TNT2022 ID1044, assembly GCF_028656895.1. NCBI lineage: Bacteria > Pseudomonadati > Pseudomonadota > Gammaproteobacteria > Pseudomonadales > Pseudomonadaceae > Pseudomonas > Pseudomonas sp. TNT2022 ID1044. The sequence continues at coordinate 395,587 of NZ_JAMDHB010000022.1, read as the reverse complement.
TTTTCCGGGCATTGACTTGTATTTCAAGGACGAGTCCAGCCACCCCACCGGCAGCCTCAAGCACCGACTGGCGCGCTCGCTGTTCCTGTATGCGTTGTGTAATGGCTGGCTCAAGCCCGGGGCGCCGGTCATCGAAGCCTCCAGCGGTTCGACGGCCATTTCCGAGGCGTACTTTGCGCGGATGTTGGGTTTGCCGTTCATTGCCGTGATGCCCGCGACCACCTCTAAAGAGAAGATCGCGCAGATCGCTTTCTACGGTGGCCAAAGCCATTTGGTCGATGATCCGACCCAGATCTATGCCGAGTCCGAGCGCTTGGCGCGGGAGCACGGCGGGCATTTCATTGACCAGTTCACCTACGCCGAGCGCGCGACCGACTGGCGGGCGAACAACAACATCGCCGAATCGATTTTTCATCAGATGCGTTTTGAACAGCACCCGGAGCCGAGCTGGCTGATTTCCAGCCCTGGCACCGGCGGTACCACCGCCACTCTGGGCCGCTATGTTCGCTATCGCCAACATGGCACCCGGGTGCTGTGCGCCGATGCCGAGCGCTCGGTGTTTTTTGATTACTACCAGACCGGCGATGCCAACCTGCGCCTTGACCACGGCTCGCGGATCGAAGGCATTGGCCGGCCACGGGTAGAAGCATCGTTCCTGCCCAAGGTGATCGATGCCATGGTCAAAGTCCCGGACGCACTGTCGCTGGCGGCGATGCATTACCTGGCTGAGCGGTTGGGACGGCATGTGGGCGGGTCGAGCGGCACTAACCTGATCGGCGCGCTGATGGCTGCGCAGCCTATGAAAGCGGCAGGGGAGACGGGGTCGATGGTGGCGATTTTGTGTGACGGCGGCGAGCGTTATGCCACGACCTATTACGATCAGGCCTGGCTCAAGGCGCAAGGGTATGAGTTGAGTGGGTTGATGGAGGCGGTTGCGGCGAGTGTCGAGCGCGGTGAGCCGCTGCCGAACACCGTGCTGCGAGCCAATATCTGACACGCAGAAGACAAGGTGGGAGCGAGCCTGCTCGCGAAAGCGGTAGACCAGTCAACATCTGTGTTGACTGTCACTCCGTCTTCGCGAGCAGGCTCGCTCCCACAGGGCTTTGCATTTAATCCAGGAGATGCAGGTCAGGCTTCGAGGCCCAGGATATCGCGGGCCACCGCTTCCGCAATGCGAATCCCGTCGACACCCGCCGACAGAATCCCGCCCGCGTAGCCCGCGCCTTCACCCGCCGGGAACAAGCCCTTGACGTTCAGGCTCTGCATCGACTCGTTACGGGTGATCCGCAGTGGCGACGAAGTGCGGGTCTCGATCCCGGTCAACACTGCGTCATGCAGCGAGTAACCGCGAATCTGCTTCTCGAAGGCCGGCAGTGCTTCGCGGATCGCTTCGATGGCGAAGGCTGGCAAAGCCAGGGCCAAGTCGCCCAAGGCAACGCCTGGTTTATAGGACGGTTCAACGCTGCCCAGCTCAGTGGACGGCTTGCCCGCAATGAAGTCGCCGACCAGTTGCGCCGGGGCTTCGTAGTTGCTGCCACCGAGCACGAAGGCGTGGGATTCGAGGCGCTCCTGCAGCTCGATACCGGCCAGCGGGCCACCCGGATAATCGACTTCCGGGGTAATGCCGACAACAATCCCGGAGTTGGCGTTGCGTTCGTTACGCGAGTACTGGCTCATGCCGTTGGTGACCACGCGATTCGGCTCGGAGGTCGCGGCTACCACGGTACCGCCCGGGCACATGCAGAAGCTGTAGACCGAACGGCCGTTCTTGGCGTGGTGCACCAGTTTGTAGTCGGCGGCACCGAGTTTCGGGTGGCCGGCGTACTTGCCCAGGCGTGCGCGGTCGATCAGCGACTGCGGGTGCTCGATACGGAAACCCACCGAGAACGGTTTGGCTTCCATGTATACACCACGACCGTGGAGCATGCGGAAGGTGTCACGGGCACTGTGGCCGAGGGCGAGGATCACGTGTCTGGAGTGGATCTGCTCGCCGCCATCGAGTTCGACACCGACCAGTTGCCCGTCTTCGATCAGCACGTCGGTGACCCGCTGCTGGAAGCGAACTTCGCCGCCCAGAGCGCGAATCTGTTCACGCATGTTTTCCACGACACCGGTCAGACGGAACGTACCGATGTGCGGTTTGCTGACGTAGAGGATTTCTTCCGGGGCACCGGCCTTGACGAATTCGTGCAGGACTTTGCGGCCAAGGAATTTCGGGTCCTTGATCTGGCTGTAGAGCTTGCCGTCGGAGAATGTCCCCGCGCCGCCCTCGCCGAACTGCACGTTGGATTCCGGGTTGAGTACGCTTTTACGCCACAGGCCCCAGGTGTCTTTGGTGCGCTGGCGTACTTCGGTGCCGCGCTCGAGGATGATCGGCTTGAAGCCCATTTGCGCGAGCAGCAGCCCGGCGAAAATCCCGCACGGACCGAAGCCGACGACGACCGGGCGTGCACTCAGGTCGGCCGGCGCCTGGCCAACTTCTTTGTAGCTGACATCCGGTGCCACGTTGACGTTACGGTCATCGGCGAACGTGTGCAGCACCGCCGCCTCATCGCGAACGTTGAGGTCGATGGTGTAGATGAAGCACAGTTCGGAGGATTTTTTGCGCGCATCGTAGCTGCGCTTGAACAAGGTGAAATCGAGCAAATCATCGCTGGCGATGCCCAGGCGCTGCACGATGGCAGGGCGCAGGTCTTCTTCGGGATGGTCGATCGGCAACTTGAGTTCAGTGATTCGTAACATGGCGGGATCCGGTTCGCGGGGCGCACAACTGCGCCAGGGCGTTTGAAGCCGGCGATTATAAGCTTCAAAGGCCCGGTTCCGTGAGGCTTAAACGATCAGTCGTCGCGCGAGCCGCCGAAATACCCGCAACCGCGCTGCACCTGACCATCGATGCGCAGTTCGGCGCTCATGTGCTGGATGCTGCCGCTGCTGCTGTCGACGCAGCGTTGCGGCGCGACCCACAGTTCGATGTGCTGGTTGTTGGCGTCGGTGCTGAGGTTGAAGCGGCCATCGCCCAGTTGTTCTTCGACGTAGGGTACGGCCAATGGCGGCTGGCCGGCGCGGTCGATGACCATGCCTTTGCCGCTGACCTTCACGCTCCACTCGGGCGCATGGCCGGCGGCGCGCAGAATCAGCAGTTTGAAATTGGGATCGTCACACGCAGTGCCGGAACGTTCGACGCGGTAGAGCGTTTCCAGATCGAGCTGACCGTCGCCATTGCCGGCAACGACTCGCCCACGCACATCGGCGAACAACTTGCCCTGCGCATCGGCCAGACTCGCGGCCTGTTGCAGCACGCTGGTGCCGCCCGTGTCGTTGACCACATAACGACGGGTGTCGCCGCACGGCTGGAACCACAGCTTGCCATCCGCTGCCGTTAACTGGCCTTGCATGCGGGTCTGGCCGACGTGGGAAGCATTTTCACGCGGGCCATCGAACAACTGGCAAGCGGCGAACAGCGGAAGCAGGGCAACAAGGACTAAGGAACGGGCAACACGCATCTTGGGGTCTCCTGACAAGTGACGCCACGTTACTCAGCCTGACCGTTCATCACAACCCATGTCTGGCAATTGTCAGGGGCTTGAACCCGGCGCAGGTAATATTTGGCTTTACTTCAGCCACGGGTAGTTTCATGCCCTGGTGTTTAATCGGTCGGCCATCTATTTACGGGAGATGTTATGAAGGGATTGACCAAGGCGATACTGGTGACGTTAGGGATGATGGGGGGACTGCAATGCCTGGCGGCCGAAATTGCTTTTTCATCCGCGACGGATTTCAGGGAGATCAGCCTGAACCTCAAGCGGGCAGATGATCCCATCCCGCCCGCTATCAACCTGCAAGTTACGCTCAGCCCGGATGCGCAACGCCGCATGGCGCAGTTGACGCGGGAGAACCTGTATCAGCCTTTGACGCTGTTCATCAACGGGGTGCATGTGTCGACTTCGACGATTCAAGCAGCGGTCGAAGGCCCCGCGCTGATGATCGCATTACCGCCTGAAACAGCGCGCCATCTGCTGCCGACGTTAGTGGAGCCATAAGGCACTGCAAGGTGGCGCGAGGCCCGCGCCGCACATTGAACATGTTCAGCCTACGTGAAAGGTCTGCCCCGTCTGCAAGCCTTCGACACTTTTGGCGTAGGCCAACGCCACATCCACTGCGGGAACCGGTTTGAAACCGCGGAAGTACGGCGCGTATTTGCCCATGGCTTCGACCAGAACGTTCGGACTGATCGAGTTCACCCGCAGCCCGCGTGGCAGCTCGATGGCGGCAGCGCGGACGAAGCTGTCCAGCGCACCATTGACCAGTGCCGCCGAAGCGCCGCTGTAAATCGGGTCATGGCTGAGCACGCCAGTGGTGAAGGTGAACGAGGCGCCGTCGTTGGCGAACTCACGGCCAATCAGCAGCAGGTTGACCTGGCCCATCAGCTTGTCTTTCAGGCCAAGGGCAAAACTTGCGTCTGTCATTTCTGCCAGTGGCGCGAAGGTCACGTTGCCGGCGGCGCAGATCAGCGCATCGAATTTGCCGGTCCGCTCGAACAGTTTGCGAATCGAGGTGCTGTCACTGATATCCACTTGAAAATCACCGCTGCTGCGACCAATGCGGACGATCTCGTGGCGCTGGGACAGTTCCTTGTCGACTGCCGAACCGATGGTGCCGCCTGCGCCGATCAAAAGAATTTTCATGGGTAGTGATCCTCATGTGGGTTGAATGAGGCTTGAGTTTAGAGTGGTTTTTTCTGCTGATAAGCGTGCTAATAGGCAACCTTTGGTTTTCAGATGGAAACAATCCATGAGCGAAATGGATGATCTGGCGGCGTTCGCGGTACTGATCGAAGCGGGCAGTTTTACCTTGGCCGCGCAGCAACTCGGTTGCAGCAAGGGGCAATTGTCCAAGCGCATCAGTCAACTGGAGACGCAGTTTTCCGTGGTCCTGTTGCAACGCACTACGCGGCGCTTGAGCCTGACAGCGGCGGGCGCTGCGTTACTGCCGCAGGCGCAAGCCTTGGTGGTTCAGGTGGAAAGGGCGCGTCAGGCGTTGGCGCGGTTGAAGGACGACATGGCCGGTCCGGTGCGGATGACGGTTCCGGTTTCGCTGGGCGAAACCTTCTTCGATGGTTTGTTGCTGGAGTTCTCGAGCCAATACCCCGAAGTGCAGATCGAACTGGACCTGAGCAACCAGTATCGCGATTTGTCCCGTGACGGATTTGACCTGGCGGTTCGCTCTGACGTGGCCAATGATGAACGCCTGGTCGCTCGGCCGTTGCTGGCGTGGCACGAAATGACCTGCGCCAGCCCTGCTTATCTGGAACAGTTCGGCGAGCCACAGACGCCCCAAGCATTGGCCGAACATCGCTGCCTGCTCAATAGTCACTACAGCGGTCGCGAAGAATGGCTGTATCACCAGCAGCACGAGTTGCTGCGAGTGCGGGTGTCGGGACCGTTCGCCAGCAATCACTACAACCTGCTGAAGAAAGCCGCACTGGCCGGTGCTGGCATTGCCCGTCTGCCGTCCTACTTGCTACCGGCGGAATTGGCTGACGGTCGTTTACGCGGGCTCCTGCGTGATTATCAGACCCGGAGCATGCCGATGTACCTGGTGCACCCGTACCAGGGTGGGTTGCCCAAGCGTACGCAGGTATTGGCGGATTATTTGATTGGCTGGTTCAAGCGCAGTGGGGAGGTGCTGGACAGGCTATAGACCCTTGTAGGAGCCGGCTTGCTGGCGATGGCGTTGTAACATTCAAAAGAAATGTTGACTGATAGACCGCTATCGCCAGCAAGCCGGCTCCTACAGGGGTGTTCATTTGATTTCGGGATTGTGTGCGGGTACAAAAAAACGGCCCGCGAGGGCCGTTTCTTCTTTACCGCAAAGCCTTAGCCGCCGAGGTACGCTTCGCGCACTTTCGGGTCGGTCAGCAGGGATTCACCGGTGCCTTGCATCACTACCCGGCCGTTCTCCAGAACGTAGGCACGGTCAGCGATTTTCAGCGCCTGGTTGGCGTTCTGCTCCACCAGGAACACCGTCACACCGTCCTTGCGCAGCTGTTCGATGATGTCGAAGATCTGCTGGATGATGATCGGTGCCAGGCCCAGCGATGGCTCGTCGAGCAGCAGCAGCTTGGGCTTGCTCATCAGCGCACGGCCGATGGCGAGCATTTGCTGTTCGCCGCCGGACATGGTGCCGCCGCGCTGGCTGAAGCGTTCTTTGAGGCGCGGGAAAAGTCCGAGGACCTTGTCCATCTGTTCCTGATAGTCGCCCTTCGCCGTGAAGAATCCGCCCATGGACAGGTTCTCTTCAACGGTCAGGCGGGAAAACACCCGACGACCTTCCGGCACCACGGCGATGCTCTTGCGCATGATCTGCGAAGAGTCCTGGCCGACCAGTTCCTCACCCATGTAGCGGATGCTGCCGCTGTGGGCGCGCGGCGAACCGCACAGGGTCATCAACAGCGTGGACTTGCCGGCACCGTTGGCGCCGATCAGGGTCACGATCTCGCCCTGACGGACTTCGACGTTGACGCTGTGCAGCGCCTGGATCTTGCCGTAGAAGGTGGAAACGTTTTCGAACTGCAGCATTTACGCTTCCCCCAGGTAGGCTTTGATCACTTCAGGATTGTCGCGGATCTGTTCCGGCGTACCGTCGGCCAGAGGCGTGCCCTGGTTGATCACGACGATGTGGTCGGAAATGCTCATGACCAGTTTCATGTCGTGTTCGATCAGCAGCACGGTGACGTTGTGCTCTTCACGCAGCACGCTGATCAGCGCCTTGAGGTCTTCGGTTTCCTTCGGGTTCAGGCCGGCGGCCGGTTCGTCGAGCATGAGGATCCGCGGGCGGGTCATCATGCAACGGGCGATTTCCAGGCGACGTTGCTGACCGTAGGCCAGGGTGCCGGCCGGACGGTTGGCGAACTCTTTCAGGTTGACCTTTTCCAGCCAGTACTCGGCAAAGTCCATGGCATCGCGCTCGCTCTTGCGAAACGCCGGGGTCTTGAACAGGCCGGACAGGAAGTTGGTATTCAGGTGACGGTGCTGGGCGATCAAGAGGTTCTCGACCGCGGTCATGTCCTTGAACAACCGCACGTTCTGGAAGGTGCGCACCACGCCTTTGAGGGCGATCTTGTGGCCCGGCAGGCCTTCGATTGGCTCGCCGTCCAGCAGGATGCTGCCGCCGCTCGGCTTGTAGAAACCGGTCAGGCAGTTGAACACCGTGGTCTTGCCGGCGCCGTTCGGGCCGATCAACGCCACCACTTGTTTCTCTTTCACGCTCAAGGCAACGCCGTTGACCGCCAGCAAGCCGCCGAAGCGCATGCTCAGGTTTTCTACTTTAAGGATCTCGCGGCTCATTTGCGCAGCTCCATGTGAGGACGTTGCATGGGCAGCAGACCCTGAGGGCGCCAGATCATCATCAGTACCATCAAGGCACCGAACATCAACATGCGGTACTCACTGAACTCTCGCATCATTTCCGGCAGCAGGATCATCACCACGGCAGCGAGGATCACACCCAGCTGCGAGCCCATGCCACCCAGCACCACGATGGCGAGGATGATCGCCGACTCGATGAAGGTGAAGGACTCCGGTGTCACCAGGCCCTGACGGGCAGCGAAGAAGCTGCCGGCAAAACCGGCGAATGCCGCGCCGAGGGTAAATGCCGAAAGCTTGATGATGGTCGGGTTCAGGCCCAGCGCTCGGCAAGCGATTTCATCTTCACGCAACGCTTCCCAGGCACGGCCCAGAGGCATGCGCAGCAAACGGTTGATGACGAACAGCGCAGCCAGTGCCAGGAACAAGGCAACGAGGTAAAGGAAAATCACCTTGTTGATCGAGTTGTAGGCCAGGCCGAAGTACTCGTGGAAGGTTTGCATGCCTTCCGCGGCTTTGCGTTCGAAGGTCAGGCCGAAGAACGTTGGTTTCTCGATGTTGCTGATGCCGTTCGGGCCGCCGGTGATATCGGTCAGGTTACGCAGGAACAGACGGATGATTTCACCGAAGCCCAGGGTCACGATCGCCAGGTAGTCACCGCGCAGACGCAACACCGGGAAGCCCAGCAGGAAGCCGAAGGTGGCCGCCATCAGGCCGGCGATTGGCAGGCAGATCCAGAAGCTCAGACCGAAGTAGTGCGACAGCAGCGCGTAGCTGTAGGCGCCGACGGCGTAGAAGCCGACATAACCGAGGTCGAGCAAACCCGCCAGACCGACCACGATGTTCAGGCCAAGGCCGAGCATCACGTAGATCAGCACCAGCGTGGCGATATCCACCGCACCGCGGGAGCCGAAGAACGGCCAGACCAGTGCACCGGCAATCAGCGCAATGATGATCCAGCGCTGGGTGGTCGGCAGGGTCAGGAAGTTGCTGGCCTTGGCCGGAATCAGCGGCATGTTGGGCGAAGAACGCCAGGCCGAACTGATCTGCTGGTCGAACAGTACACGCAGGAACATCAGCACCGAACACACGGCGATGGTGATCAGGGTCGCGGTGCTGGTGCCATGAACTTCGAGGTTGATGCCGACGATGGTCAGCTTCAGACCGAGTACCGGGTAGGCCACGGCCCACACCAGCAAGGCGCTGAACAACGCCTGTTTAAGATTCCTAGTCATACCTTCTCAACCTCCGGACGGCCCAGCAGGCCGGTTGGCCGGAACAACAGCACCAGAACCAGCAGGCCGAACGCCACGACGTCCTTGTACTGGTCGCCGAAGATATCGGCACCAAAGGCTTCCGCCACACCCAATACGAGCCCACCGAGCATGGCGCCCGGAATGCTGCCGATACCGCCCAGTACCGCTGCGGTGAAGGCCTTGAGACCGACCAGGAAACCGGCGTTCGGGTTGATCACGCCGTATTGCATGCTCAGCAGAACGGCCGCGATGGCCGCCAGCGCAGCACCGATGACGAAGGTCAGGGCGATGATGTTGTTGGTGTTGATACCCAGCAGGTTGGCCATCTTGATGTCTTCGGCGCAGGCGCGGCAGGCGCGGCCCAGGCGAGAGCGGGAGATGAACAGCGTCAGGCCGAGCATGGCGACCAGGGTCACCACGAACACCACGATTTGCATGTAGGAAATCAGCACTTCATGTGCGCCACCTGGCCCAAAGGTAAAGTTGCCCGGGATCAGGTTGGGGATGGATTTGTCCTTGGAGTCTTGCGCCAGCAGAACGGTGTTCTGCAGGAAGATCGACATACCGATGGCGGAAATCAGCGGGATCAGACGGTTGCTGCCGCGCAAGGGGCGGTAGGCGATCCGTTCGATGCTGTAACCGTAGGCACTGGTCACCACGATAGTGGCGATGAAAGCGGCGGTCATCAACAGCGGAACACTGTCGAGTCCCATCATGGCCAGCCCGGCGATGGCGATGAACGCCACGTAGGAACCGATCATGTACACCTCGCCGTGGGCGAAGTTGATCATTCCAATGATGCCGTAAACCATCGTATAGCCGATGGCGATCAGGGCATACGTGCTGCCAATGGTCAGGCCATTAACCAGCTGTTGGAAGAAGTGATAGATGTCAGGCATTACAGCGCTCCTAAAAACCTGATACGCATTTCACTGGTGGAGTCATTTTCCCGCCCGAGCCCCGTGGATCTGCATCCACTTCGAATTCGGGGTTTGCCAGCGAACCGCTGATGACGGTTTTGAGATTTTCAGGTGGGGAGACTGGCGGATCACGCCAGCGCGGCCCAGGTACGTTCGTAAAACAAAGCCCACGGCACGCCGTGGGCTTTATTGGCAGTCAGTCAGGCAACGCCTTACTGAGGCTTGGCTTCAGTTTTTGGTTTGCCGAAGTGCCACTCGTAAACCACAAATTTGAAGTCTTTCAGGTCGCCTTTCTCGTCGAAGCTCAGGTCGCCGGTTGGCGTCTTGAAGGTGCCTTTGTGGATGGCTTCAGCCACTTTGGCGGTGTCTTCGGACTTGGCAGCCTTGATACCTTCGGCGATCACTTCCACAGCCGAGTAGGCCGGGAACACGAACGGACCGCTCGGGTCTTCTTTCTTCGCTTTGAACGCGTCAGCCAGGGCAATGTTGGCTGGATCCTGGTCGAAGGATTTCGGCAGGGTCACCAGCAGGCCTTCGGAGGCGTCTTTGGCGATCTGCGAAATGGAGTCGTTACCCACGCCTTCCGGCCCCATGAACTTGGCTTTCAGGCCTTTTTCCTGGGATTGACGCAGGATCAGGCCCAGTTCCGGGTGGTAGCCGCCGTAGTAAACGAAATCGACGTTGGCTTGCTTGAGCTTGGCGATCATCGAGGAGAAGTCTTTGTCGCCGGCGTTGACGCCTTCGAACACGGCGACTTTCACGCCTTTCTTCTCGAGAGTGGTTTTGACCGCCGAGGCGATGCCTTCACCGTATTGCTGTTTGTCGTGCAGGACAGCAACGATTTTCGGTTTGACGAAGTCGGCGATGTAGTTACCGGCGGCAGGGCCCTGGGCGCTGTCCAGACCGATGGTACGGAAGACCATTTTGTAACCACGGGCGGTGATGTCCGGGCTGGTGGCAGCCGGGGTGATCATGATCACGCCTTCGTCTTCGTAGATGTCCGAAGCCGGTTGGGTGGAGCTGGAGCACAGGTGACCCACCACGAACTTGACGCCGTCGTTGACGACTTTGTTCGCTACGGCCACGGCTTGTTTTGGATCACAGGCGTCATCGTATTCGACGGCTTCGAGTTTCTTGCCGTCTACGCCGCCTTTGGCGTTGATTTGTTCGATGGCCATTTTGGCGCCACTGAACTGCATGTCGCCGTATTGGGCTACAGGACCGGTTTTAGGGCCGGCGATGCCGATCTTGATGGTGTCAGCTGCGAACGAATGGCTGGCAACCCCGGCCAGAACCATAGCGGCAAACAGTTTGGAAATCTGCTTAGTAGCCTTAGTCATAGTGCTCCACTCTTACTGTTGTAGTTTTTATAGTCCTGGCGCCGTTGGCAGCAGAACCGGGTCAGATATCTACGACATCCCCCGGAAATGCCCCTCGGCAACTGTACCGGTACAGTGTAGAGCGCCGATTGTCAGCCTGGGAAGCTGGCGCCAGGGGGCAAAACTTGGGGGTGTCGCTATTTTGAAAGAAAAAGACAGAATTGCGGCGGGGCTTTGAAGGGCTTATAGCCAGATTCCGTGCATTCCTTGGCATTCCTGCTCTTTTCGTTCGGTGACACAAATTGCATCTGGGTTTTTCTGCCAGACCACCGACGTTATCATTGCGTCGATTTCTTTTCCGGACCGGACCCATGACTGAAGAACCTAGCACCCTCTATGCCAAACTGCTTGGTGAAACCGCATCTATTACCTGGAAGGAACTGGAGCCGTTCTTTGCCAAGGGTGCCCTATTGTGGGTCGATCCGAGCCTGGATTTGATCGCCGCCGCCGAGGCTGTAGCGACGGACGAAGGCGAGAAAGTGGCTGCCTGGCTGGCCGAAGACAAGGTCGCCAAGCTGTCTGAAACGCGGGCGCTGGATCTTTTCGAACGTGACCCGCAGCTGTGGGCCGTGGTGGTTTCGCCGTGGATTATGATCCAGGAAAGAGCGCAGCCTTGAAGGGTTGCACCTTGTTGGTGCGACGCGTGCCCGGCGGAAAGTGTGTAGCCGAGTAGCGTGATGGCACGTTGCCGTAGAGAAAGGCCACAGCCTCACGGTGACGTAAACGTAACGGGAACAGTTGAGAGAGCAGCCTGAGGGCTGCTTAATTGTTTCTGGATGTTGGAGAGGGTGAAATCTTCAGTGGATTTCAGGGGCCCATCATCGCTGGCACCCATCTCTCACCAATCCGGAGCGTACGCCACGAATCTGTGGGAGCTGGCTTGCCAGCGATTGGGGCAACCCGGTTCTGGATCAGACCGAGAACGTCTTGCCCGTATGGTTATTCAACGAAATAACCTTGGTCTTGCCGATTCGGTGACGGTAGATCTCGCGCAGGTATTTGATCGATTTTTTCACGCAATCGCGGGACAGGCGGATATCGTTGATCGATACGAACTTGTCCTTGTCGTTGATCAGCTCGCGGTACTTCTTCTCGTACATCGGTTTGATCGCGTACCAGTTGGTATCGAGGATCTTCGCCGGGTTCTCGAATTCGTTGAGCAGGTCGTCGATGCGGTCTTCGTCAAAGTGTTCATTGATGATGAAGTCGAGGATCGAGTTGTCCAGCGTCTCGTCGAAGCGGTACGGGTTTTTCGCGAAGCAACGTTTGATGAACGCCACGATCAGCGTCAGGAAGTCGTCCGACAGGCACGGGCTCTTGGCGATCAGGGTGGTCAGCGACAGGTTGGCCGAGGCGCCGATCACCAGGGCGTAGCGCTTGAGCGTGGTGTTCGGGAACAGGCTGTTGAGGTGCGTCTTCAACCGGTTCAGGTCCATGTACGACAGCTTGTAGTCCTTCGGCAGCGAGACGATCGAGACCACCGACGAGCAGTTCTTGAAAAAATGCAGGTCGTGCAGCGCGGCCGCGTCGTAGCCCGAATTCTTGTACTGCTCCAGCGATGCGCGATAGCGCTTGGATTCGATCGGCAGCAGGCTGATGCCTTCGATGGCCTGGGTGACCTTGTTGAAGTGCGGCAGGTCGATCGAGCGGAAGAACAGGTCGTCGATGTTCAGGCGCTGCGGCTCTTTCTCGAAGACCTTGAATTTGTCGCTGCTGGGCGGCGGGGTTTCCGGCACCACGGATTCGGCATAGGCAATGGCCACCGGGCCGGCCAGGCTCATGAACAGGTCATTGGCGTCCAGGCGAATGGTTTCGCCGATGTCGATGCCGGCGCGACGGAAATAGTTCTGGTCGTAGTCCGTCGTAACCGCCTGGGCCGTCAGAATGTTGAAGATCTGCTGCGAGATGTATTGGTTGGCGTGCTTTTCCATCGCATTGACATCAATGTTCTGGATGTTGCCGTCATCGTTTTCTTCGGCGTAACGCATGATGTCGTTGGAGATCAGCATCATGGCGTTCCATGGACGGATACGGCCCATGACGCTGGCTTCGCTGCTGTCTTCATTGGCGAAGTTGTAGGAGAAATCCCACTCTTCCGACAGGTATTTACACAGCAGGCGACCGGCGTTGATGTGCAGCGCTTCGGACATTTCGCTGCGGTGGTCGGAAATGTTCGGCAGTACGCAGATGCCGCTGGTGAAGATCGGCTCGAAGACGAATGAATGACCGCTTTTGCCGTCGTGTTCGTCCATCGGCTTGGTGTCGAACGTCTTGTTCATGTACGAGTGTTGCTGGGCCAGGCCGAATTCCGAGGCCATGCCCGAACCCGTACCGCCACCGGCGCTGAAAATCGAGAAATACAGGCGTGACTGGTTGGCCTTGATGCCACAGCTGTCGATCAGGTACGAGTGAATCATCTTCCAGTCTGGGCTGGAGAAACGCTGGGTGTCCTTGTTCAGGATGATCTTGGCCAGGTACTGGCCGAGGATCGGCGCGTTACCGGCACCACCGGCGTGGACTTCCGACAAGTCCATGATTTTCATTTTGCTGTAGTCGCGAAGGAAGCCGCTTTTTTCGCCCTTGCGCGAGAAGCGGATGCGACCGGCGATATCCTTGTCCAGGTCGCCGAGCATGACCAGCGGCTCCACCAGAAACACGGGTTTGGTGGCCTTGTTCGGCATCAGGCGCAGGTTGTTGCGAATCCACTGGGCCGGGCTGTAGCCTTTTTCGGCGTAGCGTTTGTCCGGCGACAGGCGATCTTCATTGTTGAATTCGTTGAGGTAGAACTTGCGGGCGTTGTACACCAGTTCCGCGACGTCCAGCGCAATGTTCGAACCGCAGCGGCCCAGGCCGATCAGGCACACCGACGGGAATTCCTGGTCGCTGTGGTGTTCGCTGTCGCCTTCCAGGTGTGGCGGGCGCGGGAACACCATGTCGCGCAGGCCGTCGAGGTTGTCGAGGATGCGGTCGGTGTTGGTTTCGGTGAAGTACAGGTATTGCTGGGTGGCCAGCGGGCGCGATGGCGTCAATGGCTTCGACGGTGCGGGGCTGTTCGCCGCCGGGCTCGGCGTCAGGTCGGAAATCGCGGTGGCCGGGTTATTTTTAGAAGTCATGGTTCGCCATGTACCTGGGCTGGTTGGTCGGGCGACATGCTGTCGTCGAACCGTCACGGAATAAGATCTCGCGTCTTTTATCAGCGCGTATTTGTCCCAAGCGTCAGTGCCATGGCCTGAACGTTTCTCGGGGGAATCCTTTCCTAAGTCATGATAAATCGGCCAGGATTTGGCGATCTTTAATCAAAAGGAGGCAAAATGATGTCAATGCTACCTTCGCTGGGTTTTGCTGGAATTGGCTTGATGGGGCTGCCGATGTGTCGGCGATTGCTCGCGGCGGGTTACCCGCTGACGGTGTGGAACCGTAATCCGGCCAAGTGCGCGCCGCTGGTCGAGGCCGGGGCGCGGCAGGTCGCGACCCCGGCCGAACTGTGCCAGCACGCCGATGTGGTGATGCTGTGTCTGGCGGACACGGCGGTGGTGCGCGAGGTGGTGTTTGGCCCAGCAGGCGTTGGCAAGGGGGCGAAAAGCGGCCAGTTGCTGGTGGACTTTTCCAGCCTGGAACCGACGGCCACGCGAGAAATGGCTGCCGAGCTTGTCAGCCAAACCGGCATGGGTTGGCTCGATGCGCCGGTGTCGGGCGGTGTAGTCGGTGCGGAGGCCGGCAGCCTGGCGATCATGGTCGGTGGCGATGGTGAGGCGCTCGAGCGGGTCAAACCGGTGTTGCTGAGCCTCGGTCAGCGCGTGACGCACATGGGGCCGGTCGGTGCCGGGCAGGTGACCAAGGCCTGCAATCAGATGATCGTGGCCTGCAATGCCCTGGTGATTGCCGAAGTGGTGGCCCTGGCAGAGCGCTCGGGGGTCGATGCGAGTTTGATCGCCGAAGCGCTGGCCGGTGGTTTTGCCGATTCAAAGCCGCTGCAGATCCTCGCGCCGCAAATGGCCGAAAGCCGATTCGAACCGGTGAAGTGGCACGTGCGGACGTTGCTCAAAGACCTGGACACCGCGGTGAAATTCTCCCGCGAGCAGGGTTCGGCTACCCCGGTCAGCGGTCTCGCCGCGCAACTGATGCGGCTGCATGGGGCGCAGGGGTATCTGGAAAAAGACCCGTCTACATTAGTGCAGATGTACCGTGAACCAGACTCAGCGTCGTAACGGAATAGGTGTTTTTTCGCTGGTTGATTTCTTTCAGCACCGGGTGCAACTCGGCGAGCGGCACCGGCCGGCTGAGCAGGTAACCCTGAACGTAGTCACAACCCTGGCTTTCAAGAAACTGGTACTGCTCGAAGGTTTCGACGCCCTCGGTGACCACATCCAGGTGCAGGGTGTGGGCCATGGCGATGATCGCCTGGACAATCTCCATGTCCTGGGTCGAATTCGGGATGTCCTGGATGAATGATCGGTCGATTTTCAGCGTGTTGAGCGGCAGGCGCTTGAGGTAGGCCAGGGACGAATAGCCGGTGCCGAAATCATCGATCGACAGTGACACGCCGAGGGCGCGAATCTGTCGCAGCAAGACCAGCGTATCGGCGATGTTGCCCATCAGCGCGTTCTCGGTCACTTCCAGTTCCAGCCGTTGTGGCGCGACCCCGGCATCCAGAAGCGCCTGTTCGATCTCGGTGGCCAGTTCTTCGCGCGCCAGGGTCAGGGGTGAACAATTCACCGCGATCCTGAGCGCCTCGCAACCCTGGCGCGACAGCTCGCCGAGGTCTTCACAGGCCTTGCGCAGCACCCAGTGGTCGAGTTCGGTGATCAGGCCGTTGGCTTCGGCGATGGTAATGAAGCGATCCGGGGCCAGGAAGCCGTGGGTCGGGTGTTGCCAGCGAATCAGCGCTTCGAGTTTGCTGACCTGGCCGGTTTTGAGATCGTAGATCGGTTGGTAGTAGAGCAACAGGCCGGCGTCTTCACGCAGGGCGTGGCGCAGTTCCTCTTCCAGTTGCAATTCGAGTGTGGCGCGGGCCTTGAGATTGGCGCTGAAAAAATTCAGGCCGTTGCGTCCGCTGCCCTTGGACTGATACAGCGCCAGGTCGGCGTTTTTCAGCAGCTCTTCACAGGTTTTGCCGTCTTCCGGAAAGACACTGATGCCGATGCTGGTGGTCATCACCATGCGCCGCCCGGCGAGCTCAATGGGCTCTTTCATTTTTTGCATGATGCGCTGGGCCATGTGCCGCGCTTCTTCACGATCATGCAGGTCGATGAGGATGCAGAACTCATCGCCACCGAAACGTGCCACGACATCTTCGTGGCTACGGATCGAGCCTCTGATGTGCCCGGCGAGGACCTTGAGCAGTTCATCGCCGGCATCGTGGCCAAGGCTGTCGTTGATCCGCTTGAAGTGGTCGATGTCGAGGAACAGCACCGCGAGCATGCCGCTCTCGCAGGTTTTCTGGCTGAGTTTTTCGGCGAAGAGCTGATTGAAGCCACGACGGTTGATCAGGTTGGTCAAGGGATCGTAGTGCGCCACTTGTTGCAGGGACATGCGCGCCTGGTCCAGTTGACTGAGCAGCGAGTTGACCCGTTGCAGATCGTTTTCCTTGTGCTGCAGCTTTTTGTCCGCCAGCGCCGCGCTGATGCTGCTGCCGATAATCAGCAGCGTCATGATGGCCACGGTCAGGCCCAGTTGCAGGTGGTTGTTTTCTCCGGGCTCGGTCAGGAGGCTGCCAGTGGGCAGCACCAGATTGAAGGCAGCCATGCCGGTGAAATGCATGCTGATGATGCCGGCCCCGAGCACCAGGCTGGCGCCGTACTTGAGCCATTGATGAAAAGCCCCTGTGCCATTGCGCAAGTAAGTCGACAGCAGCAGCGCCGCCAGACTGGCACCGATGGCGATCACGATCGAGAGGCCGAACAACAGCGGTTGATAGTAGGCCTGAGCTTGCGAACGCAGTGCCGACATGCCCACGTAATGCATGGCGGCGATGCCCAGGCCGATACCGATGGCGGCCCTGAAGCATTGCCACAAGCTCAGTTGCGCACGGCTGAGGGTGTGCATCGCCAGCCACGAAGCGAGTAGGGCGATCAGCAGGGAAACGAGGGTGATGGGCAAGTGGTAATGAATAGCGATCGGCGCCTGGAACGCCAGCATGCCGATGAAGTGCATGGCCCAGATTCCACCCGCGAGGCAGCCGGCGCCGACCCAGCGCCAGAGTCGCTGTGAGGCCTTCTTTTCTGCGTGAGCCACCCGCTCGGCCATGTCCAGCGTGGCAAAACTGCCGGCGCAGGCAACCAGATAAGCCAGTAGCACCAGAAAAGGGTCATGTATGCAGTTGAGTATGACCTGCCCACTCTCTGGCAGCTCGGTAATGAAATGCAAACCAAGCCACTCCATAGCATGCCCCGTCGTTGTCTTCCTGACCGGCGCAATCAACGCCAGCGAATGTCATGGAGTATAGAAGGCACCGCCGGAACGCAAGCCGTAGTGGCACATTGTCCTGCAATCCTTTTGGAATTATGGCTAGATCGTTTGGAAATAAAATGTTGCACGGGCCGCGGCCGATCCGATGGCCGGGTATCAGCTTTACGAATAATTACAGACAGCAGTGGGGCGCCTGACTAGATTGCAGGTTCCGGGCTCGGATGCACTGGCAGTGAAGCCCCCATAACAATAAATGAGACGGACCCATGCAGAACTCGACCCAAGCGGCGAATGCCTGGCGCATTCTGTTCCTGCTGTTCCTGGCCAACCTGTTCAACTTTTTCGACCGCACCATCCCGGCCATCATCATCGAACCGATCCGCATGGAATGGCACCTGAGTGACTTTCAACTGGGGATCATCGGCACCGCGTTCACCATCGTCTACGCCATCGCCGGCCTGCCCCTGGGCCGAATGGCCGACACCGGCTCGCGTGCCAAGCTGATGGGCTGGGGCCTGGCGGCATGGAGCGGGTTGACGGCGGTCAACGGCATGGTGGGCAGTTTCTGGAGTTTCCTGATCGTGCGCATGGGCATCGGCATCGGCGAAGCCAGTTACGCGCCCGCCGCAAACTCGCTGATCGGCGACTTGTTCCCGGCCCACCGTCGGGCGCGGGCCATGGGCATTTTCATGCTCGGCCTGCCCTTGGGCCTGCTGCTGGCGTTCTTCACCATTGGCGCGATGGTCAAGGCATTCGACAGCTGGCGCGCACCCTTCTTCATCGCCGCCGTACCGGGGCTGATCCTTGCGGTCTTCATGTTTTTCATCAAGGAGCCCAAGCGCGGCGCCGCTGAAAGCGTGCAGGTTTCGCAGGAGAAGGTTGACCGGCCGATTCGCCGGGTGCTGGCGGTGCCGACCTTCCTCTGGCTGGTCATGGCCGGGCTGTGCTTCAACTTCGCCACCTACGCCTGCAACTCGTTCCTGGTGCCTATGCTGCAGCGTTATTTTCTGATGCCGTTGCAGGAAGCGGCAGTGGCGACCGGGGTGATCGTCGGCGTGACCGGGTTGTTCGGCCTGACGCTGGGTGGCTGGGTCGCCGACAAGATTCATCAGCGGGTTGCCAATGGACGTCTACTGTTTGCGGCGTTCAGTCTGATCATCTCCACGGTCTGCACGGCTTGGGCGCTGCATTCGGGACGGATCGAGATCGGTGTGTTCGTGGCGGTATTCAGCGTGGGCTGGTTGTTTGCCTACAACTTCTACACCTGCGTGTACACGGCGATTCAGGACGTGGTCGAGCCACGCTTGCGCGCCACGGCCATGGCGCTGTTCTTTGCCGGTTTGTATTTGCTCGGCGGTGGATTGGGGCCGGTGGTGGTCGGTGCGTTGTCCGATCACTTCGCCCACACGGCGATGCTCGCGGCTGGCGCTGAGCAGATGACCGAAGCGTTCAAGGCTGTCGGCCTGCACGACGCGATGTACCTGATTCCGGTGGCGCTGTTCTTCACCATGGTGTTTCTGGTGCTGGCTTCGCGGTGTTTTGTGCGTGATGCCAAGCGGATGAAGGAAGGGTTGGTGGCAGTGGTTGGGCCTGAGGTTCCAGCGGCTGCGGCTATGTAGCCATCACGCAAAACCTGTAGGAGCCCACTCCAAAAAAGGCCCGCATCGCTGCGGGCCTTCTTTATTTAGCAGGGCAGAGCAGGGGATTTAACCCGCCACCAACACCCGGATCGCTTCCAGTCGCAGCGCAGCCTTGTCGAGCATGGCCAGGCCTTGCTCGCGTTGTTTGCGCAGGGCAACCAGTTCGCTGTCACGAACGGTCGGGTTGACCGCTTGCAAGGCGGTCAGGCGCGCCAGTTCTTCGTCGGTGTCGGCGGCCAGGCGACGCTGCGCCTCTGCCACACGCTCGGCGTGACGCGGGAAGATCTTGTCTTCGCCGGCATTGATCCGTGGTGTCAGCTGATCGCGCTGAGCCTGGATGAACTTGTTGGCGCTAGCGCGCGGAACGCTTTCCAGTTGATCGTTCAGGGTTTCGAATGACACCCGGGCCGACAGGTCGTTGCCATTGGCATCGAGCAGGCAGCGCAGCGCCGCCGGCGGCAGGTAACGGCCCAGTTGCAGCGAGCGCGGGGCAACCACTTCGCTGACGTAGAGCAGTTCCAGCAACACGGTGCCAGGTTTCAGCGCCTTGTTCTTGATCAACGCCACGGCGGTGTTGCCCATGGAGCCGGACAGCACCAGATCCATACCACCCTGGACCATCGGATGTTCCCAGGTGATGAACTGCATGTCTTCGCGAGACAGCGCCTGGTTACGGTCGTAAGTGATCGTCACCCCTTCGTCGTCGCCCAGCGGGAAGCTGGCGTCGAGCATTTTTTCGCTCGGCTTGAGGATCAGGGCGTTTTCCGAATGGTCCTCGCTGTCGATGCCAAAGGCGTCGAACAGGGTTTCCATGTAGATCGGCAGGGCGAACTGGTCGTCCTGTTCAAGAATATCTTCGACCAGTGCGTCGCCTTCGCCAGCGCCACCGGAGTTGAGCTCCAGCAAGCGGTCACGACCGGTGTGCAGTTCAGCCTCCAGGCGCTCACGCTCGGTGCGGGCCTCGTCGATCAGCGCTTGCCACTCGCCATCGTCGGCTTCTTCCAGCAACGGCAGCAGGCGCGGGCCGAACTGGTGCTGCAAGGCGTTGCCGGTCGGGCAGGTGTTGAGGAACGCGTTGAGCGCTTCGTGATACCACTGGAACAGGCGCTCTTGCGGGCTGGTTTCCAGGTACGGCACGTGCAGTTCGATGGTGTGCTTCTGGCCGATCCGGTCCAGACGACCGATACGTTGTTCCAGCAGATCCGGGTGGGACGGCAGGTCGAACAGCACCAGGTGGTGGGAGAACTGGAAGTTGCGACCTTCGCTGCCGATTTCCGAGCAGATCAGCACTTGCGCGCCAAATTCTTCATCGGCGAAGTAGGCCGCGGCGCGGTCACGCTCGAGGATGTTCATGCCCTCGTGGAACACCGTGGCCGGAATGCCGGAACGCACGCGCAGGGCATCTTCCAGGTCCATGGCGGTTTCGGCGTGGGCGCAGATCACCAGCACTTTGGTGCGCTTGAGCATTTTCAGCTGATCGATCAGCCACTCGACACGCGGGTCGAATTTCCACCAGCGCTCTTCTTCATTGGCGTCCGGCTGAGCCTGGAAGCTGACTTCCGGATACAGCTCGGCGTGATCGCCCAGCGGCAGTTCGAGGTATTCGTCCGGGCATGGCAGCGGGTACGGGTGCAGTTTGCGCTCCGGAAAACCTTGCACGGCGGCGCGGGTATTACGGAACAGCACGCGACCGGTGCCGTGACGGTCCAGCAGCTCACGCACCAGGCGGGCACTGGCTTCGGTGTCGCCATCGTTGACCGCAGTCAGCAGGGCCTCGCCTTCGTTGCCGAGGAAACCGTGGATGGTCTTGTGTGCTTCAGGCAACAGGCGACCCTTCTCCAGCAACTCCTGAACGGCTTCGGCCACCGGGCGATAGTTTTCGCTCTCGGCGCGGAAAGCGGCCAGATCATGGAAACGGTTCGGGTCGAGCAGGCGCAGTCGGGCGAAGTGGCTGTCCTGGCCGAGTTGTTCCGGGGTGGCGGTCAACAACAGCACGCCGGGAATGGTTTCAGCGAGTTGCTCGACCAGCGTGTATTCAGGGCTGGCCTGGTCTTCGTGCCACACCAGGTGATGCGCTTCGTCGACCACCAGCAAGTCCCAACCGGCCGCGAACAGCGCGTCCTGGGCCTTCTCGTCTTCCACCAGCCATTCCAGGGCCACCAGCGCGAGCTGAGTGTCTTCGAACGGGTTGGAGGCATCGCTTTCGATAAAGCGCTCTTCGTCGAACAGCGCAACCTGCAGGTTGAAACGGCGACGCATCTCCACCAGCCACTGGTGCTGGAGGTTTTCCGGAACCAGGATCAGCACGCGATTGGCGCGGCCCGAGAGCAGTTGGCGATGGATCACCAGGCCGGCTTCGATGGTTTTGCCCAGGCCTACTTCGTCGGCCAGCAAAACCCGCGGTGCAATGCGGTCGGCCACTTCGCGGGCGATGTGCAGTTGATGCGCGATCGGTTGCGCACGCACGCCACCCAGGCCCCACAGCGAGGACTGCAGCTGGCGGCTGGTGTGTTCGAGGGTGTGATAACGCAGGGCGAACCAGGCCAGCGGGTCGATCTGCCCGGCGAACAGACGGTCGCTGGCCAGGCGGAACTGGATGAAGTTCGACAGTTGGGTTTCTGGCAGGGTGACCACTTCGTTCTGCGCGTTGAGGCCGTGGTAGACCAACAGGCCATCGACGTCGTCGACTTCGCGAACGGTCAGTTTCCAGCCTTCGAAGTGAGTGATGGAGTCACCCGGCGAAAACCGTACACGGGTGAGGGGCGCATTCCTTAGCGCGTACTGGCGGGTGTCGCCAGTGGCCGGATAGAGCACGGTCAACAAGCGGCCGTCCTGTGCCAGAACGGTGCCCAAACCCAGCTCGGCTTCGCTGTCACTGATCCAGCGTTGCCCCGGTTGATACTGCTGCGCCATGCTGCCTGACTCCCACCTTGAAAAAGCGGGCTATCTTAACGGAATCAGCTCTGCAGACCAAAGGAATACCTGTGCAGGAGCTGCCTTGGGTCATGATATTTTGATCTTCAGGACCTGAACAAATCGTAGCTGGCGACCGTTATTGCAGTGTCGATTGGGTCACAGTTTGCGACCGATGGCTCAAGTCGCCATCCACGCAGCCGACAGCCTGCTGACAGGAGACCAAAATATATGCTGCCACCGATGCTCCCCTTGAGTGCCGTGCCGATCACCTCGCAGCACGACCCGGTCCGCCCGCGCCCGGACATCGCCCCTGTGGTGCCCGTACAGGAAAGCTCCACCGACAGCACCATCGACCTGAAAAATCGCGATCCCGACGAAACCGCCTTGCTGCTACGCGAAGAACAGCGCCGCAAGCAAGAACAGCAAAGACGTCGACGTGAAGCCGACGAAGACCCTGAAGCGCACCTGGCCATTCCCGGGGATGAACTCAATGCCGACAACACCGTGCCGGTAGCGCCCTTGATGGAAGATCAGCCCCGTCAGGGTTTGTGGGTCGATATCGAGATTTGAGCGAGTGGCTGGTCAGCGCCGTCGCCAGACCGCATTATTGGCGCAAACCTGCCGAGCGAAGCGGCAGCTGAATTCATTTTCAAGCGATGCACTGAACGCCATGAGCCAAGACGACAAACTGATCGACCTCAATGCCGAACGCGCCAAGCGTGTCCATGACCTCAACGACAAGCGCCTGAATGAAGTGCGTCAGGCGTTCGAGCAAGCCATGCCGCTGGGCAAACCGAAGAAAAAGCCGAAGAACAAACCGAAAAAACGTTGAATCCCCCTGCATCGTTTGATGCAGGTCAGTTTTTCCCCTCCTTTGCGCCCTGTCTTGGGCGACATTGATCCCGGTCAATATTCTCTCCTGCCCGTTTGGGTAACTTAGCCCTATCGCAACAGGGCAAGAGCAGGAGACGCGTCATGTTTTTCGACAACGTGGTGATCGCCGGAGTGCTGACCGTCAGCCTCATGTTCGTTTTTTTTGCAGGATTCGGATTTTTTATCTGGAAGGATTCGCACAAGCGGAAAAAGCCGTAGGTCTTTCCGGATGCAATGAGCACGCAAGGCATTTTGGGCAACTTCGGTTGCCCTTTTTTTTGCCCTGAAGAATCTATTGGCATGCACCGATCCCCTGTAGGCGCGAAGACATCGGCAATAAAAAAGGCGCGGTCCTTGCGGAGCGCGCCTTTTTCGTTCGGCTGCTGATCAGCTGCCGAGTGCCTTCGAGGCCAGCCAGAACAACCCGGCCGACAGCGCGACCGTGGCTGGCAGGGTCAGCACCCAGGCCAGCAGGATGGTTTTGACGGTGCCGCCTTGCAGGCCGCTTTTGTTGGCGACCATGGTGCCGGCAACACCCGAGGACAGCACGTGGGTGGTGGACACCGGCAGGCTGAAGATGTTGGCCATGCCGATCAGGCTGGCGGTGGTGATCTGCGCCGACATGCCCTGGGAATAAGTCATGCCCTGCTTGCCGATCTTCTCACCGATGGTCAGAACCACGCGTTTCCAGCCAACCATGGTGCCCAGGCCCAGGGCCAGTGCAACCGCCAGAATCACCCAGAACGGCGCGTATTCGGTGGTGGTGGTCAAGTCCTTGCGCAGCTTGTCCAGGTCAGCCTTTTCACGAGGTGCCAGGCCAGGCAGCTTGCTGACCTTCTTCGCCGTGTCATCCAGGCAGAGCAGGTAGCGACGTACTTCGATACGGCTATCAGACGGCAGCGAGTGGTAGTCGGCTACACCCTTGAGGGTGCCCAGCAGCGCGGCGATGGTCGGTTCGGTCTGCTGCGGGTTGCAACGGAATTTCTCCGGCAGATCGCCTTCCACGCTTTTGCCCAGCGCCAGGAACTCGCCCAGGGTCTCGGCGTTGCGCTGATAGAACTGGTTCAGGTGCAAAGTGGCGTCGCGGGTACGTTCGATCTGGTAGGTGGTGCTGTTCAGATCAAGTACGAACTGCGCCGGCACGATGCCGATCAATACCAGCATGATCAGGCCGATACCCTTCTGGCCATCGTTGGAGCCGTGCACGAAGCTCACGGCCATGGCCGAGATCACCAGCACCAGGCGGTTCCAGAACGGCGGGTGTTTCTTATCGTCGATCTTGCGGCGCTGCTCCGGCGTCTTGTGCATCTTCGACAGCGGACGCCACCATTTCAGGCCGATCAGAATCAGCGCGGCAATCAGAAAGCCTGCCATTGGCGAGAACACCAGCGACATCGCGATATCGATTGCCTTCTGCCAGTTCACGCCGTCGGCCAACGGAATATCGTTGATCAGGGCGTTGGCCAGGCCTACACCGAGGATCGAGCCGATCAGCGTATGAGAACTGGAGGCAGGGATACCGAAGTACCAGGTGCCCAGGTTCCAGGCGATGGCGGCGGCGAGCAACGAGAACACCATGGCCAGTCCGTGACCGGTGTTCACATTGATCAGCAGCTCCACCGGCAGCAGGTGGACAATGGCATACGCCACGCCAACGCCGCCCAGCAACACGCCGAGGAAATTGAACACACCGGAAAAGAACACCGCCAGATGAGGCGGCATCGCTTTGGTGTAGATAACAGTGGCGACCGCGTTAGCGGTGTCATGAAATCCGTTGATGAACTCGAAGGCGAGGACAAAAGTCAGGGCGAGCAGGAGGCTCACTAGCACCCAAGCATCCAGTCCGCTGAATAAATCGATCATGAAGGTTTTCTGACCCGGTCATAAGGGGGGCGGGATTATGCCAGAAAAGCGTGTCAATCAATGCACTAGCTGCTCGTCGGTAACATTATTCAACGAATTAAATGACACCAAAACCCAGCACACCAATGGTTTCCAGGGGTGTGCAAGTCTTTGAATTTCTTTGGAAACGCCGATGACACAAGGGTTTCGCTCGCCTGATGGCGGGCTCTGAACGCTTGTGTGAAATTTCTGAGATGAGGGTCAGATATGCGCCCTTTACCCTGTCCGATGAGCAAGGTGGCCGCTGCCCGCTCGTAGCGGGCGCAAAAGGCAACATCCGTACATCCCGCTTTTAACGGGTGCAACCGCAGACCCTTGAAAGAACTCGAACCGAGGCCGTCAAGGCTCTTCGGCTTTGAGTTCCTTTTCCATTTTTTCAAGTTCTTGCTTGAAAACCTGATCCTGAACGGTGGCGCGTTTACGCCAGGGTTTGCGTTCCGGTTCGGGCTGGGCGGCGTAGGTGGTGACTTCCCCGCCGTAAACTTCCTTGTAACGTTGTTCCTGGCGCTCAAGTTCCACGCGCAGTTCTTCTTTCGTCACAGTGCTACCTGATTGAGTTGAGATGAATTCTGGTGATACGCGCTGCATTCAATGTATTGACCATGCTCGACGCAACGACAAGGCCGGTGAAGGCATCGTTTTACGGCTGGGCGATCAATACGTCCATGTTGCAGGCGGCCACGGCACCAGAGATAAACAGCTGACGCAGCATCAGCTTCCAGTTTCAGCGAGCGCGTTGACGATGCAAATGCAGTCAGCGTCGGACGCTTGCCGGGGGCGGCAGCGATGGAACATCGTGCCACCGGGTAGCGGAATCGGTCAGTAGAAAACCGTTTGGCTACTGATTTGCATTATAGCGAGCGATTCACAGAACTCTATCTCCAAAGAGTTAAAAGTTGGTCGTGATGTGTGATTGTTTTGTTACTCGTAACTTTCACTGCCAACTAGAACACGCAATGATGTCACTGCGCAGTGATGCCTTTCTGGCGCCATTAAGTCGAACAACTTTGGGCAAGTACATCGACTGTGTTAACTGTGCTCCCTGGCGACAGCAAAAACATTTATCCCGCTCTTTAGTCGCCGGGATTTCAGGTTACCAGCGATTGCGATTATCGGTCGATGGTTCGATAATCGCCCAATCTTGGCTGGCCGGGGTTGTGTGCCGGACCGATAGCCGCTTGTAATAGTCGCTGATCCGTGTGGGACAAGGACCTTATATGAACGATCAATTGCGTAACTCTTTCGCTTCTGTGGCTCCGCCCATCGTCGCTTCGCCCGCCAAGCGGATTCAGGCACTGACCGGTGATCCGGACTTCATGACCTCGCTGGCGCGTGGGCTGGCGGTCGTGCAGGCGTTTCAGGAGCGCAAACGGCACCTGACCATCGCCCAGATCAGCCACCGCACGGAAATTCCCCGCGCCGCTGTGCGACGTTGCCTACATACCCTGATCAAACTCGGCTACGCCACCACCGACGGCCGCACGTATTCCTTGCTGCCCAAGGTGCTGACCCTCGGGCATGCCTACGTCTCCTCGACGCCGCTGGCGGTTTCGGCCCAGCCGTACCTGGACCGCATGAGCGAACAACTGCACGAGGCCTGCAACATGGCCACCCTGGAAGGCGATGACATTCTGTACATCGCCCGCTCGGCGACCACTCAGCGCCTGATTTCGGTCGATCTTTCGGTCGGTGGGCGCCTGCCGGCCTATTGCACGTCGATGGGCAGGATTCTTCTGGCGGCGCTGGACGACACGTCCCTTGGGGAGTACCTCGATCACGCCGATTTGCAGGCCAAGACCAGTCGCACGATCCACACCCCCGACGCATTGCTCGAATGCCTGCAGGAAGTCCGGCAGCAGGGCTGGTGCATCGTCGATCAGGAACTGGAACAAGGCCTGCGCTCGATTGCCGTGCCGGTGTATGACGCTTCCGGCCAAGTGGTTGCAGCCCTCAACGTCAGCACTCACGCGGGCCGGGTCAGTCGCAATGAGCTGGAGCAGCGCTTTCTCCCCGGTTTGTTAAGCGCCAGCCGCGACCTCAGCGCTCAGCTGTTTGCCTAAGATGTTCGATAATCGCACGGAGTCGCGTCCGGTGAATTGACGCTGTTTCCTGTGGGTCATTAATGTCGCGGCTGCGCCAGCGTTGCCTGGCTACCCCGATCGACTGTGATCCACGGATAAAAATAATGAACCAGCCTCAGTCTGCTGTAGGAAACTGCCTCGACGTGCAGTCCTTCATCAATGCCCAACCCATTTCGCGCTATCAGTGGCGAGTGGTGATTCTCTGCTTCCTGATTGTCTTTCTCGATGGTCTCGACACCGCCGCCATGGGATTTATCGCGCCTGCGCTTTCCCAGGATTGGGGCATTGATCGCGCCAGTCTCGGGCCGGTGATGAGTGCCGCGTTGATCGGCATGGTCTTCGGCGCACTGGGCTCCGGCCCGTTGGCTGACCGCTTTGGGCGCAAAGTCGTGCTGGTCGGCGCGGTGTTGCTGTTCGGTGCGTTCAGCCTGGCTTCGGCTTACAGCACCAACGTCGAGCAACTGTTGGTGTTGCGCTTCCTGACCGGGTTGGGCCTGGGCGCCGGTATGCCCAATGCCACGACGCTGCTGTCTGAATACACCCCCGAGCGCAAGAAATCCCTGCTGGTGACCAGCATGTTCTGCGGCTTCAACCTGGGCATGGCCGGTGGCGGATTTATTTCGGCCAAGTTGATTCCCGCGTTCGGTTGGCACAGCTTGCTGCTGATCGGCGGGATTCTGCCGTTGATCCTCGCTGTCGTGTTGCTGTTCTGGTTGCCGGAATCGGCGCGGTTTCTTGTCGTGCGCAATCGCGGCACCGACAAAGTCCGCAAGACGCTGGCGCCGATCGACCCAACGGTGGTCGCCCAAGCCTCGAGCTTCAGCGTGCCGGAACAGAAAACCGTGAAGGCGCGCAACGTGTTTGCGGTGATCTTCTCTGGTACCTACAGCGTCGGCACGTTGTTGCTGTGGCTGACCTACTTCATGGGCCTGGTGATTGTTTATCTGCTGACCAGCTGGCTACCGACCCTGATGCGTGACAGCGGCGCGAGCATGGAACAATCGGCGTTCATTGGCGCATTGTTCCAGTTCGGCGGCGTATTGAGCGCGGTGGGCGTGGGCTGGGCGATGGACCGGTTCAATCCACACAAGGTGATCGGCATTTTCTATCTGCTGGCCGGCGTATTTGCCTACGCGGTGGGGCAGAGCCTGGGCAACATCACGCTGTTGGCAACCCTGGTGCTGGTGGCGGGTATGTGTGTCAACGGCGCGCAATCGGCGATGCCGTCGCTGGCCGCGCGGTTCTATCCGACTCAGGGGCGTGCCACCGGGGTTTCGTGGATGCTCGGGATCGGTCGTTTTGGGGCGATCCTCGGTGCCTGGATGGGCGCAACGTTGTTGGGCCTGGGGTGGAACTTCGAGCAGGTACTGACGGCGCTGGTCATTCCGGCGGCACTGGCAACCGCAGCGGTGGTGATCAAAGGCTTGGTCAGTCATGCGGATGCGACCTGATCCTGGCTTGAAATAGCGGTGTCCTGATCGTTCCCGCGCAGGACGTGGGAACGATCAATAGCTAGACAACAATGTGTTCGATAAACGAACACTCAGTCGATTATCGGATTGTTTGGCGTTTTTTACAGGCTTAATCTGCAGTCATTCCGGCGCTGCGCATCGGCGTCTTTTTCCACTGTCGGTTAATAACAAACGGGAGCCTGCCCCAATGGCTGAAATTCTTTCGCTGCACGACGCGGTGAAGCAATTCGTAAACGATGGCGATACCGTCGCGCTCGAAGGCTTTACTCACCTGATCCCTACGGCGGCGGGTCACGAAATCATTCGCCAGGGCAAGAAAGACCTGACCCTGGTGCGGATGACCCCTGACCTGATCTACGACCAGTTGATCGGCGCCGGTTGTGCTCGCAAGCTGATTTTTTCCTGGGGTGGCAACCCTGGCGTAGGTTCACTGCACCGTCTGCGTGACGCCGTCGAGAAGCAGTGGCCCCACGCGCTGGAAATCGAAGAACACAGCCATGCCGACCTGGCCAATGCCTACGTCGCCGGTGCTTCCGGCCTGCCGTTCGCGGTGCTGAGAGCCTACGCCGGTTCCGACCTGCCAAAGGTCAACCCGCTGATCAAGTCCGTCACTTGCCCGTTCACCGGCGAAGTGCTGGCCGCCGTGCCTTCGGTGCGCCCGGACATCACCGTGATCCACGCACAGAAAGCCGACCGCAAGGGCAACGTGTTGCTCTGGGGCATTCTCGGCGTGCAGAAAGAAGCCGCGCTGGCCGCCAAGCGCTGCATCGTTACCGTTGAAGAAATCGTCGACGACCTCAATGCACCGATGAACGCCTGCGTATTGCCGACCTGGGCCTTGAGCGCGGTCTGCCACGTCCCTGGCGGCGCGCATCCGTCCTACGCCCATGGTTACACCGAACGCGACAACCGTTTCTACCAGGCCTGGGACCCGATTGCCCGCGACCGCGACACCTTCACCGCGTGGATCAACGAGTACATCCACGGCAGCGCTGACTTCAGCGAGTTCCAGGCCAAACTGGCCGCCGCTTCGGAGGCGAAGTAATGACTTACACCACCAATGAAATGATGACCGTCGCCGCCGCTCGCCGCCTGAAAAACGGTTCGGTATGCTTCGTAGGCATCGGCTTGCCATCGAAAGCGGCCAATCTGGCGCGCCTGACGTCCTCGCCAGACGTCGTCCTGATCTACGAATCGGGCCCGATCGGTGCCAAGCCGAGTGTATTGCCGCTGTCGATTGGTGACGGTGAGCTGGCTGAAACCGCCGACACCGTAGTGCCGACTGGCGAAATCTTCCGCTACTGGCTGCAGGGTGGGCGGATTGACGTCGGCTTCCTCGGCGCCGCGCAAGTCGACCGTTTCGGTAACATCAACACCACCGTGGTGGGTGATTATCACGCACCTAAAGTGCGTCTGCCGGGTGCCGGTGGCGCGCCGGAAATTGCCGGTTCGGCCAAGAGCGTGCTGATCATCCTCAAACAGTCGGCGCGTTCCTTCGTCGACAAACTCGACTTCATCACGTCGGTTGGCCATGGCGAGGGCGGTGATTCGCGCAAGCGTCTCGGTCTGCCGGGCGCCGGTCCGGTCGGCATCATTACCGACCTGTGCATCATGGAGCCGGAGGAGGGTACCCACGAGTTCGTGGTCACCGCACTGCACCCGGGCGTGACCCGCGAGCAAGTGGTCGCCGCTACCGGTTGGGCGATTCGTTTTGCCGACCATGTCGAGCAAACCGCTGAGCCGACCGAGGTCGAGCTGACTGCATTGCGTGATCTAGAAGCCCGCACGGCAGCCGCCCACGGCCAAGCACCTGGAGAAGCGTGATGCGTGACGTTTATATCTGCGACGCGATTCGCACCCCGATCGGCCGTTTCGGCGGTGGCCTGTCGACGGTTCGCGCCGACGACCTGGCCGCCGTGCCGATCAAGGCCTTGATGGCGCGCAACCCGTCGGTGGACTGGACGGCGGTAGACGAGGTGTTCCTCGGCTGCGCCAACCAGGCCGGTGAGGACAACCGCAACGTCGCGCGCATGGCGCTGCTGCTGGCCGGTTTGCCGGAAAGCATTCCGGGCGTGACCCTCAATCGCCTCTGCGCTTCGGGCATGGATGCCATTGGCACTGCGTTCCGCGCTATTGCCAGTGGTGAAATGGAATTGGCGATTGCCGGTGGCGTCGAGTCGATGTCCCGCGCGCCGTTCGTGATGGGCAAGGCTGACGCTGCTTTCTCTCGCAACATGAAACTGGAAGACACCACCATCGGCTGGCGCTTCATCAACCCGTTGATGAAGGCCCAGTACGGTGTGGATGCGATGCCACAAACCGCCGACAACGTGGCGGACGATTACAAGGTGTCCCGCGCCGATCAGGACGCGTTCGCCTTGCGCAGCCAGCAACGTACCGCCGCCGCGCAAGCCGCCGGTTTTTTCGCCGAAGAAATCGTCGAAGTGCGCATTGCCCACAAAAAGGGTGAAACCGTGGTCAGCCAGGATGAACATCCTCGCGCGGATACCACCCTGGAAGCCCTGAGCAAACTCAAACCGGTCAACGGTCCCGACAAAACCGTTACCGCCGGCAATGCGTCGGGCGTCAACGACGGCGCCGCCGCGTTGATCCTGGCTTCAGCCGAAGCCGTGAAGAAACACGGCCTGACTGCCCGCGCCAAAGTGTTGGGCATGGCCAGCGCCGGTGTGGCACCGAGTGTAATGGGCATTGGCCCGGTACCGGCGGTGCGTAAACTGATCGAGCGCCTCGGTGTGGCGGTCAGCGATTTCGACGTGATCGAACTCAACGAAGCCTTTGCCAGCCAGGGCCTGGCGGTGCTGCGTGAACTGGGTGTCGCCGACGACGCGGCCCAGGTCAACCCGAACGGTGGCGCCATTGCCTTGGGCCATCCGTTGGGCATGAGCGGTGCGCGTCTGGTGCTGACTGCGTTGCATCAGCTGGAGAAGACCGGTGGCAAGAAAGGCCTGGCGACCATGTGCGTCGGTGTCGGCCAGGGTCTGGCTTTGGCAATCGAACGGGTCTGACACACCCTGTCGGCTAATAAGAACTGAGGAAAAAGTAATGACTGACAAGCCTGGTTACCGTCGCCCGCAGGAGGGTACTCAGCCCGAGTACCTGCACCCGAGCTATCAATCCACCAACCTGCGCTCGCCCTCCAAGCCGTTGGTGTTTTTGCCCCATTCGCTGTCGGAAATCACCGGGCCAACCGTCGGCGCCGAGCGCGTCAACGAGAAGGACAACGACCTGACTGCCCAGCACGAAGGCGAACCTCAGGGTGAACGCATCATTATCCACGGCCGCGTGCTGGACGAAAACGGTCTGCCGGTCCCAGGGATTCTGGTGGAGATCTGGCAGGCCAACGCCGCCGGTCGCTACGCCCATGCCCGTGACCTGCACGACGCGCCGCTTGACCCGAATTTCACCGGGACCGGCCGCACCGTGACCGACGCCGATGGCTGGTACCAGTTCCAGACCATCAAGCCCGGTGCGTATCCGTGGGGTAACCACCACAACGCCTGGCGCCCGGCGCACATCCACTTCTCGCTGTTCGGCCCGAGCATCCTGACGCGGCTGGTCACGCAAATGTATTTCCCGGGCGACCCGCTGCTGGCCTATGACCCGATCTACAACTGCGTGCCCGACACTAGCGCCAAAGAGCGTTTGATCGCCACGTTCGATCTGGAAAAAACCATCCCTTCCTATGCCCTCGGTTATCGCTGGGACATCGTTTTGCGCGGCCGCGACGCCACGCCGATGGAGAAATAAGATGACGCTGACTGCGACCACGTCCCACACCGTCGGACCGTACTACCACATCGGCCTGACCTGGCTGAACCGCGAAAACCTGACTGTCGAGCAAACCCTGGGCGAGCGCGTGGCGATCACCGGGCAAGTGGTCGATGGCAACGGCGATGTCGTCAACGACGCCATGCTGGAAGTCTGGCAGGCCAACGCCGCCGGCAAGTATGACCACCCGGAAGACGACCAGGAAAAACCCCTGGACCCGAATTTCGAAGGCTTTGGCCGGGTGCCGGTGGATGCCGAAGGGCGCTTCCGGTTTACCACCATCAAGCCGGGCACGGTCGAGGGCCTCAAGGGCACGACCCAGGCGCCGCACCTTGTGGTTCTGGTGTTTGCCCGTGGTTTGGTCAAGCACTTGCTGACGCGGATCTACTTCGATGGCGAACCGGCCAACGTCGACGATCCGTTGCTCGAATGTGTACCGGCCGAGCGCCGCACTACGCTGATGGCGAAGCAGGATGCGAGCGGTGTGTATCAGTGGAACGTCATCCTGCAAGGCACTGATGCCGAGACGGTGTTCTTCGATTACTGATTGGATACAGACTTGTGGCGAGGGAGCTTGCTCCCGCTGGCTTGCGAAGCGAGCCCAAACCCGGCGATCACGATAAATCAGGCAGACCACGTCGGCCGAATTTACGACTGCTTCGCAGCCGAGCGGGAGCAAGCTCCCTCGTCACAGGAACGTGTGTTGGCTTTAGGCCTATGCATTTGCGGAACGGGACTGTTACAAAGTGTGTCTAGGCTCTCACAGTCCCTATTGAGTGAAAAACAATGACAACGACCACCGCTACAGAACCTCTATACACCGGCGAAGAACGCAGCAAGCGGATCTTCGCCATTGTCGGTGCCTCGTCCGGCAACCTCGTCGAATGGTTCGACTTCTACGTCTACGCCTTCTGCGCGATTTATTTCGCCCCGGCTTTTTTTCCGTCAGACAACCCCACGGTGCAGTTGGTAAACACGGCAGGCGTGTTCGCCGCCGGGTTCCTGATGCGACCGATCGGCGGCTGGATCTTCGGCCGTGTCGCGGACAAGCACGGGCGCAAGAACTCGATGCTGATCTCGATTCTGATGATGTGCTTCGGCTCGCTGCTCATCGCCTGCTTGCCCACCTATAAAGACATCGGCGTCTGGGCGCCGATCCTGTTGCTGTTCGCGCGCTTGCTGCAAGGTTTGTCGGTGGGCGGCGAGTACGGCACCACCGCGACGTACATGAGCGAAGTAGCGCTCAAGGGCCAACGCGGTTTCTTCGCTTCGTTCCAGTACGTGACCCTGATTGGTGGACAGTTGCTGGCCGTGTCGCTGGTGGTGATCCTGCAACAGTTCCTCACAGAGGAAGACCTGCGTGCCTACGGCTGGCGGATTCCGTTCGTGGTCGGTGCGGTGGCGGCGTTGATTTCGCTGTTCCTGCGTCGTTCGCTGAAGGAAACCACCAGCAAGGAAATGCGCGAAAACAAAGACGCCGGCAGCATCCGCGCACTGTTTCGCGACCACAAAGCCGCGTTCATCACCGTGCTGGGTTACACCGCCGGTGGCTCGCTGATTTTCTACACCTTCACCACTTACATGCAGAAATACCTGGTGAACACCGCCGGCATGCACGCCAAGACCGCCAGCTACATCATGACCGGCGCGCTGTTCCTGTACATGTGCATGCAGCCGCTGTTCGGCATGCTCGCCGACAAAATCGGTCGACGTAATTCGATGCTCTGGTTCGGTGGCCTTGGTACCTTGTTCACGGTGCCCATCCTGCTGAGCCTGAAAACTGTCGGCAGCCCATTCCTGGCCTTTGTGTTGATTACCCTGGCCTTGGCGATCGTCAGTTTCTATACCTCGATCAGCGGCCTGGTGAAAGCCGAAATGTTCCCGCCGGAAGTGCGCGCATTGGGCGTGGGCCTGGCGTATGCGGTGGCGAATGCGATCTTCGGCGGTTCGGCGGAATTTGTGGCCCTGAGCCTGAAGAACGTGGGCATGGAAAACTCCTTCTACTGGTACGTGACGGCGATGATGGCGATCGCTTTCCTGTTCAGCCTGCGTTTGCCGAAACAGGCGAAGTATCTGCATCACGATCTTTGATCTTCACGCGCGGGCCGCCAAGGCCCGCGCCTTCAGGAACTGTTTATGAACCAGCGACCGGGCAATCAATTGTTCGATGCCTATTTCACTGCCCGCGATATGCGTGAAGTGTTCTGCGATCAGGGCCGGGTCCAGGCCATGCTTGATTTCGAAGCCGCGCTGGCCCGGGCCGAAGCGCGGGTCGGGTTGATTCCGCAGTCTGCGGTGGCGCCGATCAGTGTGGCGTGCCAAGCCGGGCATTACGATTTCGCGGCCCTCGGTGAGGCGATTGCCGTCGCCGGCAACTCGGCGATTCCGTTGGTCAAGGCACTGGGCAAACAGATCGCTTCGCACAATGCCGAGGCTGAGCGCTACGTGCATCTGGGCGCGACCAGTCAGGACGTGATGGACAGCGGCCTGGTCCTGCAACTGCGGCAGGCGCTGGAACTGATCGAAAACGATCTGGCGCAATTGGGGCAAATCCTCGCGGACCAGGCCCAGCGTTATGCGGCGACACCATTGGCCGGGCGCACCTGGCTGCAGCACGCTACCCCGGTGACCCTCGGCATGAAAATCGCCGGTTGGCTGGGGGCGGTGACGCGCAGCCGTCAGCGACTGATTGAACTCAAACCGCGTCTGCTGGTGCTGCAATTCGGTGGTGCTTCCGGAACGCTCGCGGCCCTCGGCGACCAGGCCATGCCGATTGCCCAGGCGCTGGCTGAAGAGCTGCAACTGACATTGCCCGATCAACCGTGGCACACCCAGCGCGACCGGGTGGTGGAATTTGGCGCGGTGCTTGGCCTCATTGCCGGTAGCCTCGGCAAGCTCGGCCGCGACATCAGCCTGCTGATGCAAACCGAGGTCGGCGAAGTGTTCGAGCCTTCGGCGCCAGGCAAGGGCGGCTCGTCGACCATGCCGCACAAACGCAACCCGGTCGGCGCGGCGGTGTTGATCGGCGCGGCGACCCGTGTGCCGGGACTGCTGTCGACGCTGTTCAGCGCCATGCCGCAAGAACATGAGCGCAGCTTGGGGTTGTGGCATGCCGAGTGGGAAACCCTGCCGGAAATTTGCTGCCTGGTGTCCGGCAGCTTGCAGCAGGCGCTATTGATCGCCCAAGGTCTGGAAGTGGATGCCGAGCGTATGGCCCGCAACCTCGACCTGACTCAAGGCCTGGTGCTCGCCGAAGCGGTGAGCATCGTCCTCGCGCAACGGGTTGGCCGCGATACCGCGCATCATCTGCTGGAACAATGCTGTAAACGCGCCGTGGCCGAACAGCGTCATCTGCGCGCGGTACTCGGCGACGAACCGCAAGTGACTGCCGAACTGACGGCCGCCGAACTCGATCATCTGCTGGACCCCGCCCATTACCTCGGTCAGGCCAAAACCTGGGTCGAGCGAGCGGTGGCTGAACATTCTGCGTTGACTGCCTGAAGGAGATTGCTGTGGCTTTCGTACAACTCGCCGATGGCGAACTGAATTACCAAGTTGACGGTCCGGTCGATGCGCCGGTGCTGGTGCTGTCCAACTCATTGGGTACCGACCTGCACATGTGGGACGCGCAAATCCCGGCGTTCACTGAGCATTTTCGCGTGCTGCGTTTCGACACCCGGGGTCACGGCAAGTCGCTGGTAACGCCGGGGCCGTACAGCATCGAGCAACTGGGCCGCGATGTGCTGGCGCTGCTGGATGCGCTGCACATCGAGCGTGCGCATTTCTGCGGTTTGTCCATGGGCGGCTTGATCGGGCAGTGGCTGGGAATCAATGCCGGCGAGCGCTTGAACAAGCTGATCGTGTGCAACACCGCGGCGAAAATCGGCGATCCGTCGGTGTGGGACCCGCGTATTGAGATGGTCTTGCGTGATGGTCAGGCCGCTATGGTTGCCCTGCGCGATGCGTCGATTGCACGCTGGTTCACCCCGGACTTCTCCGAAGCCAACCCGGCGGCGGCCAAGCAGATTACCGACATGCTGGCGGCGACTTCGCCTGAGGGCTATGCGGCCAACTGTGCGGCGGTGCGTGATGCCGACTTCCGCGACCAGCTGTCGTCGATCAAGGTGCCGCTGCTGGTGGTTGCCGGCGCGCAGGATGCGGTGACGCCACCGTCCGGCGGGCATTTCATTCAGGAACATGTGGCGGGTGCCGAGTACGCCGAGTTTTACGCGGCGCACCTGTCCAACGTGCAGGCCGGTGACGCGTTCAGCCAGCGGGTCCTGACGTTTTTGTTGGCTCAATAAGGGGATTGTTGTGGACGAGAAGCAACGTTACGACGAGGGAATGAACGTTCGTCGCGCGGTATTGGGCGACGCCCATGTCGATCGCAGCCTGACCACCCTGACCGAGTTCAACTCGGAGTTTCAGGAAATGATCACCCGCCACGCCTGGGGTGACATCTGGACGCGCCCGGGCCTGCCGCGCCACACCCGCAGCCTGATCACCATCGCCATGCTGATCGGCATGAACCGCGAAGGCGAACTCAAACTGCACCTGCGCGCCGCCGCCAACAACGGCGTGAGCCGTGGCGAGATCAAGGAAGTGATCATGCAGAGCGCGATTTACTGCGGCATCCCGGCAGCCAATGCGACATTCCACCTGGCGGAGTCGGTGTGGGATGAATTGGGAGTTGAATCGCGGGAGTGATCCCGCGATTGTTGTTGCCTGAACTGACGCCATCGCGGGCAAACCCGCTCCCACAGTGGTCCGATGTGAACGCCAATTTTGTGGTCACTGAAGATCCCTGTGGGAGCTGGCTTGCCAGCGATGGCGTCAGCGAAATCGCCATCGCGGGCAAGTCATGCTCCTACAACAGGCTGATCGGGTAGCTGATGATCAAGCGGTTCTCATCGAACTCGTTGTTGCTGTAATCCCGGCGCATGGTCGAGTTGCGCCATTTCACGTTCAGGTCTTTCAGTGCACCGCTCTGTACGGTGTAGCCCAGTTCACTTTCACGTCCCCACTCCTTGCCGTCGGTGATGGTGCCGGTGTGCACGTTATCGCCGCTGATGTAGCGGTTCATCAACGTCAGGCCCGGTACGCCGAGGGCGACGAAATTGTAGTCGTGACGCACCTGCCAGGATTTCTCCCGGGCGTTGTCGTAGCTGGAGTTGTAGCTGTCGTTGGCCAGGGTGCCGCCGCTGGTGCCATTGACCCGCATCCAGGGGCTGTCGCCGGTGAGTTTCTGCAGGCCGACGTAGAAAGTGCTGCCGCCATACTTGGCCGAGAACAGGCCGTACAGGGTTTTGTTGTCCAGTTCGCCAGCGCGGGCGCTGCCGTCATCCTTGCCGTAGAAGAATCCGAGGTTGGCGCCCAGGGTCCAGTCACCCAGTGGTTGGCTGTGGGTCAGGTTGATGAACTGCTGGCTGTAGATGTCTTTGAGTTCGGCGTTCCACAGGCCGATCTGCGTGCGCTTTTCGTTGAACAGGAATTCGCCGCCCTGGAAGTTGAAACGGTCGGAGGTGAACGCCGCTTTGCCGGTCATCGACATGTCGTCCATGCTGCTGTCATCGCGGGGGCTGTTCTGGCGGAACTGGCCGCCGTACAGCGTCAGGCCCGCGATCTCCTTCGAGGTGATCTGCCCGCCGCGGAAGGTTTGCGGCAGTGAACGCCCATCGTCCGAACGCAGGATCGGCAGCACCGGCATCCACTCGCCCACCTTCACTTCGGTCTGCGACAGCTTGGCCTTGAACGCCACGTTGGTGCGCCCGAAATTGTCTGCCGGACGACCGTCACTGTTCAGCGGCAGCAGTGCCGTACCGCCAGTGCCTTTTCCGCCATCGAGCTTCACCGAGTACAACCCCAGCACATCCATACCAAAACCGACGGTGCCCTGAGTGAACCCGGACTTGGCGTCGAGGATAAAACTTTGCGTCCATTCTTCAGCCTTGCCCTGGGTCTTGGTCGGATTGGTGAAGTTGCGGTTGAGGTAGAAGTTGCGCAGGTTCAGGTTGACCTTGGCCCCTTCAACGAAACCAGATTCCTCGGCGTGGGCGGGCAGGGCGGCGGCCGCGAGGGCCAGGGCGATCAGGCTGGGAACAAAATACTGCGCAGGAGAAGGCGTCATGGGCTCGGGTCTCTCTAATTTTTGTAGATAAAGCGAGGGTGATGCCGCAACTCTTCAGTTGCAGACGAATACGGGAAAACAGGGCAAACGAATCGGGGTCAGCCGGACAGGGCGGGGCGCGGGGGCATGCTGTAGAACCTGTTGTTTTTAGTCTTGTGGAGCGGATGGTGCGGGGAATGTACTGGATGGTTCAATCGGTGAAAGCGGGTTTTGGGCGATTATCGAACGTAAGATTGATCCGGGTTTTTGTGCTGTTCTTCAGCGCTTCATCGCTGGCAAGCCAGCTCCCACCGGCTCACAGTGGACCCTAAAATTTACGTACGACACGGACACTGTGGGAGCTGGCTTGCCAGCGATGAAGCCCGCACGGCTAACACCGCTTTTCCCGCAACCAACAAAAAGCCCACCAAAAGGTGGGCTTCGTATGTTCACCGCGGTATCAGAACAACTTCAACTTCGGCGCTTCTTCCTTCAACGGCTCGACCTTCGCCGTCTGTTCGTTCCAGCCACCACCCAGTGCCTTGTACAGGTTCACTGCGCTGACCAGTTGCGCCAGGCGGTCGGTGATCAATGCCTGTTGCGCACTGAACAGCTGACGCTGGGCATCGAGGAAGGTCAGGTTGCTGTCGACACCGATACGGTAGCGACGCTCGGCCAGGCGGTAGTAATCCTGGTTGGCGCTGACGAAGTCACGCTGAGCCTGCAACTGCTGGGTGTAGGTCTGGCGGGCAGCCAGGCCGTCGGCGACTTCCTGGAAGGCCGTTTGAATGGACTTCTCGTAGTTCGCCACGCCGATGTCTTTCTGGATTTTCGAGTAATCCAGGCTGGCACGCAGGCTGCCGGCGTTGAAGATCGGCAGGTTGATCTGCGGCTGGAACAGCCAGGTGCCCGAACCGCCCTTGAACAGACCGGACAGGTCCGGGCTCAGGGTCCCGGCATTGGCGGTCAGGCTGATGCTCGGGAAGAACGCTGCGCGCGCCGCGCCGATGTTGGCGTTGGCCGCTTTCAGGTTGTACTCGGCTTGCAGGATGTCCGGACGACGTTGCAGCAGGTCGGACGGCAGGCCCGGCGGTACGTCGCTCAGCAGATCGTCCGCCAGCGGTTTGGCCGCTTGCAGGTTGGCCGGAATACCGGTGCCGAGCAGCAGCACCAGGCTGTTTTCATCCTGAGCAACCTGACGGGTGTAACGGGCCAATTGCGCACGGGCGTTTTCCACCGAGGTCCGCGACTGCGCCAGGTCCAGGGCCGAGGCGACCCCCACTTCGTTGCTGCGGGCGGTGAGCTTGTAGCTCTCCTCGAACGCGGCCAGGGTGTCCTGGGTCAGCTTGAGCAGTTCCTTGTCAGCCTGCCAGGTCAGGTAGGCATTGGCCACGCTGGCCACCAGGCTGATCTGCGTGCTGCGACGGCCTTCTTCGGTGGCGAAGTACTGCTGCAGCGCTTCTTCGTTCAGGCTGCGAATCCGGCCGAACAGGTCGAGTTCGTAGGCGCTGACGCCGACGGTGGCCGAGTAGGAACTGGTGATGCTCGATTCGCCGGTCTGCGACGCATCGGCCGGAACCCGTTGACGGCTACCGGTGCCATTGGCCGAAACAGCCGGGAACAGGTCGGCGCGGGAGATGCGGTATTGAGCCGCAAACGCGTCGATGTTCAGGGCCGCGACGCGCAGGTCACGGTTGTTTTCCAGGGAAAGCTGAATCAACTGCTGCAACGCCGGGTCATGGAAAAACTGCTTCCAGCCCTGCTCGGCAGCGGCCTGAGCCGGTGCCTGGGCCGGCGAATACGCCGGCCCTTGAGGGTATTGGCCCGCCACCGGAGCATCCGGTTGCTGATAATCAGGTATCAGCGAGCAGCCACCGAGCACGAAGGCGGCGACTGCCAGGGAGAGTAGCGACTTGCTCATTAGCCAGCCTCTTTAGGAGTTTCAGTAGCGTCTTCCTGGTCGACGTTTTTACGCTGACCCATGGCCGACACAGTGACGAAGAACAGTGGGACCCAGAAGATCGCCAATACGGTTGCCGTGATCATACCGCCAATCACCCCGGTACCGATGGCATGCTGGCTACCCGAACCTGCGCCCGTGGAGATCGCCAGGGGTACCACACCGAGCACGAAGGCGAGCGAGGTCATGATGATCGGTCGCAGACGCATGCGGCAGGCTTCGATGGCCGCCTCGCGCAGGCTGCGTCCCTGTTC
Source organism: Pseudomonas sp. TNT2022 ID1044 (assembly GCF_028656895.1). Classification (NCBI taxonomy): domain Bacteria; kingdom Pseudomonadati; phylum Pseudomonadota; class Gammaproteobacteria; order Pseudomonadales; family Pseudomonadaceae; genus Pseudomonas; species Pseudomonas sp. TNT2022 ID1044. The sequence goes on along the minus strand of NZ_JAMDHB010000022.1, from coordinate 355,267 downwards.
GTGCAATTCCTTGGCGAATTCGACGATGAGGATGGCGTTTTTCGCTGCCAGACCGATAGTCGTCAACAAGCCCACCTGGAAGTACACGTCGTTGGACAAGCCGCGCAGGCTGGTGGCCATCAGCGCACCGATGATCCCCAGCGGCACCACCAACATCACCGCGATCGGAATCGACCAGCTTTCATACAGCGCCGCCAGACACAGGAACACCATCAGCAACGACAGGGCATACAGTGCTGGCGCTTGCGAGCCGGACAAACGTTCCTCGTACGACAAACCGGTCCAGGAAATACCGACACCGGCCGGCAGTTTCTTGGCAATGGCTTCGACTTCGGCCATCGCTTCACCGGTGGAGTAACCCGGGGCCGGGGCGCCGAGGATTTCCATCGCTTCCACGCCGTTGTAACGGGCCAGTTTCGGCGAGCCGTAAATCCATTCACCCTTGGCGAACGCCGAGAACGGAACCATGGTGCCGGCGCTGTTACGCACGTACCACTTCTTCAAGTCTTCAGGGCTCATGCGCGCCCCTGGCTGGCCTTGTACGTAAACCTTCTTCACCCGACCGCGGTCGATGAAGTCGTTGACGTAGCTACTACCCAGGGCGATCGACAGGGTGTTGTTGATGTCCGCGATGGTAATGCCCAGGGCACTGGCCTTCTCGTCATCGATTTCCAGCTGGTATTGCGGCTCGTCGTTCAGGCCGTTCGGACGGACCTGAGCCAGGATCTTGCTTTGCGCGGCCATGCCGAGGAACTGGTTACGTGCTTCCATCAGTTTCTCGTGACCGATACCGGCGCGGTCCTGCAGGAACACGTCGAAACCGGTGGCGTTACCCAGCTCCAGTACCGCTGGCGGAGCGAAGGCGAACACCATGGCATCGCGGAAGGTGAAGAAGTGCTGTTGGGCACGGGCCGCCACCTTGAACACGCTGTTGTCGGCGTTACGATCGTCCCACGGGCGCAGCATGATGAACGCCATACCCGAGCTCTGGCCACGGCCGGCGAAGTTGAAGCCGGTCACGGTAAACACCGAGTTCACTGCATCACCTTCACCACCGTCCTTGCTCGGACGCAGCAGGAATTCGCGCATTTCGTCCACGACCACTTGGGTGCGCTGGGCGGTCGAACCGGCCGGCGTCTGCACCTGGGCGAACAGTACGCCCTGGTCTTCCTCAGGCAGGAACGCGGTTGGAATGCGGGTGAACAGCCAGATCATGCCAACCACGATGATCAGGTACGCCAGCAGATACGGCGCCTTGTGCGTGAGCATGCTGCCCACGCCGCGCTCGTAGCTTTTGACGCCACGGTCGAAGTTGCGGTTGAACCAGCCGAAGAAACCGCGTTTCGGGGTGCCGTGCTCGCCTTTCTTAATCGGCTTGAGCATGGTGGCGCAGAGTGCCGGGGTGAAGATCAGCGCAACCAGTACCGACAGGGCCATGGCCGAGACGATGGTGATCGAGAACTGCTTGTAGATCACACCGGTGGAACCGCTGAAGAACGCCATCGGCAGCAGTACCGCCGACAGTACCAGGGCGATACCCACCAGGGCTCCCTGGATCTGGCCCATGGATTTCTTGGTGGCTTCCTTGGGCGACAGGCCTTCTTCGCTCATCACCCGCTCGACGTTTTCCACCACGACGATGGCATCGTCCACCAGCAAACCGATGGCCAGCACCATACCGAACATGGTCAGGGTGTTGATGCTGAAACCGGCTGCCGCGAGGATCCCGAACGTACCCAGCAACACCACCGGAACGGTCATGGTGGTGATGATGGTGGCGCGGAAGTTCTGCAGGAACAGGAACATCACCAGGAACACCAGCGCTACCGCTTCAACCAGGGTGTGAACCACGCCCTTGATCGACTCGGTCACCACCGGAGTGGTGTCGTACGGGAACACCACTTCCATCCCTTGCGGGAAGAACGGCTTGAGGCTGTCGATGGTGGTACGCAGTGCCTTGGCAGTATCCAGCGCGTTGGCGCCGGTGGCCAGTTTCACCGCCAGACCGGACGCCGGAGCGCCGTTGAACTGAGCGTTGATGCTGTAGTTCTCGCCACCCAGGCCCACTTCGGCGACATCTTTCAAGCGAACTTGAGAACCGTCCTTGTTGACCTTGAGCAGGATCTTGTCGAATTGCTCGGCGGTCTGCAGACGGGTCTTGCCGATGATCGTCGCGTTCAGTTGCGTGCTGGGCAGGGCAGGCAGGCCGCCGAGTTGACCGGACGACACCTGCACGTTCTGCGCGGCAATGGCGGTCTTGACGTCGATCGGGGTCAGGTTGAAGTTGTTCAACTTGGCCGGGTCGAGCCAGATACGCATGGCGTACTGGGAACCGAACACCTGGAAGTCACCGACACCGGCGGTCCGCGAGATCGGGTCCTGCATGTTGGACACGATGTAGTTCGACAGGTCGTCCTTGGTCATGCTGCCGTCGCGCGACACCACGCCGATGACCAGCAGGAAGTTCTTCACTGCCTTGGTCACGCGGATACCCTGTTGCTGCACCTCTTGCGGCAGCAGCGGGGTGGCCAGGTTCAGCTTGTTCTGGACCTGAACCTGCGCGGTATCGGAGTTGGTGCCTTGCTCGAAGGTCGCGGTGATGGTCATGGTGCCGTCGGAGTTACTTTCCGAAGACACATAACGCAGGTTGTCGATACCGTTGAGCTGCTGCTCGATCACCTGAACCACGGTGTCCTGCACGGTTTGCGCAGAAGCGCCCGGATAGGTCACGGAAATGGCGATCGCTGGCGGCGCGATGCTCGGGTATTGGTTGATCGGTAACTTGAGGATCGATAGTGCCCCGACCAGCATGATCACCAGGGCAATTACCCAGGCGAAAATCGGACGGTCGATAAAAAATTTCGACATGGTTTACTCCCCTTTGCCGCCAGACGCTTTATCAGCTGCCTGTGCGGGGGCCGGGTTCTTTGCGGCTACGTTGGTCGCCTCGCTGGCTTTGACTTCGACGCCCGGCTTGACGTATTGCAGGCCTTCGGTGATCAGGCGATCGCCGGCTTTCAAGCCATCTTCGATCAGCCATTGGTTGCCGACAGTGCGGCTGGCCTTCAGCTGACGCAGTTCAACCTTGTTGTCCGGGCCGACGACCAGTGCGGTCGGCGTGCCTTTGAGGTCGCGGGTCACGCCTTGCTGCGGGGCCAGAATCGCCGCGCTGTTCACACCGGCCTGCAACTGGGCGTGCACGAACATGCCCGGCAACAGCGTATGGTCAGGGTTCGGGAATACCGCGCGCAGGGTGACGGAGCCGGTGGTCTGGTCAACCGAGACTTCGGAGAATTCCAGCTTGCCATCGAGTTTGTACTGGCTGCCGTCTTCGAGGGTCAGCTTGACCTTGGCCGAGTTGTCGCCGGCCTTCTGCAAGCGACCGCTTTCCAGTTCGCGGCGCAGCTCGAGCAGTTCGACCGAGGACTGAGTCACGTCGACGTAGATCGGGTCGAGTTGCTGGATCACCGCCATCGCTTCGGTCTGCGCGTTGCTGACCAGCGCGCCTTCGGTCACCGAAGAGCGACCGATACGACCGGTCAACGGGGCATAGACCTTGGTGTAGCGCACGTTGATCTGGGCCGACTGCAGCGCGGCTTCCGATTGCAGGCGGTTGGCGACGGCGGTGTCGTATTCCTGGCGGCTTACGGCTTGCTCGTCGACCAGTTGCTTGTAGCGGTCGGAGATCGATTTGGTCGAACGCAGGTTGGCTTCGGCGCTTTTCAGAGTCGCTTCATAGACCGATGGGTCGATCTGATAGAGCTGCTGGCCGGCTTTGACGTCGCTGCCTTCCTTGAACAGACGCTTGAGAATGATGCCGTTGACCTGTGGACGTACCTCAGCAATGCGGAATGCACTGGTGCGGCCGGGCAGTTCGGAGGTCAGCGTAAACGTTTGCGGTTGCAGGGTGACAACGCCGACCTGAGGCGGTGGTGCGGCCGGTGCCGCTTCTTCCTTTTTGCATCCGCTGAGCAGCGATGCCAGGGCGACGGCGGCGACCAGAGCGGTAAGAGCTGGCTTGAATTGCATGAAAATCCTCGGGTCAGGCGCGTAATAAACGCACAAGAAAAGATGGAAGGTAAAAATGGGGTGCCGGGTGGATAAGTAGCTTGCTAAGGAATATACTTACGTTCACGGCTGTTTGTAAATACCTTGGCTGTGTACCCACGCTGTTACAGAAGCCATCGAATGGCTGCAATTGTTGGCCCGGGGACGATACCCAAGAGCGATCGCCCCACTTTTATTCAGCTGATATCCAGACATCGCTGAAGCATCCTGATTGAGGTTGTACTGCCATGGTCCGTCGTACCAAAGAGGAAGCTCAAGAAACCCGCAGCCAGATTCTCGAGGCGGCTGAAAAAGCCTTTTACGAGCGGGGCGTGGCCCGTACGACCCTGGCGGATATCGCAACCCTCGCCGGTGTCACGCGCGGGGCCATCTACTGGCATTTCAGCAACAAGGCGGACTTGGTGCAGGCCATGCTCGATACCTTGCATGAGCCGCTGGAAGAAATGGCCAAGGCCAGCGAAAGCGAAGATGAACTCGACCCTCTGGGCTGCATGCGCAAACTGTTGATTCATTTGTTTCATCAAATTGCACTGGACCCGAAAACCCGACGCATCAACGAAATTCTGTTTCATAAGTGCGAATTCACCGATGAAATGTGCGATCTGCGCCAACAGCGCGTGGCAGCCAGCCTCGACTGCAATGTACGGATCGGCCTGGCCTTGAGTAACGCCGTGAATCGCGGACAGTTGCCGGAAAACCTCGACACCGCCCGTGCCGCCATCAGCTTGCACGCTTATATCGATGGCATCCTGTATCAATGGCTGTTGGCCCCCGACAGCTTCCAACTGCACATCGAGGCCGAGCGCTGGGTTGATACCGGTCTGGATCTGTTGCGTTTCAGCCCCAGCCTGCGCAAATAAAGCAAGATGCTAATCGGCGTCTTGTGTGTCAACCGTTGGAGCGGTGGATGAACAGTTCTTCACCCGCTTTGCGCTAATGGGGTGCTTTTATATACGTACGTTCACGCGGATGACAGGTCGTCAGCGACGTAATTTGTAGGAATTTTGTGTCGTTTCTGTGGGCGGTGTGGCCTGACCAGTCATTTGCATCGGATTTGACCAGCACGCTGTGTGGATGTGAGCGGCAGAGATCGACCCAGAGTGTGTAAAAACAGCTTCCAAGACCGACGGAGTATGTTTCAGGCCAGGAGTTGAAAACAGCCTGAAAATTCTTGGTAGGGTGCGAGAAGGCTTCCTCTTTTTAGGATAAAAAATGATTTCACATGTATTCATCGGAGTGAATGACTTCAATCGGGCATTTGTGTTTTATCAAGGGGTCATGCAGATACTCGGACTTGATCTCAAGTTCACAGAACTTGAACGCCCATGGGCGGGCTGGAAACACCCTGACACTGCACGGCCTCTTTTCGTGGTGGGCAAACCGTTCGACGGCGATTCTGCGACGCTAGGAAACGGGCAAATGATTGCTCTGCTGGCACCTAATCGACAGATCGTACACAACGCCCATACCTTGGCGTTGGCATTGGATGGAACATGTGAAGGCGCTCCGGGCTTGCGACCCGAATACCACCCGAATTTTTATGGGGCGTATTTTCGAGACCCTGAAGGAAACAAGCTTTGCGTCTGTTGTCACGATCCGGAGTAGGCCAAGTGTAGGATCGGTCAGGCACAGGTGGGGACTAGCTTTCTTGATCCAAGGGCATCAGGGTTTTCCCACTCTGCTTCAGCCACAAACCAAAGTCCTGCATGACGCTGACCACGGGTCTCAATCGGTTACCGTCCTCAGTCAGTTCGTACTCCACTTTGACGGGAACTGATGGATATACCGTGCGCTTCACCAGGCCGACCTCTTCAAGTGCCCGCAGATCTAGGGTGAGCATCCGCTGCGAAATTCCCGGTACATCTCGACGCAACTCGTTGAAGCGTTTGGGCCCGTCCAGCAGGTATGACACCAGCAGAAGACGCCATCGACCACCCAGCAGGCGCATGGCTTCCTCCACGGAACAACCCGTCACGTTCTTTTTCATGGCGTTTTCCTTAAGGGGGGGGCAGGTATATTTTATGTACCTAGATGATAAAAAAGTGCCTTCTTCCATTTGTATACCTTATCCCTAAGATGGTCATCCATCGCTTTCTGGACGGAGGCGATGTAATAGACCTATTAGGAGATCGCTTGTGAAGCTCTACTACATCCCCGGCAGTTGCTCCCTTTCCCCTCATATCGTAATCAATGAACTGGGTCTTGATGTCACGCTTCTCCAGGTTGACCACCGCGAACATACGGTGGAGGGAGGCGCCGACTATTACGATATCAATCCACTCGGCTATGTACCGATCCTTGAACTGACAGATGGGACTCGACTTCGGGAGGGTTCGGCAATCGTGCAGTATCTGGCTGACCAGAAGCCGGAGTCACAGTTGGTTCCACCCAATGGCACACTGCAACGGTATCGGCTACAGGAATGGCTTGGTTTTTTGTCGTCGGAGATCCACAAGGGATTCATTCCACTCCTGTATGCCGGGCTTGCGGGCAAGTACGCAGACACTGCCAGGCCCAAGCTGGAAGCGCGCTATGGGTGGATAGATACGCAACTGGCTGATCGTCAGTATCTGCTCGGCGACACCTTCACCGTAGCCGACGCCTACCTGTTCGCCCTGACTGGATGGGGACAGGCCGCCTGGTTGAAGTCCTGTTACAAAGCGGATATTCACTTCGACGACCTGAAAAATCTTCAGGCCTGGTATGGCCGGGTACATCAGCGCCCTGCGGTACAAAAAGCGTTACGGGTTGAGGGGTTGGGATAAAGAAAAGCCAGCGTGTAATCACGCTGACTGCGCTTCGTGCCCGTATCCATTGCACCTTCCTGAAAAGAAGTCAGAAGGTGTAAACCTTATTCAGGACGGGACATCGCAGTTAAAAAAGCCGCGTTCTTACGCGGCTTTTTTACGCATGAGCCGTCGCTATTGCCTGGCGTCCGTGCGCTCACGATCAGCGTCTCGGTCCAGTACTTTCGCCACGTCATCGATCACGGCTTTGCTCATCGCCGTCAGGTAATGCGCGGCCCAGGCGTGGCGGTCGGTGTCTTTGGCGTAGGCGGCGTCGACGGTGAGTTCCTTGGCGAGGAACAGCAGGTTGGAGGCTTGAGCCAATGCATCAGCGAGGGGCACGCCGCGGCTGACATGAAACAGCGCCTGGTTCGAGCAGTAGATGAAAGGGGTGAAGCCGATGGTTTTGAGTTCTGAGGGATCGATTGGATGTGTTTTAGCCATGGTGAAGCTCCTAATTTGAAGGGCTGCCGCATTCGTTTCCAAGCGAATGGGTGGCAGCTGTGCGCAGGTTGGAAAACCGGGAAATTAGGAAACCGGCACGCCCGAAGGCGTCCCGCGCACAGCCGCCATGACTCAACATCGTGACGGGCAAACTGTTGCGTTCAATTTCGACGGGTTTCCAAGCCCGACCGCTGAATGGTCAGCGATGTCTGGAGACTATCCCGTCAAACAAAAGCGCAACAAGGCATCAAAGTGCCCAACAGCGAGATTCGGAGTTTGCCTACAAGGTCCTACGGCGTCATCCGATATTGCGGTTTCGTAATTAAACGAAATGCAAAAGCCCCGGCTCTTTCGAGTCCGGGGCTTTTGCATTTCTACGGGAAGCGATTACAGCGTCGGGTAGTCGATGTAGCCGACCGGGCCCTTGGCGTAGAACAGCTCCGGACGCGCTTCGTTCAGCGGCGCATCGGCCTTCAGGCGTGCCGGCAGGTCCGGGTTGGCAATGAACGGTACGCCGAAGGCGACTGCATCGGCCTTGCCAGCGGCCAGCCAGGCGTTGGCGCTGTCTTTGGTGAAGCGTTCGTTGATGATGTACGGGCCGCCGAAGGCTTCCTTGATTTGTGGGCCGAGGCTGTCGGCGCCTTCTTTCTCGCGGGAGCAGATGAAGGCGATGCCACGCTTGCCCAGTTCACGCGCCACGTAGGTGAAGGTTTCGGCCAGGTTGTCGTCGCCCATGTCGTGGGAATCGGCACGCGGTGCCAGGTGCACACCGACGCGGCCGGCGCCCCAGACTTCGATGGCGGCGTCGGTGACTTCCAGCAGCAGGCGGGCACGGTTTTCCAGGGAGCCGCCGTAGATGTCGGTGCGCTGGTTGGTGCTGCTTTGCAGGAACTGGTCGAGCAGGTAACCGTTGGCGCCGTGGATTTCCACGCCGTCGAAACCGGCGGCCTTGGCGTTCTCGGCACCGGTGCGGTAAGCGTCGACGATGTCGGCGATTTCAGCGGTTTCCAGGGCGCGAGGCGTCGGGTAATCGGACAACGGGCGAACCAGGCTGACGTGACCTTTCGGCTGGATGGCGCTCGGTGCGACCGGCGCTTCACCATTCAAGTACAACGAGTGCGAAACCCGGCCGACGTGCCACAGTTGCAGGAAGATCTTGCCGCCCGCGCCGTGGATCGCCTTGGTCACGTTGGCCCAGCCACGCACCTGATCGTTGGACCAGATGCCGGGGGTGTCCGGATAGCCCACGCCCATTGGCGTGACCGAGGTGGCTTCGCTGAGGATCAGGCCGGCGGAGGCGCGTTGTACGTAGTACTCGGCCATCAGCGCGTTCGGCACGCGACCTTCGTCGGCGCGGCAGCGGGTCAGCGGGGCCATGATGATGCGGTTGGACAGTTCGAGGTCGCCCAGTTTGATCGGATCGAAAATAGTCGTCATTTAATCGCTCTCTTTTGAAGATCAGTTAGTAGCAGGAGCCAGTTCGGGATTGCCGTTCTGACGGAAAGTAATCAGGGTCACCACCAGGGCGAGTACGGCCAGTGCGGCGGCCGCGAGGGGCACGCGGGTCAGGCCGAAGCCGTGGGCAATCACGCTGCCGCCGACCCAGGCGCCCAGGGCGTTGCCAACGTTGAAGGCGCCGATGTTCAGGGTCGAGACCAGGTTGGGCGCGGCCTTGCCGTAGGTCACCACGTTGACTTGCAGGGCTGGCACGGCGGCGAAACACGCGGTGGCCCAGAGGAACAGGGTGATTTCGGTGGGGATCAGCGCGACGCTGGTCCAGGTCAGTACGGTGGAGACCACAGCCATGGCGATGAAGACGCCGATCAATGTGGCGGCCAGGCCTTTGTCGGCCAGCTTGCCGCCGATGATGTTGCCGACCGTCAGGCCCAGACCGATGAGCATCAGGGTCCAGGTCACGCCACGTGGCGAGACACCGGTGACTTCGCCCAACAGTGGCGCGACGTAGGTGAACAAGGTGAACACCGACGCGGCGAACAGTGCGGTCATGCTCAGGGACAACCAGATACCGGCGCCTTTGAGGGCACGCAGTTCGGCGCGCATGTCGAGTTTTTCTTCATCGCGCTTGGCCGGCAGGAAACGGATCAGGCCGAACAGCGCAATCACACCAATCACGGTCACTGCCCAGAAGGTCGAACGCCAGCCGGCTTCCTGACCGAGGGCGGTGCCCAGTGGCACGCCGAGTACGTTGGCCAGGGTCAGGCCGGTGAACATCAGGGCCACGGCCGAGGCGCGTTTGTTCGCGGGCACCAGGCCGGCGGCTACCACAGAACCGATACCGAAGAAGGCGCCGTGGCACAGGGCTGTGACCACGCGGGCAAACATCAGCACGTTGTAGTCACTGGCCACGGCGCAGAGCAGGTTGCCGATAATGAATATGCCCATCAACGCCACCAGCGCTGCTTTGCGCGGCAGTCTGGCGGTGGCCAGCGCCATGAACGGCGCACCGATGGCCACGCCCAGGGCGTAACCAGTCACCAGCCAGCCGGCGCCGGGAATCGACACACCGAGGTCGGCCGCCACATCGGGCAGCAAGCCCATGATGACGAACTCGGTGGTGCCGATGGCGAAGGCGCTCAAGGCGAGGATGAGTAGCGAGAGGGGCATTGGTTAATTCCTTGTCGGCTGACTGACGTAAAGGGTCAGAGCGCTTTGCTGAAGACTTTGAGGAACTCCTGAATGGTTTCCTCATTGCGTTTGAAAAAGTGCCACTGGCCGACTTTGCGGCTGCTGATCAGGCCGGCGCGCTGCAGGGTCGCCAGGTGTGCAGACACCGTTGACTGCGACAGGCCGCAGCGTTGATCGATCTGCCCGGCACAAACGCCGTGCTCGTTGCTGTGGGACTGGTCGGGAAATTCGACGGTCGGGTCTTTGAGCCAGTGCAGGATGTCTCGCCGTACCGGGTGCGCCAGGGCTTTTATTATTTCGTCGAGGTCGAGGTTCATGGTTGGGTGCTCGTGATCAGTAAAACGCTATATCGCGATGAGGCGAACTTTATATCGCAATTTCGCGATACACCAATATGATTTTGCTCTGAGGACAGAGTAAATCGGTATATCGGGTTATAACGATACGCTGAGTGTAAACAAACAAGGGGGCAGTGCTAAGCTGCGCCCATGAACTATCTCGCACATCTTCACCTCGGTGGCCAGCGCCCCGGTCAATTGCTCGGCAGTCTGTATGGCGATTTCGTCAAAGGCAGGCTGCAAGGGCAGTTCGAACCGGAAATCGAAGCGGCCATCCAGCTGCATCGCAGCATCGACGTGTTCACCGATCGGCACCCGCTGGTGGATGCTTCGTTGGCGCGGTTTTCCCTGACGCGCCGGCGCTATGCCGGGATCGTCCTCGACGTGTTTTTCGACCATTGCCTGGCCCGGGACTGGGCGCTGTACGCGGACCGGCCGCTGGAGCTGTTCACCTCGGATGTGTACCGGGTGCTGTCCAGCGAACGGCAACTGCCGGAGCGGCTGGCGAAGATCGCCCCGCACATGGTGGCCAATGACTGGTTGGGGTCGTATCGGGAATTCGAAGTGCTGGAGCAGGTGCTGCGGGGGATTTCGCGGCGCTTGACCAAACCTGAAGAGCTGGCGGCCGCAATGCAGGAATTGCGGGTTTTGTATGAGCCGTTGAGCGAGGATTTCCGGCTGTTCTACCCGCAGCTTCAGGACTTTGCGCAGAGCCATCCAACAACATAATCCCCCTGTGGGAGCGATGTCCCACAGGGGGGATGTGTTCAGGCTGCGATGGCAGGGCGCAACGGGACTTGCTGTTTTTCCGGTATCGCCCCAAACAATGCCTTCTGCACGGCCTGTTGCGCCTCGAACGCCAGTGCCGCGCGTTCACGACCTTCGCAGGCGATCGGCTTGAGCAGGTGGATCTCCACCTGGCCGCGGTCATTGGCAAACAAGCGCATCAGGTGTGAGAGCAAATCGTCATCGCCAATGAACGGCGCCAGCAGGCAAGGCTCACCATCACGCACATAACGAATCGCCACCGGTTGCAACGCCACGTCGGAATCGATGGCGGCGGACAGCAGGCGCCCGTGGAAAGTGCGCAACGAACGGCCATCGGTGGTGGTGCCTTCGGGGAACATCAGCAGTGGATGTTCATGCTGCAGATGGCGGGTCATTTGTTTGCGGATCAACTGACTGTCGCCCGAACCCCGACGGATAAACAGGCTGCCGGCCTTGGCCGCCAGCCAGCCTGCGACCGGCCAGGTGCGTACTTCGGCCTTGGACAGAAACGACAGCGGGGTGAGCATGCCCAGCAGCGGAATGTCGGTCCATGACACGTGGTTGCTGACCCACAGCATCGGCGCTTTCGGTAATTGACCGCGAACGGTCACGTCGAAGGGCAGGGCATTGCTCAGGCGCGCCATGAAAAATCTCGACCAGCGCTGACGACGTTCCATCGAATGGGCCAGGCCCAGACGTTCGAACATCCCGAACACACTGGCCATGCTCAGCCCCAGCGCCACCACCAGCAACACTCGCGCGATTCGCGCGTACACCCGCAACCGGCTCATTACACCGCCGCCTTGAAGTGTTTGGCGTAGCGCGGGCAGAGTTCGTCGCGCTTGAGCAGGATGAACACGTCGGCGACCTGGAAGTCTTCGTCCCAGCAGGGTTCGCCACAGATTTTCGCGCCCAGGCGCATGTAGGCCTTGAGCAGCGGCGGCATTTCGGCGATGACGTTGGAAGGAATATCCAGGGTCGGCAGCGGTTTTTTCGGTTCGGCGCGCAGGTGTTCGGTGCACAGGTAGCGCTCGCGCAGACGCTGCATGATGGCGTGGGCCTGAATGCCGCCGTCCTGCATCGGGATGCTCGCGCAACCCATCAGGTAGCTGTAGCCGCCCTGGTTCAGCACTTCGGCCAGTTCGCCCCAGAGCACGGCGATGGTGCCGCCGTTGCGGTAGGCCGGGTCGACGCAGGTGCGACCGATTTCCAGGATCGGCCCTTGCAGATGAACCAGGCCATGCAGGCTGAATTCTTCTTCGCTGTAGAACTTGCCCAGGCTGCTGGCGGCGGTGTGGTCGAGCAAGCGGGTGGTCGCCACCAGACGCCCGGTGTTCAAGTCACGCACGCCGATGTGGGCGCAGTGAACATCATAGTCATCCATGTCCAGACCCAGTTCCGCGCCTTTCAGCTTGGCGTTGAACTCGCCGCTGAACACGTTGAAACGCAAGGCCTGAGCTTCCTGCAGAGCCTCGGCGCCCACTAGGCGTTCGGCTTGCAGGCGGCGTTCGTTGCCGGTGTCGCTGATGCGGGCGATCTGAGTCATGGCGAATCTCCGTGCGGGCTGCTCACCCGTCTTTGGGTTACAGCGGATCGACTTTCTTTATCCAGCCTTGTTGTGCAAAGTCAGGCTATGTAGCCCCGGTGTCATCGCCATGAAGCTTTGGTGATGCTTATATGACAGCCCAAAAGGAGCCTCTTATGCCCTGGCAAACCCTGTTGAATAGCCGCGATCGCCTGCCCGCCAACCCGGACCTGGGCGAAGGGTTCGCAACCCTGTTACAGCAATTGGGCACGGTCACGCCGTTCGAGTTGGCGGTGGCGGGCGGGCGCCTGATGGCGACGCCGGGGTTGGCGTTTCTGGTGGGGTATCAGGCGGCATTGCGCATGCTTTGGCCAAGCGCGCCATCAAGCCTCGGCGCCCTGTGCGCCACTGAGCAACGCAGCCTGCGCCCGGCCGACATGCAAACCCGCCTGAGCGGTTTGCGCGTGAGTGGGCGCAAGGATTTCGTCACCGCTGGCGATGCCGCCGACTGGCTGCTGATCGCTGCTCGCAGCGAGCAACCTGGCGACGATCCGCGCTTGAGTCTGACGGTGGCCTATCCCGATGAGCCCGGTGTGCGGGTGGAAAAGCTGCCGCCGATGCCGTTGATGCCGGATATCAGTCATGGTCGCTTGTTTCTGGATAACGCGTTGTGTGAACTGCTGGCGGGGGATGGCTGGGACGCGTACGTCAAACCGTTCCGCACCCTGGAAGATGTCTATGTGCTGAGTGCCATGACGGCGTGGCTGTATGGCGTTGGTCAGGACTGTGATTGGCCGCAGAATCTGCAGTTGCGCTTGCTGGCGTTGCTGGCTGGGTGTGCGGAGGCCAGTCGGCAGGCACCGAATCATCCGGCCGGGCATGTGTTGCTCGGTGGATTGTTTGCGCAGTTCGAGGGGCTCAAGGCTGAGGTCAATCAAGCGCTGGCCGAGGGACCGTCGGAGTGGGCGACGATGTGGCAACGGGATCAGGCGGTCATGGATCTGGCGGCGGGGGCCAGGGCTAAGCGTCTTGCCAAGGCATTGGCGGCGATCTGACGGGCCTCATCGCTGGCAAGCCAGCGCCTACAGGGATTTCAGGTGAGTGAAATATTGTGTACGACGCAGATCCTGTAGGAGCTGGCTTGCCAGCGATGACGGCCTCATTGACAACACAAGTCCCGGAACTGTCATCAACCTCGGCTAGGCTCAGCAGGTTCACTTCCAAGAGCCCCGCCATGCCCAAAGGCCTGTCGCTGTTTTTCCTGCTGCTATTCAGCCTCTCGGTCCACGCTGAAAACTGGCCCGCCGAACAATGGTCAACCGGCCCGACCGTCACCGGTCCAGCGCTTAACATTCTGGAGAGCTACGCATTTCCAACGCGCAACGACACCACCCGTCAAGGCATCCGCACCGATGCCTTGCTGGTGATCCGCGACGGCCAGTTGATCTACGAACGCTACGCCGGCCCAACCTCCGCCGAGACGCCGCACCTGACCTGGTCCATCAGTAAAAGCCTGATGGCCACGGTCCTCGGCGTGGCCTACGGCGAAGGCTTGTTCAAGCTGCAAGACCCGGTGCAGAAGTTTTACCCGCCACTGAAAAAACACCCGGACATGACCATGGCCGACTTGCTGCATTGGGCCTCTGGCATCGACTGGCAGGAAGACTGCGAATACGCGCCGTTGAAATCGTCGGTGGTGGCCATGCTCTACACCCGAGGCCACCAAGACATGGCGGCATTCACCGCCGGTCACCACCGATACGCGGCGCCGGGCCAGGCGTTTCGCTACTCCAGCGGCGACAGCAATCTGTTGTCCGCCGCGCTGAAAACCATCGTCGGTGCAAATCGCTATGGGGGCTTTCCATGGACAGCATTGTTCGAGCCGCTGGGCATTCGCCACGCGGTTTGGGAAACCGATGCCACGGGCACGTTCGTCGCGTCCTCGTACGCCTACCTCACCGCGCGGGATCTGGCGCGGGTCGGTTTACTGATGGCCCGCGACGGTCGCTGGGGCGACAGGCAATTGCTGCCCAAGGATTGGGTCGCTTTCAATCGTGAACCGTTCGACCACTACCGCGCCCATCAGGATGAGGCGGTCCCCGGCGGCCACTGGTGGCTCAATCGTGCGGTAGATAGCGCCGCGCAACCCTGGCCCGATGCCCCCGTCGATACGTTCGCGGCGCTGGGCCATTGGGGGCAGGCGATGTACGTGATCCCCAGCGAAAACCTGGTGATCGTGCGCTACGGCGATGACCGTGACGGCCGCTACCGGCACAACGAAATGCTCAAGCTCGCGCTGAAGGCTTTTGCCGGGAAGGGGCAGCCATGAGTGGTTTCATCAGGCGTCGACCGATCAGCTCATTGTTGTTGATCCTGCTGCTCGCCTTGCTTGGCTGGATCTGGCATGAGCGGGTCGCACTGTGGGCATTCCCCGACATCATCAGCGCCTACACCGCCAAGGAATATTGCTCGTGCCGGTATGTGATGAACAACGACGCCGAGTATTGCCGTGGCTATGTGAAACAGTGGCTGCCCACCAGCGGCTTTACCGATGACACTGCCAGCAAGCGCATCACCGTCAGCGGCATGGGCCGCAGCAACAGCGCCGCCTGGATCGGCGAACACCAAGGCTGCCGCTTATCCCCCTGACTGCGGCGATGCTTTTTGTGGCGAGGGAGCTTGCTCCCGCCCGGCTGCGCAGCAGTCGCAAAGTCAGCAACCCGGTGAATCAGACGTACCGCGGTTGCAGGTTTTTGGCGCTGCTTCGCAGCGCAGCGGGAGCAAGCTCCCTCGCCACAAGGGGCCGCCAGTGAGATCGACGGCCATCAGGTTCCACACCGTGGAACCACATTCGATTGTCCTCACGCGCGACTCGCGGTTATCTGGCGGTGAGCGCGACCTGCCTTGATGTGTCGCGAAATCAAAACGAACAAAAAGAACGGGAATTCACCCGGCCCGAGGACAATCGTCATGACCCGACATCAGCACATTCTCGCCTGGCTCAGCGACGTGGCCAGCGACCTGCACGCCACCCGCCAGGACATCCATGCCCACCCCGAACTCGGCTTCGAGGAAAACCGCACCTCGGCACTGGTGGCCAGATCCCTCGAAGCGTGGGGCTACGAGGTGCATACCGGCATCGGCAAGACTGGCGTGGTCGGTATCCTGCGCAACGGCAGCAGCCCGCGCAAACTCGGGATTCGGGCGGACATGGACGCACTGCCGATCATCGAAAATACCGGCGCCACGTACAGCAGCCAGCATCAGGGATGCATGCACGCTTGCGGGCATGACGGTCACACCACCATGTTGCTGGGCGCCGCACGTTATCTGGCGGCAACCCGTCAGTTCGACGGCACCCTGACCCTGATTTTCCAACCGGCCGAAGAAGGCCAGGGTGGCGCCGAAGCGATGCTCGCCGATGGCTTGCTCGAACGTTTCCCCTGCGATGCGCTGTTCGGCATGCACAACATGCCGGGCCTGCCTGCCGGTCATTTGGGTTTTCGAGTAGGGCCGATGATGGCCTCGCAGGATTTGCTCACCGTCACCATTGAAGGTGTTGGCGGCCATGGTTCGATGCCGCATCTGGCGGTCGATCCGCTGGTGGCGGCGGCGAGCGTGGTGATGGCGTTGCAAACGGTGGTCGCGCGCAACATCGATGCGCAGCAGGCCGCTGTGGTGACGGTCGGCGCATTGCAGGCCGGGGAAGCAGCCAACGTGATTCCACAACAGGCCATCCTGCGCCTGAGCCTGCGCGCGCTGAACGCCCAGGTGCGTGAGCAGACCCTCGACCGCGTGCGTGCGATCATCGAATCTCAGGCTAAGAGTTTTGGTTGCAGTTCGACAATCGAACATCGCCCGGCTTATCCGGTACTGGTCAACCACGCCGCCGAAACCGAGTTCGCCTGCCAGGTGGGTGTCGAGTTGGTGGGCGCCGATGCGGTGGACGGCAACACGCCCAAACTCATGGGCAGCGAAGACTTCGCCTGGATGCTGCAACGTTGCCCCGGTGCCTACCTGTTCATCGGCAATGGCGTGTCGCGGCCGATGGTGCATAACCCCGCGTATGACTTCAACGATGACATCCTGCTGACCGGCGCTGCGTACTGGGGTGCGCTGACCGAGAGCTGGCTCAAGCCTGCCTGATTTCCTCTCTTTCTACTGCCGCTGGACCGGGCGCGCGCTGGCGTGCCCGCCGTTACCCATCAGGTTTTTGGAGAGTTCCCATGCAGACTTCGAGCACTGGCGTTTCGCGCACCCGGCAGGTGGTCGCCGCCGTTATCGGTAACGCGCTGGAATGGTATGACTTCATCGTTTACGGCTTTCTGGCGAGCATCATCGCCCGGCAATTTTTCCCGTCTGAAGACGAATACGCATCGTTGCTGATGGCGCTGGCGACCTTCGGCGTCGGCTTCTTCATGCGCCCGGTGGGCGGCATTCTGTTGGGCATGTACTCGGACCGCAAAGGCCGCAAGGCAGCGATGCAGATGATCATCCGCCTGATGACCGTGTCCATCGCCCTGATCGCCTTCGCGCCGAACTACGCCGCGATCGGCATGGGCGCACCGTTGCTGATCGTGGTTGCACGCATGCTGCAAGGCTTCGCCACGGGCGGCGAATACGCCAGCGCCACGGCGTTCCTGGTGGAAAGTGCGCCCGCGCATCGCAAGGGTTTGTACGGCTCGTGGCAATTGGTCGGGCAGTGCCTGGCGGTGTTTTCCGGCGCGGGCATGGTGGCGTTGTTCACCCACCTGTTGACCCCCGAGGCACTGGACAGCTGGGGCTGGCGGATCCCGTTCATGATCGGCTTGTTGATCGGCCCGGTGGGCTTGTGGATTCGCAAGCACATGGAGGAACCGGAGGCGTTTCTTGAAGCGCGCAAACAGGCCAAAGGCGCCAGCCCGAGCTTGATGCAAGTGATCCGCGAACATCGCCGCGCCATTCTGGTGTCGATGGGCCTGGCGTGTGGTGCGACCGTGTCGTTCTACGTGGTGCTGGTGAACATGCCGACGTTCGCCCACAAGAATCTTGGCTTGCCGCTGGACCAAGTGTTGTTGGTGCAAATGCTCGCCGTGGCGCTGATGACGGTGATCATTCCATTGTCCGGTGCACTGTCGGATCGCCTGGGCCGACGCCCGGTATTGATGGCCTTCACCCTGGCGTTTTTCGTGATGGTGTATCCGCTTTACGTGTGGGTCGCGGCAGCACCTTCCATCGAGCGCTTGCTGGTGATGCAACTGTTGCTGTGCAGCGCGATTGGCGGTTTTTTCGGCCCGGCACCGACCGCGCTGGCCGAGCAGTTTCCGATTGAAGTGCGCTCCACCGGGGTATCAGTGGCCTACAACGTGGCGGTCATGGTCTTTGGCGGTTTTGCGCCGTTGATCGTCACCTGGCTGAGCAAGGTATTGGCGACACCGGTGGCGCCGTCGTTCTACGTGTTGTTCGCTTGCCTGCTGACGCTATTGGGGACTTACTGCATGCAGGAAGCTCCACGGGCAAAGCGATCTGTCGAACTCAACCTTGAGGTGAAACCTTGAGCATCAATCCAATTGTTGAAATGGACGCCGATGCGCTGTCCCGGGCCATCCATGGGCGGCAGGTGTCTTGCCGCGAGGTGATGCAGGCGTACCTGGCGCAAATCGAGCGCTTCAATCCGCAGGTCAATGCGCTGGTGTCGCTGCGTGCGGACGATCAATTGCTGGCGGAGGCCGACGCCTGCGACCGGCAGTTGGATCAGGGCCAGTCCCGTGGCTGGATGCACGGCATGCCGCAAGCGGTCAAAGACCTGGCCGCCACTTCCGGTTTGCGCACCACCATGGGCTCGCCGCTGTTTGCCGGGCAAGTCCCGAAACACGACGCCATCAGCGTGGCGCGGGTGCGTGACTGCGGGGCGATCATCATCGGCAAGAGCAACGTCCCGGAATTCGGCCTCGGTTCGCACACCTACAACAGCGTGTTCGGCACCACCACCAACGCCTACGATCCGGCGCTGGCCGCCGGTGGCAGCAGCGGCGGGGCGGCGGTGGCGCTGGCGTTGCGCATGCTGCCGGTGGCCGACGGCAGCGACATGATGGGCTCGCTGCGCAACCCGGCGGCGTTCAACAACGTCTTCGGTTTTCGCCCGTCCCAAGGCCGCGTGCCGCACGGTCCGCAGCCGGAGGTGTTTGTCCAGCAACTGGCGACTGAAGGGCCGATGGGCCGCACGGTCACCGATGTCACTCGGTTGCTCGGGACGCAGGCCGGTTACGACTCCCGCGTACCGTTGTCGCAGACGCAGGACCCGGCAATTTTCCATCAATCACTGGTGCAGGATTTCAGCGAGGTCCGCGTGGGATGGCTGGGGGACTACAACGGTTATCTGCCCATGGACCCCGGTGTGATGAGCCTGTGCGAATCGGCGCTGCAGGACTTCGCGGCCCTGGGTTGCAAGGTCGAAGCGTGTCAGCCGGATTTCTCCATGGAGCGCCTGTGGCAAACCTGGCTGACCCATCGCCACTGGCTGGTGCAAGGCAGCCTCGGTGCGTTGTACGCCGACCCACAGAAACGCGAGCAGCTCAAACCCGAAGCGCAATGGGAAGTCGAAGGCGGGCTGCGCCTGACGGCAGCGGATGTCTATCAGGCTTCGGTCAACCGTAGCGACTGGTATCGGGCGTTGAACGAGCTGTTCGAACGTTACGACTTCCTGTTGCTGCCCACCGCCCAAGTGTTTCCTTTTGATGCACAAACACCCTGGCCGCGCGTCGTTGGCGGGCAGAGCATGGACACTTACCACCGCTGGATGGAAGTCGTCATCGGGCCGACCCTGGCCGGGTTGCCGAGCATGAACGTCCCCGTGGGTTTCAGCCCGGGCGGCCTGCCGATGGGCCTGCAAATCATTGGCCCGGCCCAGGCTGACTTCGCGGTGCTACAACTGGCGTATGCCCACGAGCAGCTGACCCAGTGGGTCAAGCGTCGGCCACCCGGTTGTCTGCAAAACGCCTGAGCCTTTGGGGGCGGCGCGCATCTTGCTGTACTTTGAAAAAAGAGCAAGCGAGCGTCCATTCCGGCTGAGGGAGATCGAACCGATGGAGACCAAGGCAGAAACCGGCAGCGTGCGTTCGGTCGAGCGTGCGTTGGCGATCGTCGAACTGCTGGGCGAGCATCAGGCGTTGGGGCTGGAGGAACTGCATTACCTGACGCGCCTGCCCAAGGCCACCGTGTCGCGCATGCTGTTGACCTTGCAGGAGCAGGGCTGGATCTACCGCGGCTTGAGCGACCGGCGTTACCGTTTATGCGCCAAGCGTTTGTTTGGCGACAGCCAGCAACGCTTCAAGCGACGACTGGTGGAAAACGCTGCGCCGTTGTTGCTGGAGTTGAGCGAACGCACCGGGCTGGTGGTGGACCTGTCGTGCTTCGACGGCGAGCGGATCGAGGTCATGGAAAGTGCCATTCCCACGGTGCTGCGCAAACGGTACCCAAACAATTGCCAGATCGTCGGCCAGCACGCCAGCCTGTTTCATTCGGCCATGGGTCGGGCTTGTCTGGGGGAACTGGACAGCCATGAAGTGCAGCGCCTGGCCGAGCGTGAACGGTTGAGCGACGAAACACTGTTCAATGCCTCGCAAACGGTATTGCACCAAGGCTTTGGCCAACGCACCGAAGGTTACTGGGAGTACCCCGTGCGCTTGCCGTTCCTGATTCGCGCAGTGGCCTTGCCGATCCGTGCCGATGGCCGACTGGTCGGCAGCATGGCGCTGCACTGGCCGATGGATCAGGCTCCGGTGGAGCGGGTGCTGAGCCTGCACCTCAACAGCCTGGCCACGACCATTGGTCATGTGCAGCAGGCGATGGCCTGAGTGGAACTTGTTTTGGTTTAGAGACTCAAGGCAACACATTTCTTGCAACCTGTGACAGGCCGGTTAAGGTTCAGCACAGGTTTACTTGCCCCCACGAGTCTCTATGTCCAAGCGGTCAGTCACCCAAACCCTTGCTTTACTGCTGTTGGCCGGCGCTTCGCTGTCGGCCCAGGCCAACTGGTATCTGGACGGCGAGTCTTCGCGGCTGTCGTTCGTCAGCACCAAAAACGCCAATGTTTCCGAAGTGCAGCGCTTTCTGGTGCTGCACGGCAAAGTCGATCCCAAAGGCCTGGCGCAGGTTGAAGTCGAGCTGGATTCGATCAACAGCGGCATCCCGCTGCGTGATGAGCGCATGCGTAACAACCTGTTCGAGATCGACAAATTTCCCGAAGCGCTGATCACCACGCAAATCGACCTGCGGCCCATCAATGACCTCGCGCCCGGTGCGCAACTGGAGTTGCGGCTGCCGCTGACTGTCGACCTCCACGGCAAGCAACACACCTACGACGCCGAACTGCTGGCCACGCGCCTGGATGACCGGCGCTTCCAGGTGGTGACGCTGGAACCGCTGGTGATCAATGCCGAAGACTTTGACCTGGCGCCGGGTCTGGAAGCGTTGCGCAAGGTCGCCGGTTTGTCGGCCATCAGCCTGTCGGTGCCGGTGGGTGCGGTGCTGATTTTTACGGCGCGTTGACATGGCAGGGGCCATTTTTCCGTGGCGTGAAGGCAACCACTTCGAACTGCTGATCGACGGTCCGCAATTTTTCCCGCGCATGCTGGTGGCGATTGCCCGTGCCAAGGAGCAGGTCGAACTGGAGTTGTACCTGGTGGAGGCGGGCGCCTGTGCCGAGGCCATGGTCCAGGCGCTGGTCCAGGCAGCCGAGCGCGGTGTGCGGGTGCGTTGCCTGTTCGATGATTACGGCAGCCTCGCGTTCACCCTGACCTTGCGCCAGCGGCTGATGGCGGCCGGGGTCGAATTGCGTTTCTACAATCGCCTGAACTGGCGGCGCTGGGTCGGCAATTTTTACCGCGATCACCGCAAACTGTTGCTGGTCGATCAGAGCATGGCGGTGGTCGGGGGTACTGGCGTCACCGATGAGTTCTGGACGCCGGGTGAAGACGTCAGTGAATGGCACGAAGTGATGGTGGAAATCAGCGGCCCGCTGGTGCTCGACTGGCAACTGTTGTTCGACCGCCAATGGATCGCCAACCGCCATCGCCGCGCCTGGAAACCCGCCGCGCATTTCGGCTTGCCGCGTTTGCCTCGGGTGCCGTCGATGGGCGAGGGCATGGGCCGCGTTGCCTACGCCGACGCCCGCCAGCACCGCGACATTCTGCAGTCGTTGATTCGTGCACTGAACAGCGGCCAGAAGCGCATCTGGCTGGCCACGCCGTACTTTCTGCCGACCTGGAAAGTCCGTCGCTCATTGCGTCGTGCGGCTGGTCGCGGCGTCGATGTGCGCCTGCTGCTGACCGGGCCACGCACCGATCACCCGTCCGTGCGCTACGCCGGGCATCGCTACTATCCGCGCCTGCTCAAGGCCGGGGTGCAGATCTACGAATACCAACCGTGTTTCCTGCACCTGAAAATGGTGTTGATCGACGACTGGGTCAGCATCGGCTCGTGCAACTTCGATCACTGGAATTTGCGCTTCAACCTGGAAGCCAACCTCGAGGCACTGGACCCCGGACTGACCCGGGACGTGGCGGCGAGTTTCGAGAAGGACTTCGCGCTCAGCCAGGAAGTCAGCCTTGAAGCATGGCGACGCCGACCGCTGTGGCGGCGGATCAAGCAGCGGGTGTGGGGATGGGTGGACCGGTTGGTGGTGAATCTGCTGGATCGACGGGGTTGATCCGAATTCCTGAACACCCACAAACCACTGTAGGAGCTGGCTTGCCAGCGATGGGGCCATAGCATTCAACATCTTCGCTGGATATTACGCGATGCCCTTGTAGGAGCTGGCTTGCCAGCGATGGGGCCATAGCATTCAACATCTTCGTTGAATATTAAACCGCCATCGCTGGCAAGCCAGCTCCTACAGAGGGTCGTGATGTGTCGGGTTACAGCAACTCAAAACTCTGCTGCGTCACGTCCTGTGAATCCAGGCCGATCTGCACATTGAACTTGCCCGGTTCAGCCGCGTACTTGAGCTGGCTGTTGAAGAACTTCAGGTCATCCTCGGTGATGGTGAAGTGCAGGACCTTCTGTTCGCCCGCCTTGAGCAGCACTTTCTGGAAGTTCTTCAGTTCCTTGACCGGGCGAATCATCGAGCCGGTCACGTCCTGGATGTACAGCTGCACCACGGTTTCGCCGTCACGCTTGCCGGTGTTTTTCACCGTGACGCTGGCGTCGAGCTTGCCGGTCTTGTTCAGCGTGGTCGAGGACAAGGCCATGTCGCTCAGGCTGAAATCGGTGTAGCTCAGGCCGAAACCGAACGGGAACAGGGGACCGGTGGTGTCGTCGAAATACTGCGAGGTGTAGTTGCCCGGCTTGCCTGGCGTGAACGGCCGGCCGATGCTCAGGTGGTTGTAGTAGGTCGGAATCTGGCCGACCGAGCGCGGGAAGGTGATCGGCAGTTTGCCCGACGGGTTGTAGTCGCCGAACAGCACGTCGGCAATGGCGTTGCCGCCTTCGGTGCCGCTGAACCAGGTTTCCAGGATCGCGTCGGCCTGTTCCTTCTCTTCGAGAATCGACAGCGGGCGGCCGTTCATCAACACCAGCACCAGCGGTTTGCCGGTGGCTTTCAGGGCGCGGATCAGCTCACGCTGGTTTTCCGGGATGTTCAGATCGGTGCGGCTCGACGATTCATGGGACATGCCACGGGACTCACCCACCGCCGCGACCACCACGTCAGCATCCTTGGCGGCTTTTACCGCTTCATCGATCAACACGTTCGCCGGGCGCGGGTCATCGACCACTTCCGGGGCATCGAAGTTGAGGAAGTTCAGGTAGTCGAGGACCTTCTTGTCGCTGGTGATGTTGGCGCCACGGGCGTAGATCAGGGTCGATTTATCGCCCAGCGCGGCACTCATGCCATCGAACAGGGTCACCGATTGCGCCGGGCGACCGGCGGCGGCCCAACTGCCCATCATGTCGATCGGCGCCTTGGCCAATGGACCGACCAGGGCCACTTTCGCGGTTTTCTTCAGCGGCAGGGTTTCGTTCTGGTTCTTCAGCAGCACCAGGCTGCGACGCGCGACGTCGCGGGCCTCGGCGCGGTGCAGGCGGCTGTCGGCGTAGGTGTCGGCCGGATCATCCTCGGCCTTGCCGATGCGCAGGTACGGGTCCTTGAACAGGCCCATGTCGTACTTGGCGTCGAGCACCGCACGCACGGCGTTGTCGATGTCGCTCTGCTGGATCTCGCCGGACTTCAGCAAGCCCGGCAGTTCCTTGCCGTACAAGGTGTCGTTCATGCTCATGTGGATGCCGGCCTTGATCGCCAGCTTCGCCGCTTCACGGCCATCGCGCGCGACGCCGTGTTTGATCAGCTCGAAAATCGCCCCGTGGTCACTGACGGCCAGGCCCTTGAAGCCCCATTCCTTGCGCAACAGGTCGTTCATCAGCCAGGTGTCGGCGGTGGCTGGCACGCCGTTGATCGAGTTCAGCGCAACCATCACGCCGCCGGCACCGGCATCAATCGCCGCGCGGTACGGCGGCAGGTAATCCTGGTACATCTTGACCGGGCTCATGTCGACCACGTTGTAGTCGCGACCACCCTCGACCGCGCCGTACAGGGCGAAGTGCTTGACGCTGGCCATGATGCTGTCGGCCGCATTGGCGCTAGCACCCTGGAACGCCTTGACCATCACCCCGGCAATGCGCGACACCAGGTACGTGTCTTCGCCGAAGCCTTCGGAGGTGCGGCCCCAACGCGGGTCGCGGGAGATGTCGACCATCGGCGCGAAGGTGATGTCGAGGCTGTCAGCCGCGGCTTCCTTGGCGGCGATACGCCCGGACAGGCCGATGGCGTCCATGTCCCAGCTCGACGCCAGGGCCAGCGGGATCGGGAAAATGGTGCGGTGGCCGTGGATCACGTCATAGGCGAAGAACATCGGGATCTTCAAGCGGCTGCGCATGGCCGCGTCCTGCATCGGACGGTTTTCCGGGCGTGTGATCGAGTTGAACGTGCCGCCGATGTTGCCCGCTGCAATTTCCTTGCGGATCATCTCCCGGGGCATTTCCGGGCCGATGCTGATCAGGCGCAGCTGGCCGATTTTTTCATCGAGGGTCATTTGCTTCATCAGGTTGCTGACGAAGGCTTCCTTGTTCTCCAGAGGTGCGGGCGTCGTGGCGGCCAATACGTTATGACTGGCCAGGCTGACGAGCAGGCCCAGCAAACACAGCTTATTCATGAATAGTTTTCTCAAGGGCCCAAACGGCGATGTACACGCCGGCCAGCCAAAATTTAGGGAGCGACTATTGTTGTTCGGGTACCGGTGCAAAAAATGCCGGATACGGTTGTTTGCGCAGGGCATCTTTTAGCCCATTGCCCCGATGCAATCCAGTGGCGCGGCCGATTATGCCCCAAGAGCCGGCCGAGAGGGTCGCCGGTTGTTTTTTCCATGCCTGTGAAGGGAGCATCACTGATATGAATGTACGACAGTCCTACCGGTCGAGCCTGCAAGTTGCCACGTTATTGGTGCTCGCCACGTTGCTGACCGCCTGCGGTATCAACAACATTCCGACCCTCGACGAACAGGCCAAGGCTGCCTGGGGCCAGGTGCAAAACCAGTATCAGCGGCGCGCCGACCTGATCCCCAACCTGGTGGAAACCGTCAAGGGCTACGCCGCCCATGAAAAGGAAACCCTCACCGCCGTGATCGAGGCCCGGGCCAAGGCGACCTCGATTCAGGTCGACGCCTCAACCCTCGATAACCCGGAAAAACTCAAGCAGTACCAACAGGCTCAGGATCAGCTCAGCGGTGCCTTGAGCCGGTTGATGGTGGTGTCCGAACGCTATCCGGACCTCAAGGCCAACCAGAATTTTCTCGCCCTGCAATCGCAGCTTGAAGGCACCGAAAACCGCATCAGCGTGGCCCGGCGGGATTTCATTCTGGCGGTGCAGAAATACAACACCGAGATCCGCACCTTTCCCGGTCGGCTTTGGCACAGCGTGATGTACAGCGACTTGCAGGTACGCGAAACCTTCGAAGCCACGCCGGGTTCGGAAAAACCGCCCGAAGTTAAATTCTGATCGGTGCGTCACCACGGGCGAGGTTGCACATGCGCGTCTTGAAAGCTGGCCTGGTGCTGTTGCTGTGGGTATTTGCCCTGGCGGCCCAAGCCGAATTGAAGTTCCCTGAACTGACCGGTCGGGTGGTGGACAACGCCGGGATGATCGAACCGGTGGTGCGTGAGCAACTGACGCAACAGCTTCAGGCCCACGAAAAAGCCACCGGTGAGCAACTGGTGGTCGTAACGTTGCCGGATTTGCAAGGCACTGACATTGCCGACTTCGGCTATCAACTGGGGCGCCACTGGGGCATCGGGCAGAAAGACAAGAACAACGGCGCGCTACTGATCGTCGCGCGGGATGAGCGAAAACTGCGTATCGAAGTCGGCTATGGCCTGGAAGATCGCCTGACCGATGCGCAGAGTTCGGTGATCATCCATCAGGTCATCACCCCCGCGTTCAAGACCGGCCATTTCAGCAAGGGCATCAGCGATGGTGTCGCGGCGATGCTGGTGGTGTTGGGCGGAAATCCGCTGGACGAACCGTCGACCGTGTATGAATCCACCGGCGATCCGAGTGATGATTTCGTCTCGCGGCATCCGGGGCTGTTCGTGTTTTTGGTTCTGTTGTTCATCCTGACTGTGTTTGTTGGCCAGATGCTCGGTATTCTTCCCGCCGGCCGGGGCGGTTCAGGCGGCTCCGGTGGTGGTTTCGGCGGCGGCGGTTTTGGCGGTGGCGGCGGCGGGGGCTTCAGCGGCGGCGGTGGCAGTTTCGGCGGCGGTGGTTCGTCCGGCGGTTGGTAACAACACAAATGAGCAGGCATTTCACAACATGGCACTACTGACTGAACACGAACAACGTAAAGTCGCCGAAGCGATTGCCCGGGTCGAGCGTGACACCGACGCCGAACTGGTGACCGTGCTCGCGGCCCGCGCCGACGACTATGCGTACATCCCGCTGCTGTGGGCCAGCCTGCTGGCGCTGGTGGTGCCGGGGATCGTGCATTACCTGACGGGCTGGCTGACCCTGCACAGCCTGCTGATGGTGCAGTGGATTTCCTTCATCGTGTTGTGCCTGGTGTTCCGGTTGCCGAAAGTCACCACCCACCTGATCCCGCGCTCGGTCCGTCACTGGCGCGCCTCGAACCTGGCGCGCCGGCAGTTCCTGGAGCAGAACCTGCACCACACTGAAGGCAGCACCGGCATTCTGATTTTTGTCTCTGAAGCCGAGCGCTACGTGGAGATCCTGGTGGACGAGGGCATTTCCAGCCGCCTCGACAATAAGAACTGGGACGCGATTGTCGCCGCGTTCACCCAGCAGGTGCGGCAGGGGCAGACGCTGCAAGGGTTTGTCAGTTGCGTCGAGGCATGCGGTGAGTTGCTCAAGGTGCATGTGCCAGTGACGCATGTGCGAAATGAGTTGCCGAACCGGTTGGTGGTGTTGGGCTGATCTCACTGACAATCCCTCGCCACAGATTCTTTGCCGTTCGGGAAATTAGCCGTGCCGTCGCACGCCATCCCCCCTAAAATACCCGCCATTCTCGATCCGCCCGCCTGAGGCCGTTTTTTCATGTCTGTCACCGCCACTCCCGCCAGCCTCGCGCCGGATCATCACGCCCGGTTCATCGACCTGCTGCAAAGCAGCCTCGAGCAAAACGCCTTCATCAAACTGGTGCTGGCCAAGTACGTGGGCGATGAAACCGATCTGCAGCGGATTATCATCAAACCGGTGACGGTCAAGACGCAGCCTTGCCTGTCCTTCGTCTATCGCTACAAAACCCGTGACATCACCAAGAACCTGCCGCTGGCCGAAGGCGTGGCGAGCATTGCCGAGCTGCTGCCGACGTCGTTCAAAAATGCGCATTTGTTGGCGCTGACCGACGAAGCCCAGCTCGAATACAGCAAAAAGGGCAAGCCTTCGCTGTTCATGAGCAAACCTCAGCAATTGCGTGAAGTGCCATCCGCTGAGCACAACCGCGAGAAAAACCGTTTTCTGGATTTGAGCCGACCGTTCCTCGCCGACCTCGGCGTGACCAACAGCAAGCACGAGCTGATTCCGGCGATGTCGCGCAAGTGGAAGCAGATCAACAAGTTCATCGAAGTGTTCAGCCATGCGCTGACCTCATCGCCGCTGGCGCTGGACAAACCGGTGCGCGTTGCGGACTTCGGCTCGGGCAAGGGTTACCTGACCTTCGCCATTCACGATTACCTGCGCAACACCCTGAACGCCGAAGGCGAAGTGACCGGCGTCGAGCTGCGTGAAGACATGGTCACCCTGTGCAACGCGGCGGCCGCCAAGCTTGAGCATCCGGGGCTGGTGTTCAAGTGCGGCGACGTGCGCAGCGTGGCGCCGAGCGAGCTGGACGTGATGATCGCGCTGCACGCCTGCGACATCGCCACCGACTATGCCATCCACACCGGCATCCGCTCCGGGGCGTCGATCATCATGTGCTCGCCGTGCTGCCATAAGCAGATCCGCCTGCAAATCCAGAGCCCGGCGCTGCTCAAGCCGATGCTGCAATACGGCTTGCACCTGGGCCAGCAGGCGGAAATGGTCACCGACAGTTTGCGTGCGCTGTTCCTTGAGGCCTGCGGTTACGAAACCAAGGTGTTCGAGTTCATCTCACTGGACCACACCAACAAGAACAAGATGATCCTGGCGGTCAAACGCGCCGAACCGGTTGACCCGGCCCAGCTGCTGACGAAGATCCAGGAACTCAAGGATTTCTATCACATCAGCGAGCATTGCCTGGAAACACTGTTGCGGGCCGACGGCTATCTCTGATCCCTTGCAGGCGCCGGCTTGCTGGCGATGGCGATCTTGAGGGCGCCATCGCCAGCAAACCGGCTCCTACAGGTTCAGGCGGTGGCGACGCGGGCGGGTTTGACGGCGGTCTTGCGCCCCAGCATCACCGTCACAATCACACCGCCGGCAAACAACCATGTCACCGGCTCGACGTGTTCCCCAAAGAACAGCGCCGAAAAGGCGATGGTGAAAAAAATCTGCAGCAACTGGATCTGACTGACCCGGGCGATGCCACCCATGGCCAACCCGGCGTACCAGGCAAAGAAGCCGATGAACTGCGAAAACAGCGAAACGTAACCGAAAGCCCACCAGGTCTTGGCGGAAATCTCGCCCTGATGCTGCAGCGCCAGATACACCACCGGGCCGATCAACAGCGGCGTCGACAGCACCAGCGCCCAGCAGATCACCTGCCAGCCGCCCATTTCCCTGGCCAATCGGCCACCCTCGGCATAACCCAGGCCACCCACGGCAATCGCACCGAGCATCAGCAAATCGCCCGCCTGAATGCTGCCGGCGCCGCTGATCAGCGCGTAACCGAGCACCAGCGCACTGCCCAACGCGGCGTAGGCCCAGAAGGCTTTCGATGGACGTTCATGGGACAACCACGCGGCGTACAGCGCCACGCACAGCGGCTGCAAGCCGTTGACCAATGCACCGTGGGACGCCGGCAAGGTTTGCATGGCCCAGGCTGACAACACCGGAAAACCGAGAATCACCCCGGCAATCACCAGGCTCAGGCCTTTGATCTGTTTCCAGGTCGGCCACTTTTCCCGGCGCCACAGCAACAGCAACGCCGCCGGAACCGCTGCGAACAATGCGCGGCCAAGGCCATTGAGCAGCGGATGGAGTTCCTGCACGACGATGCGTGTGAAGGGCAGGGTGAGGCTGAAGATGACGACGCCGAGCAGGCCCAAGGCCATGCCGGTGTTTTCGCGGGAGGACATGATGGCGACCGAAATTGTGGGTTATTGGAAGTGCTTTCATCTAGCCATAAACCGTGGTGTTCGCGCTGTTACAGCTAGGCGCAGAGTTATCCGTACAGTTGGGAGCGAAGCTCTTGTGGCGAGGGAGCTTGCTCCCGCTCGGCTGCGCAGCAGTCGTCAAACCTGCGCACGCTTTCTCAAAAAAAGACGCAAGGGGCCGCTTCGCAGCCCAGCGGGAGCAAGCTCCCTCGCCACAAAAGCGCAGTGTCCGTAGTAGTCGGTTATTACCCACCCCCGCGGATAAGGACTACCTTGAATACTCCTGCATGCCCACGTTTCCCAGAGGAGTCCTCCCCATGGCCGCTAAAAAAATTCTGATGCTGGTCGGCGATTACGTCGAAGACTACGAAGTGATGGTGCCGTTTCAGGCGCTGTTGATGGTCGGCCATACCGTTCACGCGGTGTGTCCCGACAAAACCGCCGGCCAGACCGTGCGCACGGCCATCCATGACTTCGAAGGCGACCAGACCTACAGTGAGAAACCGGGTCACTTGTTTGCCCTCAATTTCGACTTCGCCAAGGTCAAGGCAGCAGATTACGACGCGGTGCTGATCCCGGGCGGTCGTGCGCCGGAGTACCTGCGCCTGAACGAAAAAGTCCTGGAGCTGGTGCGCGATTTCGACAAGGCCGGCAAACCGATTGCCGCTGTGTGCCACGGCGCGCAATTGCTGGCGGCGGCCGGGGTTCTCGAAGGGCGCGAGTGCAGCGCTTACCCGGCCTGTGCCCCGGAAGTGCGTCTGGCCGGCGGTACGTTTATCGATATCCCGGTGACGGACGGCCACGTTCAAGGCAATCTGGCCACGGCGCCGGCCTGGCCAGCGCACCCGAACTGGCTCGCCGGTTTCCTCGGTTTGCTGGGCACCAAAATCACGCTGTAACGAGGAACCTGTCATGTGCGAGCTCTACGTCAAGGCGGACCCGATTCTCTACGAATCGCGTTCCCGCTCGCTGCGCATCTGCGGGGTGGTGACCACCTTGCGCCTGGAGAACCAGTTCTGGGACATCCTCAGCGAAATCGCCGGGGTCGACGGCATGACCACCAACCAGTTGATCGCCAAGCTGTATGAAGAAGTGATGGACTACCGCGGCGAGGTGGTGAACTTCGCCTCGTTCTTGCGGGTGAGTTGTACGCGCTATTTGAGTCAGCGGCGGGTGGCTGCTCCGGAGTTGTCGGTGGTGAAGCGTTCAGTCAATTAGGTTTCAGCGTACTTACAGGCCCCATCGCCAGCAGGCTGGCTCCCACAGTGGATTTGTGTACATCAGTCCAATGTGGGAGCCAGCCTGCTAGCGATAGGGCCCACACAGGCGACAGAAACAGCAGGCTGGTCTTTACTCTGAAGCGCGCAACCTCTCAATCGCCAAGGAGAAACAGCATGTCCGGATGGTACGAAGTGAGTAAGAGCAGCACCGGTCAATTCCGGTTTGTATTGAAAGCGGCGAACGCCGAAACCATTCTGACCAGCGAGCTGTACACCACCCGCGCCGCAGCCGACAAAGGCATCGCGTCGGTCCAGGCCAATAGCCCGCTGGATGAACGCTACGAAAAGAAAACCACCAAGGATGGCCATCCTTATTTCAATCTCAAGGCCGGCAATCACGAGATCATCGGCAGCAGCGAATCGTATTCCTCCGACGCCGCCATGGACAAAGGCATCGCCAGCGTCAAGGCCAACGGCCCGAGCAAAGTGATCAAGGACAAGACCTTGCCGGTACTCTAAAAACACCGCACCTCCCTGTAGGAGCTGGCTTGCCAGCGATGGGGCCGGCACATCCAACGATGATGTCGTCTGACATGACGCTATCGCCGGCTAGCCAGCTCCTACAAAAGGGCTGTGCAGGGTTGCAGATCAGCGTAGGGCTTTGAGCAACCCTTGCAGTTGTTCACAACCGGCCTCGCTCAGCGGGAACACCGGCAGCCGCGGATCTCCGACTTCCAGATCGGTCGCCCGCAAGCCCGCTTTAATCGTCGCCGGCAAGCCACCCTTGAGGATGAAATCGAGCAACGGCAACTGGCGATAGAACAGCTCGCGTGCCTTGCCCAGATCATTGGCCAACACCGCTTCGTACAAATCCAGGTTGAGCTGCGGGATCAGGTTCGCCGCCGCCGTGCACCAGCCTTTGGCCCCGGCCGCGAAGGCTTCCAGCGCCAGCGGGTTGCAGCCGTTGTAGAACGGCACCTGGCCCTCGCCCAGGCGTTGCAGTTGATGCATGCGCTGAATGTCGCCAGTGCTCTCCTTGACCATGGTCACGTTTTCCACGCCGTTGACGATGCGCAGGATCAGGTCCACCGACATGTCGGTGCCGCTGGTGGCCGGGTTGTTGTAGAGCATGATCGGCACGCCGATGCTGTCACCGATGGCGCGGTAGTGGGCGAGGATTTCTGCTTCGCTGAGCTTCCAGTAGGACGTCGGCAGCACCATCACCACGTCGGCGCCGTGGGCCTCGGCGAAGCGTGCGCGGCGCACCGCTTTGGCAGTGGTCAGGTCGGACACACTGACAATGGTCGGCACGCGTTTGGCCACCTGCCTGATGCTGAACTCGGCGACCTGGTCCCACTCCGCGTCGCTCAGGTAAGCGCCTTCACCGGTGCTGCCCAGTGGCGCGATGGCATGCACGCCGCCATCGATCAAGCGGTCGATGGAACGCCCGAGCGCGTCAAGATCAACGCCTTCGCCGTTGGCGGTAAACGGGGTGATGGTGTAGCCGATGATGCCGTGAATGGTTGCGCTGGACATGGTGTCTCTCCGTTCAAAAAAGGTCAGGGGTCAGTTCAGGCAATCGGCGTGTCGGCGCAGATTCTGTCGGGCGTAATAGTTGAAAGCGGCGGCGTGGCGTTTCGGCCGGGCAATCCAGTCGTGGGCTTCACGGCCAAGCTCAGGGATGATGGGCTTGATGGTCCCGGCACTCATCGCCAGCAACTGCAACCTGGCTGCGCGTTCGATCAATTGCGCGATCACACAGGCCTCCTCGATGGTGGTGCCGGTGGACAACTGGCCGTGGTGGGAAAGCAGGATCGCCCGTTTGTCGCCCAGTGCACCGGCGATCAACTCGCCCTCTTCGTTGCCGACTGGCACACCGGGCCAGCCTTCGAGGAACGCGCAGTCGTCGTAGAGCGGGCAGAGGTCCATGTGGGAAATCTGCAGCGGCACTTCCAGCATCGACAACGCGGCGACATGGGTCGGGTGGGTGTGAATGATGCAGTTCACATCCGGCCGGGCGCGGTACACCCAACTGTGAAAACGGTTGGCCGGGTTGGGCATGCCGTGGCCTTCGAGCACTTCCAGGTCTTCGTTGACCAGCAGCAGATTGCTCGCGGTGATTTCGTCGAAACCCAGGCCCAGTTGTTGAGTGTAGTAAGTGCCAGGTTGCGGGCCGCGGGCGGTGATTTGTCCGGCCAGACCCGAGTCATGGCCATTCTCGAACAGAATACGGCAGGTCAGGGCCAGCTTTTGGCGGTCGGTCCACGTATTATCGGCGAGGGTGTTTTGCATCTGGTTGAGCGCTTGTTTGACCAGTTGATCTTTGGGCAGTGCTAATGTCTTGGCCATATCGGTGTCCTCTTTGGCTGAGTCATGCAGATGACACGAAAGATGCTATATGACACTTTGTGTCATGAGCAAGGACAATTCGTCACCTCCTTGATGGATTTATCGCTCCACATGTCTATCCGTTTGAAATTATTAAGAAAAAAACTTGGGGTAACCCTTGAGGCGCTGGCGGAGAAATCCGGCATGACCAAGAGTTACCTGTCGAAGGTCGAACGCGGGCTCAACACGCCATCGATAGCGGCTGCGTTGAAACTGGCCAAGGCGTTGAACGTGAAGGTCGAGGAATTGTTCTCGGAGGACAACGTCAGCGTCGACAGCTACAGCCTGGTGCGTAGCCACGAACGGCAACCTTTGGGCGCCAGCGACGACAACCCGGGTTACGCCGTACTGGCCCATCAGGTGAGTGAACGTAACCTGCTGCCGTTCATCATTTATCCGCCAAGCGAATTTGCCGACAAAACCTTCAAGGAACATTTGGGCGAAGAGTTTCTGTTCGTCCACGAAGGGCAGGTGGAAGTGGATTTCGTCAGTGAGCGAGTGCTGCTCAATCGGGGTGATGCGCTGCACTTCAACTCGCAGAAACCGCACCGGATCCGCTCGGTGGGCGAGGTGCAGGCGCAGTTGCTGGTGGTGGTGCATAGCGCCGAGGAATGAGCAGTCAGGCTCTTTGTGGCGAGGGAGCTTGCTCCGGCGCGACTGCGCAGCAGTCGTAAAACCTGCCAGCGGATTTACCCTGAAAGCATGCAGGGGGCCGCTTCGCAGCCCAGCGGGAGCAAGCTCCCTCGCCACAGGTTCAGTGTTTGCCTCAGACCTCAACTGGCACGGTGAGCTTCGGGCTGCCAAGCCCATGGGTCTTAGAATCAAAGAACCGCAATTCCACACCCGTCCCCTCAAAGACCTTTGCGTAATGCCGCTTCTGATGCTGGATGAACGCCTTGCTGCGCGGATAAATCGAGATCGCCAGCACCTGCGGTTTTGCCAGGCGCAGGGCGTGGATGATGTGGCTGTCCTGCTCGCCCAGCGCGTGCCCGAAGATGCACAAGCCGTCGCTGTGGCCGAGTAGCTGCTCGTAGCAGAACGACAGGTAATCGGAACTGCGAATGGTCTTGAGCTTGTCCGCACTCGGGCCTTCGTTGACGAACAGCGGTACGTCATCGAGGGTCTTGATCGTGTTGTTGATGGCGAAATTGCCCAGCAACGTGCCCTCGGTCGACATCAGTTTGCGCGCCGTACCATCCTGATTGCGCACCAGGTGCAGCCCGCCATGCAGGTACAGCAAACGGGTTTTATCGGTGGCGGTGACGCTCAGGTCGAAGGCGGGTTCCTCACCCTGAAACAGATCGGTGATCGCCTCGGGCTGATGTTGCACCGCCCAATAGTTGAGCAGGTCGTAATTGGTGGTGAACACCGTGCGATAGGTGCTCAATTCCTGATTGATGGTCGCCAGCGTCGACGGCACCACCAGTCGCCAAGGGATGTGCACCGCATGCACGGTGTTGATCAGCGCTTCCTTGATTGCGTAGTAGCGGTTGCGCGGCGCGGCGGAACTCACAGCCAGCGCCTTGTTGACCCGGCTGGTGGTTTTCAGCGCGCTCAGCACTTGCTCGAAACTGCGGCTCTGCATCGCATCGAACACGCTCAGCTCGGAGGGGCTCAGTGGTTTTTCTTCGACGGTGCGAGCGTTTTCAAACAGCGAGTCGTAGCCGAAATCCTCCCACACCGCGCGGCTGGCGCCATTGCCCACCAGCAGGCCGCCGAACGCAGCGCTCTTGCGCAGGGCGTTCCAGTCTTCAAGTTGGGCATCGACATCCTGGAAATCGGTCATTGCGTTGTTCGACTCACGGCAAAAAAAGGGTGATGGGCGGCGACTTTATCACGACCGGGCGCAGAGCCAGCGTGTTCTCGCCGGGCACAGCCCGGGCGAAGAACGTTATGCTGCGACTTCGTCCGAGCCAACATCACCGAGCCCCTGATGCTGCAAAAAAGCCTGATCCGCCGCCTCGACCTGATCACCCTGCAACTGTTTGTCGCCGTGCACGAAGAGGGCACGCTGACCCGTGCCGCTTCGCGCGAAGCGATTGCCGTGTCGGCGGCGAGCAAGCGTTTGATGGAGCTGGAAGAGGCGCTGGGCATCAGCCTCTTCGTGCGTCAGGCCAAAGGCATGACGCTGACGCCGGCCGGCGAAACCTTGCTGCATCATGCGCGGCAAATGCTGTTCAACGTCGAGAAAATGGGGCTGGAACTGGGCGAGCACAGTCACGGGGTGCGCGGCTACGTGCGGATGCTCGCCAATCTCTCAGCGATCATTCAGTTTCTGCCGGAAGACTTGCGGGACTTTTCCGCGCGTCACCCGCAGGTCAAGACTGACCTCGAAGAACGCCCCAGCGCCGGGGTGATTCAGGGGGTTCTGGATGGCGTGGCTGACCTCGGCATCTGTTCGATCGACAGCGACATCAAAGGCCTGCACAGCGTGTTGTACCGTCCGGACAAACTGGTGGTGCTGATGCCGCCGCATCACCCGCTGGCCAACCGTTCAAGCGTCGCCTTCGCCGATACCCTGGACAGCGATTACGTCGGCCTGCACGCCGCCAGTTCGATCAACATGCGCACCCACGCGGCGGCACGCGAGGCCGGCAAGGTGCTGCGGGTGCGCATTCATGTGCCGGGGTTCGACGCCATGTGCCGCATGGTCCAGGCCAACATGGGCATCGGCGTCCTGCCGCAGCGGGCCTATGAATTGTTTGGTCGGGCACTGGGACTGACGGCGGTGCCGCTCAGCGACGACTGGTCGGATCGCGCCTTGATCGTGGTGGTGCGTAATGAGGCGTTGCTGTCGCCGGTGAGCCGGATGTTGTTTGAGCATTTGCGTGGTTCTGTCTGACAGATTTTCATTGACTGGACTGGTCTCTTCGCTGGCAAGCCAGCTCCTACAAGGATCGGCGGCGCACACGGATCCCTGTAGGAGCTGGCTTGCCAGCGATGGCGGCATGGAGGCCGCGATAATCTCCGCGGTCGTTCGCATTTCGCGAACGCCCGTTGCCGACTGAAGGTTGGATTCCTTTGTCCCCGGTCCTCTAGCCTTGGCAGCAATTCCAAGAACAACTAGAGGTCCCCCGCGATGACTGCCCCCTTGAGTGCAATCAAAGTGATCGAGATCGGCACGCTGATCGCCGCGCCGTTCGCCGCGCGCATGCTCGCCGAGTTCGGCGCCGAAGTGATCAAGATCGAAGCCATGGGCCAGGGCGATCCCCTGCGCAAATGGCGCAAGCTGCACGAAGGCACCTCGTTGTGGTGGTACCTGCAATCGCGCAACAAGAAATCCCTGGCGCTGAACCTCAAATCCCCCGAAGGCATCGAACTGGTCAAGCAACTGGCGACCAGCGCCGACGTGCTGATCGAAAACCTGCGCCCCGGCGCCCTGGAAAAACTCGGCCTCGGCTGGGACGTGTTGCATGCCCTCAACCCGAACCTGACCCTGGTGCGGATTTCCGGCTACGGCCAGACCGGCCCCTACCGCGACCGTCCCGGCTTCGGCGCCATCGGCGAGGCCATGGGCGGGATCCGCTATACCACCGGCACCCCGGGTTCACCACCGGCGCGGGTGGGCGTCAGCCTCGGCGATTCCCTGGCGTCGCTGCACGCGGTGATCGGTGCGCTGATGTCGCTGCTGCGGGTCAAGACCGGGCAGGGCGGTGGGCAAATCGTCGATGTGTCGTTGGCCGAAAGCGTGTTCAACGTCATGGAAAGCCTGGTGCCCGAATACGACATGCTCGGCCATGTGCGCGAACGCAGTGGCGGTGCCTTGCCGGGCATCGCGCCTTCCAACACTTACCTCACGGCCGAGGGTGCCTACGTAGTGATCGCCGGCAACAGCGACCCGATCTATCGCCGCTTGATGAACGTGATTGGCCGCGCTGATCTGGCTGAAGCGCCGGAATTTGCCCACAACGACGGACGTGCGGCCAAGAGCAATCTGCTCGACGCAGCGATCACCCACTGGACCAGCAGCCTGCCCATCGACGACGTTCTGGCCGCGCTGGAAGCCGCCGAAGTCCCGGCCGGGCGCATCTATTCGGTGGCCGACATCGTTGCCGATCCGCACTATCAGGCGCGGGACATGCTGCTTAACGCCGAACTGCCGGGTGGCGTCACGGTGAAGATGCCAGGCATCGTGCCGAAACTCTCGCAAACCCCCGGCGGCGTGAATTGGTCAGGTCCCGCACTGGGCCAGCACACAGACGGCATCCTCGCGCAATTGGGCCTGACCGTCGCCGACATCGAACGCCTGAAAACCCAAGGAGTGGTGCAATGATCACTGATTATTCCGAGCGCCTGATCGTTCAGGAAGTTTCCCCGCGTGACGGTTTGCAGATCGAGCCGACCTGGGTTGAAACCGTCGACAAAATTACCTTGATCAATCAACTGTCGCTGGCCGGGTTCAGTCGTATCGAAGCCGGGTCGTTCGTGTCGCCAAAAGCCATTCCGGCCTTGCGCGATGGTGAACAGGTTTTCAAGGGCATAGACCGGCAACCGGGGGTGATCTATGTCGCGTTGATCCCCAACCTGAAGGGCGCGCAACGGGCAATGGCCTGCAGCGCCGATGAGCTGAATCTGGTGATGTCCGCCAGCCAGACCCACAACCTGGCGAACATGCGCATGCGTTGCGAAGACTCGCTGGCCGCGTTTGGCGAGATCGTACAGTCCGTTGGTGATAGCAACGTTCGGCTCAACGCCAGCATCGCCACCACCTTCGGCTGCCCCTTCGAAGGCAAGATCGATGAAGACCGGGTGTTGCAGATCGTCGAGGCCTATCAGGAACTCGGCATCCAGGGCATCACCCTGGCCGACACCACCGGCATGGCCAACCCGCGCCAGGTCGATCGCTTGGTGCGGCGGGTGTTGCAGCGGGTATCGCCCGCGGATCTGACCCTGCATTTCCATAACACCCGAGGCCTGGGTTTGTGCAACGTGCTGGCCGCTTACGAGGCTGGCGCCCGGCGCTTCGACGCTGCCTTGGGTGGCTTGGGCGGCTGCCCGTTCGCGCCGGGGGCTTCGGGCAATATCTGCACGGAAGACCTGGTCAATTTGTGCGATGAAATCGGGATCCCAACCGGCATCGATCTGCCGTTGTTGCTTAAGCTCTCCCGAGAATTGCCAGCGCTGCTCGGCCACGAAGTACCCGGCCAACTGGCCAAGGCCGGACGTAACTGCGACCTGCACCCTCTGCCGCACAACTTGTAGGAGCCGGCTTGCTGGCGATGCGGACGTGCCAGTCAACCTCAATCTCGACTGACACACGGCTTCGCCAGCAAGCCGGCGCCTACAGAAAGAAAGCCACCACCCACCAGACAACAAAAACAATCGGACACCCCAAGGGAAGTCCGCCTGGAGAACCACAATGAGCCTTAATGCACTGGAGGCCGGCGCGAGCCCGGCCGTTAGCCACGATGAAGAAAAAGCCCTGGTCAGCAAGGTCGCCTGGCGCCTGATGCCGCTGATCATGGTCTGCTACCTGTTCGCGTTTTTCGACCGCATCAACATCAGCTTCGCCAAGTTCCAGCTACAGGCCGACCTGAGCCTGAGCGACACCGCTTATGGCCTCGG
Source organism: Pseudomonas sp. TNT2022 ID1044 (assembly GCF_028656895.1). NCBI lineage: Bacteria > Pseudomonadati > Pseudomonadota > Gammaproteobacteria > Pseudomonadales > Pseudomonadaceae > Pseudomonas > Pseudomonas sp. TNT2022 ID1044. The sequence goes on along the minus strand of NZ_JAMDHB010000022.1, from coordinate 316,743 downwards.
CGCCGGGCTGTTCGTGGTCGGTTATGTGATTTTCGAAGTGCCAAGCAACATGATGCTGTACAAGGTCGGCGCTCGACGGTGGATCGCCCGGATCATGATGTCCTGGGGGCTGGCCACCGCGTTGATGGTGTTCGTCAACAGCGAATGGCAGTTCTATGTGTTGCGCTTCGTGATCGGTGCGATGGAAGCAGGCTTCGCCCCTGGCGTGCTGTATTACCTGACGCTGTGGTTCCCGCAGCACTACCGCGGGCGCATTACTTCGATGCTGTTCCTGTCGTCGGCGTTCGCTGGCCTGGTTGGCGCGCCGTTCTCCGGGCTGGTGCTGCAACACCTCGACGGTTTTATGGACATGCGTGGCTGGCACTGGTTGTTCCTGCTCGGCGGCGTGCCTTGTATCGGTCTCGGTTTGCTGGTGCTGACCTTGCTCAAGGATCGCATCGAAGACGCCCATTGGCTGACACCCTCTGAGAAAACGCTATTGGCCAGCCGCATTGCGCACCATGAACCCCACAAGAGCGGCGGGTCGTTACTTGCAGCGCTGCGGATTCCGGGTTTCCTGACCCTCGGCTTGATCTACTTCCTGATTCAGGTAGCGTCCTACGGCTTGAATTTCTGGGCGCCGCAATTGATCCGCAGTGCAGGGACCGAGAGCCCGGTGATGATCGGTTTGCTGACGGCAATTCCTTACATCTGCGGCGCGATCAGCATGGTGGTGATCGGGCGCTGGTCCGATGCCTGCGGAGAACGGCGCAAGTTTGTCGCGGGTCTGGTCGCGGTAGGAGCGATTGGCTTCTTCAGCGCGGGGATTTTTGCCAGCCACACAACCTTCCTGATCGTCGCGCTGGGCCTGCTCGGCGCCGGGATCATCGCCTCCATCCCGAGCTTCTGGACCTTGCCACCGAAGCTGCTGGCCGGTGCTGGCGCAGGGGCTGCGGGCGGGATTGCGGTGATCAACACCCTGGGCCAGTTCGGCGGTATCGTCAGTCCGGTCATGGTCGGCCGCATCAAGGACCTCACCGGCAGCACCACGCCGGCGCTGTATGTGATTGGTGTGTGTGCGCTGATCGCGGTGGCGCTGCTGATGTGGGGACTGCCGCAGAAACTGCGCACCCTCGACAAAGCCTAGAAAAATCGCAAGTTGCGCCAGCTCCCACAGGGACCACGCATCCCTGTGGGAGATGGCGCAGCCTGCGGTCTTTTGATTCTCAAGATGTCACCGTCATTACTTCCCCTCCCTGCTATACCCGAAATTCATCGACTGATGAAGTTCTTCGACGATCTGTCAGTCAGCAACTAAAGACCTGATATAGACTGGCGACCATTTACCACCTGTGCAAAAGGACTTCCCATGACCCCCTCGTTGCTGATGGCTGTTCTCGCCTCGGGATTCATTTACGGCATCACCCCGGGACCGGGTGTTTTGGCCGTGTTTGGCATTGGCGCGGCGCATGGGCGGAGAGCGGGCGCAGGGTTTCTTTGCGGGCATTTGCTGGGGGATGTGATCTGGTGCAGCACCGCGCTGGTAGCGATTGTCGGGGCGCGGGAAATCGGCAGCACCGCGTTTGACGTGCTGGGCGTGCTCAGTGGCCTCTATCTGTTCTGGCTCGGCTGGCGTGCGGTGAGGGCGCGCCGCAGCAGTGCCGATGCGCCGCAAGGCCCGGCGCGCCAGCCGTTTTGGCATGGCATCCTGTTCGGCCTGACCAACCCGAAGGCCTACCCGGTGGCGGTTGCCACGTTCACGGCATTGCTGTCGAGCCGCGCCGAGTTGCTGACCTGGTCGATGCTGCCGTGGCTGATATTCCTTAGCTTCGTTGGCGGCCTTATCGCCTACGCTATCCTCATCGGCATAGTCGGGGCGCAGCGGGTTCGCACCTTGTATCAACGTCATGAGCTGGCGATTACGCGGTTGTGCGGGGTGATGTTCATCGGTTTTGCTATCAATGCATTGGCCCATGCGCTGCCGGGGCTGGTGACGAACAAGGTTTGACGCTGATCGCTCGGATGCATCAGCCGCACACGTACGGGTCAGGGATATGTTTCTATTGCTGCATTGTTCGGACACGCGCCCGGCACCATGACCACCAGAAACTCCGCTCCGATGGCGAGCTACATCGACCTCCTGCTGGACGCCGTTTGCGCGGTCGACAAACAAGGTCGCTTCGTTTTTGTCAGTGCCGCCTGCGAGCGTATTTTTGGCTATACCCCCGATGAATTGATCGGCCAGCCAATGATCGAACTGGTGCACCCGGCCGATCGCCAGCGCACCCTCGACGCCGCCCGCGAGATCATGGACGGCGAGCCCAAGCTCAACTTTGAAAACCGTTACCTGCGCAAGGACGGCCAGGTGGTGCACATCCTCTGGTCGGCGCGCTGGTCGGAGGTCGACCAGCTGCGCATTGCCGTGGCCCGCGACATCACCGAGCGCAAGCAGGCCGAGTCCCGGCAGGCGGCACTTTATGCGATTTCCGAAGCAGCCCATGCGGCGGAAGACCTGCTGGCGCTGTTTAAACGTATCCACCTGATCATCGGCGAATGGTTGCCGGCGCTGAATTTTTCCGTCGCGTTGTACGACGAACACTGCGCAGAGCTGAATTTCCCCTACCACGTCGACGACCACGAACCACAACCCGAGCAGCCCGGCACGATCACCGCTCGGCTGTGCGCCGAAGTTATCCGTAGCGGCCTGCCGATCCTGCTGACCCCGGGCCAGGAAAATCCACCCAAGGGTTTCGAGATGCTGGTGACCGGGCAGAGCTCGCCGTGCTGGCTCGGCGTGCCGCTGAACTCACAGAACGGCACCATCGGCGCATTGATCGTCAAAAGCATTCCGGGGGGCGAGCGCTACACCGAGCAGGATAAAGAGCTGTTGCAGTACGTCTGCGCCCAAGTCGCCACGGCGATCGAGCGCAAGCAATTGCACGAGCGGCTGCAACGCATGGCCCAGTACGATCAGTTGACCCAACTGCCTAACCGCGGATTGCTGCGTGACCGGCTCAAAATTGCCATCGAGGCCGCGCGTGAGACGCAGGGGCGCGTGGCGCTGCTGTACGTCGACCTCGATCGCTTCAAGCAGGTCAACGACACGCACGGCCATGCGGTGGGCGACATGCTCCTGCAAACCGTGGCCAATCGGCTCAAGGGCTGCGTGCGCGAAACTGACACGGTGGCGCGCATCGGCGGCGATGAATTCGTGGTGTTGTTGCACAGCATCCACGCCTCGGGCGATGCCGATTGCGTGGCCGGCAAAATCCGCCAGGTGCTGGCCGCCCCCCTGCGCCTGGACGGGCACAGCCTGAACATCCAGCCAAGCATCGGCGTTGCCCAGTACCCCGAACACGGGACGGAAGAAACGCAGTTGTTCCGGCATGCCGACGAAGCCATGTACACCGCCAAGCGCGAGCACCACCTGCGGCTCGTCTGAAAAAATCGCCACCGTTCGTCGTGGCGATTACAGGTTTTCTAAACCTTTTGCACCGCGAAAATTCAGATTCTATGCGGGCTCCAGCTCGCCGCGATCAATACCAAGAGGTAGAGAATCATGCCTAACTCAAGAAACTCGAACTCGGGAAACTTCGCCAACGATCGAACCAAGGCCTCTGAAGCCGGTCGCAAAGGTGGGAAAACCACCACAACGACTGTCGATAAAGAGCCTGCGAAACCCGATATGGGCCGCAAGCCCGGACAGAAATCCAAGTAAGGATGACGGTGGTTTTGATTGAGAAGCGGGGGCGAAAGCTCCCGTTTGAATTTGAAGAGGAGGGCGCGACCATGAGCCCGATGGCCACCCGATTACGCAACAGTGGTTTTGCCGTATTACTGGGCCTGTGCGCCAACAGCGCTTTTGCCCAGACACCCACCGAATTCATCAACGATGCATCGGCCAAGGGTGTGGCCGAAATCGAAGCCAGCCGCCTGGCGCATCAGAAAGCCGAATCCAAGGAGGTCAAGGATTACACCATCGTCGTGATCAACGACCGCACCACCGCCAACCAGCATCTGGCGAAAATCGCCAAGCAACTCGACCTGCCGGTGGCGCCCCGCGAAGAGGTTGTGGAGAAGGCCAAGACCTTGATGCCGCAGGTCATGGACGGCGCGACGTTCGATGAGGCGTACGCCGCGAGCCAGGTGAAGACGACTCAAGAAGCCATCGAGCAACTTGAACAAACGGCGCAAACCACCGACGTGCCGCAAATCAAAGCCTTCGCCGAAGAAACCTTGCCCAAACTGCAAAACCATCTGCAAATGGCCAGGGCGCTGCAGGCCAGTCGCTAGGCGCTGCATGGCTCAGGCGACTTCGGTCGCCTGAGCAACTTCAGCAGTCCTGCAAACCTGACTTGCCCTTTTCTTCGACAACAGTACCTTCCAGTTTTATCGTCTGTCCCTCGCCAAGCTTGCGGTACTGCTTTCTCAGCGCCTCCAGTTCCTTGAGGTCCAGCGCTTCCAGGCCCAGCATCGCGTTCTGCGCTTCCTTCGTTACCCGCAGCAATTCATCGACCTTCAAATGCAAAATGTCCGTGTCGCGGTTCTGCGTGTTCTGGATCAGGAACACCATCAGGAACGTAATGATGGTGGTCGAGGTGTTGATGACCAGTTGCCAGGTGTCGTTGTACCCAAAGATCGGACCGCTCACCGCCCACAAAAAAATCAGAATGATTGCACCCATGAACGTCGTGGGGCTGCCGGCCCACAGGGCGAGTTTCTGCGCGACTTTTGCGAATTTCATGGCCGTGTTCCTTATTGGGGATGAACCTGAAATTCAGACATCGGGGGGGAGATGAAAATTCGGCTGGGTTACACGCCTCAATAATTCTCGGCAGTGAGCAAAGTCTTAAATCTAGGGTGGAATCTTTCCTTGTGCCGGTTTGTGACTAGTATCTATGGCAATCAATTTGCCAGCATGTATTCACCCGGATCGACAACGGAAAAGAGGCTACTCATGGAATTCTTCGAAAAGTTAGCAAGTCTCGCTGCCAAAGTTCGTTTGCAGGGCGCAGCCATCCAAACGGAGGAGGCAACCAAGAATGCTTTTGTCATGCCATTCATCAGCACGGTACTTGGCTACGATGTTTTCGATCCGACGGAAGTGACGCCCGAATTCGTTTGCGATATCGGAACGAAGAAGGGAGAAAAAATCGACTACGCAATCATGAAGGCAGGCGAGGTACAGATCCTCATCGAGTGCAAGAAAATAGGCGAGCCGCTGCACATCAATCATGCCTCACAGCTATTTCGCTATTTTCATGTCACCAGCGCTCGAATCTCCATTCTCACCAACGGTCAGGTCTATAAGTTTTTCACTGATCTCGACGCGCCGAACAAGATGGATGAGAAACCGTTTCTCGAGCTCGACTTGCTGGATATCGATGAGTACTCGGTGCCTGAGTTGATCAAGCTCACAAAGTCGGCATTTGATGTAGATTCGATCATCAGCGCCGCAGGTGAGTTGAAGTACGTCAGCCAGATCAAGAAGGTCATTGCGTCTCAGGTGAGCAAGCCCGATGACGATTTCGTAAAGGTGTTCGCTTCACGGGTTTACGACGGGGTGATTACGCAGAAGGTCCGCGATCAGTTCCACGAGCTCACGCGAAAGGCTGTTGTGCAGTTCCTCAATGACCAGATCAATGACCGCCTCAAGTCGGCCATGAGTGGGGCCATTCAGCCAGCAATGGCCTCGTTGCCGATCACTACCGGTAACACTGAACAACTAGAGGTTCGAGACGAGTCAGAGGACAAAGTACTCACGACGTTGGAAGAACTGGAGGGCTATCACATTGTCCGTGCAGTGGTCCGGTCGGTTGTCGATGCCAAGCGAATTGTTCAACGCGACACTCAAAGTTACTTCGGCATCTTGCTTGACGATAACAACAGGAAACCGATCTGCCGCCTGCACTTCAACCGTTCGCAAAAATACATCGGCATATTTGACGAAGAGAAAAATGAAACCCGGCATGCCATCAACTCCGTCGATGACATTTACGAGTACTCGGATCATTTGAAAAAGACCGTCGGGTACTACGATTAGGTTTGCTGTCTAGCGACGATGGTCAATCTAGCTGCAAAACCTGTGGGAGCGAGCTTGCTCGCGATAGCGCCCTGTCAGTCGACGACACTGTTGACTGTGCATTCGCCATCGCGAGCAAGTTCGCTCCCACAATTTTTGTGCCAAAGGTGGAATAGAGCAGACCTTCCGGCCGGTGTATCGTAGCAATCCGGTTTGGCCTAATGGCTGAACGACGCACCGACAGGAGAACGCAATGAGTTGGTCCGCCAAACAGTACGTCGCTTTTGAAGATGAGCGCACCCGTCCCGCCCGTGACCTGCTGGCGGCGATCCCCGCCGGGGACGTGCGTTCGGCCGTGGACATCGGGTGCGGCCCCGGCAACTCCACCGAGTTGCTGGTAGAGCGTTTTGCCGGAGCGACGGTGCGGGGGCTGGACAGTTCGCCCGATATGATCGAAGCCGCACGCAAGCGCTTGCCGCAGGTGCGGTTCGACCTTGCGGACATCGACACCTGGCAGGAAAGCGGCCCGTTCGATGTGATTTTTGCCAACGCGGTGTTGCAGTGGTTGCCGGACCACGCCACGTTGCTGCCTTCGCTGGTGAGCAAACTTTCTCCCGGTGGCAGCCTGGCGATCCAGATGCCGGACAATCTGAATCAACCTTCGCATCGCCTGATGCGTGAAGTCGCGGCTGACGGCCCATGGGCGGGCAAACTGGCGGGCGCCGCTGGTCAGCGAACTGAGATGGACAGTGCCAGCGGTTACTACTCGATACTGAAAGCCTGCTGCACCCGCGTCGATGTGTGGCGCACCACCTATCATCACCCATTGGCGGGCGGTGCCTCGGGTGTGGTCGAGTGGTTCAAGGGCAGTGGTTTGCGGCCGTTTCTCGAACCGCTGGATGAGGCAGAACGGGCGCAGTATCTGAAGCAGTATCAGGCCGCTATCGAAAAGGCTTATCCGGCGCTGGGCGATGGTTCGGTGCTGTTGCCGTTTCCGCGGTTGTTTCTGGTGGCGACGCGCTGATGTGAAAAAGGGACAGATGACCTTGAGAGTCATCAGTCCCTTTTCTTGACCGCCAGAATAATCGTCAGGACGTTTCTGCGTCCATGCGCCGGGCGATCACATCCAGCACATCGCAACCATCGCGCAGAGGGATGGAGCACAACAATGCGAAGTCGCTGAGAATCACCGAGTCAGTGCTGATTTCATCTCGCATCGCGAGGTTTTCGAGAACCTGCGTCACGGCACCGATTCGGTATCGGGCGCTGCTGAGCAGTGAGTGCAACGGTTGGGTGGTGTTGACGTAAAACGAGGGGAGGTCGTCGGCGTTGCTGGTTAAAGCCATGAACTCTTGCATGAGTGATTTCCGTGTAATTTTGAATTAACCACTCCATCGTCGCCAAACAAAGGGTGGCAGCTGTACGCGGGTTGGCGAACCGGGACACGGCAAAACCGGCAGATCCTAAGATCTCCCACGCACAGCTACCAAAAACAGGCAGCACAGTGCGTTCAAAAGCACACCGATTAACAGCTCGGAAGCTTCTGCACCGTATCGTCGAGTCGCCAAACCCGACACGCCATTTGGGCGCACTCGGACTATAGGTCTCATGACAAACGCACGGCAATGCGCAAGTGTACGGACATTTCCCAGTGTCGTGTAGGACATTGCTTTTTGTGCGTATTAACCGAGGAACTCGTCCAATTGATGATGAATTGGTAGGGCCTTGAGCTAAGTCGTCGACGCAACATTCAATGATTGCTGCCTAGCGGTTGGTCGATCTGATGTTTCCGGCTGTGGTTCTATTTTCGTTTATGACTTGCACTTGAGATAACTCCCCCATGGGGGCGGTTACGAGTTTGGGGTGATTCATTGGTGCAGTTGGAGATAACTCTGTAACTGCAGTTGAATGGAGAGGCTCGACAGGATTTGGGCGGATCGGTGGGGTGTAGGGTGGTGGTGGAGCATCCCGGAGCGCGGCGGCGTATGAAGGTAGATCTGTAACAACGGCTGAATATTCAGGGGGATTACCACCCCTGCCCAGCGACTGAAGCCATCCAGTACCTCGAGCTGTTGCTGCTCTTGTCGCTCTGTATGCCAACGTCAAACTGGCTGCACCCGCAGTCATCGCTCCGCTTGCGACAACCGGTGCTAGTAAAGAACCCGGGTTTGTAATTGCTACTGCCCCCAGCAGTACACCGGCAGCCCCCGTACCCAGCGCTCCTATTCCTTGTCCGCTGAAGCGACCACTACTGAGCAAGGAAAAAAGCATACCTCCCCCCGAGGACGTGCCACCAGCAACGGCAGCAAGTTGAGTGAGAATGGGCAAAATAGCGAAGTGCCCTGTCGGGTCACGATAATTGACGGGATCTCCAACGCAATACATGTAGGTGTTCAAACCACCCGCCCCGAATGGGCTCAACTTGTCTGGACTGTGGAAACGCATCAGTACCGGGTTATAGGCCCGATAGCCGTTACCCAGCATGTACCAACCCGTGTGAGGCTCTCTCAACTCGCCATTGAATCCCAGACGAGTCGAAAGCAGGTGGTCAGATATCAAGTGCCCGTAAGCGGTATAGCTCACGGCCCTTGCTTCACCTCGACTCACTTCTGCCAAAATGGATTGGCTCTTGCTGGTGGCCAGCAGAATCGTATGCCGACTGATGTCGTTGTTTCGAGGGGGCATCATCAGAGAGGTCGCTTATTTCTGCTGAGGAGGATAATTGCTGTTTTACACCCATTTCCTCACCTCATGAACTAGCAGAACTGATAGTCTTTGGGCTCACCTTCGACCTTGCATAATTCAATGCTCAGACACAATAAACCGGTCACTTGCGACCGGTTTATTGACTAATGAATCAAAGCCATCAGCCCTGCTGCAACACCTTGAGTGCCGCCGACGCCAGAAAGCCCGAACGGCTTTTCTCCTCCGGATGGTGCAGTACATATTCATCAATGCGGTTGAGCAGGTAGCCGGGCAGCGTGATGTTGAGCTTCTGGGCTTTGCCCAAGTACTTGGTCACGTCAATGTCCACCAACGCCCACGCGCATCCCGCATATTTTGGATCGGCAGCGTGCAAGGTCACTTTGTTGGCGGGCGGAATGGGCGAACCGTCTTCTGCCAGAATCTCGAAATGACCTTCAATGGCTTCGCGGGCCATCGCCATCGCGTCATCCAGATCTTCCCCGGCGGAAAAGCAGCCCGGAATATCGGGGACTTCAACGCCCCAGGCGTGCTCGTCGTCGTCCATTGAAATCGCAATTGGGTAAAGCATGTTCATTGTCCTCCATGGACATCGCCCTTGGTGCTCTGAAGCACAAAGGGCGCCTCGAAAAGGCGCCCAATCAATCATCAAGACTGCTCTGCATTCATGCGCCGAGCGATGACATCCAACACATCGCAACCATCGCGCAGAGGGATGGAGCACAACAATGCGAAGTCGCTGAGAATCACCGAGTCAGTGCTGATTTCATCTCGCATCGCGAGGTTTTCGAGAACCTGCGTCACGGCACCGATTCGATATCGGGCGCTGCTGAGCAGTGAGTGCAATGGTTGGGTGGTGTTCACGTAAAACGAGGGGAGGTCGTCGGCGTTGCTGGTTAAAGCCATATATTCTTTCATGAGTGATTCCTTGAATTGAGGAGATTCCACCACTCAGTGTCGCCAAACAAAGGGTGGCAGCTATACGCGGGTTGGCGAACCGGGACAAGTCGACCCGGGCCAGCGTGTACCTGCAATCGGGGCTCAACTTCAAACGCAATGCTCTGGCTCGAACCTTCATCCCGCACAAACTGCTGAGCCGCCAGGCCTTCGAACAGGTGGCCCTGGATTTCATCTGGTGCGGCAACACCTACCTGGAGAAGCGCGACAACATGCTGCGTCAGGCGCTGGGGTTATTGCCGGCGATGGCCAAGTTTGTGCGTCGAGGCGTAGAAGAGGGGAGTTACTTCCAGGTGCGTGGCTGGCGTGACGAGCACGAGTTTCGCAAAGACAGCATCTGCCATCTGCGGGAGGCCGACATCAACCAGGAGATTTACGGATTACCCGAGTGGCTGTCAGCGCTTCAAAGCGCTCTGCTGAACGAAGCGGCGACCCTGTTCCGGCGCAAGTACTACCAGAACGGCAGCCATGCCGGCTTCATTCTGTACATGACCGACGCGGCACAGAACGAGGACTTCGTTACGGATCTGCGTAGCGCCATGAACAGCAGCAAAGGCCCGGGAAACTTCCGCAACCTGTTCATGTATGCACCTGGTGGGAAGAAAGACGGCATCCAGTTGATTCCGATCAGCGAAGTCGCTGCCAAGGATGATTTCGGCTAGATCAAAAACATCAGTCGCGACGATCTGCTCGCGGTCTTGCGCATTTATCCACAACTGATGGGCATTGTGCCGCAAAACTCGGGGGGCTTTGGTTCGATGCGCGAAGCCGCTCAGGTCTGGGCGTTGAATGAACTGGAACCGCTGCAGGCGCGCCTGATGCAAATCAACGAATGGCTGGGCGAGGAAGTGATTCGATTCCGGGAGATGGAGTTTGGCGACTGACTCGGCATCGATTACGCAGGCTGGGTTACAAGCCTGCGCTTCCATCGTATGTCCAATCTAGTAATTTTCCGGCCATTTCCATTCATTAATAGGCTGGTATCTAGTAAGTATAAGCTTGTGAATTTCGTTGGATAACTTCAATGTCAAATTATTGATTGCACTGATTCTTGTGTACTTGTCTTTGACCAGTTTTAGCTTTTCGGAATCTATAGTTGATTTGTCACGAATCTGAGCAATGAGGTTTACACATGTTTCGGTAAACTGCATTTTTTCAACTGCAGGGTTTAGACTGTTGCAGCATTTTCCGTAAATAATGCCGATTTTTCGCTCGATTATGTTGCAGCGGTGTTCTATGTAAGAGCTAAAAAGTTTGCTTTTTGCAAGATGAGCTTCGTCATCGTCCTCTGCATCCTTCCAGAATTTGTAGTTTTCGTCCGCTATTTCTTGCAGTGTCTTTTCGATGCCTGCAGCAATCGTGTTAATTTCAGATTGCTTGTGAAGCGCTCTTGAATTTTTGAAAACAAATAGCCAGCCTGCTAGCATTACAATAATTGCCAGTAGTCCGCTTTCTGCAAGTATTTTTATGAGGCTCAATCGATCTACCTCATTTGCGCTGCGGGCTTGGCTTCATTAATATACTTCAGAATATTGCTTTTTACACTTTCGTATTCAGAGATGAAGGTCAAGCGACGAAGTACTTCTTCTTTGCTAAAGTTTTCGTAAATCACCAAGCCGGCAAATGCCTCGTCTGCAAATGAAGATGGGCATCCAAGAGTGTTTGTTAAATCTATAGTTACGTATTCGTACTTCTCAAGCTCTTTGAGTAAAAATTCTTTTCTAAAACGAAGCCCATTAGATTCGCCATCTTTTTCGTCACGACCAAAAGGCATGTCAGAGAAGTCGTTTCCGACATCAATTACTGTTCTCTCACCTTTCATCTTTCTTCTCCAGCATTAAGTTCCACTGAATAAGGGTTCCTTTAAAATAGGATCCTAAGGTTTCAAGAATCTCCTTGTCACCCTCAGTTCTGTACTCATAATGCCCTAGTCCGCTGTAAATTAACATCGACCCTTGGGGGTTTTTTTGGACAAAATCCTTCGCTTCAGTCAAACCTTTACCGCGGTTGTCCCGCTTGAATCGGGAGCGCCCATAGTCAACTGCAGCCTTAATGCTTTTTGCGTCTCCGGAAGAAAGCACTTTGACATCAAGAAGCCTGGAAATTGTTTCAATAAGTTCATGTGCCCATGGCTTAGTGCTAATGGTAGTTGGAATGCTCGCTCCCATATCATACATTGCAATGAAAAATTGATCGCCGACATGTTGCACAATAATCCACCAGTTCTGAAGTTCCAGAGGTACTGGTTCGTCAAAGAAGCTATTGTCATAGGCATGTTGCCATACGTTGGAAATTGATTCTGTTACAGCATTGTAAGCGAGCAGGGCGCCTTCGTGCATTCCGACTTTTTCTACAGCCTGCTGCGCGTAAATTAGGACCTTCTTAAGTTGCTTTCTATGGTATTCAGGTGCCACTGTTTGCGGCGGCATGGTACAAATTTCCATGGTGTCCGCATAGGCTCTTAATGACCTCATTCTGGATTCGCCGGTTAGGTTCCATAGTCCGAAAGTTCGAAAGAACATCGATACTTCTCTGGAACATTCGCCAGTCGTTTTAATTATGCTGTTATCTTTTCGCTTTTTTTGAATTTGTTCAATGTTTGCATATAGTACTAGTAGCGCTGATACTTTTACAGATTTTACATGCTGTAGGTCAATCAGGATCCGACCTTTCGAGGTTTCTTTTTCTAACGTTATTAGAAATTTAGCAAATGCATCATAGTTTGGCTCGAATAACGAAAATGAGGAAGACGCAGTGATGATCGTTCGGCCTAAAATTTTACGTCGTGAGTTTACGAGTTTATGCAAACTAAATTTACGAGGATTTCTTGCGTTTTGTAAAGTCCGACGAGACTTAAGTTCCTGCTTTAGAAAATCTGATTCCGTTCTCTTTTTCATTGGTTCCAACATCTCGGCGTGCAGATGCCCCTCATCTGGAGCAAACGCGCAACGATAGATCGGAGCAACGATGTGGTCAACGCCAATCGTGTTCATGATTTAGGTGCGATGCACCGAACCATTTCTGATCTGTCTGGATTGGTACCAGATGCCGAGTGGAGCTGTACGGTTATCCGGCCCTTTGTAGTTGAACTGTTTGGACATACAGCGTTTTGGGTTTTTATGGCTCGCGATCTGCCTCTATTCCGCCCCGTCACACAGGTTGAACTGCGCTACTTTTGGAGCAATCCCCCCGAAAGTCGGCGTCGTGTGCTCGAGGTTGAGCGCTACCGCCGCGTGATCTCACAAATCGATGCCCTATACAAAACGACAAATCAAGCTTGGCGCGATCACTTGGCGGCAACCTGACGGCCCTTCATCTGCTGCATCAGGTGATGACAGAAAAGCGCCAACGTCTACCGTAGGCTAAACAGAAGGAACAACGTCGGGATTGGCTACTTTAACCCTACGAATGCCGCTTCTGCGCTGTACCATGGAGAGCCTTTCAAAGAACAGGTCGTGAAACACCTTGAGATTTTCGCAGTCGTCCGGCTTAACGGCGTAATAGCTCAGTTTTCCAACCAGCCCGCAAATCCAATCGGCACATTGAATCGTTTGATATAGGTGGCTCTCGGCCTGGATAGGGGGCTCGACGAGATTCAAGCGTTTGTCATGACCGAACATCGAAAACGACGCTTGTTTCACAAGCTCATGGCGCATGCTGTTTCCGTCATTTTTTTGGTTCATATCGTCTTGTTGATCCAGGACGATCATGAAGCGGCTGTCGCGAATAGTCATTTCCTCATCGAGACGTTTGATCACTTCTTTCAGAACGTGCTTATACAAACCCTTGGCATTTGAATTGTCCGGATCTCGGTCCTTTTCAATGCCGACGTGAATAAAGAAGCCCCCCAGCTCATGAACCTTCAATAGCAGCCGATTAATCGCAGTGATTTTCTCCCTGCGCATATTGCTTTTTCCATTGAACTGGCTGGTTTTGAAAAATGATGACGCCTTCTCTTCAAACGAAGCAGGATGGGTACCCGACAGCTCGATTTTTTTACCCAAGAGGTTCTTCTTGAGGTTGAAGAAAAATGCTGAGAAAGCTCTGACGCTTTCGGCTGGAAGTACTAGGCCAGCGAGGCCGAAAACTGGATGGGTATGGTAAGACTTGTGGGTTTTTGAAACAAACGGACCGATGTGACCAAACTCGTCCAGGTAAGCGACATACATTCACGACACTCCAGAAACACGAAAGCCCAGTGTATAGAATACACTGGGCCTCGGAGACGGAGCGACTTTAATCGCGTCCTGGGTAGAATACTACGCTCCCCTTGCCAAAATGGCAATGGCTCTGCATTCAGAGTACTCACGGTTCAGTGGAGCAGCGAAAGCGCTGACTTCGCAGCAAGCCTTTTAGGAAAGGCATTACCCACGCAAAGCCCACCGCGGCCACTTCTCGCCTTTGCATCCACCGTAGAACTGTGAGGCTGCCTCATGTGCAGTCAGATTTTCCGGAATTCGATCTGCTGCATAAAACGCGTTGTCCATGCTGATCAAAAGCCCTGTTCCAGAATAGTCGTGTCTAAGTTTTCCTTCATCATCGTGCTTTGCAGTGTTGATCGCATTGGCGATCAACGCTGTCTGGACCTCGGTGATGAACTGATATTTCTTCCAGTCGAACTCTGCCACGTTTTCACTCCATTTGGTCAGCTTAGATATCCCAAGAGTCCAATCCTACGGGCGCTGCAGGCCAATTACTAGCAGTGCAACGACGTAGGCGAGGTACCCGCTGAATTGCCCTGTCGTGCACCGTATTGGGGCGTGATCATCGGGGTAGGGTGGGACTTCACCTGGCGCGCGCCGTCGTCCCCCCGCCACGCCTGCGGGCTAAATAGGGCGCTTTTTCTGCACGCCCTGCAGGTGCTGCGACGTGGGCCTGGCTGGGCTTGCTCTGGGATTGATAGGGGTGAAAAAGCCTGCGAATCCCTGCGAGGGTAGGCTGTTTTGAAGGCATGGCTGGAGCGAAGTCTCAGGGCGATTCTGAGAGCTCACTCGGGAAAAGGGTTAGTTTTTGAAAATGGGGGGAAGGCTGCTTTGCAGGCCCCGTGTTTGTTGGGCTTGGGCGCTAACTTTGAGGGGTTAGTTATGGTTAGGTTTGAGGTTAGTAAATCTTAAGATGTTGATTTATAAGGGTTTTATTGAATTAGTTTTTAACAGTTATATAGGTTAGGAAATTACCTCTCATAACCCTAGAGCTAACCTATGGCATCGACTGCAAAGCCGCGCAGCACAAGGCTTTCAGGGCGACCACAAAAAACTTACCGTCCTAACCTCTTTCCCGTGGGTCAACATGAAAAGCTGAATTCACAATAGGGAGGGCATGCGTGCATATGCTTACTCAAGAGCTTCTGTGTGCAAACTCTTTGGGTATTTGCGTTTTGTGAAGTACCAATTAGTCGCCCACATACCGGCAAAGCCGCCGAGAAATGAGGCTGCGATAGTGCCAGCACGCCCTAAGTCCGAGAGGAATTCAAGCCGTCCGCCCGAGGCGGCAAATAAGGCCCCTGATGCGGCTACGCCAAGGTAAAAAAGGAGATCGGGAATCTTGCCTCTGGTCGGCTTCTTCCGGGGTTTTGTACGAAGAAATCGGCCAAAATTTCGAGCGCCTCTGGGCAACCCTCTCAGGGTGCCTTTGATTCGTGGTTGCCGATCTGTACTGGTATGCAGAATCTCCACCACGGCGCCATCGTTCGCATCTAGGAAATCGAACGTGAACTCAACCTCATTCGTGTCTTCGCCAGGCGTCGTAAGGATGCGGAAATCATTGACTGCGCGACCGGTTTTAAGCACTGAAAGGGAAAGAATTCTTCCATCTGCTATGTGAAAGCGAAGGGGGTCTTTGTCGACGATGTCGCCACCCGACAAAGTGTTTTCGCCACTGTTCCAGATGATGATGATGGATTTGGTGAGACGAGGAATGCTGCTGCCGTTGTACTGAACGACTATCGCTGGTGGCAATGAATCTGAGCTACTGCCTAAAAGATGCTCGCCTAAATAGACGTAAGCCAAGCTAGTCCGCTGGCGCGCCAGTCGATACGTAACCACTGCGACAATGGTACCTACGAGGATGCTGAACCAACCTTGGTTCAAGATGCTCATCGCTTGATCGACCCACGGCATGACTGTATCCCTACAGGAGATGATGAAGGGTGGTACTTCGCGCTTGGTACGTGTTGCACAAAAAACAAAGGCCTGCATCGCTGCAAGCCTTTGTCTTTAGATGGTGCCGGCACCAGGGATCGAACCTGGGACCTACTGAGTACAAGTCAGCAGTCTTTGCCTGGACATCCAAACGTTCAAACGGCCCCCAAAACAGCCCCCATCTGAATACAGTCACGTGCATGCATAGCTGGAGGCCTTGAAAATAGTGGAGCGGGTGAAGGGAATCGAACCCTCGTTATCAGCTTGGGAATCTAATCCGCTTGCAATATCACATCATCACAGGGGATATCATTTTGGGGCTGTTGGCCAGTAGAATCGCGGCTCTCAGAAGGGTGAAACAGATCCTCTCGTCTCGCATCATCTCCCCTTAGTTCAGGCCAACTGTCACCAGGAACTGTCACCAGTGCTCACGGAAAAGCAAATTCAGGCGCTTAAGCCCAGAGAAAAAGACTATGTGATGTCGGACGGCCGCACGGCCCGCGGCGAGGGTGTCCTGGTGCTCAAAGTCCGGCCCAATGGGACAAAAGAGTTCTATTTCCAGCGGCACGTCGGCGGTAGAAAAGTAATGTCGAAGCTCGGTAGCTGGCCTGACATGAAACTCACGACGGCGCGAGAAAAATCACGGGGCGAAAAGGAGGTCAAGATTTCCGCTGGGACGTTCCAGGAGCTGATCGACTCCTACGTCAACAAGCTCGAAACCGAGCAAGCCGCGTCAGCCGGAGATGTGAAATGGTCGCTGAATCACTACGTCAGTAAATCCTTCCCGGACCTGGTGAAGCGTCCTGCCTCCCTTATCGGGCCTGCCGAAGTCCGCAACATCATTGCCAAGATGATCAACGACGGAATCACCACTTACTGCAATCGCGTGCGCTCACAGCTGCATGCGGCGTTTCAGATGGGTTTAGAGCAGGAGTTCAATCCGCGCAGCTATCTGAATGTGAAAGTGAAGTTCGGTCTGATCAGCAATCCTGTTGCCAGTGTGCCCGTCCAGGGTGACTGGGAACAGCCGGGCGATCGAGCGCTTTCCCCCGACGAATTGGCAACACTGTGGCAGATGTTGCCTGAGCATTTGAGTCTGGTGACGTCAGAACTCCTGAAGTTCCTGATCGCATCTGGTGGCCAGCGCCCAGAGCAGGTGCTGGCGACAGAGCGAGGGCAATACTTCGATGATCATCTGATCATCCGCAACAAGAAGGGTAGGGGCATTGATGGAGAGCGGTCGCTCCACGTCGTGCCCTATAACAAGTTGATGCGCCAGAACCTGAAAGCGATGAATGAAGTCAACGAAAACAGCGCTTTCCCTTTCGAGGGCAAGGCCGAAGGGAAGGGGTTGCACACTCAGTCGCTGTCGCGCGCAGTCACCAAACTCTACGGCCGGCACACGAAAAAATTCAACGGACCATTCACGCTTCGGGACATTCGACGTACCTGCAAAACGCTGATGGGCGTTGCTGGTTTAAGTAAAGAACTAAGGGACAGAATACAGGGGCATGCGTTTAACGATGTGTCGTCGAAGCACTACGATCGTTACGACTATTTCAAGGAAAAGAAAGCCGGTTTGTTGCGTTGGTCGAACTGGCTGCAAAAGAACGTGATTGACGCTCAATCAGCCAATAAATAAGACCGTGTATTCGGTTCTGATCGTGATCTATTTCGGGGGTTTAAGCGCCGTGAGGAGTCGCCAGTAACAGCGCTTTGCAGCGTTGACCTCACTACAAACCCTCCCTCTCCTACCTAACCATTGCCCACTAGCCATTCGAGCGAAACACCCCGATCTTCCCTTCACTTTTTCTTCATGCACCAACTCTACAGTCATGCCGATGCTGGGCCGAAACGAGACAGTGTCGCGTGCATCCAATCTGTGCGGAAGTTGTGGGCCATCTTCACGGTGGTAAAAAGACTTGAGCGAACCATTACCGGTAACCATCCCGAGTTCAACCAATGTCACGGCGTGCGGGCTGTTGTTTGTCACTTGGATCGTCCCATCCTCTTCCTGGAAAACGGTTAAAGATGTCCTTGTGCGCCACAAGGCCAAGATCGAAACGCAAAGAGAAACTACAGAGATGACAATAGGCACTGTGCTCATGGGGTGTCCCTCCAGCGTGGTGGTCGCTGGATAATCATGCCTGAGATCCAAGAAAAAAGGCCGCTTACGCGGCCTCGATCGATTTCTGCTTCTGCCATTCTCCCGGGTTGCTCTGCCATTCAGCGATCGCAGACTCCCGCCAGCCGACCCGACCCGCAGAGATGTTCACTGGTTTTGGGAAACGACCTCGTTTGATCTCGCGCCAAAGGGTGGCATGGGAGAAGGAAGTAACTTCCAGCACGTCCCTTTCCCTCATGAAACGATCAAGTTTTTTTGTCATTGCATTACCTCAATCAACAGGTCAGCCATGGCAAAAACCAACCATTCCGGTGATTGCCCACCATAACTCTTGTGAAGCCATGAAACCTATGCCGGCACAGAAGGCCAAGGCGACAATTTTCAAATTCATAGAGTTGCTATCTCCTGTTGAGCAACGCTCAGCCCCACAGCCACAGGCCGAACCCAGATTGGCATGCTGTTGAGCATGAATGTTTCGCCGGCGGCGGCCAGCAGTAGCGTGGTGCCCATTACATGGGCAATTGCCTCGGCAGCTTTCGGTGGTACCGCGTTGCCGATCCGCTCACGCCAAGCCTGATCGCTCAAACCGTCCAGTTCGAACTGTTCCTCCGGATCAACCAAGCTTTGCAGTGAGGCCAGCTCCAGCGTGGTGAACGGCCGGTGCCAAGTGCCGTCGAGGCTCTCGATAACACAGGTCAAGCGGTCGTTGGCTTCGGGCATGCGGGGATCAGCGACCGACCAACGGCCGTTGTCTTGCTTGGCGCTCGCCGAAACGGCGCCGCATTGATCATTCCAACCAACAACGCCGTAATGGCCTCCAGTCAGGTACGCATCACCCTTCACGCGCTTCATACCAGGGCGGGGGTCTTGCACTGCAAAAGCTCCCTGGCCAGTTGTGCTGCCGGCGATGACTGTTCCCGTCGACTGGTCCCATGGTGATACCAGGTACTTGCCGAAGCCTTCACCCGATCGGCGTGGGTCGGCAACGCTGAAGGTGCCTTGCCCGGGCGATTTCACGCCGATCACTGCGCCGCTGGTTTCGTCCCAGCGGCGAACGCCGTATTGCTGGTATTGCAAAGCACCGACCTTGGCGCGCGGATCGGCCACCGAGAACGCACCGTTCGTTGGGCTGCTGCGACCTGCGACAGTGCCGGCGGTATCGCGCCAGTCGTGAACACCGAGATAGCCGGCGCGGTATTCCGGAACGATCACCAGGTCACGCAGATAGCCGTCCTCGATCGCCAGATCGTTCAGGCTGCGCCAATCCTTGCCAGCGGTGACCAGAGCCAGGCGAACCCATGTTTTCCATTGCAGCGCAGGAACCCGGTGCATCGGGCCTGCGGATTCAACATCACCAGCCAGAGGCATGCGGCCGAGGATTGAGCCGACAGACTTGAGCGTCTTCTTTTCCGGCTCGTACAGGAACGGCGGCACCTTCTCGACATGGCGAGCCACCAGCAGGAAGCGCTTGCGGCTTTGGGCCAGTCCACCGATGACGCCGCAGTCATGGGTTGTTTCAGCGACGGCGTAGCCGTAGTGACCCAGTACCTTGTTAATCTGGTCCAGCAGATGCCGGCCACGGGTTGCAAGACGGGGTACGTTCTCGAAAACGATCAGCGACACCGGGTCGTCTTTCCAGGCCTCACACATCAACCAGATGCAGCGCAGCGTCAGTTCATTCAGTGCCTGGTATTTTGGTGTCAGGCTCATCGTTTCAGATAGCAACCCCGACGCACCCTTGCATGGGCTGGAGATGAATACGGCGTCTGGGCGTTCGTTGTTGGCAGCTCGGCGTAGGTCTTCGGCGCTCGCTTCCGCCCAGCCCGGTGGCGGGGCTTTGCCGTGGAAGCGGATGTACTGGTCGCGATTGAAAAGGTCCATAAGGGTGCCGCGCACACCAGACAGGCGTTCGAAGTCGCGCAGGCCTGCCGGGTCAACGTCAACGCCGCCGATGCACTGCCATTCGGCTTGGATGTTGCCCACGACGGGCTTGGCACTGTTGAAACCCTTGGCGCCGCCACCGAGGCCACAGCACATATGAAAATGTTTGAGCGTGCGCTTAAGCATAACGACGTCCCTTTGCCTGTTTGCCTGCTGCCTTTTCTGCCATGAGCGCAGCCCATTCCACGGTCTTGCGTTGCTGACGGAGACGACTGCAGTTCTGGTGTCTGCGTGTGGAACGGGCTTTTCCGCAGATATCGCAAACGCTGGGGAGGTCAAGGCGATGGCTAGCCATTGTGGGGCGAGTTCTAGAGCCGGATGTTGCTGAGTTCGTGATAGCCTCGGCATTGCCATCGTTGAGGGTTTGGGCTTGCATGGTTCTCTCCTTTCATTGGTGGTCGGTGTCGAGGGGTTGCAGCCCCTCGGCACCACTTCCAGTTACTTCGTTACCTACTTCAGTTCGCCGTTCGGAGGCGAGCTGTGGCCGCCATCAATAGCCCGGCGGGATAAACTCCCTTCGGCTCATTCTTGAAACGCACAATCACGGCGTTGCCGTATACACGCAGAACGATGCCTGGCTTGTGATGGCGTTTCGGGCGACGGGCGCGCTTGCCTGTGATTGCCTGATTCACCTTGTCGCCGGGTTTGAACACCGCTGCATTTGCCTTTCTTCGGCCAACGTTGAGGTTTCGTACTCGCATGGTTTTCTCCTTGATGCACCGGTGCTGATGGGGGCAGCCATCGGCGCCGTCTCGTTGCTTACTTGGCAAGCCAGATCAGTGCGTCAGGCACTTGAATGGCCACTACTGCAATCAGCGCGACGGTCGCGATCGTGCTGATCAAATTGCTCAACATTTCCCTGCTGCCCTGGTGGGCTGTTTCGTTGGTGCGTTGCATGGTTCTCTCCTTTCAGTGTTGGCCGGTTGCAGCCGGCGTTACATATCGCTGTCTGGCTGTCGCACCAGGTGCAGCTCCAAGCCTTCAAATTCGTTGTTGTCTTCAGTGCCTGCCTGCCATTCCAGCACCGCCCGGATCTGCAGGCGCGAACAATTGAGCACCACGATTTCAAGCTGTCCGTCTGCGGCTCGAACCTCCAGGATGTCGACAAGGCCGTCAGCCCCGTAGGCATCGGCCTGTACGGTTTTCCGGTGGTCATTGCCTATTTGCTTCAACAGCTCGGTGACTCGGTCTTGCAGACTTACCGCTGCATCACCACCGGCGAGTATCTGAATTTGCATTCGCAAGTCCTGTCGGTGATTGGCGTTCAGGCCTGAAAAATCCAGCACTTAACAATCGGCTGTTTGGTGATCGTGGCATTGGAGTGCTTGGCCTGGTGGGCACGCACCGCGCTGTCAGTTGCCTTGTTTGTGTCCAGCAACTTCCGAGAGCGGGAGTCCTTCAGGCGATCCCTCAATTCGCTGATGTCGGCAACCTTTTGGCGGTGCTCGGCCGCGCATTTGACGAAGTCGTTGAGGTTGATGGCGATGGTGTTGTCTTTCTTGCTGTGGTTGACCACCGGACCATCGGCGTCCAGACCTTCGAGGTACTCGTACACTTCCCAGAATTCAGCTACTACCGGGTGATCCGAGCTGATCGAGGATTGACGCTCGATCGCCATGCGGATGATTTGGGTGCGGGTGTGGCTGATTTGCGGCTCGCTGAGGGGGATGACCAGGCGCAGGCAATCGAGCAGGGCGAGCAGTTGGGCGTGGTTTTTGTTGATACGCTCGACGCGGATGTAGCCGCGCAGTTTGTTGCCGCAATGGCCACAGTGGTCGTGCTCATTTTTGAATGGCGTTTCGCAGGCAAAGCAGTGGCTGTGCAGATTGCGCAGCTTGGCTTCGTAACCGGGCATGCGCTGGGCAAACAACTCCATCACTTCCGACTCTTTGCGTACCGCCTGCAGCAGGAAGTTGCTGAGCCTCGCGCCTTCCAGGGAATTGAGCAGATCCGCTGCGGCACGGCTTTCGGCAGTGACGGTTGGCCGTACAAAGTGCAGCTTCACAATCCTGGTCATGATCGCTTCGGACGCAACGACCGGTGCGTTTTGGCTGATCGCGATGGTGGCGCGAAAAGGTGGCTCGTAGGTCTCATTGCCGGCGGTTTTGACACCCTTGGTCGCCAGTGTGCCGCCGCCGTAGTAGTCCTTCAGCTCGTCCCATTCGAACGTTTTGGCGTGGGCCTTATCGTCACCACTGCGATCCGACTCGAGCAGTACGACGGGCATGCCGGAGATTTGGCCCATCAGACGACTACGCCCAGCCTTGGTGGATTTGGACGGGTCGAAACCTTCGTATCCTTCGCGCCCGAGCAGTTTCCACAGCAGGGTGAGCAGGGTGGTTTTACCGGCACCGGCTTCGCCCGTGGCTTCCAGGAAGGGGAACGACTGGTACCGTGCGCGGATCTGTTCGGCGAACAGCGAGCCGAACCAGAAGGTCAGTGCCACGGTGCCCTGGGCGCCAAAGCACTGCCAAAGCAAGTCCAGCCAGTGCGTGTCGTAGTCTTTGATGTCCTTCTGAAGGGCGATTTTCACGCCTTTTTGGAGGCTCTTGAGTTTCAGCTTGCCCATCTCGAAGAACTCTTCTTCGTTGATAGTGATCAGCTGCCCTTCCTTGATGGCGATGTCGTTGAACACGTAGCAGCCATACTCGCGGCTGTAGCCCACGTAGTCGATCGTTTGAACGGTTTTGATACCGAAAAGCTGGTCTTTCATGATCTTGTCCAATTGCTGCCCACTACCGGTGAACACGGCTCCGGCACCCATGCCGAGAAGTCTTTTTTTAAATTCGCTGGCCGCTGCGACCTGGCCGCCGGTGAAGGTGTTTTTCACCGAGCCGCCGTCATGGGGGAAGTCGACGCGGAAGAAGTACCAGGACTCGTCGGTGATCTCGTTGCGCTGGAAATACAGGGCCTTGGGGTAACAGTTGGCGATCTCGACCACGCAGCCGGACATGCGCAGCGCCTTGGCGCGACGTGCTTTGTCGTTCAGTTGTTGGTCTTCATGGTTATCGCTGGCGTCCAATGCCTGCATGGCGCTGTTGAACTTCGAGATGTCCAACTTCCACCAGTACAGGCGAGAGTCGAAACCGAAGTGAAACTCTTCGCGCTCGCGCCACTGATACATGAGCAAGGCTTTCTCCACGGCGCTCTCGGCAATCAGCAGGGCGCCGTGGTGCTTGGCTTCGTCCAGCTCCTTGTCGATTCGCTGGGTACGGGCTTCGACGTCATCCATGAACGCCCAACGCTGATGCAGATCGTTCCAATCGACCTTGCGCGAATCCGGTTGTGGGATCTGTGCTGCGTCACAGGTGAAGCCAAGGTCACGCGCCTGACGGACCCACATGCGGGTGTATTTGTGCGCACCTGGTTCGTTGTCCAATGCCCAAATCAATTTCGGCGTTTTGCCGGCGCGAGAGGTGATCAGGGCTTTCAGTGATTCTTCTGGATAGGCGTTCGAGGAAAGTGCAGCAACAGCGGGGATGCCGTTTTGCACCAGGGCAATAGCGTCGAAGATGCCTTCAACAATCCACAATTCATCCACCTGCAGAAGATCGACGCAGGGCGGCACCCACCAAAAACCCTTGTAGCTTTCGCCGGGTTTAAATCGCGCTTTCTTCTTGCCGAAGCGGTTCGGCTTGTCGATGAGCCGCTCCCAGTAGCCGCCCTTGTCGAGGGGAAAGCGAACCGTGGCCGAGCCGATGTTCAAATCACGGTCGTAGTAATGCTCCTGGGTGTACCAGCCTTCAATCATCCCAACGTCGAAGCCGCGGGCGAAGGTCAAGTAGGCCTTAGCGCTGGCAGCGGGCTGGTCGTCGGTGGCCGGGGCGCGCTTGCTCCAGTCGTCGAAGAGGTCGCTGTACAGCTCTTTGACTGGTTCCATATAGCGGCATTTCTGCTCGCGGCCGCAGCGGATGAACCATGGCTCGTCATACCGAGAGAACAGCCGGCGCTGGTTGCACTGAGGGCACGTTCCCTTGCGCATGTATTGAGTGCCGGCCATGTGTTGCAGACCATAGTCAGCTTCAAGCCGCTGCAGCACGTCGGCACGCAGTTGGTGGTCCATGGTCTTCACTGCGCACGCTCCGCAGTGTTTGCACCTAGCTGTTTTTCCAGCTCCTTGCGTGTCCGGCAAATACCGGCCAGGTGTGGGATATCCTGGAGCACCTTCGGTGCCCGCTGGCCACGCGGTACATTTCGGTAACGATCGGAGTACCAAACGTCGGCCATGGTGGTGTCGTACTGACTGTTGAGCCATTGCAGGTATTGCTCTGCCTGCTGTTGGTTCAACTCCAGTTGGATGGTGATATTGCTCATTTCGGCCACCAATAAAGTGCAGTTTCCCCTTACCCACGCATGGCGGGCATGTAGCAGGGGCGGTTCAGATTTAGTTCGAGGTGTTGCGGGAGGTCAGCAAGCGCGCTGGTAAGAAGCGGGCCGGGACGGGGTAGCGCTTTTGGGTTTGGGTATCGAGCAGCCAGACCAGGTAACGATAAGCGCTGCTGCCCGGATAGATACCCAGCCGCGCTACGCGTTTCGATGTCATGCCTTCGAATTCGGTAACTGCCAGCTCGGCGATCCGCTGCACCAGGTGCTCAGGCACTTCGAGCGACTGAGCGAGGTAACGTTTGCAGTTTTCGAGCAGTTGGTGGTCACCGGACAGGTGCTGTCCATGCTGCCGGTACAGGTATGCAACGGCAGCCTGTTGCATGGCGGCGCGATAATCATTGGTGGGGTTGATCGTCAAGGCGATGGTGTTCATGCGAGTGTGGCCTCCATTTCCAGTTGATCCAGCAAATCGGGTTGATCGTTGGCTGACTTCATCGCGGCGCGACGCAGGGCAACATCCGCAACGGGAAGACGAACAGTGGGATTGGCCATGCCGCTCGGACTCATTTCATGAGTCATTTCGAACTGAGCACGAACGGACCAGCCGCAGGCTTCGTTGACGCATTGCAGGTAAGCCACTCGCAGGAAAATATGGGTGCCTTCACTGGTGCGGATACGCATGCGGCCCATGCAGTGGGGGCAGACTAGTTTGTAAGTGCTCACTGGTCGGCCTCCTTGCTGTGCAGTGAAATGGTGGCCAGAACCTCGGAATGGCGTGCGCTCAGATACTTGCTGTGGGCAGCAAGGATTGCAGCCGCTTCACCTTTCTCGATGACTCCATCAGCCAAAGCTTTATCAATGATCTGGTCGACCACCCCTCGCTTGGCAGCTGTGCTGACCGAGCGGCTGTACAACTCGATGTTGTCCAGGGTTTCAGGGGCAGCGATCGGTACGAACATGCCGCTGTAAAGGGATGCCACATACTCAGGGAAAAAGCTGGTTCCAGCGTCTCGTTCGAGCATATGAATCTGATCGTCGCTCAGCGGGCGGCTACCGGCATTTTCGTAGACGTGGTTATCGAATTTTTTGAGTTCGTAGCCGAGGCGCGCTGCGGCGCATTCACGGCCACCTGGGTAAGCACAGACAACCGCGCTTACTACTTGGCGTCTGGTTTCTAGCACTGGGCGTTTCATCTTCTGGTTTCCTCCGTGAGCCAGAGGCCCTAGTTTGCAATCACGCCGTCTTTGATCCCGAGCAGAACGGCTGCCCGGTGAGCTTCACCGCGGAGGCACTTTTTCTGCCCATTCAGGACCGCATACACGGTGCTTGGGTTGAGGTTGTGTCGTTTCGCGAATTCAGCAGTGGACAGTCCCTGCTCAACCAACCTTCCTCTGGCACGTTGTAGTGCTTGCTCGGTGATAGCTGCGTTCGGCATAGTGCTAATTCGTGTGATTTGGTGTGGATTTATGGCGATCTTGTCCCAATTAATTGGGACTGTCAAGCCTGAGGGGTACAAATTTGATGACCATTGGAGCTCGGCTACGTGAGGAGCGGGCACGGCTGGGCGTTACTCAAACGGATTTGGCTGTTGCGTGCGGTGTCGCGAAGAACACTCAGCTGAACTATGAGAAGGACGAAAGAAGTCCTGATGCCACTTATCTGCTTCTGGCTAAACAAGCCGGGATGGACATTCACTATGTACTGTTTGGTGAGCGCTCTCCGGTCCATGCAGACCAACTTTCACCCTATGAGATGGAGATGCTTTCGTATCTCAGAGAACTACCGGACTTCGATAAAGAGTCGCTTCGACGCATGGCATTTGCCATGTCGGCCGTCGCTAAAACCCAGACACCAGCGCCACGTACATAGCCTGTAACTAACGATAAGGAATCTGTTTTGATGCTTGGGATTGCAAAGAAAATTGCGTTGGCAGTTGCGTTCAGTTCATCCATATCACTCACGGCTCATGCTCTGGAGGCGCAGCACTTCGACAGCCTCCCAGCTATGGTCGAGGATTTTGGGGATTTTTCTGCGGAAAACGGCACCTTCAAAGTCGTGGCGGACAAACCGCTGCATGTGCAGTTTGCGCCTCAGGTAGTGCCTGGCGATTTGCCAGAAAATATTCGGTACGAAGTACAGCGTGCTGCGCTTTATGGTGTTTACCGGACCTTCGTACATACTTCGGTCGACTCAGTCCAGGTCACTGCATACCCGATTGAGATCGACCTCAAAAGTCATGTGTCGAAAAACCTAAAAGGCCCCACCGTGAAGGTGACGGTCACGAGGGCGCAAGCACTGGAGGCTGTTCAAAAATTTATTCGTGTCGATGATTTTTCAGAACTCGTAGACCCGAAACAAATGGGCACGATTCAGTTGGATAACTGGACCAAGGACTTTGAAAGTCTCTACTACAAGCAGCCAAATATCGACAAATTGCTGGTGGAGTTGAAGGCAAAACAGGCCTAGCGCTGTTCTTGACGACTTCACAAGAGCCGTATCCCAAAGCTCAGCCTAGGCTGGGCTTTTTTATTCCGGGGTTCTCCCCATTGGCGAAATCTGCCGAAAAATGTACTGTATGCGCATACAGTAATGGAGCAAGCCCACTATGGAATCGAGTTGCGTCCCCGCCCACCCAAAAGTCCACGGGTTTACAACAATCGAGCCCGTAACAAAGCTGGAGCGAGACCTGATCGTCGGGTTCCGGTGCCTCTCTTCGGATGACCGGAACCGTATTTTCCTGGTCCTGCAAGCCATGGTGTCAGTTCAACAGTCGAGCGAAGTGGAGGCGGGTGGCCCTAAGGTCATCGTTTGTTGACCTGTCTGCAGACCCGCCCTTCGGTGGGTTACCTTAATTCTGAAGTCGTTTGAACTCCCGCTCTGCTGCCCTTTTCGCGGATGCTTTGCTCTCGTATAGATGCGTGAGCCGTCTAGGTTTGCTTTGGTCTCCCTCGGTGAGTTGCTTTTGCTCCCCGGTCTTTTCGTCGCGATACCAGGCGACAATTCCCGTGAAGTTGTCCGATGTGTCGGCCAGCTCGTTCACGCCCTCTTCATCCGGCAGCTTGGACTCCAATTCGAGACTGGTGGTGAATGAGTCCGGCGAGAAACTATGTTTGACGTTGCCGCCTAACCACACCACGTCCGAGATCTCTTGCTTGATGCCCACCAGGGAATAGGTCAACTCTGGCGTTAGATCTGGTCGGCCCTTGGCCAGCGTATAGCTAAGGGTGGCGGTGCCACGTTGGAGACGGCTCATTTCTGCGCGAGCCGCCACCAGTGCGCTCTGCTGGTCGGTGTAGGTATGGCGCAGGTCTTTCAGGTTCTCTCCTCCGCCGGCAATGGCTTCTTTCTTCTGCGCACTGTTTACTTCGTAGTAGAAGGCGCGCACGCCGGTATAGCTGTCGCGATCGGCCTGCAGGAAACGGTGCTGATCGCCGTCCTGGCGCGTGAGGGTGATGTGGGGGAGATTCAGACCGCTGGCTGTGGTTGATTTCCCGACGGGCATGAACAGCAGGCGACCGGCTTTCACAGTAGCGATGGCATCGTTCTCTATCCCGAGACGGCTGAGCAGATTTGCATCGGACTCATTGGCCTGGTCCAGGTGCGCAAGGTTGAGCGCGCTGAATGCGGCGCTGACCACGGCACCGAGACCGTACGCCCCGGCAATTGCCTCAATGACGGCCTTCAATGTTTGGCCGTGCCAGCTGCGCTCCCGCTTGACCTTCAGGCCCGCACGCAGATCCACGCTCCGAGCGCGGATGCTGAGTTGGTCAGGCGCACCGCTGTGCTCGGTCTCGTCGACGGTATAGGTGCCTTTGTCGATCAGGCCGGTATCGCTCCAACCCAGCCAAACCTGCAGGACAGCACCCTTGGGGGGAATGGCCAGCCGGCCGTCATGATCAGACAGGGTGATGTCGAGCTGGTCCGCTTCCATCCCGCGATTATCGGTGAGCTCGATGTTGATCAACCGCGCCTCGATCGCTGCCGTGATGTCGTTCCCGTCCACCAGGACGCGGCATATCGGTCGGGGGTAGGCCGTGGCTTCGCGGTACGCGTCTTTTGCCCTGCCCAGGTAGGTGCTGGCCTGGCTGATGGCCTGATCGATCACAGCACTCTCCTCAGGATGTTTCCTGCTGTGCTTGCACCCGCGCCGAGGATGTCGGCACGGCCGTCATCAATGCGCTTGAGTGCAACGGTGAACTCGATCCGGCGAGCGGCGCCGTCTCTAAAAAACAGGGTCCTGGTTTCGTTGATGCTTTCGATAACCCAAGTCCCGAGGATCCGCCCGGTACCCTCAATCAGTGGCCACGACTTCCCGGTATCAGCCATTACCCGCAGGGTATCCAAGCTCAGGGGTGTTCCCAGCAGCGCGGGAAGTAAGACGCCAGGCAATGTGATCGCATCCTCGCCACGCCCCAGATACTGTCGAGCAGGGTTGGTACCGATACGTGAGGTGGTGCCGTGGCGCCAATCTGTCTGCCGCTGCAGCTCCTGATAGACCAGCGTTTCCAACGTGAAGACGAACATGCCAAGGGCCATCATCATGGTGGGGTTACTCCTGGTCCAAAAGGGAACTGCGACCGCGCGCCTGCTTGGCGCTCTGACGCTTGTCCAGTTCGGCCGCGACAGCGCGTGCAATGGCAGCCGGATCCATTCCAGGCGCGGGATGGATGTTGATTACGATCTGATCACCCGGAGCCTGGGCGACGGGCGCTGAAGCGGTGGCAATCGGTGCTCGATTGTCGACCGCGATCGCGCCGCCGGCACTGCCCATACCAATGGCCAGCGCGCCGGCTTGGGCCAGCCGTTTACCAGCACCGGCGACAGCGGCCAGTGGTCCGCCTTCACCATCGGACAGACCTTGAGCCAGACCCGCCATGGTGAAGCCACCCAGTTCAGCGAACACGCGGGAGGGGCTGTGGATACCGAGCTTTTCCTTGAACCAGCCAATGGTGCTTTCGCCCGCTCCGACAACGGCGTCTTTCACGCTGCCGGCGGCAGCGGTGATGCCGTTCACCAACCCGGCCATGATCATGCCGCCGAACTCGGTGAATTTCCCCGGCAGCTCAACGCCGAAGTAACTCATCACACCGGCGAAGGCACGGTAGAAAAGTCCAAGCGGGCTGAAGTTGACAAGGATCTCGAGAATGCCGGCGATACCGCCACTGAAGCCTTGCTTGAGCTCAACCCACAACGTACCCAGGTAGGCTTTGACCTTGTCCCAATTGGCATAGATCAGATACGCGGCTGTCGCAATGGCCGCGACAGCCGCGACGATTGGGTTCGCCATGAACAGCCGGCCAATCCACAACAAGGCCTGGCCTACGATCGGCAGGACCTTTGTGCCCATGTTGACCAGCAAGCCGAGTAGGGAGGGCAGCTTTATACCGATCAGTGACAGACCGTAACGAACAGCCAGGAACGGTCCTAGCGCCCCCGCGACAGCCAGCGCAGCAGCACCGAAGCCGGCGGCGACAGCGGCAATTCCGGCAGCAACGGTCAATATGCCCTTAACCAGGTTGGGGTTCGCCTGAGCCCAGGCATTCACCTTTTCGAGCACATTGTTGAAGCTGTCCACTAGCGCGACCAAGGTCGGCCGAAGCGTCTCGCCCATCGCGCTGCTGAGGTTGAACATTCGATTTTGCGACATCTGCCAGCGTGCGGACAGTTGCTCGCCCTTGATGTCTCCCTCGCGCTGCATCGAGCCGGCGCCCTTGGTGCTGTTGACCAGGTCGAGCTGACGACGGTACTCGGCGATGTTGTTGGCCAGCTTGGCAGCGTCATCGCCATATTCCTTGCCAAACAACTGAGTGGTGACGCTCAACTGCTCACCTTTGGGCAGTTTGTTGACTGCATCCAGTACCTTCTGAATGGTGCCGGTGGCGTCTTTTGCCATGCCTTCCTGAACGGCCTTGGCTTCAAGCCCAACGGCTGCCAATCCCTCTTGAAAACGCTTCGGTTGGTTGGTCGCGATTGCGAGCTCGCGGATCATGGCGTTGGTGGCCGTGCCCGCGACCTCGGCCGAAGAGCCCAAGGTCAGAAAAGTTGAGCCCAGCGCGGCAGCATCCTTGAACGACATGCCGACCGAGGCCGTGATACCAGCAGTGCGTTGCATGACATCAATGATGTCTGCGCCCTTGGACTTGGCGTTGTCATCCAGGTAGTTGATCGCGTCGCCGAGTTGGCTGACGTTCTTGATCGGCAGCTTGTACAGGTCGGCGATCCGGGCGAGGTTTTCGCCGATCTGATCCGCCGGAAGTTCGAAAGCGGTGGCAGCCGTCGCGGCGACGCGGGCGAACTCGAGCAGGTCGTCTTTGCCTTGGACACCCATGCGCGCAGCACCTTCGACCAGGGCGGCGATATCGGTCGTGGCCATGGGAATCTGCTCGGCCATTTTCTTGATGGCAACGCCCATGTCGTAGTAGGTCTGGGTGAGCTTGCCGTTGTCGTCCCGGGCACCTTCAACTTGTTTCGCCACGCCGGCCATCGCGTCCTCGAAGCTCGAGTAGCTCTTCACCATGCCGAGGATGGGTAGGCCAACGGCGGCACCGGTAGCGGCGGAACTGGCGCCGGCTACTGCCGCGTTGCCAGCGAGTTCACGCCCTTTGCTGTAGTTCTGTTGCAGTCTGGAAACGCGCTCTTGCTGTTTGCCCAATGCAGCCAGCCGTTCACGCTGGACCTTGATGGCTTGGTTCGCCGCTTCAATGTCTGTTTTCAACCGGCGCTCAGTGCTGCCCAAATTGCTCGTATCCGCACCGGTGGATTTGACCAGGGGAATCAGGCGCTGCAGTTCGGCGCGTTGCTCGCCGTGCTTGTTCTTCAGCTTTTCCACTGCCGCAGTGGCGTTGATGAACGTCTTCTGGAAGGCCGCAGAGGGGGCGTCCATGGTCTTGAGCTGCTCGCGGTACAGGCGCACTTTGTCCTGGGCCTTGGCCAGTTCCTCAGAGGTTTGGCGCACAGCCTCGCGTTGTCGGGTGTAGCTGGAAATATCCGATTGCTGCGCGTTCAGCGCCTTCAATTGGTCGCGTGCTTCCTTGAGCGCGCGTGAAGTGGCATTACTGCCGTTGCTGATCCGCTTGAGTGGGGCGGTGACCTTGTCGACCGCCGACAGCAGTACTTCGAGCCGCAGCTTGTCAGTCATCTT
The DNA here is from genome assembly GCF_028656895.1 of Pseudomonas sp. TNT2022 ID1044. Lineage (NCBI taxonomy): Bacteria > Pseudomonadati > Pseudomonadota > Gammaproteobacteria > Pseudomonadales > Pseudomonadaceae > Pseudomonas > Pseudomonas sp. TNT2022 ID1044. The sequence continues at coordinate 285,409 of NZ_JAMDHB010000022.1, read as the reverse complement.
TTGCCCCGCTTCTTACCCGGGCGCGTTCGCGCCATTCCATCAGTTCAGTAAGGGACAGCGGATCCATGGCCGCTGGCCCCCAGTGGAAAATCACGGCGATGTCCGCCATGGCGTCATCTACGCAACGAGGGACGCATCCGTCTTCGCCGACTTCGGCAGCAAAAAACCCGTCACCACGGTAGCCATCTGCACCAGGTCGGCCGGGTCCATTTGCCCGAGCTCATGGTCGGTCAACGCCGGGATGGTGATGCGAGGCAATACCTTGCGCAGAGCGAGGACGTCCATCTGTAGCAGGTCCGCCAGGCTCACCCCGCGCAGCTCGCCCGACATAGGTTTGCGCAGGGATACAGAGGTGAGTTGCTCGTTACCGCGCTTGATCGGGGTATCCAGGGTGATGTCTTCAACATTGGGGTTCTTTTGCGGGGCTTTTTCTGGCGTGGGCATGGTGATGTCCTGAGAGTGGGGGAGGGGAGTCGCCTTAGGAGTCACGGTTAGAGGCCGATGGCTTTGCGGTGCTCAGCCAGCATGTCTTTTCCGTTGACGTTGAAGATGAAGTTGAGCAGGTCGATTTCGACCTCCACGTTTCCATCGATCGACAGCTTGTAGTAGCTGCAGGTGGTGGTGAACTTGTGCTCGGTATCCTCACCAGACTCGGCATCGCCCATGTCGATTTCTTCATGGCGACCACGCACAACGACCTCGACGGCCGAAACGTCGCCGGTGTCATCACGTTGAATGGATCCGGCCCAACGCAGCATCACGCCACTGGCAGAGACGGCGCCGTATTGACGCAGCGCGGTCAGGTCCCAGCCGCCGAGTGTCCATTCCAGCTGGATGCCGTCGTCGCTGTGGCCGAGGTCGGCCTTGACCGGCCCGTCCATGCCTCCACCACGGAACTGTTCGAATTTTCGCCCGAGCTTGGGCAGGGTGACGCTCTTCGACTGGCCGACGTAGCTGACGCCGTCGTTGAAGAGATTCATGTTTTTGAGCTTTTTGGGCAGGGCCATCGGGGCGCTCTCCTACGGCGCGGCCGAGACCGCGCGGGTGAATGGGTGATCAGGCGTTGACGCGGCTGGCGAAGTCGACCAGGTAGCGATCGGTGATGCGCTGGCGCAGGTTCAGGTTCTCCAGCGGCGGTACCGGCGTGTAGTCGTAGTCCAGGTACAGCTTGCCGGCCTTCAGGGTGTCCTTGTCATTGGCGGCCTCGTCGTACCAGCACTCGCCGCCAATCAGGTAGCCCAGGCGTACCAGTTCGCGGAACTTCGCATTGACGCCTTCGACGAGGTCGCGCACCAGGCTTGCGTGCATCGGCTTGTCCACCGCCCAGAACTGGCCCTCAGCCATGGTATCGGCGAGCACCTGGGCGGTGCGGGTGTAGTTCTCGAAGGCAAACAGTGGATCGTCGCTGCAGGTGCGCGAGCCCCAGAAGCGGAAACCTTCACGGCGAATCAAGGTGGTGACGTCCGCTGCGTTGAGCAGGCCGGCGTCGGTGGCAGGGTTCTGCAAATCCCAGTAGATGTCCTTGCTCAACCCCGACACACCGTTGACCGGCACGTTGGACAGGGTTTTGTGCCAGCCGACCTGCTCGTCGAGCTTGGCGCGCAACCCCAGCGCGCGGGCGATGGACGAGGCGGGGGCATCCGCATTCGTGGTGGTGTCCCAGTTGATGAAGTCCGGCCAGATGGTCATCAGTTCCCGGGCACCGAAGTTCTCCCGGTACGCGATCGCCTCGGAAACGGTCTCGCAGTCCCAGGCATTGGCGTAGGCAAAGCCTCGAAGCTTCTGCGCGATGACCACCAGCTCGGTGGCGACGGCCAGAGAATCCAGACCAGGTACACCGAGGATGCGCGGACGCACACCCAATTGGACTTCAGCCGCGAGCAGAGCCTTGAGGCCTTTGTACTGGCCGTTGGCGCTGACGCTGCCCACGATATTGGAAGTGGTTTCTGCTTCGGTAGCGCCTTCCTCAACCCGCACCACCACCGTAACCGGGCTGGCCTGGTCGGCGATGGCGTCCAGACTTCTGGCCAGCGTACCGAGCTCGCCGGCCTTGCCGCTGGCAGTCAGTACGTCAGTGAGCAGGACAGGTTTGTTCAGTGGGAATGCAATGGGGTCCGCGTCGCTGGCAGTGCAGACCATGCCGACGACCGCCGTGGCGATAGTGCGGATGGGGCGGGTGCCCTCGTTGATTTCGACGACTCGGACGCCGTGATGGTAGTCAGTTGCCATGGTGATTCCTGCGCGTTGGTGGCGATGAAACGCAGGGTGACGCGCGCGCGATGCAGCAGCTAGCATCTGGGGTTGTAGGAAGGGCTGGCACAACAAGCACGTGCAGTGCTGAAAGGAAAAGCCCCGCTGACGCGAGGCTGTGTACGGCGATTATTGGGTCTGCTCGGCGATCCAGGCCGGCGGCGACGGGCGTTCTGTCTCGGCCGGAAACGCCGCTTGCTCGGGCCAATCGCGCAGCGCCTGCATATAGTCCAGCAGGCCGGCGAACTGCTCCGAGGTAATGGTGGTCGGCCGGTTCAGCTCGCGCTCGTCGCGGTGCCGGTCACGAATCCATTGCACGCGCTGAATTTCGCTGTCGCGCCAGGAACGTTCGAGTACGGCCAGATCCTCGGGCGGTGGGTCGATCAGGATCGGCAACCCGTCAGCATCATGGCTGCGAACCTTGCCGGGCTCGGGATTGGCGAGGACCTCTAGATAACGACCATCGCTGATTTCCTTCGCATCAGCTGGCATGGTCCTGTGCAGGCCTTCAAGATAGGTCGTTTGCGTGGTCTGACTATAGAATCGTTTCAATACTTAGACTCCAATTCCAATGACGCGGGCCGGCGAATTAATCGAGCCGCCCCAGTTGTACAAGTTCACCGCAACAGGCGACACACCTCCCGCCACAACATTGCCAGCGTTGCCATTCCCAGCGTTACCCAAAGGCGCCGCGAGCGCCCAAATGCAGCCCACCGGGAAGGCCATAGGCCAATAAGCCGCGCCCGTTGCACCTGGTGCGATCGACGCCGAACTGGTCCATTGAATGATTAAGCTACCGAGCCAAGACGGAAACACGACATAACCTGATGCGTTGAAACTCACCGTAAAACCCAAACGCATCTTGTACGGCGTGACCATGACGTCATCACCTGATCCCGCATTGACCTGCGCCAAGGTCGCTACTTTGGCAATGCCCTTGACCACTTCAGTCGCCTGAATAACCAACGCCGCAATTCCAGCAGAGAACTTTTTCGGCGTGACAATCGTGGTGTCATCGGCGCCCGAGTTGGTCTGCGTCTGCGTCGCAATTTTCGCCCAGCCGAATGCGGATTCGGTCGCCTGAACTAACCGCTTGGCGATGGCCTGGAACACGCGCAAGGCGGTCATGGGCTTGGTGTTGTCCTGATCGGCCTGCGCCTCGGCTTCGGCCTGCGTCGGGATGTCGATGCCGTAACCCGTCAGCGTGGTTGGATTGGTGCCGCCAATGACTCGACCGTACTTGTCGACGGTCACGCTGCGGTAGGTGCCGGCGTTGATACCGGTGCGCCCGCTGACCATTTCAAACAGCAGATCCGAAACGCCCAGGACAATCGGCCCATCCGTTACCAGTTGCCAAACGCTGTCGCCGTTGAGCGTGCCGCGTTCGACATGCACGAACATGCCGGGAGTTACATCCAGACTGCTGTCGGCATCCGCGCTGCGTGTCCATACCCCCGCTGCTGACACGTTGTACAGACCATTATCTTTGGACGCGGCCTGATGCTTTACCAGCACCCGTGCGTCGCCGGTCAACTGCACGCCATCGATGATCTGCAGGCCATTCAATGCCACCGGGCCGGTGGTAGCTGCCAATACCGAATGCTTAAAGTCCTGCTTGTTCAGCTCATCGAGGACTTTTTGATCTACATACGACCGGGTCGCTAGCACCACGCTCGGATCGATCTTGAGTTCGACGGTGCTGCTGTTGCTGACGAGTAGGTTCATGCGTACGACTTGCGTGCGACCAGATCCTTGCGTGAGTAGCGGTTTGAACGACGGCGCGCAGTTGGCGATTGCCACCAGGTCGTTGTCGGCATCGTACAAACCGATCTCGCGGATCCACCAGCCACCGACCTCGGCCGGGATAACTTGCTCGGCAATGATGATGGCGCTATTGGCAGGATCAACCTTGAGCTGATTCAGCGGCGCGCGACGCCGTTCATTGATCAATGCGATTTGCGTGGCTGCCGGAATCGGGTCGGTGCCGTCGGCATCCCCCACACCCATCTGGGTGATCTTCCAGGGAATGCCCAGGGCATCGGCGTTGGCTTGTTTGGCGGCGCCGACGTTGGTCAGGATGGCGAAGAACTGCGAGGTCTGGTCGATCATGAGTAAATTTCCAGAGTGTCGATTATGTGATCACGCCCACCACGACCGATAACCCCCGAGACTTCGATGTCTCGCGGCTCCGGTGGGTAAACATCAATTTCGTCGCCTTCATGAAGTGCCGCGGCGAGGTGAAAGCCACCCGAGGTTTCCAGGCTGATGGCCAACCCGATCAGATGACGAGTCAGGGGTTTGGCGTCTTCGATCAACCAAGTGAGCTCCTGGTACATCTCCTCGGTGATGCCGGTGTCGAGTACCCCGACCTTGAGGGCAAAGGTGCCCGGGACGCCTTCAGGTACCGTCTGCCACCACTCCAGCACTTCGATCAGGTAGCCCAGCGGTTCGACGACACGCCGCAGGGCGCCGATAGTGCCCTTGCGCGAATGGACGTAATACGAAGTCTTGATGACTTGGCGCTTGGTCGCCTCCGACCAGTTCGAATCCCACCGGTCTACGGAAAACGCCCAGGCAAGGTAGGGCAGCAGGTCAACAGGGCAGCGGTCGGGATTGACCAGGTCGCGGATCGGAATGGGAACGCGCTCGATGCGAGCCAGCGCCTGGGCGGCGAGTTGCTCGAGCTGGCTGGCATTGGGCGGCAGGAGAGTGCTCACAATTGCCCCCCGACAGCCACGGAAACACCCGTGCAATAGGCCGCTTGGGCAGTGGTGGGGGCCAAGTCAGTCCAGCCGTTCAACACTACCTTTCGAACGCCTTCGACGTGCAAGGCGGCGTGAATGGCGGACTCCGAGACTTCAACGCCCAGGCGCCGACGTTGCGATACAAAAGCCGCGAGTTTGGCTTCAGATGCTGCGCGAATGGGCTCCGCTTCGGGTCCAGTGGTGGCCAGGTACAGCACGGCGTCAACGGTGTAGGTCAGGATTTCAGCCGACTGCACGGTGAGGCGATCAGCGACCGGGCGCCGATCCTCGTCACTCAGATAAACAAAGACCTTATCGAGCAGGTCCTGTGAGGCCGTGCCGTCGCCCAGCAACGCCTGAACGGTTACCACCGCCTCGGCAGGGGACGGGCTTTCGGCCGAGGCATCGGCAACACGACCATCGGCGCTGCGCGCGTGGAGGATGTAGCTGTTACGCGGACCAGCAGTGGAAAGACCCTCCCACGCCATTTGGGCGCGTTCGCGCAGGCTTTCGTCCGACTCCATCACCGCCGCGATGGGCGGGACTGCTGTGGGGTTGGCAGGTATGACCACAAGTCGATGAACGTTGACGTTGGCGGCTAGCTGCACCAGGTCATTACCCTTCGCCTTGGCCAACAGGTTGGCCAGGCATGCCTCATTGACCCGTTGACGCCAGATGGTCTCGCGGTAGGCGTTTTCCTGCACCAGTTTGGTCAATGGCTCTGACTCGAGTGCCAGCGTTGCGGCTACTTCTGCCTGCTGTTCGGCAGGCCACAAGCTGACCGTGTAGGCCTTTCGTTCAGCGAGAATCTGCTCGTAGTCGATCTGTTCGACAACGTCGGGGTCCGGTAACTGAGCCAGGTTAATAGGTGTGAAGGTTTTCATGCGGTGGCTCCCATCGCCAGCGGTACGCGCAAGCTGAGCGGCTCGTTGTTGTCTACCCGGGTGCCCTCGATGTCGAGAATTGCCTGTCCGGCTTGAGCGCCCAGGCTCAGTTGCACGCGGCTCAAATGAATCCGCGGTTCCCAGCGCATCAGGGCCATTGCCGTCGCGGCATAGGCCTGCAGGCGCGTGGCGTCATTGGTTGGCCAGTCGATGAGGTCGACGAGCAGGCTGCCGTATTCGCGGCGCATGACGCGTGTGCCAATCGGTGTGGTGAGGATGTCGGCAATCGACTGGTTCAACTGGTCGTTGCCGACGATCGCGCGGCCGGTGGCCTTGTTCATACCTATCATGGCGTCGGCTCCTCAGAGAGACCTGAGCCCGGCATGACGCCTTTGGTTCGGTGGTTAACCAGACTGATGTTTTGGGCGCCGGCAGTGACGTCTTCCGTCGCGCTGACCAGTCCTTCCACCGCTACATTGCCGGTGATGTGCACGTCGCCGGTGATGTTGACGCCACCGGGGGCGGTGAGGTTGGCGGTTCCACCATCAGGCAAGGTGGCGGTAAGCGTATGGGTCGCCGTGTCGTATTCAACAATGGCGCCATCGCGGTACTTGCGCCGATGGCGGGCGAGGTCGTTGTCCGGTGCCGGGAACTGGTCGCTGAAGACGCCGTAGAGGACAAAGCCCGTTGCTGGATTGCCCGATGGTGAAAGCACCAGGCACTGCTCGCCTGCGCTGGGCGGATCCCACTCGCTGTCGGTACCGGCCCTCGGGGCAAAAAATGGCAGCCAGCCGGTTACCAGTCCGCCAGTTTTCACCCGGCAGCGTGGGGCCTCCGGATCGATGTCGGCGATGGTGCCGGCACGGAGCAGGTTTTCGAGGCGGCGAATAAGATCGGTTGGATTTTCCATGTCGCCGATGGTGACGCTCGCGCGTGCGAGTCGCATTGGTCGGTCCGTGTAGCGGGGCGTGCTACAGGAACCGATCAACCCGCGAGATGATCGATCACGGCGTTGCGGATGGTTTCGAGCTCCTGCTCGGTGAATCCGAGCAGTTGACGCGCTTCATATCGGACATCGGCCTGGCCACGTTCAGGCCTGTCCTTCAGGCCGTACTGGTGGACGCGAGCCATACGGGCCACCCGGCCGAGGAATTCGACGGAGAAACCGACACCCGAGCTCTGGATCTTGAGGTAGCGGGCGGTGCGCAGCTTGGTGAACATTTTCGACTTGATCCGCCCCTGCTTGCCCCGCAGCGTTTGCTTCGGCTTGCGTGGGGCAAACGCGGTGCCGTCCGGGTTGCGCTGAGCGGTGATCCGCTGTCGTTGGCTGCGGCGCAGCTCCTGGGCAAGGGTGCCCATAAACTTGCGGCGCTCGTTCGAATCGAGCCGATTCAACAGGACGGTGGCCCAGTCCTCGAGCGCACTCAGGTCCTGGCTCACGGCTGGCCCCATTGAGCGAGAAACTCGCCATCGGAGGTCATCACTGTGACGCCGGCAACGGTGAACTGTTCGTCATCGACAATGGGCTCGGCCGGATGGCTGACCACCAGGTTGCCGTCATCCTGTCGCTTGACGATCACCCTCTCAGTGAGCGGCAGCTTGATCGAAAGGTCGACCTTGCTGTTGTCCAGGACGTCCGCCTCGAACACGATCGCGTCCTTGCTGCGCTCAAGGTTCTCCATCAGTTCGCGCTGGTTGACCAACACCCACGCGAACAAAGGGATGGCGACTGCGTCCGGGTGGCCGGCGAAGTCGGTCAGAATCAGGTTGAGGGTGTAGACATACTCGAACGACAGACCCGGGGCAGCGGTGCTGCGCATCGTGCCGTTATCGATGAACACCAGCAGGCGATCGGGGTTGTGCTTGAGCTCGGGTATCGAGTCGAGCAGGTGTTTGCGCAGGGATTCGGGTTTTTTCATGGCTTTGCGGCCTGTTCCAGTTGGTGGCGATAGACCATGTCGACCTGGGCGGCGCAGTCCGCCCACGCTGCCTCGGCGCGGTCTTGATCAGTGAGCAATTCGCCGTTACTGCTTGGGCGGGTTGCCTGCAGGCTGCACGGCACCACGGCCGGACAGCCACTGACGATAAGCGTCGGCGCCGGTGAGGGCGGGGCGCTCGCGCAGCCGGCGAGCAGCATCAGGCAAAGACTGGGCAGCCCAATCGCGTAGTTCGGCGTTTTCACGTTTCAGAGCCTCAATGGTGAGTTCGCGTTTCGCCAGGCCTTGGCGCAGCTGATCCTGCTGGGTGCGCAGAGTGGTTTGCGCGCTGCGTTCCTGCTCCAGGGTGGCCTGCAGGGTCTTGGCGGTTGCGAGGTTGCGGTCGGCGTCTTCGCGGGCAGTCTTGGCGTCTTGCGTTGCTAGTTCCGTATTCTTGTCGGCAACCGTGATGCGCAGCTCTTGGGTCCAGATCAGCAAAGCCAAGGCACCCAGCAGGGCAACGCCATAGAGGAGCTGGCGCAAAGTACTCACGCGCGGTACCAGCCGAGTTTGTTCATATCACCCACATCCATTTGCTGCACCGGGCCGCGAATGATGATGACTTTGCGGCTTGGCATTTGGACGTAAAGCGCATTGATCAGCAGCTCCATGTCGTGCTGATCGCTGTCCGGTGGCACCACCAGCAGATCGCCGTCCTGGACGTTCAAGCGTTGTATTGCATCGATATCGATCATGCGGCCTCCGGCATCGAGCAGCCGGCAGCATGCCGTTGATAGGCGCGCTGCAGCTTGGTGTCGTAGAGATTGCGTTCGTAATCGGGGCCGTTGTATCCGCGGGCGAACGTTGCCCACTTCTTGGCCCGAAGCGCCTTCAATAGCGCCGGATCTGCCTCGAGGAAGCGCACGAACGCTTCGAACTGCTCGTTTTCGTCCTTGGCCATGCGAGTTGCGAACTCTTGCACGCTGGCATAGCCCAAGCGCACCGCGTGGTACCCCATGATTTGGAAACCGCCCCAACTGGCCGACTCCAGCGCACAGGTGTCGTCGATCAGCTTGGCATTGGCCAGGCGCTGATGTTCGGCCGTGCCGCCGACGTATCCACCGGGACGCGGGTTGACCAGGTTGGGCTGGCTGGCAGCTAGCTCCACGGCATGGGCCTTGAGTTCAGCCACGTTGTCATCGGAGTGGCGGGGCTTGGCGAGCTGGCGGTACATGATGTGCCGCTCGTAGAGAATCTTGGGCTTACCGTTATCGAGGAAGCCCGAGCCCAGGCTTTCCACTTCGTTCACCGCGAGAATGGCTGCCAGTTCGATGCCGAGCCGCGCAGCAGCGGTTGCCAGCGTGGAGTGGCGCAACAGGCAGGAACAATCGGCACCGGCCAATGCGGCGAGGGTCTTGGGGCCGGCGATGCCGTCACTGACCAGTCCGATTTTTGATTGATAGTTGCGCACCGCGATTTCGGTGGCGTCGCCGAAATGACCGTCTACATAGAGACCGGCGCCGGTTTGGTTGAGGCGTTGCTGCAGCACGCGAACATCCTGGCCGCGGTCGCCATGACGAAGGGTTGTCATACCTGCTCCACCTTGCGCTTGAAGAATTGGTTGGCCAGGGCGCGGGTGCCCTCGACGCCCAGCAGTCCGATGACACCGCCGAAGAATGGCGCCGTCGTCGCCGGGATTCCGAGCAAAGACAGACCGTGGCTGCAAGCCAGGGCAAGTGCGCCACACAACGGGGCTTCCAAGGCCACGCGGCGCAGGGTGCCGCCGCCGTACATGATCCGCAGGGCGGCGATAACGGCGGCGAGGCCTCCGGAGTAGATGGCGGGCCAGTTTTGTTCGAGCCAGGCCGCGAGCCAGGCCCAGGTATCCGGTTTGTCAGGCATGCGCATAATTCCGCTGTCCGAAGGTGGAGGTAGAAAGCTTGTCGGTGCCCAAGTGACGGGCGGCTTGAATCAGTCCCACAAATTCACCATCTGGCGCTGCTCGGCTTGTGGCGGTGCCTCGGGTAGTTGCACCAAGGCGCCGTGCGGCAGGATCGTTCCGTAATCGGCCAGCCCCGGGTTCGCCTCGAGCACGGCTTCGGTGACGCCCGCCGTGCGCCCGTAGATCCGCCAGCAAATGGCGTCGACCGTGTCACCCTGATTGGCACGCACACTGGTCGCCATCAGGCGTGTTCCTTGAGGTCCGGGGTGACCGGATCGGCGTACACAAACTCCCCATCAGGTGAAACCAATGCACCTGGTGAAATACCTGTTTCCGGGATGCGGCAAACCGCCAAACCCAGCGGGTGCATGATTTCCCGGTTGATCCGCTCGAGCAGGCCCAGGCGGCTGATTTCGTTCCAGTCGATTCGTTTGCAATCAATCATCAGAGCAGCTCCACGGTGGCACGCGAGATACCGCTCAGGTCGCGCATCGCCCAGCGCGCATCGCGGCGGAATTCGTCAACGCTCGGGGTGAGTTCATCGGCATTGCTGTTGCCGTCGTTGGTGCTGTCGTAACTGCGGTACCGCTCGGCCAGTTCGGCACCGGCGGTGCAGTAAACGGCGCGCAGGTACAGGTGCACTGGACGTTTCATGTTCTGGATCAGTGGTCCGGGAACGGCTTCCAAGCTGGTGTGGCCGAGTGCGCGTTGGGCGGTTTGGTAGTCGCCCAGGTCGCGGTTAACGCTGAGGATTGCGTTGACCAGGGCAACCTCGAGGCGCATGGCACTGATGCTGGCGTCGAGACGCAGAGCGGCGCGCACGCTTTCACCATCGAGATCTGGCCACCAACCGTCATTGCTGATCGGATGGGGCTCGCTCGCGCTGGGAGTGCTGCCGTTCGCAATAAAACCGCTCATGTTCTGGCTCCTGGCCAATCAATGCCTTGAATAGGTCGGCGGTGGTCGGGACTTCACAGCAAGGAAAGGAGAAAACCCGCTGATTCGTCCCGAGCCGCCGGGGTTGCGTGGGAACGCTCGGTTAGCTGGCAGGGCCAGCGTGTTTTTTCAGGAGGCGATCAACGCGCTCCAGATCCTTTTTGCCGCCGCAGGAGGTGTGCAGCGCAATGGCGCGGGTGAGGTTTCCCCTCGCTGATCTGAGCGTCTCCATTTGCTCGGCGGCCGGAGTTTCATCCGTCACCTGTGCAGCCAACGCGCGGCCGATGGCCAGATGCAACTTGGCGCGGGCTTCATCTGGCATGTCCCGCTCCCGCGTCAGCTCCTCGGTGTCGAGCAGTGTTTGCAGGTCGAACTCGCCGCCGGCTTTCTGTGCCTTGAGGGCAGCCTCGGCCACCTCTTCGGCGATCAGGCAGCCGGTGCTGCGGGCAAAGCGGTCGGGCATGATCAGGTTGTGTTTGAGCACGTAGCCCGCGATCTTCAAGGCATGGGGGAATGCACCGGCATCGATCGCCCAGACCATAAGGGTGGTCATCACTTCATCCTGGGCGCCGTTGCCGCCAGCCAGGACACCCTCGATGTAGGGCTCATAGGTCGGCAACAGCTCGATCTTGAGCGCGGCCTTGCGCTCATTGCCCTCGATGTTTTTCAAGCGCAGCCGGTCCTGCAGCAGTTGGGCCAGTTGAAGCTCGTAGGCCGTGGCACCGGCCATGCTCGTCAGTGGGGATGTGGCGGCGGCCTCCAACTCCGCGAGAACGCGGAGCCGGTGGCGCTGAGCGAGTGAAAGCGCCATGGCTTATGCCTCTTCGATGTTCTCGACCACGGCACCCAGACCGAAGTCCTCGATGACGTAGGCGTCGTTGGAAGACTGGTAGTCCGCAATGCGATCCCACTCTGGCTCGTCTTTGATGTGACGGCGGCGGGCGCTGATCTGCCAGTAGATCGACAGGTTCTTCAGGGTGGTGACCATGATCGCCTTGTCCAGGAAGAACGGGGCATCTTCGATCGGCAGACCACCGAGACGAGCCTTGGCGATGATCTGGGACGCCGCCAATTCGTTCTCGTTGTCCGAGGCCCCTTCGATGTTGGCCAGGAACTTGGCGTGCAGCAGACTACGATCGACCAGCACGACCAGGTCCGGACGCTTGCGGTGCCATGGGTCCAGCAACTGGATGGCGTCATAAACCAGGCCATCGAGTGTCTTGTAGTCACCGCCGGCACCGATCGTGACCTTACCCGCGACCGCACCTTCGCTCATTACGCGTTCCGGCGCATTGGTGCGGTACTTCTGAATCCAGCCGACGTTGACATCCTGCAGCAACGGATTGGTTACGCGATTGGTATCCGCGGCTGCACTGGTGCCGTTGAAACCAATCATGATGCGATCGAGCGACTGGCGTTCAACGATGGCGCCCGACAGGCGTGCCTGGAAGTCCTGAAACTTGGCCCAGGCATCGAGCAGGGCGTAAGGGATGGCGGTGTCGAAATCGGTCTTTTTGCAGCTGTAAGTGTCCTTGTTCAAGGAGCTCACATCACGCGGCGTACGGGCCTTTTGGTTGGTGTCGGTACGTCCGGCGATGGAGCTGCCGACACCGAGAACAATGGCTTCGCCGTCCTTTTCGTCCACGCCGATGACGTTGATTTTTTTCAGGAAGTCGCTGGCTTCCTGAATGGCGGTTTCCAGTTTTTGTTGCACCGAAGGGGTGACCGTGAAGGACTCCGCCGCCGAGCTGACGCCGTTGAGTTTGGCGACTTGTTGCAGAAGGCCGGTGTAGGCCTGGCGAGTTTCATTACGCATAGGGTTCTCCGAAGAAAGGCTGGGGTCAGAACTGGGTCAGCACTTGGTTTTCGCCACCGGTGACCGGCGGGCGATGCTGTTGGCTGTGATCAGCGGTGTTGCCGAGCTTGGCCTCGAGGTCTGCAAACTTCGTTGCCAGCGCATCGTGTTTGCCGGTCAGCGCCTGCAGATCGGTTTGGGCTTTTTCATTGGCGTCGAGCGTGCTGCCCACGGCATCCGTCAGCTGACTGATCAAGGTGCCCAGTTCGGCAAATTGCTCTTGGTCGGCGTCGTCCTTGCCTTTGAGGCGGGTGAACAGGCCGTTAATTTTTTCCTTGAGACCGGAGAACACCTGGGGCTGATCGCTGACCTCTTCGAACTCCAGTGCGACCTCTTCGGCGGCAGTAAACAGATTGTCCGAGTGGGCTTTTCGGCTGGAGAGGGTGCCGTGCTGGGCGCTGAATGACAGCGCCTCGGTGCCCAGGCTGGCTGGGGTGTCGGTAATTGCCAGACCCACCAGATAGGCCTTGCCGGTGTCGGCAAATTTCGGTTGAACCTCGATCGAGGTGTAAACCTTTTGGCCGGCCTTGTTCAGGGCGAGCAGGGCATCGTTCGGCTGGAGCTGGCCAAACAGGGCGAGTTTCTTGGCTCCGTTGATCTCGACTTCTTCAGCCTTCAACGCCAGTACGTCGCCGTAGGCACCGAACTCACCGCCAGGCCAGTAGCCTTTGATGTGTTCGCAGTTGATCCGTGCACCGTAAGTGTTCGGGCTGTACTGGGTGGCCATGTCTTCGATCCAGCTGCGCTCGATCTGACGGCCGTCGGTAGTCGCGCCTTCGACGGCGATGCGAGTCCACTTGGAGCGAAATTTCTTTTTCATGGGTGAGGCCTCAATGCGTTGGCTGCGGTGGCAGGTAGCGTTGAGGTCATGGTCGGCAGCGCGCGCACGGCGAGCAATGAGGCTGGACTGTAGCTGTCAGTTTTACAGGTCGCGGCGTTAGGGGCTTCGCGCGCGTGACGGCAGCATCTGCGTCATGAATGAAGCCGCCCACCCACCGATGGACCCTCGCCGCCAGGCCAAGTTTTTGTACTGGACGGGTTGGCGCGTCACCGATATTGCCGACTTCCTGAGCGAGAAAGAGAAAACCATTCACTCCTGGAAGGCCCGCGACGACTGGGACCGGGCAGACAACGTCGAGCGCATCGGTGGTGCGTTGGAAGCACGCCTGGTGCAGTTGATCCTTAAAGAGGGCAAGTCCGGGGGCGACTTCAAGGAAATCGATCTGCTGCATCGGCAACTGGAGCGACAGGCACGCATTCAGCGGTTCCAGGGTGGCGGTACCGAAACCGACCTCAACCCGAAGTTGGCCGCGCGCAACGCTGAACCGAAGAAACAACCCAAGCGTAACGACTTTTCCGAGGATGACTTCGAGAAGTTGGAAGAAGCGTTTCGAGATGGCTGTTTCGAGTACCAGCTCGACTGGTATCGGTCGATGAACCAGCGCACCCGGATGTTGCTCAAGAGCCGGCAGATCGGGGCGACCTATTACTTTGCCCGCGAGGCACTGATCGACGCCCTCAAGACCGGGCGCAACCAGATTTTCCTGTCCGCCAGTAAGGCTCAGGCCCACCAGTTCAAGAACTACATGCAGGCATTCGTCAGCGATGTGCTGGGCCGGCAATTGACGGGCGATCCGATCGTGCTGGCCAACGGCGCCGAGTTGCATTTTCTTGGGACCAACTACCGCACGGCGCAGGGCCGCTCAGGCAACTTCTACTTCGACGAATTCTTCTGGACCCACAAATTCGAGGAGCTCAACAAAGTCGCCTCGGGCATGGCGCTGCACAAGCACTGGCGCAAGACCTACTTTTCGACCCCGTCGAGCATGGCCCACGAAGCCTACAAGTTGTGGACCGGCGAGCGTTTCAACAAGGGTAAACCGACCGCCCAACACCTCAAGCTGGATGTAAGTCACGACGCCCTGGGGCAGGGCCGACTGTGCGAGGACCGAATCTGGCGCCAGATCGTCACGATCCTTGATGCCGAGCAACGTGGGTGCGATCTGTTCGACCTGGAAGAGCTGCGCTTCGAGTACAACCCCGAGCAATTCGCCAACTTGCTGATGTGCCAATTTGTCGACGACGGCGCCTCGATCTTCCCGCTGCAGATGCTCCAGCCCTGCATGGTCGATAGCTGGGTGGAGTGGGGCGAAGATTACAAACCGTTCGCGGCACGTCCCTTTGGCGATCGGCAGGTCTGGGTCGGCTACGACCCCGCCGAAACCGGCGACAGCGCTGGGCTGATTGTCGTGGCGCCGCCGCTGGTACCGGGAGGCAAGTTCCGCGTGCTTGAGCGTCATCAGTTCCGGGGCATGGACTTCGCGGCGCAGGCTGAGGCCATCCGCCAGGTGACCAAGCGCTACTGGGTGACCTACATCGGCGTCGACGTTACCGGTCTGGGCAGCGGCGTGGCCCAGCTGGTGCGCCAGTTCTTCCCGGCCGTCACCACGTTCAGCTATTCGCCCGAAGTGAAAACCCGTCTGGTGCTCAAGGCCTACGACGTGATCAAGAACGGACGCCTCGAATTCGATGCCGGCTGGACCGACATGGCCTCCAGCCTGATGGCCATCCGCAAGACCATCACCGCCTCAGGGCGGCAGTTCACTTATACGGCCGGACGTAATGACGAAACCGGTCACGCCGACTTGGCGTGGGCATTGTTCCACGCCCTGCACAACGAGCCGTTGGAAGGGCAGACCGCTGCCAACACCGGCATCATGGAGATTTGTTGATGACTACCGATCTGGTTGAGGCGCTGCCTGCGCAGAGTCAGGCCCATGCATTCACCTTCGGCGATCCGGTACCGGTGCTCGATGGTCGCGAGATTCTCGATTACCTGGAGTGCTGGTCGAACGGGCGCTGGTACGAACCGCCGCTGTCGCTGGACGGCTTGGCCAAGTCGACCCGGGCCAGCGTGTACCTGCAGTCGGGGCTCAACTTCAAGCGTAATGCCCTGGCTCGGACTTTCATCCCTCACAAGCTGTTGAGCCGCCAGGCCTTCGAACAGGTTGCCCTGGACTTTATCTGGTGCGGCAACACCTACCTGGAGAAGCGCGACAACATGCTGCGCCAGGCGCTCGGCTTGTTACCGGCGATGGCGAAGTTCGTCCGCCGCGGCATCGACGAAGGGAGTTACTTCCAGGTGCGTGGCTGGCGCGACGAGCACGAGTTTCGCAAGGACAGCATCTGCCATCTGCGGGAGGCCGACATTAACCAGGAAATCTATGGATTGCCTGAGTGGCTGTCGGCGCTGCAGAGCGCGCTGCTGAACGAGGCAGCGACCTTGTTCCGGCGCAAGTATTACCAGAACGGCAGTCATGCCGGCTTCATCCTCTACATGACCGATGCCGCGCAGAACGAAGATTTCGTCACGGACCTGCGCAGCGCCATGAAGAGCAGCAAAGGCCCGGGCAACTTTCGCAACCTGTTCATGTACGCACCTGGTGGGAAGAAAGACGGCATCCAGCTGATCCCCATCAGCGAGGTCGCGGCCAAGGATGATTTCGGCTCAATCAAAAACATCAGTCGCGACGATCTGCTTGCGGCTTTGCGTATTTATCCGCAACTGATGGGCATCGTGCCGCAGAACTCGGGGGGCTTTGGTTCGATGCGCGAGGCTGCCCAGGTGTGGGGGCTGAATGAACTGGAACCGCTGCAGGCGCGCCTGCTGCAAATCAACGAATGGCTGGGCGAGGAGGTTATTCGCTTCAAGCCGTTTGAGCTTGGAGAGGGGAAATAAGCCCGCGCAGTGAATAAACGAGGCGACGAGCCGGTGCGTCAACACCAGCTCGACGTCGTACCACTCGAGCATTCCGAGTGATCCAACCCAAGGCCTCGCCCCACTGCGCAGGGGGTGCGAAGCCTAAGCGAATCCAATAGCAGAGACAAGGATCACTTATGTCTACACCGATTTTCCCGTGGATGGGCGGAAAGCGCCGCATGGCCAAACACATCCTGCCTGAGTTCCCAGAGCACGAATGCTATGTCGAGCCGTTCTGTGGAGGTGCGGCACTGTTCTTTATGAAAGAGCAGAGCCATGTGGAGGTCATCAACGATTTCGATGGTGAGGTGGTCAACCTGTACCGGGTTGTGGCGCATCACCTGGAGGAGCTGGTCCGGCAGTTTCGCTGGTCACTGGTCAGCCGCAAGATGTTTGAATGGACCAACATGCAGATCCCGGAAACGCTGACTGATATTCAGCGGGCTGCGCGGTTCTTCTACCTTCAGCAGCAATGCTTTGGCGCCAAGCCAACGGGCCGAACCTTCGGTACCGCGACCACTTCACCGCCCAGGCTGAATCTGTTGCGCATTGAGGAAAAGCTCAGCGAGGCACACCTGCGATTGGCTCGGACAACCATCGAGCATCTGGACTGGAAGGAATGCATCCGCCGGTACGATCGGCCGCACACGTTGTTCTACCTCGATCCGCCTTACTTCGAAACTGCGGGGTATGCACCAGGTGCATTCAACTTCGAGCAGTACCGGGTGATGGCCGAGCTGGCGGCATCGATCAAGGGTCACATGATCATCTCAATCAACGACCACCCGCAGATCCGTGAGGTGTTCTCGGGGCTTCGACTGAAGGAAGTGCCATTCCGGCATATGGTGGGGGGGCAGGGTGGCAAGCAGGCCAACGAGTTGATTTATTTAAACTGGTGATAAGCGCTCCAAGGAGGCGCTGAGAGAAAACACTACAGCCGCCCTCGGGCGGCTTTTTCGTGGTCGAGTGCTAATAACTAATTGGATGATCTAGTGAGTAGATTATGTTGTTGTGTGTGTCGTTGATTAAGTTTTCATTGTTCTCAAATAACAGGGGGGCGTATTCTTTGAACTCAGATAGCGAATCAATATTGTTGAGAAGTCCTCTCATTACCCCAGCCTGGCATCTTGAAACAGCATAAATCATTATGCTGCTAAATAGTTCAAGTTCACTTTTCGTGAAGTCGACACTTCTAAAGCCTTCATGCACAGAATCGTTGCGAAAGTCACGAATCTTCAAGACTATTTCAAGAAGTTTTTTTTGCCAGTGTTTGTATCTTGGGTGGCTTTCTAAGTTGCTAATTAGTGTTTTAGATACTAGCTCTAGCTGCCTGCCGTTGGGGAATCCCAAAAATAAACGGATGTAGCTCTCAACGCAATTGTCTGTCACGCTGGCCTTTAATAAAGCTTCCAGGGAAAACCATAGAAATATAATTTTAATTTGGGGGTTCGTTTCGTTTTTGCTGTTTCTTGCCCAATGAAGGGAACGCATGTAACGTTCGCTTAGCTCACTTTTGAGTGAAAGTACAAAATTGGTTGTATCAAAACTGTTGGTTTTTCCCCGGCTCATAACGAAAGTTAGTGAAGGTTGGAAGCCAAATCCTTTAATTGGTGTTATTTCCCCTGATTCTAAATCTTTAATCAGGCCAATCCGCGACGTTTTGATAGTGGACACTGAAAATTCTGTCGATTTCAAATCGAGAACTTCAAGGAACCTGTTCTCAGAAATGTGTACTGCCTCACTATGCGTTTCGCATTCGACGATCGTGGCTAATCTGGCGCAGATGCTAAGTCTGGCAAAGTCTAGCCCACATTCAGATGCAGACTTTTCCAAGGCATCAGTTTCAATCTTTGTGTCAGATAAATAAGATCTAAGCTCAACAGTTCCGTAGTTTTTTGTTGATGTTTCAGAGATGCTTCGGTCGTCTAAGACTTTAACTACCAAAAAGAATGTCATTTTAGTCCCCGAAGTGTTTCTATGAGTCTTTCAATTGTTATCTGTTTTAGCCAGTTGCTCATCGGAGGTTTGAGAGTTAGCTGATATTTAACAAGGTGTCGTGCTAAAGGTTCGGCTATCGAGTATCTTTTACGCTCTAAACATACTTCAAGGATTGCGGATAGGTATTCATTGCTTAAGCTATTTCCAAGCATTTCAATGCATACGGCTTCGCAGTTTAATATATTGTTTTGAGATTGGTAATAACGCAAGCGGTACCACAGCAGTTCGTTAATGTCTGGCTTCGAGTCAGTCAGCAAATTATCGTATTTCCAAACTCCATCGTTGTCGAAGAGAGCAATTGAAATTGCATATCCTAATCTAATGGTTTTTTCATGGTGTGGGCTAATTTCACATAGCTTTGAAAAGAAGTGATTGGCTTCTAGGTATCTGCCTCGCTTCACCAGTTCATTGACATACTCAGTAAGCCTTTTAGGGTATTTACGACTTGTGGTCGCTGTGTCCCTATAATTTCTTTCAATCTCTTCCAAAACGCAAAGCTCCATTCTCAGCGTATCACCTGATTTACAACATGCTCTTGTCTTTCAGGGTAGTTGTTGATTCAAATATAAGTCCTTCAATCCATCCCTGACGACGGTTTCCAGCAGTTTGGTCTGATACCTGCGGCTTAGCAAATTCTACCTGAGGCGAGTTACCGTCCGCCGAACTTCAAACCACTCCCTTCCTGTTACTAACGATAGAGCTCAGAGTTCAGGCGCTAGAGCTGAGGGATGCCATCGCCCAGAAATGGTGCGCGAGTGAGGTGCGGACGGTGATTTCTCCTGGCGCGCGCCGTCGTCCCCCCGCCACGCCTGCGGGCTAAATAGGGCGCTTTTTCTGCACTCCCTGCAGATGCTGCGGCGCGGGCGTGGCGGTGCTTGCTTGGGCTTTGATGGGCGTGAAAAAGCCTGCGAATCCCTGCGAGGGTAGGCTGTTTTGAGAGCAGGGCTGGAGCGCAGGTTGCGAGCGATTCTGAGAGGTCACTCGGGAAAAGGGTTAGTTTCTGAAAAAGGGAGGAGAGGTGCTGTACAGGTCCCGTATTTGCTGGGCTTGAGAGCTAACTTGGGAGGGTTAGCTATGGTTAGGTTTTAGGTTAGTAAATCGCAAGTCGCTGATTTATATAGGTTTTATATGTTGAATTTTTAACAGTTATAAAGGTTAGGAAATTACTTCTCATAACCCTAAAGCTAACCCAAAGCACCACCCGCAAAGCCGCAGAGAATAAGGCTTTCAGGTCGATTAGCAAAAAACTAACCTTCCTAACCTATTTCCCGTGGGTCAACATGAAAAGCCGAGAGCACCTAGGGCGTGGGTGCTGGCAATGGTCCGTCAGATGTTGTGCATGCACGCGCCGCACGAAAACTCCCAGGATTACAGTAACTGTCACCAAAACTGTCACCAGTCTCGTATGACGCTACCTCGATACCGCTGGAGGCCTTGAAAAAAGTGGAGCGGGTGAAGGGAATCGAACCCTCGTTATCAGCTTGGGAAGCTGGAGTAATGCCATTATACGACACCCGCTCAGAGCGGTGACTTTGTACCAGATGTGGGCATGGAAATGAAGTTTTTCTTTGCGCCAGACGGGTTTAGCACAGATGACACGGAGCAACGACCGGATGACGGTCTGTCGCGGGCAAGCTTCGCGGCTACAGGAATGCGTTCAACACTGTAGAGCGAAGCGTGCTCGCGATGACTCTCTTTCAGATTGCCAATGCATGGTGGTCCTGGACGTAGTGGTAACGCGGTCGGCTTTCGTGCAGCGCCGGCTTCAGGAACCCCATCAGGGCGTTACGGCTGTCTCGGCAGGCGGCTTTGTGTTCCATGTCGAGAAAGTGGCCGGTGGCCTCAAGGGTGGTGAAGGTGGCGTTTTGCACGTGGTTGGCGAACAACCGGGCGCCATCGGCGGCGGTGTATTCGTCCCATTCGCCGTTCATGAACAGCACTGGCACGTTGATTTTCTCCGAGGCTTTCAAGAAGCACTGGCGGTCGCTGTGCAGCAGGTCGTTGATGTGGAAGTGCATCTGCCCGTATTCGTGATCGGCCAGGCTGCTGACGTGCCGGTAGTTGAAACGCTTGAACAGCGACGGCAGGTGTTTGCCGATGGTGCTGTTGACCAGATTGCCGACACGGTCGCCATCACGGCTGCCAAGGTAATCCACACCGCGCTCAAGGTAGTCGAGCATGTGTGCGTTGATCTCCGGGGAGAACGAGCTGATCACGGCTTTTTCGATGCGCCGTGGCCGGTGGGCGAGGGCGACCAGGGTCGCGGCGCCACCCCAGGAAAACGACAGCACGTGTTCAGCGGCGAAGTGGTCGATCAGCTCCAGGAGGATCTGCCCTTCGACTTCCTTGGTCAGCAATTTCTCATGCAGGTTGTGGGCTTTGGACTTGCCCGCGTAGGGCTGGTCGTAGCAGACCACATTGAACTGCGGGTGAAGGTTCTTCACGGTTTGTGCAAACGACGCAGTCGTGGCCATCGAGCCGTTGACCAAGATGATGGTCTTCTCTGCGGCGTCTGCGCGATAGAACTCCGTGTAAACCCGATACTGACCCTGTATATCCAGCACAGCGATTTCTGGCCTCATGTCATAAGACTCCTGGCAAGCGGGTATGCGCGCAAAAGAGATTGCACGAGCTTTGTGACAGGTAGGCATATGCCTGGAATTTTGAGAGGCCCATGTCGATCCAGTGCAGTCCGGTCGACGGGTATTGTTATTGGCGGGCAGTCTGCCGGGTGAGGCCGGAACCCAAGGGTTCCTACCGGCAAAAAGTTTCTTAGAAGTATGTGGTGACTTGTCGGTCACATTTCGGCCGACGTCCTGATTCAAGCAGGGGTCACATCATTGCGCAAGTGCCGTTGGTAAATTGTTCGACAACTTCTGCTCAGCGGTAGGCTGCTTAGATCAATTCGATCTCATCAACCCTCAGCGGACGGTATTCGCCCGGTTTTAACGCGTCGTCGAGCACCAGCGGGCCCATGCGTTCACGGTGCAGGCGCAGCACTTTGTTGTTGAAGTAGCCAAACATGCGCTTCACCTGATGATAGCGACCTTCGACGATGCTCAGGCGCGCGCACTTCGGCCCGAGCAGCTCCAGCTCGGCGGGCTGGGTGGTGAGGTCTTCGAAGGCGAAATACAACCCTTCGTTGAATTTGATCGCGTATTCGGGGCCGATGACTTGCTCGGTTTCGACGTAGTAGACCTTCGGCAGTTTGGTCTGCGGCTGGGTCAGGCGTCGTGACCAGCTGCCGTCGTTGGTGATCAGCATCAGCCCGGTGGTGTTGAAGTCCAGGCGTCCGGCGATGTGCAGTTCGTCCTTGTCCGGTTCATGGATCAGGTCGAGCACGGTCGGGTGGTGCGGGTCGATGGTGGCGCTGACGCAACCGGCAGGCTTGTTCAGCATGAAGTGGCGCAACGGTTTGCCGGTTTGCAGTACCTCGTCGTCGACCTCGACGCGACTGAACTCGCGGACTTCGCTGTGCGGGTCGCTGACGATTTTGCCGTCAATCCTGATGCGTTTTTCGACCAGCAACAGGCGCACTTGCTTACGGTTGAAGCGAGGCAGATTGCTGAGGAATCGGTCGACGCGCATGACTTAAGGATCGGTCAAGAAAGGGCCGCGCATCTTACTTGATCGCCCCGGGCGCTGCTTGCAACTGCGCCTCGACCTCGGCACAACGCGGGCACAGGCAGGAAGCATTGCGCAGCTCGGCGGGCAGCGCTTCGAGTACTGCCGGGTCGATGCTGACGCCGTAGCACCAGCAGGCCTGGTCGGCGGTTCGCGGGTCGGCCAGGGCGCAGTCGTTGGGGGCGCCGCAGGCTGGGCAGAGATCAGGCGGGTTCATAGCTGGAGTGAGGTTTTTCCACGCAGGTGCGGTTGCGGCCACTTTGCTTGGCCCGATACATCGCATGATCGGCCCGCGACAGCAGGGTATGCAAGGTGTCGTCGGTTTGCAGGGTGGTCAGGCCGATACTGACTGTCAGATGCAGGGTGCTGCCGTTGTAGGCATAACGCTGCTGTTCGACATGATGACGAATTTTCTCGGCGATCATCAGACCGGTCTCACCGTCGGTGTCCTTGAGCAGCACGATGAACTCTTCACCGCCCCAGCGACAGACGATGTCGGAATGCCGCAGACAGCTCTCCAGGTCCCGGGCAAAGCCGATCAGCACCTGATCGCCAGCGAGGTGGCCGTAGGTGTCGTTGAGGGCCTTGAAGTGGTCCAGGTCCAGCAGCAACGCCGTCAACGGTTTCGGCTCGCGCTGGGCTTCGTGCATGGCTTGCGCGGCCAGCAAGTCGAAGCCGCGGCGGTTGGGCAGGTCAGTCAGACTGTCGAGGGTGGCCTGGGCCTGGATCTTGTTCTGATAGCGCTTGATCACCCGATTGAGCAGGGCCAGCACGGTCAACGTGACGATCAGGCAGATCAGCAGGTTGAGGTACAGCGAGCGACGGATGTCACTGAGTTCGCCGTCTTCGCGTTTGTCGACGAACAGGTACCAGTTCAACTCCGGGATGAACCGCACGTTGAGGAAATGTCCCTGGCCTTCGCCGGAATATTCGTAGCTGCCGCTGTGGGGCTTGGGCAACTGGCTGACCAGATCCTTCATGCTGTCGATTTCGCCCAGGGTCTGCCCGATACGTGCGCCATCCGGCCCACCCTCGGCGCCAGTCAGCACCACGCGTCCGAACGTGTCGACGAAGTACACGCTGCGCTGGTAGCGCTGCTGGTATTTGTCGATCAGTTTGATCACGGCATCGACCGTCAGCCCGACACCCGCGGCACCAATGAAACGGTCGTCGTAGTCGTAGACTTTATAGTTGATGAATACCGTCAGGTTGTCCTTGTTGGCGAGGTCCGGGTCGACGTTGATCTCGTAGGGATCCTTCATGTCGCGCACGCGAAAGTACCAGGCATCGCGCGGCTCGTTGGCCTTGACCTGCTTGAGCACGCCTTTGGCGTGGTAGTACGTCAGGCTGGTGTTGGAGACGAAGAATGCGGTGTAGGCGCCGTAGTGGGTCATGACCTCGTTGAGGTAGCGGGTCATCTGGTCGGAGTCTTTTTCACCGTTGACCACCCAGTCGCGCATAAAGGTGTCGCGGGCCATCATCGAGGAAATCAGGATCGGTCTGACAAGGTCTTTCTGGATTTCCGAGTACACCGTGTCGGACGTCAGCGGCAGTTCGGTGTTAACGATGTTGTCGCGGATCGACGCCCGCGAGGCGTAGTAACTGAGGAATGACGTGGCGAGGAAACCCGCGCCCAGCAACGCGACCAGCGTGAGGACCAACGAACGTTGAGAATACAGCGGCGAGCGAAGCGGCATGGCAATTCCGTGGTCAGTAATCCGGTGGCATGCATTCTAGTGGCACTGCCGGGAAATAACTGCTCTATGTGCGCCGCGAATGGTCGTAAATCTTGCCCGCACCTTGTGGGAGCGAGCTCGCGATCGCGCAGTATCAGACACCCATGAGGGGCGTGCTGACGTCATCGCGAGAAAGCTCCCACAGGCACACTGTCAGACGAGGCTTTTCAGATACGCTCGCCAGCCGCCGAGGTGGCTGATGTCGGTGGCGCCCTCCAGGCCATACGCCTCACAGATAAACCCGCTCTCCCAGCGACCATCCGCCAGTTGCACCTTGCCCAGTCCCAGCGGTGCGGGAATCCCGGTCAGGAACGAGCCCAATTCGTTGCTTGGCAACTCCCACACTTCCACGGCAATCGCCACGCCACCGTCTTTTACGCGAACCATGCCGGGACGAAACGGCGGGCCACCGGCCAGGGCGTACAGTTGATAGTCCGGTGAGCTGAATGTCGTTTCCACCCATCGACCACCGCGCTGCTTGAGCTGCCAGTTCAGCGCCAACCCGTCCAGGTGCGCGCCGCAGACCACCAGTCGGGCGCGGTCATTGCGCGCAATGGTTGTCGGCGCAGACGTTGCCAGGCCCTGTTGGCGCTGCAATCCGTGCGCCACGCTCAATAGATATTGATCGGTAAACGCCCGGCCAAACAGCGTCACGCCCCACGGCAAACCATTGCCCATGAAGCCGCTCGGCACGGCGATGGCGGCGTAGTCCAGCAGGTTCATGAAATTGGTGTAGTAGCCCAGTTCGGAATTGCGCTGCACCGGTTCGGCGGCGAGTTCTGCCAGGGTGACGGGGCGGCCGATGGTCGGCGTGACCACGCAATCGAGGTTGTCCAGCGCTTTGTCGCACAGGGCTTTCAACGCTTGCAGGCGGTACTGGGCGCGGAAGGTTTGCACGCCGCTGACGGCTGGCGCCTTCGCCAGCACGGCACGAATCACCGGCAGCACGGCTTCGGGATTCTGCTCCATTAGTTCGCCAGCCACGCTATAGCGCTCGGCCACCCAAGGACCTTCATAGAGCAGGCGCGCCGCTTCAAGGAATGGCGTCAGATCCAGTTCCACCGCTTCGCCGCCCAGGCGCTTGAGTTGCTCGATTGCATCACCGAACAACACGGGGCCTTCGGCGCAACCGAAAAACGCCAGGTCTTGTGCGCGGGGCACGCCGAAGCGGAACGGGCGCGGCGTGCCAAACGCCGAGCCGTCATTCCACAGCGGATTGTTACGGCTGTACTCATCCCGAGGGTCGAGTCTGGCGGTCAATGCCAGCAACTGACTGGCTTCCCGGGCGGTCGCCGTAAACGTGGTCACGCAATCCAGCGTACGACAGGCCGGCACCACCCCGGCGGTGGAAATCAGGCCCTTGGTGGCTTTCATTCCGACCAGATTGTTCAACGCCGCCGGTACGCGACCGGAGCCTGCCGTGTCGGTACCCAAGGAGAAACTCGCGACACCGAGCGCCACAGCCAACGACGAACCGGCACTGGACCCCCCCGACGGATATTCCGGCAGCACGCTGTTCGGGCAAACGCCATACGGCGAGCGACTGCCATTGAGACCGGTGGCGAATTGATCGAGATTGGTCTTGCCCAACGGCACCGCGCCCAGCGCCAGCAATTGCTCGACGATGGTTGCCGAGCGCTCGGGTACATAGGCAAATGCCGGGCAGGCTGCCGTGGTTGGAATGCCTGCCAGATCAATGTTGTCCTTGATCGCGAAGGGCACGCCGTACAGCGGCAGGCTGTCGATGTCGCGACCGTCGAGGGCCGCCAGATACGGTTCCAGTTCCTCGACACTCAGCAAGTGGATAAACAGGTGATAGTCCGGGTTCAGCGCCGCGGCTTTGTCCCGCAGACTCAGCAGCAGTTGCCGGGGCGTGGTGCTGCCGTCGCGGTAAGCGTTGCGCAGGGCATCGAGTTGCAGATTGATGTTCATGGTGTGCGTCCTTTTCAAAATGGGTTCAGTCGAGTGCCAGCACCACGACGCGCTGTCCGGCGCGCACGGCCGAACCGGGTTGCACGCGAATGTCGCGGACCACCCCGGCCATCGGGGCGAGCAGGGGGATTTCCATCTTCATCGACTCCAGAATCACCAGCACATCACCGGCCTCGACGCGGCTGCCGGTCTCCACCTGCACTTGCCAGAGGTTACCGGCAATGTGGCTGTCGATGCTCAGTTGGCCGTCGCCCAGCGGTGCGTCTTCAGTCGCTTCCGGGGCCAGTTCCTCGCTGTCGAAATGCGCCTGGCCGCTGGCGATCCAGCGCTCGCGTTCGGCGTTGAACGCGGCTTGTTGCTGATCGCGAAAGGCGCTGATGGTCTCGGCTTCCTGCGCCAGGAAAGCCTGGTAATCCGCCAGGTTCAGCTGGCTGTGCTCGATGTTCAGGTCGAAGCGTCCGAGGGGGAAATCCCGGCGGATGCGCAGCAGTTCGTCGGCGCTGACCGGGTAGAAACGGATCTGGTCGAAGAAGCGCAGCAACCACGGTTTGCCATCGAACGCGGCGACTTCGCGGTAGCGGTTCCACATCTGCAAGGTGCGCCCGACAAACTGATATCCGCCGGGGCCTTCCATGCCGTACACGCACATGTAGGCGCCGCCGATGCCCACCGAATTCTCGGCGGTCCAGGTGCGGGCCGGGTTGTACTTGGTGGTGACCAGGCGATGGCGCGGGTCGAGCGGGGTGGCGACCGGCGCGCCGAGGTAGACGTCGCCCAACCCCATCACCAGATAGCTGGCGTCGAACACCGTGCGCTGCACTTCATCGAGGTTCGGCAGGTCGTTGATGCGGCGGATGAACTCCAGGTTGCTCGGGCACCACGGCGCGTCCTTGCGCACGGTGGTCATGTATTTCTCGATCGCCAATTGGCACGCCGGGTCGTCCCAGGACAGCGGCAGGTGGACGATGCGCGACGGGACTTGCAGGTCCTTGGCGGCACACACCGCGTCCCATTCGCCGGCCACGATGCCGAGCAGGTCGGCCAGTGGCAGTTGTTCGGGCTGGTAGTGGATTTGCAGCGAGCGGATGCCGGGGGTGAGGTCGATCACGCCGTGCAGGGTTTTGCTTTCCAGGGCCTGCATCAGTGCGTGGGCGCGGAAGCGCAGGACGAGGTCGAGTTCGGGGGCGCCGATTTCCAGCAACAGGTGGGTGTCGCCGGAGAGGCGTGCCACCAGCCGCGTATCGTCCTGGCCCAAATCCAACACCACAGGCGACACAATCCCCTGTGGGAGCTGGCGTGCCAGCGATGGGCCCCGATCAGACACCGCATCAACTTCATCGCTGGCAGGCCAGCTCCCACATTGATCCCATTTCAAGGCGAGGGTGCGGGCGCTCTTCAGGTCAACTGGACAGAACTGCACCTTGTCCCCAGCCTTCAACTGCCCCAACTGCCAAAGATCCGCCTCGATCACCGTCACCGGGCATACAAACCCACCAAGGCTCGGGCCATCCGGGCCGAGGATCACCGGCATGTCACCGGTAAAATCCACCGCGCCAATTGCATACGGATTGTCATGAATGTTCGACGGATGCAGGCCCGCCTCGCCACCGTCGGCACGCACCCATTGCGGCTTCGGTCCGATCAGGCGCACGCCGGTGCGGCTGGAGTTGAAGTGCACTTCCCACTGCGTGGCGAAGAAGGTGCCGATGTAGTTTTCGGTGAAATATTCCGGGGCGCCGTGGGGGCCGTAGATCACGCGGATCTGCCGCACGGTTGGCAACGCGGTCACGTGCTCTTGCGCCAGTTGCTGACCGACGCTGCGATCGCTCAGCGCGGGTACGTGCAACACGTCGCCGGCACGCAAGGCGCGACCGCCGTGACCCCCAAACTGGCCGAGGGTGAAGGTGCTTTTACTGCCCAGATAATCCGGGACTTGCAGGCCACCGCGCAGGCACAGGTAGCTGCGGGCGCCGGTGCCGGCGATGGTGCCGAGGCTCAACGTCGCCCCCGCTGGAATCAGCAGCACCGTGTTCATCGGCACGGTTTCGCCGTTCAGCGTCAATGGAATCACCGCCCCGGTCACGGCAACCACGGCGTCGCAATTGAAGCGCAGCAATGGGCCGCTCATGGTGATTTCCAGTGCCGCCGCGCCTTCGTCGTTGCCCAGCAAGCGGTTGCCCAGACGCAACGCGCGACTGTCCATCGGCCCCGATGGTGGAACGCCAACAGCCCAGTAACCGAGGCGACCGGGATAGTCCTGCACGCTGGTTTGGGTGCCGGCACTGATGACTTCAAAGGTGTTGGCCTGATACACCATGCCTTCCAGGCAACGGGTCCATGGCTGGCCGCTGGCGAAGGGTGCATCAAGCAGAATCTGCCGCAGGTAATCGCGATTGGTTTCCACGCCATACAGCAGGCTGTCGCCAAGGGCACGATGCAAATCGGCGCGGGCTTCTTCGCGCGTTGGCGCCCAACTGATGACCTTGGCGATCATCGGGTCGAAGTACGGAGGGATCTCGCAGCCCGCTTCGACCCAAGTGTCGATGCGCAGCTGGATGCCGTTGGCTGTCGGGAAATTCACGGCAGTGAGCAAGCCCGGGCTCGGCTGGAAATCCCGGCCCGGATCTTCGGCATACAAACGCGCCTGAATCGCATGGCCTTCGGGTTGCAAGCCCGGCATCAGCTCGCTCAGCGGCGGCAAGTCACCGGCGGCCAGCTGCACCATCCAGCGCACCAGGTCCACGCCCCACACTTGTTCCGTGACGCCGTGCTCCACTTGCAAGCGCGTATTCACTTCAAGGAAATAGAAGCGCTGGGCGTCACTGTCGAAGACGAATTCCACGGTGCCGGCGCTGCGGTAATTCACGGCTTTGGCCAGCTTGATCGCGGCGGCGCAGAGTTCATCGGCCATGCCGTCCGGCAGATTCGGCGCCGGGGTTTCTTCGAGGACTTTCTGGTTGCGCCGCTGCACCGAGCAGTCGCGCACACCAAGGGCAATCACCTCGCCACAGCCGTCGCCAAACACCTGCACTTCCAGATGCCGGGCGCGCTGGATGTACTTCTCGATGAACACACCCGCGTCGCTGAAATTGTTCTGCCCCAGGCGTTTGACCGCTTCGAAGGATTCACTCAACTCGGCCGCGCTGCGGCACACACGCATGCCGATGCCGCCGCCGCCAGCGGTGCTCTTGAGCATCACCGGGTAGCCGACCTGTTCACCGGCAATCAGCGCGGCGTCGAGGCTGTCGAGCAGTTCGGTGCCTTCGAGCATCGGCACGCCGTGTTGTTTGGCCAGGGCGCGGGCGGTGTGCTTGAGGCCGAACACGCGCAGTTGCTCTGGCGTCGGGCCGATGAAGGCGATGTCGGCGGCTGCGCAGGCTTGCGCGAACGCGGCGTTTTCCGAGAGAAAACCGTAGCCGGGATGGATCGCCGTGGCACCGGTGGACTTGGCAATAGCGAGGATTTTGTCGACCGCCAGATACGTGCCGGCGGCGGCGCCTTCGCCGAGGCTGTGGGCTTCATCGGCTTGCAGGATGTGCAGGCTGGCGGCATCGGCTTCGGAGTACACGGCGATGCCCTGGACGTGCAGCTCACGCAGGGTGCGCAGGATGCGGCAGGCGATGGCGCCACGGTTGGCAATCAGGACTTTTTCGAACATGGCATAACCCCTGAAGGGGATGCGGGCCGTCCCGCAGTTTTTCGACAGGCATCCGGGACGTCCCGGATGTAGAAATCCACATCAACTGTAGGAGCTGGCAAGCCAGCTCCTACAGGGATTAACTGTGTTTTTACTTTTTGAGGCACTGGCCTGAACGTGCCTGGCACAGGGCAAACAACCAGCGCCGCAACCGCGAAAATTTCAGTTCCATACCAGCAGCTCTGCAGGGGTCGGGTTGTAGGCGTTGCACGGATTGTTCAGTTGCGGGCAGTTGGAGATCAGCACGATCACGTCCATCTCGGCGCGCAGGTCAACGTACTTGCCCGGTGCGGAAATCCCGTCTTCGAAGGTCAGCCCGCCGTCAGCGGTGACCGGCACGTTCATGAAGAAATTGATGTTCGGCCCGATGTCGCCCTTGCCCAGCCGGCCATCGTGGACACAGGCTCGCAGGTAGTTGTCGCGGCAGCTGTGCATGTAGCGTTTTTCCAGGGCGTAGCGCACGGTGTTGCTCTCTTGCGCGCAGGCGCCGCCGAGGGTGTCGTGACGCCCGCAGGTGTCGGCGACGATGGTCAGCATCGGCTTGCCAAGGTTGGAATACAGCACGCTGCCGGTGCTCAGGTAGACGCTGTTCTGCCGGCGCAAGGTGCGTTGCACGTCGTAACGTTCCTTCGGATTGGCCACGCTGTAGAACAGGGTATCGACCGCTTGGTTGCCTTCGAGGTCAAGGATGCGCAGGGTCTGGCCTGCCTTGACCTCCATCAGCCAGGGTTCGCCGGCGGGCACAGTGGCGCGGTAGATCGCGGTTTCTGGCTGCTTTTCAGTATTGATGAGAGCGAGTGACATGGCAGCGGTCCTCAGGCGAACAAACGGTCGGTGTTGATGAAGCCGCGCTCGTTTTCCGGGCGCGAGGTGCGGCAGTGTTCGGCGACGCTGGCGTCGGCGTTCATCCAGCTGAGCTTCAGTGGTTTCGGTGCGTATTGCGGCGACGGGTCCATCGGGTGTTGCAGGGCGGTGAGCACCACCAGCGTGTCCATCGGTGCGTACAACTCGATGTAATCGCCGGCCTTGGAATTGCCCTCGACAAAGTGGAAGCGTCCGGCGTCGTCGACGTTGACGCGGCTGAACAGGTTGAGGGTCATCAGCAAATCCGACAGGCCCAGACCCCACTTGCCCAGTTCCACCAACAGGTTGTCGGTGCCGTTGCGGAAGAAACCGTTGCGCAGTTCCTGATAGCGCCCGGCGCCGTATTTTTCGGCGACTTCTTCAGCGCAAAGCACACCGCCGAGGCTGTCGCTCCAGCCGCAGGTGTCGGCGGTGATGGCCGCGAGCACGCGGCCCATGTCCGAGTACAGGCAATGGCCGGTGGTGAGCTTGGCGGTGTGTTGGCACTTGAGGCTGTCGGGCAGGTTCAGGCGTTCGGTTTTTTCATTGGCGTTGAGCAGTGTCAGGCTGACGTTGGCGCCGCCGCGAATGTCAGTCAGGCGCAGCAGTTGGCCGCGTTTCAAAACGAAGGAACGATGGCCGCCACCGGGGAGCATTTCTTCGGCGAAGGGCGGGAACAGTCGGGTCGAATCAGTCATTGTCAAAGTCCTCTCAAGCGGTTCGAAGTGCGCCTGCCAGTTGCACCGGCAAGGCATCGACGGCGGCACGGATGGTGCGGCGGTCGCTGTTCAAAGGGATGTCGTAAGTGATGCGTGCGCCATAGCGGCCGGGTGCATGGGGGTCGAGGCGGACCTTGTCGAACACCAGCAGGCGGGTGCCGAGGCTGAAGCCTTCCGACAGATCATGGGTGACCATGAATACCGTTAATTGCGTCTCGCGCCACAACTCCAGCAGCAACGCGTGCATGTCCTTGCGGATGCCCGGATCGAGCGCGCCGAAGGGCTCGTCGAGCAGCAGCACGCGAGGCTTCATGATCAACGCCTGGGCGATGGCCAGGCGTTGCTGCATGCCGCCGGACAGCTGCGCCGGGTACTTGTCCAGCGAGTGCCCGAGGCCGACTTTGTGCAGCAGCGCCGAGGCCTGTTCGCGGGCTTCTTTTTTTGCGCTGCCGAACAGGCGTCCGAGCAATGGCGAGCGCGGCAGTTCGAGGCCGAGGGCGACGTTGTCCAGTACGCTCAAATGCGGGAACACCGAATAGCGCTGGAACACCACGCCACGGCTGGCATCCGGCTCACCGGCCAACGGTTGGCCGTCGAGCAGGATCTCGCCGCGGCTGGCGCGCTCCTGGCCGAGCAGCAGGCGCAGGAAAGTCGATTTGCCGCAACCGGAAGCGCCGACCAGGGTGCAGAACTCACCCTCGTTGACGGTCAGGTTCAGGCCTTCGAGCACCACCTGGTCGGCGTATTGCTGCCAGACGTTTTTCACGGTGATGAAACTCATGCCCGTGCTCCTTCATACCAGGGGAACGCACGTTGGGTCAGGCGTTTAAGGCCCCAATCCATCAGCCAGGCGAGCAGGGTGATCCACACCACGTAGGGCAAAATCACGTCCATCGCCAGGTAGCGGCGTACCAGGAAAATTCGGTAGCCGAGGCCGTCGGTGGAGGCAATCGCTTCGGCGGCAATCAGGAACAGCCATGCCGAGCCGAGCATCAGCCGCAGCGAGATCAGCAGCCGTGGCAGCAGTTGCGGCAACACTACGCGCAGCATCAAGGTCCAGGTCGAAGCGCCGAGGGTTTGGGCCTTGATCAGCAGTTCCACGGGAATTTCCCGGGCGCGCTGTTCCAGATCCCGGGCCAGTGCCGGGGTGATGCCGATCACGATCAGCATCACTTTCGACAACTCGCCCAACCCGAAAACGATGAACAGGATCGGCAGGATCGCCAGCGGCGGCACCATCGACAACACCGTCAGCAACGGCGACAACGGCGCGCCAAACAGCGGCAGGGTGCCGGCGGCCATGCCCAGGCATAAGCCAGCGAGGGCGCTGATACCCAGGCCGATAGCCAGGCGTCGCAGACTCGAAGCGCTGTCCTGCCAGAGCAGGTATTCACCGGTGCGGCTGTCGGCGACGAACGCCAGGCGTTTAACCGCATCGGTCATCTGCACGGCGCTGGGCAGCAGCTTGTCGTTGGGGTTGTCCGCCAGTCGCTCGGCCGAGCCCATGAAGTAGGCGAACAGCACCAGGGCGAATGGCAGGATCACCAGCAACAGACGACTCGGGCGATCCGGGTGGCGATTGATCAGGCGCATGGCCAAGTCCTCTTCTTACAACTTGGCGTCGGCGGCCATTTGCACGTAAGTCGGATCGAAGCGCAGCTTGAGATTGCCTTTGTCGCCGCTGGTCACGCCGTTGGCAAAGGCCATCCCGACCGCACTGGTGTCCTTGGCGCCTTCACCCAGCAAACCGTGCTGGAAGGAGAACTCGGCGACCTTGCGCATGGTTTCCGGCAGTTGCTTGCTGGTGCTGAACGCCAGGGCTTCTTGCGGCGTGGCGAACAGCTTGGTGGTGTCCAGTTGCGCCTGGAAACCTGCCAGGTCGGTGCCCGAGGCTTTGGCCATGTGTTCGAGCGCGGCTTTGCTGGCGGCGTTTTTCGCGTTCATCAACTCGACCACTTCGAACCAGGCGCCGGTCAGTGCTTTGCCGAGGGCCGGGTTGTCTTTGAGGGTGGTGCTGTTGACCACCATCATGTCCATGATTTCGCCGGGGATCTGGCTGGAGTTGAAGACTTCGGTCACCGCTGGCTTGGCCTTGATGTCCGAAAGCATCGGGTTCCAGGTGGTGACGGCATTGACCTGATCAGTATTGAAAGCCGCCGCGATATCGGCGTCGGAGGTGTTGACCACTTTCAGGTCTTTCTCGGTGAGGTCCACCGAATCCAGGGCCCGGGCCAGCAGGTAATGGGACACCGACAGCTCGACCAGATTGACGTCCATGCCTTTGAGGTCGGCGACTTTCTTGCCTTCGCCCTTGAGCACAATGCCGTCGTTGCCGTTGGAGAAGTCGCTGACGATCAGCGCGGTGCTGTCGACGCCACCGGCAGCGGGAATGGTCAGCGCGTCCATGTTGGTCATGGTGCAGCCGTCGAACTGGCCGGCGGTGTACTGGTTGATGGATTCGACGTAATCGTTGAGCTGCACGACATCAATCTTGATGCCGTACTTCTTCGCCCACTTGTCGACGATGCCTTGGCTGCCGGCGTACTCCCAGGGCATCCAGCCGGCATAAATCGTCCAGCAGACGCTGAAGTGGTCTTTCGGTGCGGCGTGGGACGAGACACTCACGAGGGCTGCGAAAGCAGCGGCGAGCAGGGTGGGTAAACGAAGCTGGGACATGGTGGTTCTCCAGTTGATCAGGGGCGGACAGGAGGCAACGCGGCACCTTTAGCGGTGGCTTGTCTCCCGGGCTTTTGTCCCGCCGTGTAACCTCAACTGGAGGTCGCCAACTCTCGGACCAGTCACTCGCGAAGCGAGCCGGAACCCTAGTCAGCCATTGCAAATTGTGGTGCCGCGAACCTGTGATGACTCCTGCACGCCATTGTTAAAGCGAGAGCCGTGCCAAGTTTGCAGAACGCTTCTAGCGCGCGGGGGAGAGGCAAGTCTCGGTGAGTGCAGTGGGGAACAGCTGCTTTGTGATGGTGCATCGGTGCACTGTGATGTGGCGCGGGCAGCCGTTATTACGGCGGTGGATCTAATCCTCTGCACTACTAATCAGCGCGTGAATGGATGAAAAACCTTTCATCGGCGAGATGTTTCAACTTGTTGCTGGAGCGCACCAGATTCTGAAATCGATGTCTGATCTTTCGACCGTCGCCGAATAATCGACTGTCGCCTGCCAGCGTCGCTGGTGTGGCTCACTCGCGGTCCAGGAGGCCGCCATGCTCTCTCGAATTCTACTGATTGCTGTGTTGGGTTTGTCCCTTGGTGCATGCGTGCCTTATTCCGATGGAGGCGTCAGCTACTACAGTTCCGAGGTTTATACCTCGCCAGCGCCAGGCTATTACGCCAGTGGTGATCGCTACTATTCCAATGGCGGTTATTACTCGCCACCAGCCCGTTACTACGCGCCGCCTGCGCGGTATTACAAGCCATCGCCGCGCTACTACTCGCAGCCGCGGATTTATCAACCCTCACCGCGCTATTACCAGGCGGCACCGCGTTACTATCAGGCGCGCCCCGATTACCGGGCGCATCAGAATCATGGCTGGGATGGCCGCAAGCGTGGCGGCTGGGACAACGACCGAGGCCATGGCGGGCGCAACAACAATCACGGCGGGCGAGGTGACCATAACGGACGCGGTGATCGCGACGGCCGGGGCAATCACCGCTAATCATTCTTTGTAAATAGTGGGAGCGAGCAGGCTCGCTCCCACAGTTCTTTCAGTATTCGGAAAGATCGGCCAACGGATGCCGCCCCTCCCAAACCTTGTGAAAATGCGCCTCCACCACCGCATCCGGCACATTATTGATGTCCGGCCAGTGCCAGTGCGGTTTTTGATCCTTGTCGATCAACCGCGCGCGCACGCCTTCACTGAATTCCGGATGGCGGCAGCAGTTGAGGCTTAGCGTGTATTCCATCTGAAAGACTTCGGCCAGCGACAGGTGGCGGGCGCGGGCGATCTGTTCCCAGACCAGATGGGCGGTCAGTGGTGAACCTTCGCTCATGGTTCGGGCGGCGCGGCTGAGCAGCGGGTCGGCGTCATCGCGCAATGGGCTGATGGCCTTCCACGCGCAACGCACATCACTCACATCCAGCAGTTCATCGATGCGCTGGCGCCGCGGCAGCCATTGAGGTTCGGGCATCTGTGCAACGGCTTCCTGCTGCAAAGCCTTGAGCAGACTGTTGAGTTGCATCGGCGTCTGTTCCTGCCAGTTCAGTTGCAGCAAGCCTTCGAGTAACGCTGCCTGTTGCTCGTCGAGCAGGAAGCGGTCGGCCAGGTCCAGATCGATCGCATCACGAGCGTTCATGTGGGCGCCGGTCAAGCCGAGGAACAATCCAAGCTTGCCGGGCAAACGGGACAGGAACCAACTGGCACCGACATCCGGGTACAGGCCGATGGTGATTTCCGGCATGGCCAGTCGACTGCTCGGCGTGACAATGCGGATGCTCGCTCCCTGCAGCAGGCCCATGCCGCCGCCGAGCACATAACCATGGCCCCAGCAGATCAACGGTTTTGGATAGGTATGCAGGCTGAAGTCCAGGCGATATTCCGCTGCAAAGAAGTGTGCGGCCAGGGGGGGCACTTCGCCGGGATGGTCGCGGCAAGCTTCTACCAGGCTGCGCACCTCACCACCGGCGCAAAAGGCCTTGGCGCCGTTGCCTCGCAGCAGGACGCAGACGATTTGCGGTTCCTTGGCCCAGGCGTTCAGTTTATCGCTCAAGGCGTTGATCATTGGCAAGGACAGCGCGTTCAGCGACTTTTCGGCATCCAGCGTGGCAATGCCGATGCGGGCGCCGTCGGTGCCGGTGAGTTCTTCGAAGTGCAGATTCATCGTGACCTCGATCAGGAAATTGAGGGTTAAGTATGATCGCTGTGTAGGAAAGTGCCGGATCTGTGTCAGATCAATTGACAAGCGTGATGCGCTTTCCTAGGGTTCGCCCCATTGTTTTTGCCGGATGTAACCATGACTGCTGATGACCGTATCAAACTCGAACCGAGCTGGAAGGAGGCCCTGCGTGCCGAATTCGACCAGCCCTACATGACAGAGTTGCGAAACTTTCTCCAACAGGAACGGGCGGCCGGCAAGGAGATCTATCCACCGGGCCCGATGATTTTCAACGCGCTCAACTCCACGCCGCTGGATAAGGTCAAGGTCGTGATTCTCGGCCAGGACCCTTACCACGGCCCGGGCCAGGCCCATGGCTTGTGCTTCTCGGTGCAACCGGGCGTGCCGGCACCGCCATCGCTGGTGAACATTTACAAAGAGTTGAAGCGCGACCTGAACATCGACATCCCCAGTCACGGTTATCTGCAAAGCTGGGCCGAGCAAGGCGTGCTGATGCTCAACACCACCATGACCGTCGAGCGCGCCAACGCCAATGCGCACAAGGACAAGGGTTGGCAGTTTTTTACCGATCGGATCATCGAAGTGGTCAGCCAGCAGCAACCGCACCTAGTGTTCATGCTGTGGGGCGCTCATGCCCAGAGCAAGCAGAAGCTGATCGATGCGACCAAGCATCTGGTGTTGACCTCGGTGCACCCGTCACCGCTGTCGGCCTATCGCGGCTTCCTCGGTTGCGGGCACTTCAGCCGCACCAACAAGTTTCTTGAGCAGAATGGCGAAACGCCGATCGAGTGGCGGTTGCCGCCGGTTTGAGGAAAGGAGGGGAGCTTTTGTGGCGAGGGAGCTTGCTCCCGCTGGGCTGCGAAGCAGCCCCAAGTCCCGCGACCTGATTTCTACTGACAGACCGCGCACATAGGTTTTACGACTGCTATGCAGCCGAGCGGGAGCAAGCTCCCTCGCCACAGTGGGCGGTGTCAGGATTGCTCCGGGGCCCGGTTCCAATACTTGAACAACGGCTCCGCCAGAAACAGCACAAACAACAACCGCATCACCTGCATCGCCGTCACCAACGGCACCGACAGTTGCAGGGTCTCCGCCGTCAGGCTCATCTCCGCAATCCCGCCCGGCATCATGCCCAGCGTCAGCGAACGCAGATCCAGATGAGTCAGCGCACTCAAGCCCAATGCCGCTGCCGTGGCGATCAACATGGTCAATACCGTACCGATCAAGGTCCGGCCCATGAATGAAGGCGCACGACGGAAGAACTGCCGGTTGAAATGACAGCCCAGACCGCTGCCGATCAGCCATTGGCCGATTTGGCTGCCGCCGTTGGGCAAGCCGATGTGCAAATCCCAACCGATACTCACCGCTGCACTCACCAGCAACGGCCCGAACAGCCACGGGTTGGGTTGACGCAGCCGTTCCCATATCCAGGCTGCCAGCGCACCGGCGGGAAACAAAATCGCCAGCCAGCGCCAGTCGATGCTGCCAGCATGGGAAATCGGTGCGCCGTCGCCCAATAGATACTTGAACGCCGCCGGCACACACAGCACCACCACCAGTACCCGTAAACTCTGGCCAGCGGCTACTCGGCTGAGCACCGCGCCATTGCGGGCACCGAGGTTGACCATCTCTCCGGAACCACCCGGCATGCTGGAAAAGAATGCAGTGGCGCGATCCTCACCGGTACGTCGCATCAACCAGACACCGACCACGGCCGACAGGCTGGTGACCAACGCACCGAAGAAGATCAAACCGAAATGACTCAGCACCTGCTCCATCACCACCGGGGTGAAATGCAGGCCAATGCCGATGCCGACGATCCACTGGCCGCACTTACGGCCGCCAGGGATTTCCGCCAGTTGCCAGGGTGTCAGGCAGCGCACGAGGATAATCGCCAGCAACGAGCCGACCATCCACGGTAAAGGCCAGCCGACCTGGCTGGCGAGATAACCGCCCAGCAGGCCGACCAGCGGTGTTCCCCACCAGGCTTTGAACGGTGTTCGATCAGACATCGGCAATCGCGCGTTGCGCAGCCGAGCGTTTGCGCCAGATGCGGATAAGTGGCATCAGCAGCATGATCGCCGTCAGCACCCAGCAACCGAAAGTGATCGGGCTCGACCAGAGGATTTCCAGCGCACCGTTGGAAATCGACAGGGCGCGACGCAGGTTTTGTTCCATCAAGCCGCCGAGGATGAAGCCCAGCAATACCGGCGACAGCGGGAAGTCCAGCTTGCGCAGGATATAACCGAAGATGCCGATGCCGATCATCAGGAACAGGTCGAAGGTGGTGGCGTGCACCGCGTAGACGCCAATCCCGGTAATGATCGCGATCACCGGTACCAGTGCCCAGTTCGGCACGGCGAGGATGCGGGTGAAGATGCGGATCATCGGGATGTTGAGGATTACCAGCATGAGGTTGGCGATGAACAACGACGCGATCAGCCCCCAGACGATGTCCGGTTGCTGCTGGAACAGCAGCGGGCCCGGCGTGATGTTGTACAGCGACAGGGCGCCGATCATCACCGCCGTGGTGCCCGAGCCCGGAACGCCGAGGGTCAGCATCGGCACCAGCGCACCGCAAGCGGCGCCGCCGATCGCGGTTTCCGGCGCAGCGAGGCCGCGCATGTCGCCCTGGCCGAAAGTACCTTTGGCACCCGCCATGCGTTTTTCGGTCATGTAGGCCACGGCGCTGGCCAGGGTCGCGCCGGCACCCGGCAACACGCCCATGATGAAACCCAGTACGCCGCAACGGATGTTCACCGCAAACACCGACGCCGCTTCCTTGACGTTGAACATCATCCGGCCGGTGGCTTTCACCGCTTCCTGGCCGTGATGGGTTTTTTCCAGCAGCAGGAGGATTTCACTGATGGAGAACAGGCCCAGCACCAAAACCACGAATTGAATGCCGTCAGTCAGGTGGATGTTATCGCCGGTAAAACGGTACACGCCGCTGTTGGCATCGATGCCGACGGTCGACAGGAACAGGCCGATCAGTGCCGCGATAAATGTTTTTAGCGGTCGGTCGCCGGCCATGCCGCCCAGGCAGACGATCGCGAATACCATCAGTACGAAGTATTCCGCCGGTCCGAACGCAATCGCCCATTTCGCCAGCAGCGGGGCGAACAGCACCATGCCGCAGGTGGCGATGAAGGCACCGATGAACGAACTCCACGCCGACAGCGACAGCGCCA
This sequence comes from Pseudomonas sp. TNT2022 ID1044, assembly GCF_028656895.1. NCBI lineage: Bacteria > Pseudomonadati > Pseudomonadota > Gammaproteobacteria > Pseudomonadales > Pseudomonadaceae > Pseudomonas > Pseudomonas sp. TNT2022 ID1044. Next base: position 246,534 of record NZ_JAMDHB010000022.1, on the reverse strand, counting down.
CACCGGCCTGGCCTTTGCGGGCCATTGGATAACCGTCGAGTGTGGTCATCACGGTAGAGGCTTCACCCGGAATGTTCAGCAGGATCGAGCTGATCCGGCCGCCGTATTCGCATCCCAGGTACACCGCTGCCAGCAGGATCAGTGCCGACTCCGGTGGCAAGCCGAGGGCGAACGCGATCGGGATCAACAGCGCCACGCCGTTGATCGGGCCCAGGCCCGGCAGCAAGCCCACGACGGTGCCGATCAGGGTGCCGCAGAGCGCGGTCACCAGGTTATACGGGCTCAGTGCGACGCCGAAGCCATGACCCAAATAGCCGAGAGTATCCATATCAGTTCTCCAGAACGTCGAGCACGCCAAGTGGCAGCGGCACGTCCATCAACTTGTCGAACAGCAGGTAGAGGCCGACGGCCATCAGACTGATGATCACGATGCTTGGCACCCAGCGACCGCCATACAAGCGGGCCATGGGTACGCCGGCCAGGATGCTGGCGACGATGAAACCCAGCGGTTCGAAGGTGCCGGCGAACACCAGTAGCAGCGCTACGCAGAGGCCGATCTTGGTCAGGGTTTCGCGATCCAGCGGCGGCTCGTCATCGTTATGCTTGATCGGAGTGGGGCGAAACACCATGTACAGCAGCGCTGAGCCCATCAGGCCCAGCATCAGCAGCGGAAAGGCCCGAGGCCCCACCGGTTCATAGGAAAAAGCCGCTTGATACGGCCAGGCCATCAGCGCGAGACCGACACAGGCCAGCAACAGCACCGAAGCAAAAATGCGTTGTAAGAGCATGGGGAACTCCTGGGCTGCGGCTCCGCCAAACGGAGCCGCAGCCGCTAGACAGAGGCGATCACTGAATCAGGCCGAACTCTTTGGCCAGCACTTTGTAGTCCGCGACTTGCTTCTTCACGTAGGTGTCCAGTTCCGGGCCGGTCATGGCGAACGGGAACAGCTCACGCTGGTCGCGCAGCTTGGCGAACTCAGGGGAGGCCAGCAGTGTGTCGAAGGAGCCTTTCCACCAGGCGTAGTCTTCGTCGCTGACTTTCGGCCCGAGGTAGAAGCCGCGAACCACTGGCCAGACGATGTCGTAACCTTGCTCGCGAGCGGTCGGGATGTCCTTCATTTCCGGCTCATCGAGACGCTTGTCGGCGAACACCGCCAGCAGGCGCATGTCGCCGCTCTGGATGTGCGGCATGGAGTCGGAGATGTCGGTGCTGCCGACCTGAATGTGGCCGCCGAGCAGGGCGGTGGCGATTTCACCGCCGCCTTCGAGGGCGACGTAACGCAGGTCTCGCGGGTTGATTCCGGCGGCTTTGGCGATCAGTGCGGTTTGCATCCAGTCCTGGCTGCCGACAGTGCCGCCGGAACCGATTACCACCTTGCTCGGATCTTTCTTCAGTGCCTGCACCAGATCGTCCAGGGTCTTGTAGGGCGAATCGCTTTTCACCGCGATGGCGCCGTAGCTGGTGCCAACAGCGGCGAGCCAGCGCACATTGGTTTCATCGAAACGGCCGAACTTGCCCTGGGCCAGGTTCAGCAGCGAACCACTGGACCAGGCCACCAACGTACCGGCATCCGCCGGGCGCTGGGCAACCACTGCGTTGTAGGCCACCGCGCCGACACCGCCGGGCATGTAGGTCACGCGCATCGGTTTGGTCAGCAGTTTTTCGTTGACCAGCGCGCTTTGCGCCAGTTTGCAGGTCAGGTCGAAACCACCGCCCGGTGAGGCCGGGGCGATGCATTCCGGGCGTTTGGGCTCGGCCATCAGTTGGCCAGCAAACAGCATGCAGCTGGCGGCGAGGGCGAAACGGCGCAGTGATCGATTCATTTTTTTCTCCACGGGAGTTGTTGTTTTTGGGGATGTTTCAGGTGCGGCGGTTTCGCTTCGCGCAGCCGATGACGGCGCCGGCAAGCGTAAACAATGGGGATCGGGAAAAGGCGCGGGGCGGACAAATCCGGGGCTGGGTGGACAGCATGGCGAAGTACCTCGTTATTGTTCTTATTGGCGAAAACGCATCGAGGCGTTTTTCGGGAGCTACATTTCAAAGCAGGATCGGTGGTTGCGTTTGAAACCATCCGTGGATCGACTCTAACGGTCGAACCTTTCGCTAACCTTTCATCGGGCTTTCACGGTTTTTCGGGCTTCACAGTCGTGGATGCCCCTGTAAACTCCGCGCCAAAGAATGGCGTCGACCATCCCTGAATGAGGTAAAGATCCATGCGTGTCCTGCTCGTCGAAGACCATCTGCAGCTCGCCGAAAGTGTCGCCCAGGCGCTCAAGAGCACCGGCCTGACCGTGGATGTGCTGCACGATGGCGTGGCGGCTGACCTGGCGCTGGGCAGCGAGGAATACGCCATGGCGATCCTTGATGTCGGCTTGCCGCGCATGGATGGTTTCGAAGTGCTCGCGCGCCTGCGTGCGCGGGGCAAGAACCTTCCGGTGCTGATGCTGACGGCGCGCAGCGACGTCAAGGACCGGGTCCATGGCCTGAACCTCGGTGCTGATGATTACCTGGCCAAACCGTTCGAACTCACTGAACTCGAAGCGCGGGTCAAGGCCCTGCTGCGCCGCAGTGTGCTGGGCGGTGAACGCCTGCAACGCTGCGGCGTGCTGGCCTACGATCTGGACACCCGGCGCTTCACCCTTGGCGAAGAGTTACTGACCCTGACTTCCCGCGAGCAGGCCGTGCTCGAAGCGTTGATCGCCCGGCCGGGTCGGGTGATGAGCAAGGAACAACTGGCCTCTCAAGTCTTCGGTCTCGACGAAGAAGCCAGCCCCGACGCCATCGAAATCTATGTGCACCGCTTGCGCAAGAAGCTCGACGGCCAGCCGGTGGCCATCGTGACGTTCCGCGGTCTCGGTTATTTGCTGGAAAGCCGCGATGCATAAGCCCAGCAGCCTGCGCTGGCGGTTGCTGTGGAATCTGGCATTGCTGCTGGTGGTGTTGATGCTGGCCAGCGGCTTGAGCGCCTACTGGAACGGTCGCGAAGCGGCCGATACGGCGTATGACCGGACTCTGCTCGCCTCGGCGCGGACCATCGCGGCGGGCCTCTCCGAACGCGACGGCAGTCTCAGTCTCGACGTGCCTTACGTGGCCCTGGATACCTTCGCCTACGACAGTGCCGGGCGGATTTTTTACCTGGTCAATGACATCAACCAGAAGCTGATTTCCGGCTACGAAAACCTCCCTGGCCCGCCCCCGGGGACGTTGCGCACCGATGATTATCCAGCGCTGGCGCGGTTCTACAATGCAACTTATCGCGGGCAGAACGTGCGCGTGGTCAGCCTGCTCAAACCGGTCAGCGAACCGAACATGAACGGCATGGCGGAAATCCGCGTGGCGGAAACCGATGAAGCGCGGGTCAGCATGGCCCGCAGCCTGGCGGCAGATACATTGCTGCGTCTGGGCATGCTGGCGGTCGGGGCATTGATGATTGTGTGGTTTGCAGTAAGTGCCGCACTGCGTCCGTTGGAGCGCTTGCGCACGGCGGTGGAGGAGCGTCAGCCGGATGATCTGCGGCCGTTGCCGCTGGTGGAAGTGCAACACGAATTATGGCCACTGGTGCGTGCCCTCAATCACTTTACCGAACGCCTGCGCGGACAATTCGAGCGGCAAGCGCAGTTCATTGCCGATGCCGCCCATGAACTGCGCACGCCACTGGCGGCGCTCAAGGCGCGGCTTGAGTTGGGCTTGCGTTCGACCGAGCCACAAACCTGGCGCAGCACGCTGGAAACCACGGCTCAAGGCACTGATCGCCTGACCCATCTGGCTAACCAGTTGCTCTCGCTGGCGCGGGTCGAAAACGGCGCCCGGGCGATCGCCGAGGGCGGCGCGCAATTGCTGGATCTCAGTCAGCTGGCGCGAGAACTGGGCATGGCCATGGCGCCACTGGCCCACAAACGTGGGGTGGCGCTGGCGCTGGAGGCGGACGTGCCGGTTTGGTTACGCGGTGAGCCGACATTGTTGAACGAGCTGTTGAGCAATCTGGTGGACAATGCCCTGGCCCACACGCCGTCGGGCGGCAACGTCATTCTGCGGGTCTCGGCACCGGCGGTGCTGGAGGTCGAAGACGACGGTCCCGGGATTCCGCTGGATGAGCGTGATCGGGTGTTCGAACGTTTTTACCGACGCAACCAGCAAGTGGCTGGGTCAGGCCTGGGGTTGGCGATTGTCGGCGAGATCTGTCGTGCGCACCTGGCGCAGATCAGCCTGCATGATGGGGAGAAGGCGGGGTTGAAGGTGCGGGTGAGTTTCATTCCCGGGCAGTGATTACCGCTTTTTGTGGCGAGCGCGCTTGCTCCCTCGCCACAAGGACCGGCTCAGGCTCAATAAAACATCGACCGCGTTTCTTCCAGTTCCGCGCATTTCGCTTTGTTGTCCAGATCGATCCCGAGTTTGACGAAGGCCGGGACGCTGAGTGGATCGATGCGCGAAATCGGGTGGTCGGTGTCTTTGTGGCAGTACAGGCTGGCAACCTGCACCACGTCGACATAATCGATCCGGGCCGATTGCCGCTTGAAGTTCTGATACAGCAGCGGCACCTGCACCAGCAACTCCGGAAACTCCCAGACCCTGAGCAGCTTGTCGCCGAGCAGCGGATGAATGCGCTCAATCACATGGTTGAGGCTGACCGGATCGGCTAGCAGTTCATAGTGATCTTCGGCATACGTCAGGATCGGCAACACGCCAATCTGATGCACCAACCCGCCAAGGGCTGCCTGATCAGGCTTGAGTTGGGTGTAAGTGCGGCACAGCGCATAACTGACGCCGGCAATCTCCAGGCTCTTGCGCCAGACATCGCGCATTTTCTGTTCAACCACCTCGGAGCGGGCATGGAAAATCTGTTCCATGACCAAGCCGATCGCCAGGTTGCTGCTGTAATTGATGCCCAGGCGAGTGATTGCCGTGTGCAAGTCAGTGACTTCCTGAGTGGCGCGCAACAAGGGGCTGTTGACCACTTTGATCAGGCGCGCCGACAGCGCGGCATCACGACCGATGACTTTGCTCAAACTGCTGATACTGATTTCCGGGTCTTCAGCAGCCTTGCGAATCTGCAACGCCACTTCCGGTAATGTCGGCAGAACCAGGTCATCGTTATCGATGGCCTCAACCAAATCCTGTTGGACCTTTTCCGCCAGCTCAATCATTTAGTTTCTCTAGGTGTCGCAAAAGGGTACTGCGTTTATCGCTGGATTTCGCGGTCGCGGTCCAGTTGATAAGGCAGGTCGAGCAAGTGCAGCGTCGGGCCATCGATGGCGCCTACATGAATATCGCCACCTTCTGCAGCTTCGGCTTGCAACACAGCCAACAGTTCAATGTGTTTTTCGGCGTTGGCGGCGAGCACCACTTCACCTATCGCACTGTTATGGCTCGGGGAGAACAGCTGGGTGCCAGGTTCAGGCAGGTCGCTGGCGTCCAGTTTTACCCGATAGAGTCGACGTTTGAGTTTGCCCAGGTACTGCATCCGCGCGACGATTTCCTGGCCGGTGTAGCAACCCTTTTTGAAGCTCACGCCACCAACGGCTTGCAGATTGAGCATCTGCGGAATGAACAGCTCGCGGGTGCCGGGCATGACCTGGCCGATCCCTGCGCGGACCTGGCCCAGCAGCCATTGATTGAGGTTACCTTCCGCCAGCAGCGCTGACAGCTTGCCCTTGATGCTGTCGGCTTGATCCGCAGCGGCCCAGAGTTCGGCGCGCTCGGGCGATACGCGAATGGCGATCAAACCGTCATGCCGCGCGACGCTGTCGGTGTCTGCCGGGAGGTCAAGTCCAAGGCTTTTGAGTGCGGCATCGCCATGTTCGATGCCGAATCGAATCCAGGCAGTGCTTTCGTCAGTCAGTTTGGATTTGGAAAACACGGCGTACTTTTTCAGGTCGGCCAGTTGCGGTTCCAACAGTTCACTGGCCATGGCCAGCAACACGCCGTCACCTTCGAGCAGGATACGGAAGCTCGATTGCATCCGGCCTTTCTGGGTGCAGCGCGCACCGAGGCTGGACTGTGTGTCGCTCAGGTAATTGAGGTTGCAGGTCAATTGGCCTTGCAGGAATTTGCCGGCGTCCGCGCCGCGGACCGCCAGGACACCTTCATGAGACAGCGTGCAGAAAAAAGCAGAATCGGCCATGGGTCATCGCAGGGTAAAGAGTCTGGCGGACATGATAAGGGTGCGCCTTCGAAATGGGTAGTTCACAAAGGATCGCCGGTGCCCGACCAAAGCCGACTGTTCGGCGCGGCGAGGCGCTGTATACTTGCGGCCTATTTGAGGAGCGCTCCATGGTCGAAGATGTTGAACTGAATCGCCTCTACTGGCACAGCCGCCGCGGCATGCTTGAGCTTGACGTGTTGCTGGTGCCGTTTGTGAAAGAGGTTTACGCAGGTCTGAACGAGGTGGATCGCGCGTTGTACGTCCGCCTGCTGGAATGCGAGGATCAGGACATGTTCGGCTGGTTCATGGAACGCAACGAATCGCAAGATCCGGAGCTTCAGCGCATGGTTCGCATGATCCTGGATCGTGTCCAGCCCAAGTAATGCGTTCGAATGCCGCTGGCACGCCTCACGGCAGTTGCTGGCGGCATATCTGTTGGCCCAGCTGCTCGCGCTGGGCGCGTTGTTCCTTCTTGAAATCCCGCTCTGGGTCAGCCTGCCTGGCGCTTTGTGCTGCCTGCTGCATGGTGTTCGGGCGTTGCCTCGTCAGATACTGCTGACACACCCACAGGCATTTTGCGGCTTGCGTCGCGATGCCGATGGTTGGCAGTTATGGAATCGGGCGGCGGGATGGCAACCGGTGCAGCTGCGTCCGGACAGCCTGGCGCTGCCGTTGATGGTGGTGCTGCGTTTTCGTCTGCGAGGCGAGCGACGGGTCCGGGCAATCTGTGTACCCAGTGATTCGCAGGCGGCGGATGTGCACCGACGCCTGCGGGTTCGGCTCAAATTCAGTCGGCGTAGGTGGGCGGCACCAGAATAGTGTCGAGCGCGACGGGCAGCATTTGCGGATAGTCGAGCGTGTAATGCAGGCCGCGACTTTCTTTGCGCTCCATGGCTGACAAAATCATCAATTCGGCCACCTGGGCGAGGTTGCGCAATTCAATCAAGTCCCGGCTGACTTTGTAGTTGCTGTAGAACTCGTCGATTTCATCCAGCAACAACCGCACCCGGTGCTGAGCCCGTTGCAGGCGCTTGTTGGTGCGCACGATGCCCACGTAGTCCCACATGAAGCGCCGCAGCTCATCCCAGTTGTGCGCAATGATCACGTCTTCGTCGGAATCCGTCACCTGGCTTGCATCCCAGGCGGGCAGGGCGATGGGCGCTGAAACCTGCGGCAACTGCTCAACGATGTCCGCAGCCGCCGAGCGCGCGTAGACAAAACACTCCAGCAGCGAGTTGCTGGCCATGCGGTTGGCACCATGCAGGCCGGTGAAGCTGGTTTCGCCAATTGCGTACAACCCGGGTACATCGGTGCGACCTTGCTGGTCGACCATTACGCCACCGCAGGTGTAATGCGCCGCCGGAACCACCGGGATCGGTTGCTTGGTGATGTCGATGGAAAATTCGAGGCAGCGTTCGTAGACGGTGGGGAAGTGCGTCTTGATGAAGTCTTCGGACTTGTGGCTGATGTCCAGATACACGCAGTCAACGCCCAGGCGCTTCATTTCATGGTCGATGGCCCGTGCGACGATGTCTCGGGGCGCCAGTTCGGCCCGCGGGTCGAATCGCTGCATGAAGCGCTCGCCATTGGGCAGCTTCAAGTGTGCGCCTTCACCGCGCAGGGCTTCAGTGATCAGGAAACTTTTCGCTTGCGGGTGATACAGGCAGGTGGGGTGGAACTGGTTGAATTCCAGGTTCGCCACCCGGCAGCCCGAGCGCCAGGCCATGGCAATGCCGTCACCGCAGGCGCCGTCGGGGTTGCTGGTATAAAGGTAGACCTTGGCGGCGCCGCCGGAGGCGAGGATCACGAAGCGGGCGCCATAGGTGTCCACTTCACCGGTGCCGCGATTGAGCACGTAGGCGCCCAGGCAGCGGTCGCCTTCAAGGCCGAGGCGTTTTTCGGTGATCAGGTCGACGGCGACTCGCTGTTCCAGCAGTTCGATGTTCGGCCGTTGCTTGGCCTGGGTCAGCAAGGTTCTGAAAATCGCCGCGCCAGTGGCGTCGGCGGCATGGATGATACGGCGATGACTGTGCCCGCCTTCACGGGTCAGGTGGAATTCGAAGCCGCCGTCTTCGACGCTGGACTGTTCATCACGAGTGAAGGGAACGCCCTGGTCGATCAGCCATTGAATCGCCTCTTTACTGTGCTCGACCGTGAAGCGCACGGCATCCTCGTGACACAGGCCGCCGCCGGCATTGAGGGTGTCATCGACGTGGGATTCGACAGTATCGGTGTCATCCAGCACGGCAGCGACACCGCCTTGCGCCCAGAACGTCGAGCCGTTGGCGAGATCGCCTTTGCTCAGTACGGCGATACGCAAATGACCGGGCAAGGTCAGCGCAAGGCTCAAGCCGGCAGCGCCGCTGCCAATTACCAGAACATCGTGTTGAAACTGTTGGCTCATTTCAGGATTCCGCTCAAAGCGACCCGGGTCGGGGGAGGCGCTGGACAACTGGACAGGCGAGTCAGGTTTGCGAACAGCCCACTAGTATATAGAGGGGTGGAGCGGCACAATAGCCGAGCCCATATGGCATTGTGAAACTACTCTTGCGGAAAACACCCGACGCTTCGTCGGATGTTTTTTCGATCGATTCGGCGACAAGTGAACTGTATCGTGGATTTAACAGTCTTTTTCGCTGCGTGGTTGCACAATGTCGGTTTCATGCAGCTATAAATATTTGGAACTTTTGCCAAAGGCCCAAGATCAATAGACGGTTGCCTGATTCAAGGGACAGTGTCGGCTTCAGCGCGGGATCTGCTTTGGATCCTTGTCGGCGAAACCGATAACAAGATTATTCGCGCAGCCGGGGAATCTCGAGCTGCGTTTTTCGTGCGTGCCGAATCAGAGCCCGCAGGAAACTTGCCTGGAGGGGGAGAACTTTTGCGAAAAGCCCGAGTCTATGTTTGCAAGTCCGGTCGTTTAGTTATGCAAGCCTCCTCCGAGCTTATCGAGGAGTGTTCATGCTAACCCAGGAAGAGGATCAGCAGCTGGTCGAACGCGTTCAACGCGGCGACAAGCGCGCGTTCGATCTGCTAGTGCTGAAATACCAGCACAAAATTCTCGGGTTGATCGTGCGTTTTGTGCACGACACCCATGAAGCCCAGGATGTGGCACAAGAAGCCTTTATCAAGGCTTACCGTGCACTTGGAAATTTTCGCGGAGACAGCGCGTTTTATACGTGGCTTTACCGCATCGCCATTAACACGGCGAAAAACTATCTGGTTTCACGCGGCCGCCGGCCGCCGGATAGCGATGTCAGTTCCGAGGATGCAGAGTTCTACGATGGCGATCATGGCCTCAAGGATCTCGAGTCGCCAGAACGGGCTTTGCTGCGGGATGAGATCGAAGGCACCGTCCATCGAACCATTCAGCAACTACCGGAAGATTTGCGTACGGCTTTAACTTTACGTGAATTCGACGGTCTGAGTTACGAGGACATTGCGAGCGTCATGCAATGTCCGGTGGGCACCGTGCGCTCCCGGATTTTCCGCGCCCGGGAGGCCATCGATAAAGCCCTGCAGCCGTTGTTGCAGGAAAACTAAAGACAGCGGCGACAGCCAAGAGAGGAACGCCATGAGTCGTGAAGCCCTGCAGGAATCGCTGTCCGCAGTGATGGATAACGAAGCGGACGAATTGGAATTGCGTCGGGTACTCAGTGCCTGTGACGATGTTGAAACCCGTGAAACATGGGCTCGTTATCAGATCGCTCGGGCAGCGATGCACAAGGATCTGCTGCTTCCACGTCTGGACATCGCCGCGGCCGTTTCCGCAGCCTTGGCTGACGAAGCCGTACCGGCAAAAGCCACCCGTGGTCCATGGCGCAGCCTGGGTCGTCTGGCGGTCGCTGCTTCGGTAACGGTTGCTGTACTGGCGGGTGTTCGCCTGTACAATCAGGACGAAATCGCCGGTGTAGAACTGGCTCAGCAGTCCAGCCAACAGAACCTGGCCGCTCCTCAAGTGAAGGGCCCGGCCGTTTTGGCAGGCTACAATGAGAGCTCGGAAGCCACTGGCCCTATGGCCAACGGCGTATTGCAAGGTCAGCCAGACTGGCACGATCAACGTCTGCCGAGCTACCTGCGTCAACATGCTCAACAGGCTGCATTGAAAGGCACTGAGAGCGCGCTGCCTTACGCTCGCGCAGCAAGCCTGGAAAACCGCTAAGGAGGATCATGCGCGCCATACCTCTACTTTCGCTTTTGCTCAGTGGCTGGTTTGTTGTTCCAGCCCACGCCGATGAAGCCCAGGACTGGTTGACCCGTCTTGGTCAGGCCGAGCAACAGCAAAGCTTTCACGGTACCTTCGTCTACGAGCGTAACGGTAGTTTTTCTACCCATAACATCTGGCACCGCGTCCAGGATGGCAAGGTCCGCGAGCGTTTGCTCCAGCTCGACGGATCCGCTCAGGAGGTTGTGCGCGTTGATGGCCATACGCAATGCGTCAGCGGCACCCTGATTGCAGGGCTTGGGGATTCTCCCAATTCCGCCGCTCGTGCACTCGATCCACAAAAGCTCAAGAACTGGTATGACCTTGCTGTCATCGGCAAGTCGCGTGTGGCCGGGCGTTCGGCGGTCATTGTGTCACTGACGCCTCGCGACCAGCACCGTTATGGGTTCGAGCTGCATCTGGACAAGGAAACCGGCCTGCCACTCAAGTCATTGTTGCTCGATGACAAAGGGCGTCTGCTGGAGCGTTTCCAGTTCACGCAACTGGTCACCGCTGATGTTCCGTCCGAGAGCGATCTACAGCCGGGTAGCGATTGCAAGGCAGTCAACCTCGACAGTGACAAGGCTTCGGCAGTCAAGGCTGCGCAGACCTGGCATTCAGACTGGTTGCCACCAGGATTCGAGCTGACCAGCAGCACGTCACGCAAAGACCCCGAGACCAAAACCCAGGTCAACAGCCTGATGTATGACGATGGCCTGGCGCGTTTTTCTGTTTTCCTTGAGCCTTTGAACGGCGCTGCCGTCACCGATACCCGCACTCAGCTCGGGCCAACGGTGGCTGTATCCCGGCGATTGACGACCCCGCAAGGTGAAATGATGGTGACGGTGGTGGGTGAAATTCCGGTCGGCACTGCTGAACGGATAGCCTTGTCCATGCGCACCGACGTCACTGCAACCTCCAAGCAGTGAGCTGAAATCGAAATGTTTCGTGAGCATTTCAGTTTGCAAATACCTCCAGAATTTTTTATAGGTCAGAGCCCCTCGGCTCTGGCCTTGTTTGTTGTTCCCGGAACAAAAATACTGGCGTATCTTTCCCGGTGTTCCTTGAACCATATCGCTTAACCATGCTCGTCGTAACGGGAGCCGTATGTCGATACCACGCTTGAAGACTTATCTATCCATCTTTGCCACCGTGCTGGTGCTCGGTCAGTCGGTCGCTGCGCAAGCAGTCGAATTGCCTGACTTTACGCAACTGGTTGAACAGGCGTCGCCCGCGGTCGTGAACATCAGTACCACGCAGAAGCTGCCGGAACGCAAAGTGAACCAGCAGATGCCTGACCTTGAAGGCCTGCCGCCAATGCTGCGCGAGTTCTTCGAGCGCGGCATGCCGCCACAACCGCGTTCGCCTCGCGGTGATCGTCAGCGTGAAGCCCAATCCCTGGGTTCGGGTTTCATCATCTCGCCTGACGGCTACATCCTGACCAACAATCACGTCATCGCTGATGCCGACGAAATTCTCGTGCGTCTTGCCGATCGCAGTGAAATGAAAGCCAAACTGGTCGGCACCGATCCACGTTCCGACGTGGCGCTGCTGAAAATCGAAGGCAAGGACCTGCCGGTTCTGAAACTCGGCAAATCCCAGGACCTGAAGGCCGGTCAATGGGTCGTGGCAATCGGTTCGCCGTTCGGCTTTGACCACACCGTGACCCAAGGCATCGTCAGTGCCGTCGGTCGCAGTCTGCCCAACGAAAACTACGTGCCGTTCATCCAGACCGACGTGCCAATCAACCCGGGTAACTCCGGTGGTCCGCTGTTTAATCTGAACGGAGAAGTGGTTGGCATCAACTCGCAGATCTACACCCGTTCCGGCGGCTTCATGGGCGTGTCGTTCGCGATTCCCATCGATGTGGCCATGGACGTTTCCAATCAGCTCAAAAGCGGCGGCAAAGTCAGCCGTGGCTGGTTGGGCGTCGTGATCCAGGAAGTGAACAAGGATCTGGCCGAGTCATTCGGTCTGGACAAGCCAGCCGGTGCGCTGGTTGCCCAGATCCAGGATGACGGCCCGGCTGCCAAGGGCGGCCTGCAAGTCGGCGACGTGATCCTGAGCATGAATGGTCAACCGATTGTCATGTCCGCCGATTTGCCGCATCTGGTGGGTGCACTGAAAGCCGGTGCCAAGGCTAATCTGGAAGTCATCCGCGAGGGCAAGCGCAAGAACGTCGAGTTGACCGTCGGTTCCATTCCTGACGAAGACAAAGAGCTCGATGCATTGCCGAAGACAGGCACAGAAACCAGCAGCAATCGCATGGGTGTTTCGGTTGCCGAGTTGACCGCCGAGCAGAAGAAAACCTACGACCTCAAGGGTGGTGTGGTGATCAAGGAAGTGCAGGACGGTCCTGCTTCGATGATTGGCCTGCAGCCAGGTGACGTCATTACTCACCTGAACAACCAGGCTATCGAGTCCGCCAAGCAATTCACCGACATCGCCAAGGCGCTGCCGAAGAATCGTTCGGTATCGATGCGCGTATTGCGTCAGGGTCGCGCCAGCTTCATCACCTTTAAACTGGCTGAATAATCCAGTTGCAGGTTGAATAAAAAACCGCCTCGAAAGAGGCGGTTTTTTTATGTCTGAAACAAACTATCCCATCATGTCCTTGATCATGCGCTCCTGTTCCATCAGCTCTCGCTGGCGGGCATCGATGCGTGACGACAGCGGGAAGTTGGAGCCGGCCTTGCGCTTGGCGAAGTCCAGTTGCTGGATGGCCTGGCGGTAGTCGCCGACCAGTGCGAAGTACTCGGCGCGAGCCTGATGCAGGCCAATGATGTTGCCTGACAAGCCGCGAGTTTCTGCCACCTGATACCACACGTCCGGATCGTCCGGGCGCGACTTGAGCAAACCTTCCAGTGCTTTCTCAGCGTCCGCGGCGCGGTTCTGTTTGAGCAGCAGATCGACACGCACCTGGTTCAGCGGATAGTTGCCGGGGTATTGAGTCAGCATCCGGTCAACGCGGGTCTGCGCATCCGGCAGACGGTTGTTGGTGATGTCCAGATCAATCTGCGCGAGGTTGTAGATGATCTCGTTGGGCGCCTTGGCCAGCAGCAGCTTGAGGTTCTCCCGTGCCTCGTTCAGTTGGCCGCCCTTGACCTGGGCAATGGTCAGGCCGTAGCGAGCGACATCGCTTTTCGGGTTTTCATCCAGTTGGGCGCGGAAGCGCTTGGCGCCCAGGCCCGGAGTCTCCTCATAAATCAATTGCACGCGTGCGCGAATCAGTTGATAGCGCACGGTGTCTTCGATGCCCCCTTGTGGAGCCTGTTCGGCGCGGTTGCGGGTGTCGGCGATCCGCGATTCGGTGACTGGGTGAGTCAGCAGGAATTCGGGTGGCTTGGCATCAAAACGGTACTGACGCCCCAGACGCTCAAACATGGTGGGCATCGAGCGCGGGTCGTATCCGGCCTTTTCCAGGTTGAGAATGCCGATACGGTCGGCTTCCTGTTCGTTCTGACGGGAGAAACGTCGTTGTTCCTGAATCGCCGCCGCCTGCGTGCCGGCAATGGCCGCGATCCCGGCATCACCGGCACCGGCCGCCGCAATCACGATCCCGGCCAGCAGCGCGGCCATCATCGGCACCTGCATACGCTGTTGGGCTTCGACGCCACGAGCAAAGTGGCGTTGCGACAAGTGAGCCAGTTCGTGAGCAAGCACCGAGGCATACTCGCCTTCGGTCTGGGCGTTGAGGAACAGGCCGCCGTTGACCCCGACAATGCCGCCCGGCGCCGCGAATGCGTTGAGTTGCGGGCTGTTGATCAGAATAAACTCAAGACGCCGGTCATTGACCTGGCTGGTTTCCACCAGGCGATAAACGCTGGATTCGACGTAGTCCTTGAGTTGCGGGTCGTTGAGTTGCGAAACCTGGCTGCGTAACAGCGCAAGCCAGGCGCGACCCAACTGGTATTCCTGCTGCGGCGAGACAATGGCAGAGCTGGCGTCGCCGAGTGACGGCAGGTCGTCGGCGAAGCCCGGTGAGGCGAGCAGGCAAGCGAGCGTCAGCAGGGTAGGGCGCAAAAAAGTCATGCACAAAGCCTTAGTCGACAAAGACCTTACTGTAGCCGGACACCAGCCTTGCGACCAGATATTCTAGGCAACTCGACTATGTGACCCGGAGTGATGCAATGATCGATGCTGTAGCCCATGACGTTGAGCTGGACGCCAGTGGCCTGAATTGTCCGCTGCCGTTGCTCAAGGCCAAGATGGAACTCAATCGGATGGCCAGTGGCGCGATACTCAAGGTCATTGCCACCGATGCGGGTTCGCAGCGCGACTTTCGCACCTTCGCCCGATTGGCCGGTCATACGCTGCTTCGTGAAGAAGACGAAGCAGGCGTTTACCGCTACTGGTTGAAAAAAGCCTGAAACCTGCGGCATTTGTTCTTAAGGATTATTGATGTTCAAAGTGTTACGCGACTGGATTCAGCGCTATTTCTCCGATGAAGAAGCGGTGGTGTTGGCGGTCCTGCTGTTTCTGGCGTTCACCGCGGTCCTCACGCTGGGTGGCATGCTGGCGCCGGTACTGGCGGGGATGGTGCTGGCGTACCTGATGCAAGGGCTGGTGGTGGCGCTTGAACGGATGCGCGTGCCCGGCTGGGTGGCGGTGGGGCTGGTGTTTGCCTTATTCATGGGGTTGCTGCTGGTATTCATCGTGGTGGTCGTGCCGCTGCTGTGGCACCAACTGATCACGCTGTTCAATGAGTTGCCGGGGATGCTCGCCAAGTGGCAATCGCTGTTGTTGCTGCTGCCCGAGCGCTATCCGCATCTGGTGTCCGACGAGCAGGTACTGCGGGCCATCGAAGTGGCGCGGGGCGAGATCGGCAAGTTCGGTCAATGGGCACTGACATTCTCGCTGTCGAGTCTGCCGCTGTTGGTCAACATCATGATCTACCTCGTCCTTGTGCCGATCCTGGTGTTCTTCTTCCTCAAGGACCGGGCCATGATCGGCCAGTGGGTGCGTGGCTACTTGCCGCGCGAACGGGCTTTGATTACCCGGGTCGCCCATGACATGAACCGGCAAATCGCCAACTACATTCGCGGCAAGGTCATCGAGATATTCATTTGCGGCGGCGTGACCTACATCGCCTTCGTCGTCCTGGAACTCAACTACGCGGCACTGCTGGCATTGCTGGTGGGGATTTCGGTGGTAGTGCCGTATGTCGGCGCGGTTGTGGTGACGGTGCCGGTGTTTCTGATTGCGCTGTTTCAGTGGGGCTGGAGTGATCAGTTCATCTATTTGATGGCGGTGTACGGAATCATTCAGACGCTGGATGGCAACGTACTGGTGCCGCTGCTGTTCTCCGAAGCGGTCAACCTGCACCCGGTGGCAATCATCTGTGCAGTGCTGCTGTTCGGCGGGCTGTGGGGGTTCTGGGGCGTGTTCTTTGCGATTCCCCTGGCAACGCTGTTCAAGGCTGTGCTGGATGCGTGGCCGCGTAAGGAACCAGTGGTGGCGCCGCTGCTTTAAAGGATGTTGATAAAAAAATCGCAGCTCAGGGCTGCGATTTTTTTTGAGGATCAGGCCTTGTTCAGCGCCTGAGCTGCCGCCAAAACTGCATCAACGTGCCCCGGCACTTTCACGCCGCGCCATTCCTGGCGCAAGACGCCATTCTTGTCGATCAGGAACGTGCTGCGATCAACGCCCATGTATTCCTTGCCATAAAGCTTCTTCAGCTTGATCACATCGAACAGCTGGCAAAGTGCTTCTTCCTTGTCGCTGATCAGTTCGAACGTGAACGCCTGCTTGGCCTTGAAGTTCTCGTGGGACTTCAGGCTGTCGCGGGACACGCCGAACACTTCGGTGTTGGCAGCTTTGAACGCGTCCAGCTGATCGCGAAAGCCCTGCCCTTGGGTTGTGCAACCCGGCGTGCTGTCCTTCGGATAGAAGTAGATCACCACTTGCTTGCCTTTGAGGCTCGCCAGGCTGACGGTTTGCCCGCTGGTGGCGGGTGCTTCGAAGTCGGCAACCGGTTGGTCGATAGCAACGGCCATGAATAGCTTCCTTACATTGGGTTCTGTGGGCGCCACGGTTCGATCAGGGCGTCCAGGTTCAGCGCGTCGGCGAAGTCGAGGAACTGATCGCGCAGCCAGCTGATTTGCACGCCGGCCGGCAACGTCACGGTAAACGTGGCATTGAGCATGGTGCCGCCGGTCTGTGGAGCCTGATAGGTGTCGCAGGTCAGGTTTTCCAGCTCGACGTTGTGGTCCATGAAGAACTGGCACAGTTCATTAATGATGTCCGAACGGTAAGCCGAGCTGACATAAGCCACGTAAGGCAGGGCCTGGGGACGATTCTCCAGTGCCGCGCTGCGCACCACGTTAACGGTAAACGCATGACGCTTGGCCAGCACCGGCAGGCTGCCTTCCAGGCGCGCCAGGGCGTCCCAGCTGCCGGAGATTTCCAGGACCAACGCACTGCACTCGCCATGACGGGTCAGGCGGGAGGTGACGACGGCGCAGCGGTTTTCATGGCTGGCTCGGCACAGGACGTTGGTCAGCTCCATGGGGTTGGCGCCGAGGGCACTGATGACAAGGAATTGTTCGCGAACTGTGGGGGTGGACATGCAGCATTCCTAAAGCGATGAGCGGTCGGTACTTCTATTGGCTGGTTCTGCCGGGAGTGAGCCTGCGAATGCGAATTCAGAAAGCCCCGGGCGCAGGTTGCAACGTGCTCCAGTATGGCAGGAGCGGGGGGTAGCAACGCTGGGGTGGGGCTCGTGATGCCGAAATTGGAGGCTTAAACCCGGTGTACGAGCTTGTCAGTATCGATCAAAGTCTGAAGGGTAGCGAAAAGCGACGCCAAGGGGAATGGCGGCAGCGCAGTACTTCGCTTGTACAAGCATCTTGGCGCCAGTACCATTACGGCTCTCTTTTTCCGGCAGGAGCGGTTTCATGATTGCGGGCAGTATGGTGGCACTGGTCACTCCCATGGATGCACAAGGGCGTCTTGACTGGGACAGCCTCAGCAAACTCGTGGACTTCCATCTCAAGAACGGTACCCATGCCATTGTCGCGGTCGGAACGACCGGCGAGTCGGCAACCCTTGATGTAGAAGAACACATCGCCGTCATCAAAGCCGTGGTCAAACAGGTTGCCGGGCGTATCCCGGTGATTGCCGGTACCGGCGCCAACTCGACTCGCGAAGCTGTCGAACTGACCCGTAACGCCAAAGAGGCCGGCGCCGACGCCTGCCTGCTGGTCGTGCCGTATTACAACAAGCCGACCCAGGAAGGCCTGTACCAGCACTTCAAGCACATTGCCGAAGCCGTCGACATCCCTCAGATCCTCTATAACGTTCCTGGCCGCACCTCCTGCGACATGCAGGCCGAGACCGTTATCCGTCTGTCCACCGTGCCGAACATCATCGGCATCAAGGAAGCGACCGGTGACCTGAAACGCGCGCAAGCCATCCTCGATGGCGTGAGCAAGGACTTCATCCTCCTTTCCGGCGATGATCCGACTGCCGTCGAACTGATCCTGCTGGGCGGCAAGGGCAACATCTCGGTCACCGCCAACGTCGCCCCGCGCGAAATGGCCGACCTGTGCGAAGCCGCACTCAAGGGCGACGCCGCGACCGCCCGTGCAATCAACGAAAAACTGATGCCTCTGCACAAAGACCTGTTCATCGAAGCCAACCCGATTCCGGTGAAGTGGGCTTTGGTTGAAATGGGCTTGATGCAAGAAGGCATTCGCCTGCCGCTGACCTGGCTGAGCGCACCTTGTCATGAAACGCTTCGCACGGCCCTGCGCCAGTGCAGCGTCCTGGTTTAATTGAGGAAGTACAACGCATGAAGCGAATGGCCGGACTTTCCGCACTTGCCTTGATTATCTCCAGCACCAGTGGCTGCGGATGGGTCTGGGGCCCGGAAGGTTATTTCCGTGACCGTGGTAGTGATTACCTGGAAGCGCAACAGACTGCACCGATGCAACTGCCACCCGACATCAGCACCGCCAAACGTCTGGATCCGCTGTTGCCGATCCCGCGTAACGTCGCGGATGACACCGCCAAGGGCGAGTACGTTGTGCCTCGTCCGCAGCCGTTGTCGGCCGCTGCCGATGCCAGCGCCTACTCCCTGCAAAAGAGCGGCGATACTCGCTCGATCCTGGCGCAGAACCCTCCGGCCGAAGTCTGGCCTGTGGCCGTGCAGTTCTTCCAGGACAACGGTTACCGCCTGGATGAACAGCGCCCGCAAACCGGCGAGTTCACCACCACCTGGCAGCATTCCGACGAACTGTCCGCAGCCATGGCCAAGCGCCTGAGCGCGGCCGGTGTGAGCACCGACAGCGAAACCCGCGTCCGGGTCCGCATCGAGCCTGGCGTGCAGCGCAACACCAGTGAAGTCTACGTGGTCAGCGCCGAGCGTCCTGCCGGCAGCACTGCCGATGTCGCCTTCACCAACCGTTCGGTCAACACTGGCCTGGACGCAGCACTGGTCGACGACATGCTCGCGAGCATGAGCCGTATCTCCGAGAAGGGCGGTTCGGTTTCCATGCTGGCTTCCCGTGATTTCGACGCACCGAGCCGTGTCAGCCTGAGCGAAGACGGCAGCGGCAACCCTGTGCTGAACGTCGGTACCGATCTGGATCGTGCCTGGTCGAGCGTCGGTCGTGCGATGGAACAGGGCGAATGGCGCGTGGAAGACATCAACCGCAGCCTGGGCCTGTACTACATCAACCTGGCCGAAAAAGCTGAGAAGAAAGACGACAAGCCAGGCTTCTTCAGCAGCCTGTTCGGCAGCGCGCCGAACAAGGAAGAAGTTGAAGCCCGTGCCGAGCGTTATCAGGTTCGCCTGAGCAAGGTGGGTGAAAACGTTCAGGTCACCGTCGAGAAAAACATCAACACCGTGGCGCCTGCTGACGTGGCGCGTAAAGTGTTGAGCGTGATTCAGGACAATCTGGGCTGATCACATGCGTTTTGCCGTTCTCGGCAGCGGTAGCCAAGGGAACGGCACGCTGATAGCCAGCGCTGATACGTACGTGCTGGTGGATTGTGGTTTTTCCCTGCGGGAAACCGAAAAACGCCTGCTGCGTCTGGGTGTGAACCCTGCGCAGCTGAGCGCGATACTCGTAACCCACGAACATGCCGACCACGTGCATGGCGTGGGTTTGCTGTCTAGGCGCTACAATCTGCCTGTCTACCTCAGTCGCGGGACCCTGCGCGGGATGCGCAAACCGATTGAACCCGCGGGCCTTCTGGCTGGCGGCGAGCAACTGCAAATCGGTGACTTGAGCATTGGTGTCATTGCCGTGGCCCACGATGCGCAGGAACCGACGCAATACGTTTTCAGTGATGGTGAGCGGCGCTTCGGCCTGTTGACCGACCTGGGCTCATATTGCGACAAGGTGCTGGACGGCTATCGGGACCTCGATGCGTTGATGATCGAGGCCAACCATTGCCGTGACATGCTGGCTCGCGGTCACTACCCGTATTTTCTCAAGCAGCGGGTAGGCGGTGAATTGGGACATTTGAACAACCACCAGGCGGCATTCCTGGTGTCCGAGTTGGGCTGGCAAGGCCTGCAACACCTGGTCCTGGCCCATCTGAGCAGCAAGAACAACCTGCCGCAGCTGGCCCGGCAATGTTTTGTCGACACCCTCGGGTGCGACCCGGACTGGCTGCAATTGGCCGATCAAGATTCAGGGCTCGACTGGCGACACATCGCCTAGCCCATCTACTTAGCAAGCGGAGCCCATCATGGAAAAACGTGAAGAACTCTACCGCGGCAAAGCCAAGTCGGTTTACAAGACCGACGACGCTAACCGCTTGATCCTGCTGTTTCGCAACGACACTTCGGCGTTCGACGGCAAGCGCATCGAGCAGCTCGACCGCAAAGGCATGGTGAACAACAAGTTCAACGCCTTCATCATGCAGAAACTCGAAGCTGCCGGCGTACCGACACAGTTCGACAAGTTGCTGGGCGACAATGAGTGCCTGGTGAAGAAGCTGGACATGATCCCGGTTGAATGCGTCGTGCGTAACTACGCCGCCGGCAGCCTGGTCAAGCGTCTGGGTGTTGAAGAGGGCATGAAGCTCAACCCATACACCTTCGAACTGTTCCTCAAAGACGACGCCAAGGGCGACCCGTTCATCAACGAATCCCACGTTGTGGCTTTTGGTTGGGGCACCGCCGAGCAACTGGCTCGCATGAAAGAACTGTCGCTCAAGGTCAACGAAGTCCTGAGCAAGCTGTTTGACGACGCCGGCCTGCTGCTGGTCGACTTCAAACTGGAATTCGGCGTATTCCATGACGGCTCCATCGTCCTGGGTGACGAATTCAGCCCGGACGGCTGCCGTCTGTGGGACAAGGCCACCAAGAAAAAAATGGACAAGGACCGCTTCCGTCAGGGCCTCGGTGACGTCATCGAAGCCTACGAAGAAGTCGCCAATCGTCTGGGCGTACCGCTTTAACCGACGCAAGCATCTGATAGCACAGAAATATTTCGCTCAGGGGGTTCGCTTCCGGCAAAAGTGTTGTTATGATGCGCGCCGTTGGAGAGATGCCAGAGTGGCCGAATGGGACGGATTCGAAATCCGTTGTACCTTCACCGGTACCTAGGGTTCGAATCCCTATCTCTCCGCCATTACATAGAAAAAGCCCCGTAGCTGAAAAGTTACGGGGCTTTTTTGTTTGTGCGGTTTTTCTATCGATGGATGAGTGTCGGACAGAGCAGCATCCCGATGTAAGAAAAATATGCCGATTTTCAAGAAAAATTACCGACCCCTGTCGCTGAATTTACCGACCCCTTAATCCATTGGTCGCCCCCGCGGTTCAAGGTTTTCTCCCGAAATATTCTCTGACACCCCGACGCTTCGCTACCAAAAAACCTCATCTACTCTGGCATTCACGGGTCAGCGACCTGTTGTAATCAGTCATCGCAAGGAGCGAACAATGTATTTTGAGATTTACAGGCAAACCCGCGGCTCGATCCTGACTGGGAAAGGCCAGTGGAGGTGGCGTTTGCGGGCGGGGAATCATGAAACGATTGCCAGCGGCGAGGCGTACGTCAACAAGGCCGATTGCGTGCATGCGATCAGTTTGATCAAGGGCACGTGCGACGTGACTCCGGTCAAGGAGATCTAAGCCAGTCGGTTAAACCGATCAGTCAGCCACTTTGTTCCAGTCGGGCAGTTAATTTGCAGAGTGTTGCGGCTATTCGCTCGTGTTGCATAGACGCCGATTGGGACATCTCCCTAAACTGTCGACAGTTTTTGGGCGCGGGGCAATGGATGAATCGCAACGAACTACGCAAGGCCGACATCAACCTGATGGTGGTGTTTGAAGCATTGATGCTTGAGCGCAATGTCACGAAGGTGGCGAACAAGCTGTTTCTCGGTCAGCCGACCATCAGCTCGGCGCTCAACCGTTTGCGTACGATGTTCGACGATCCGCTGTTCATTCGCGTCGGCCATCGCATGGAGCCGACCGCACGGGCCGAAGAGATCTTTCGCTACTTGTCGCCGGCACTGGACTCGTTGTCGGTGGCATTGAGCCTGACCCACGATTTCGACCCGAGCAACAGCGCCATGACTTTTCGCATCGGCATGTCGGACGATGTCGAGTACGGGCTGCTGCCACCCCTGCTGCGCGCGCTGCGCCAGGAAGCGCCGAAAGTGGTATTCGTGGTGCAGAACGTCGATTACTGGCGGATTCCCGATTTGCTGGCGTCTGGCGATATAACGGTCGGTATCAGTCAGACACGTGGGCTACCGGCCAATGCCAAGCGCAAATTGCTGCGGCACATCCACCCCAGTGTGTTGCGGGCCGATGCGTCCGATACGCCGTTGACCCTCGATGAGTATTGCTCGCGCCCGCATGTGCTGGTGTCCCACATCGCCAACGTCAGTGGTTTCGCTGATGAGTGGTTGGCGCAGATTGGTCGTTCGCGTCAGGTGGTGCTCTCGGTGCCGCAGTACAGTTCGCTGCCGGCATTGCTTGCCGGGACAGATCTGATTGCCAGCCTGCCTGACTACACCGCCGAAGCCATGGCGGCTTCCGGTCAGCTGTTCAAAGAACCATTTCCCTTCAATACCCCGACCCTTGAGCTATCGATGGTTTGGCTCAGCCATGCCGACAGCGATCCTGCGGAGCGTTGGTTGCGCTCACGAATTGAAGCGTTCATGGGGGAGCGCAATCTGATGTCATTGCCGTAATGACCCGGGTAGCGCTGTGTTATATGTACGAACTTTCCACCCACCTACAGGAGTTACGCCATGCCTCATCTGCACTTGGAATACACCGCGAACCTGACTGATCTGAACGCCGATGTGGCGTTGATGCGGCTGAACAACACGCTGGTGGGTTCCGGGCAGTTCGGTGCCGAGTTCGACATCAAGAGCCGCGCGGTGAAAGTTGAAACGTTCAAGATCGGGACGGCGATGGCTGAGCGGGGTTTCGTGCATGTGAAGCTGGCGGTGTTGAGCGGTCGCTCGCCGCAGATCAAGCAGCAATTGTCGGAAAGCCTGCTGACGGTGGTGAAGGAGTTGTGTGAATGGCCGGCAGGCGTTGAAGTCCAGTTGTGCGTGGAGATCCTCGATATCGATCGTGAGCCATACGCCAAGGCTGTCATCGGCGTCTGAGTTTCAGCTTTCCGGCTCGACACAAGCCTTGAGCACCTGCTCGCGCAACCAGGTATTGGCGCTGTCCTGATCGACATTTTGACTCCACTGCATGTCGAGGCTGAAACCTGGCAGGCCAATGGGGGCTTCACAGTGATTGAACACGGCCTCGTTGGCCAGCAACTGCTGGATGCGTCGGGGCAGGGTCAGGAGAAAGTCTGTGCCGGTGATTGTCTTCAGTGCCGCGCTGTAGCTGTTGGCCCGGGCAATAACCTGCCGTTGCCGGGCCTGCTTGGCCAGCCAGCCGTCGATCATATTGCTGCTGGATGTCCACGGTGTCGGGAACACATGCTGGCGCTCGATGAAGCTTTGCAGGCTCAAACGCGGCTCCGGCGGGGTGGCGCGTTTATCGAAGACGCAGACGAGATCATCTTCCAGCAGCGTTTGCGCGTTGAGGTCGCCGTGGCTTCGATGGAAGTTCGGCCCGAAACCTATCACCAGGTCAAGGCTGCCGTCACGCAATGCGTCAGCCGGGATGTCTGTTTCCAGTTTGTGCATATTGACCATGACCGGCAACCGGTCAAAAGCAAAGCTCTTCAACAAGCGCGGCAGGACCAATTGCTCGAAGTATTCGGGTGCGCAAATGTTGAAGGTCGCCGGCTGCAAGGTCGGATCGAAGGTGGAGGCTGCGGTGTGACACAGGTTGATGCTTTCGAGGATATTCAGCATATGGGGGTACATGGTGCCGGCTTTGAGCGTGGGGCGCATGCCGGCGCGGGTGTTGATGAAGAGTTCGTCCTCGAAGCCGGTACGCAGCTTTTTCAGGCAGTAACTTACGGTGGACTGGCTGACGCTCAGTGCCTCGGACACACCGGTGACGCTGTTCTGTTCATACACGGCGACAAACACCATGAGGTCCTGCATATCCAGTTTTCTAAGTAAATTGCTGTTCAGCATCCATTCCGTCCCGCGGTACCCATTGCGCTGATCATGCACAATCTTGTGTGAAAGATCCTAACGGAATGGAGACTGCTGGAGAAAGTCACTGAGCATTCAGCGCTCAGTGAATATGTCGGGCGTAGTGCCGGGGATCGAAGCGCAAGACCATCAGCAGCATCAGCAGCATGACGCCCGTCAGTGACCACCAGGCCCATTCGAAGCTGCCGAGCTGATCACGGATCACTCCGGCAATCAGTGGCGAGAGGCCGGCGATCAGGTAACCGATGCCTTGCACGAAAGCGGTAAGGCTTCCTGCACGGCGTGGCTCATCGAGATGATCCAGTGCCACGATCAGGCTCATTGGAAACAAGCCGCCAATCCCCAGACCCAGCAGACTCGGCCACAGCAGGCTTAGCTGATTCGGGCAGAGTATCAGCCCGCAAAAACCGGCCATGATCAGCACCAGCAGTGCCCCCAATACCCAGCGCCGATCGCGGCTGCGATTGGCAATGGCCGGTGTCAGCAAGCCCGATATCACTTCCATGGCGGTCAGAAAACCCAGCAGCAATCCGGCGTTCTGTTCGCTCCAGCCTTTTTCCACGTAATACGGCGCCAGCCAGGCCAAGACGCAGGTGTAGGACGCCGTGCCCAGGCCAAAGAAGATGGCGAGCAACCAGGCGCGGGAATTGTTAAAGAAGCGTTCGTTCGCTGAAGGCTTTGTAGGCTGAGCCGGCATCACTGCACGCTGGATGCACCACAACAGCAATGCGATCACCGCCAGTGTCGCCCAGATCGCCAGGCCCACTCGCCAACTGCCGGTGTGGGCCGTTACCACTGGCGCGAAAGAGGCAGCGATGGCGGCGCCGGCCATGATCGAGGTGACATAGAGGCCCATGCACAGGGCAACGTTGTCGCTGAAACGGGATTTGATCAGCGCCGGCATCAATGCCTGGATCAGTGCGATACCGATTCCTGCCAGCACCGCGCTGAGGATCAGCTCTGCCGCCGAATCGAGGAATAACCGCGATAGCGTGGCAATCCCGACAATCAGCAGCGAAAGCACCACCGTGCGGTGTTCGCCAAGGCGCTGGCTGATAGCAAGTCCGAAGAACATCGCCAATCCCATCGCCATCACCGGCAACATTGTTAGCAGTGACGCCAGGCTGAAACTCAGCGGGATGTCGAGGCGAATAGCCGATAGCAATGGTCCGACGGCAGCCATTGAAGGGCGCAGATTCAGGGCGACGAGAATGATGCTGAGCATCAACAGGTAGGCGGGGCGAGTGGTTGTGCGAACGGTTTCCATAATCGGACCTTGAGGAGCGAGGAGCCGATTAGGCGCTCGCGCGCGCAGGGCGGCAAATCAGAAAGTCGGTAGAGGTATCTGGAAATCAAATACTGTTGCGACGCCCCAAAAAACTTGTGGGTTGCATTGAACAGTCACTGAACCAGAGTTGAACCATTCTCAAATAATTTGGAAATTCGATTTCGGGCAGAAAGGCCAACTAATCGTTGGCTTCTTTTTCACAAAAAATTGATGGTCGACTACCCAGAATTAGTGTCGTCACAGTAAATGAAATTTTCACATTTACAGCAGGCATTTCTTTTCAGGAACAGCCGATCATCATGTTTAAGATTAAAGCCGTTCGCCCCGAGTGGGTGACAGTGATTGCCAGCGCTTTTCTAATAACCGGCTTTAACCTGGTTCTATGGAAACATCTTTTTGAAATCACCGCGACTGACACAGCGGGCATCCTCATGCGTCTGGCATTCGGGGCGATGATCTTCGCCGCCTTCAATATTGTGCTGACCTTGCTGGCGTTCCGGCCAGTGATGAAGCCGGTCTTGACGCTGTTGTTCATGGTCAGCGCGGGTGTCGCGTATTTCATGAGCCAGTATGGCGTATTGATCGATGCCGGAATGTTCCGCAACTTCGCCGAAACCAACGCCACGGAAGTTCGTGACTTACTGTCTTTGAAGTTGTTTTTTTATATCGTGTTGCTCGGCATATTACCTTCGTGGTTGTTGTGGAAGACCCCAGTTAATTATCGACGCTGGCATCGTGAGCTATTGAGTAAAGTGTTGGTGTGTTTGGCGTCGGCGGCGGTAATCGGTAGCGTTGCACTGATGAACTATCAAGGCTTGTCGTCCCTATTCCGTAATCACCACGAGTTGCGTCTGATGGTGGTGCCAAGCAACTACATTGGAGCTTCGTTTGGTTATTTTCGTGAACAAGTCGCGTCGGCCCGCCAGCCCTTTATCGCTGTCGGTGAAGACGCGCGGCGCAATCCGGCCTGGCAAACCCACGGTCGAAAATCCCTGACGGTATTGGTGGTGGGTGAAAGTGCCCGGGCCGAAAACTTCGGCATCCTCGGTTATGACCGCGACACGACCCCAATGCTGGATAAAGAAGCCGGCCTGATCGCGTTTACCGATGTGCATTCATGTGGCACTGAAACCGCTGTATCGGTGCCGTGCATGTTTTCCAACATGGGCCGCAAGGATTACAGCGCCAGCAAGGCGAAGAACGAAGAGGGTCTGTTGGACGTGCTCAAGCGCGCCGGTCTCGACGTGATCTGGCGCGACAACCAGTCCGGCTGCAAAGGCACATGTGATCGGGTCACGCTCGATGATGTCAGCAAACTGAAAGACCCGGCGCTGTGCGCCAACAGTGAATGCCGCGACGAGATTCTGCTGCAAGGTCTGCAGCACTTCATCGATAACCTGGATAAAGACACGGTATTGGTGTTGCACCAAATGGGCAGTCACGGTCCGGAGTATTTCAAGCGCTACCCGAAAGAGTACGAACGCTTTACCCCGGTGTGTGAAAGTAATGCGCTGAACAATTGCAGCCGAGAAAGTATCGTCAACGGCTACGACAACACCCTGGTCTACACCGACCACGTGCTGTCGACCCTGATTGATTTACTGCGCAGCAATCAGGACAAGGTCGATACCGCGATGCTTTACCTGTCGGACCATGGCGAATCCCTGGGCGAGTACAACCTGTTCCTCCACGGCACACCGTACATGCTGGCGCCGGAACAACAGAAGCACGTGGCGATGCTGGCCTGGTTCTCCGACAGTTATCAAAAGTCGTTCTCCGTAGACACCCATTGCCTGCAACTGAGCCGTGAAAAACCCCTGAGCCAGGACAACCTGTTCCATTCGATGCTGGGGTTGCTGGAGGTCAACAGCAAGGTCTACAACCAGGATCTGGATATGTTTGCCGGATGCCGATCAGCGGTGATCGATGGCGTGTTGGCCGAAAAGTGAGGGCTGCATCTCTTTTGGTCGAGTTTGCTTACATGCCCTGTAAGGCCGCTTGTGTGGGGACTTGCGGGCTATTCTTAGTGAGCGTCGGGTGTTTTCGCTAAAGCTCTTGTTCAGTGGATGCGCGGAAATCGCCGGGGGCGATATATACTGCGGGCCATTCTTCAAGGGAGAGCCGTGTGGCCATCGATATTCACTGGATTCGCGACAACGATAGCCTCGGTCAATGTTGTGCCGAGTGGCAAAAGTTGCCATTCGTTGCTCTCGACACCGAATTCATGCGGGTCGACACCTTTTATCCGATCGCAGGTTTGCTGCAGATCGGCGATGGCGAACGCGCTTACCTGATTGATCCACTGACCATCGACAACTGGCAGCCCCTGGCCGCGTTGCTGGAAAACACAGCCGTGGTCAAAGTCCTGCATGCCTGCAGTGAAGACCTCGAAGTCTTGCTGCGCCTGACCGGCAGCCTGCCGGCGCCGCTGTTCGATACGCAGCTGGCCGCCGCTTACCTGAACCTTGGTTTCTCGATGGGTTACTCGCGTCTGGTGCAGGAAGTGCTCGGCATCGATCTGCCCAAGGGCGAGACCCGTTCCGACTGGCTGCAACGCCCGCTTTCCGAGACCCAGATCAGCTACGCCGCCGAAGATGCCGTGCATCTGGCGGAAGTTTTCGTACAGCTGCGTCCGAAACTTTCCGACGACAAATATGCCTGGGTCCTGGAAGACGGCGCCGAACTGGTGGCTAATCTGCGCCGCGAGATCGACCCGTACGAGGTCTATCGCGACGCCAAACTGGCCTGGAAGCTCTCCCGCGCTCAGCTCGCGGTGCTGCGTGAACTCTGCGCCTGGCGTGAAAAAGAAGCCCGTGCCCGTGATTTGCCGCGTAATCGCATCGTCCGCGAGCATTCGCTATGGCCACTGGCGCGCACGCAGCCGGACAACCTTGGCGCGCTGGCGAAAATCGAAGACATGCATCCGCGTACCGTGCGTCAGGACGGCGAGTTTCTGCTTGATCTGATCAAGCGCTCTGGCAGTGTGTCGCCAGATCAATGGCCGCCAGCCGTGGCGGAGCCGTTGCCAGTGGACGCCGCTGCATTGCTCAAACAAATGAAAGCCATCGGCCAGGCCGAGGCGGAGCGTCTGAACATTGCGCCGGAACTGATGCTGCGCAAGAAAACCCTGGAAGCGCTGCTCAAAAGCGGCTTCCCCAATGGTCCTTACCAATTGCCTGATTCGCTGCGTGGCTGGCGCCGCGAATTGATGGGCCAGGCGCTGCTCGACAGCCTGGCCACCGCCGGAGAACAGCCTTGAAACGTATTTGCTCCATTTACCGCAGCACCAAACGCAATGAAATGTACCTCTATGTGCTCAAGAGCGATGCCCTGGAGCGCGTACCTGAAACGCTGATGGCGGCATTCGGCAAAGCCATCCACGCCTTCGACCTGGTGTTGAGCCCGGAGCGCAAGCTGTCGCGCGAGGACATCACGGTGGTGCTGGAAAACCTCGACACGCAGGGGTATCACCTGCAAATGCCGCCCGCCGAGGACGAGTACATCGAACATTTGCCCGAAGAGTTATTGCGACGCAACGACCCTATGTAATCGGCAGACAGGCTCTGTTCAGAGTCTTGATGAAACACTGGAATGATTTTGGCGATGGTCGCGAGGACGGAGCGAAGCTCTGTCGGCGACCGTCTGCACTGTTTTCGAAAGGTTTGATGCATGCGCGTTCTGATTGCTGAACACGACCACCCGGTGTACGCCCGATTGTTGCGGGAGGCCGCGCCTGATCTGGAAGTACTGACCAGTGGCGACTCCGCCGAACTGGCCCGCCAGGCAGCCGATTGCCCGATCTGGCTCGGCCAGCCCGATTTGCTGGCGACGTTGCTGCGACAGGGACACCAGCCGCAATGGCTGCAATCGACATGGGCAGGCATTACGCCGCTGCTGGTCGACGGCCTGCCACGGCACTATCGCCTGACCCGCGCAGTGGGGATTTTTGGCCAGGTCATGGCTGAGTACGTGCTCACCTACATGCTGGGGCATGAGCGCGAAGTGCTGGCGCGGTTGGTCAGCCAGGTTGAACGCAAGTGGGACAGTCGCCATTGCCAGAGCCTGGCGGGGCGCAAGGTGCTGATCGTCGGCACCGGTGACATCGGCCAGACCGTTGCGCAGTTCCTCGTGCCGTTTGGTGTTGAACTGTACGGCATCGCCAGCAGTGCCCGGGAGCAGGCGCCTTTTATCGAAGTCGGCGCAATGGCGGATTTGCCACGCCTGGTCGGCGAGGTGGATTACGTGATCAATCTGCTGCCAAATACTCCGAACACCCACGATATCTACGATGCCGCTCTGTTCAAGCAGTTCAAGTCGACTGGCTTGTTCATCAACGTCGGGCGTGGCGTGGCGGTGGTCGATGCAGATTTGGTGGAAGCGTTGAAGGAAGGCCATCTTGCGGGGGCGGTGATTGACGTCTGCCGTCAGGAGCCTCTGCCGCAGCGCCATCCGTTCTGGACTGCCTGGGGCTTGTTGTTGACGGGCCACAGTTCGGCACCGACGTCGCCGTCGTTGATGGTCAAACTGTTTGTCGAGAACCTGCGGGCGTATCAGGCGGGTGAGGCGTTGCGCGGG
The DNA here is from genome assembly GCF_028656895.1 of Pseudomonas sp. TNT2022 ID1044. Taxonomy (NCBI): domain Bacteria; kingdom Pseudomonadati; phylum Pseudomonadota; class Gammaproteobacteria; order Pseudomonadales; family Pseudomonadaceae; genus Pseudomonas; species Pseudomonas sp. TNT2022 ID1044. The sequence continues at coordinate 216,785 of NZ_JAMDHB010000022.1, read as the reverse complement.
GAAGTGGATTTCAATCGCGGGTATTGAGTCAGGACTGAAAAAAGATCGCAGCCTGCGGCAGTTCCTGAAGGGGGGTTCACACCAGCAGGCGTTGCCGACGGCTGCGATCTTTTGCTTTTAAAGGGTGAAGTCGCCTTCAGCCGCCAACTCGCTCAATGGACGACGCGGGCTCGGCTCTTCGCGGGCCTGCAGGTACTCCGCCAGTGTGGCCTTGTCGCCCAGCTTGCCTACCGCGACAGCCGCGTGCAGGGCGTAGCCTTCAGGAATGTTCAGCTCCTTGCGGGTCAGTTCCTGATCGAAACCGGCCATGCCGTGGGTGTGCCAGCCGCTGAGGCTCGCTTGCAGCGCCAGGTGGCCCCAGGCCGAACCGGTGTCGAAGGTGTGCCACAGCGCCGGGGTTTCTTCGCTCGCACCCGGTACGGCGAAAGTGGTTTTAGAGATCACGATCACCAATGCCGAGGCGTGTTGCGCCCAGCTACGGTTGAACTCGTTCAACAGGCCCAGGTAGCGTTCCCAGTTAGGCGTGTCGCGGCGCGCATAAAGAAAGCGCCAAGGCTGCGAGTTGTATGCCGACGGTGCCCAGCGGGCCGCTTCGAAGAAGCTCAGCAGGGTTTCTTCAGGGATGGCTTCGCCGGTAAAGGCGCGGGGCGACCAGCGATCGGTGAACTGAGGGTGAATGGCGTATTCGGCAACGCGTGGGTTTGCACTCATCAAGAGATTCCTTGCTGCGTATGAAGGTGATTGGCGACGCAAAACCCTACTTGGCGGCGCAATAGCTGACAAGCGCGTTCTACCGACAGTCGCCAATGCTTGGCCCGCGGGGCTGCGGGCACTAGACTGGCGGCCTTTTCACCACCTGATGTTGACGCTCGAACCATGGCCGCCAAAGTAGAACCGTTCTGGATACGCAAGACCCTCGATCAACTCGATCAAGAGGAATGGGAATCGCTGTGCGACGGTTGTGGCCTGTGCTGCCTGCAAAAGCTTGAAGACGAGGACGACAACAGCGTCTATTACACGCGCATCGCCTGCAAACTGCTGGACTTGAAAACCTGTCAGTGCACCGATTACCCGAACCGTCGCGACTCGGTACCCGATTGCATCCAGCTGACGCCGGGCAAGGCTGACGAGTTCAAGTGGCTGCCACCTACCTGCGGTTATCGCCTGGTCAGTGAAGGCAAGGATCTGCCACTCTGGCATCACCTGGTCTGTGGTGATCGCGACGCGGTGCACCACGAGCGTATTTCCCAGTCCGGGCGCATGCTCGCCGAAGGCAGCGTGCCGGAAGATGATTGGGAAGATCACCTGATTTTCCGCGCGGGTTAAGCGCCCCGGAGTCGACGGTTTTATCAAGGCGTGAGTATGGCTGTGGGCCAAGTCTGGGCAGAAGGTCACGACGCTGCGCGGGAAGCAGGTTAATCCGGCGCAGGTGGCCAGGGCGACGGGGCTTTCAAGCGCGTCGAGCCTTGCAGGTCAGACGCCGGTTTTTGGCGACTTCAAAGAGTCATTCCCGGTCACGGTGGCGGTTTTGGTCGCCGCTTCGGCATTAGCCTTCAGCGTCTGCAACTCCTCGCCGGCACGCTGAATCTTCGCCCGGACGTTATTCATGTCCTGACGGCTTTTTTCCAGCAGGCTTTTCGCCGAGCTGTGGCCGGTGATGCCGCGGGCCAGGGCTACGCCGCCGATGGCCACCTGGATCAGGCCAAAGAAGCCGCCGCGACGCAGACCCTTGCCCACCATCACCACGCCACCGGCCAGTGAACCAAGGCGTTCCCAACCCTGAACGTTATGATCGGACGGAGTCTGGAACGGGGTGGATTCGATGCGCTCTACACGTTTGAGTTCGCTCATGATCTGTCTCTAGGCAGGAAGGGCTGCTTCAGTGATCGATAGTAAAGCTGACTGCGCGGGCATGTCGCTTGTTCCATCGGATGTGCGGCAACTCAGCGGAATTTTGGTCCCGAGCGGGTATTGAGGCCCTTGGCCATGCGGTCATAGAGCACGACGTTGACCGTGGCGGCCAGATTCATGCAGCCGGTGGTCGGGATGTAGACCACGTCTTCGCACCAGTCGCGAATTTCTTTATCCAGCGAGCCGTCTTCCGGGCCGAAGATGTACAGCGCGCGGTCCGGGTGGGTGTACTCGGGCAGCGGGCGGGCGCCTTCGACCAGTTCCACGGCGACCGGAACGCAGTTCAGTGGCAGGATTTTCTTCAGGTCGTCGATGCCGATCAGCGGGATGTCGTAGTGGACGCGCTTGGTATCGGTGACGAAATCGGCGGCGCGTTCATACCGCTTGCCGGTGTAGAACACCGACGCCACGCCATAACAGCCAGCGGCGCGCATCACCGAACCGACGTTCTCCGGTGATTTGGGGTTATACAAACCAATGCAGCTGTACCGTTTGTCTGCCACGAGCGAGGAGCCTTTGGGGAAAAAAGCGCGATTATACGGGGATTGGGGCAGGGGTGCTCAGGTTGGCGATCTATGTGTCCGGGCTATTGCTATCGCGGGCAAGCCCGCTCCCACAGAGATTTCCGTCGTTCACAAAATTTGTGTACACCCGATAACCTGCGGGAGCGGGCTTGCCCGCGATGAGGCCAGTTCAGGCTCGAAAGAATTTCAGTCTTCTTTCTTCATCAGGCCGGCCAGCGCGGCAAACGGGTTATGCGTCGCCTTGGCAATTTTCGGCGTGCTCAGCGAGCCTTCGCCGAAGTACTGCTGGTCGGTATAACGCGAGTGCTCGTTATCGTGGCAGTACAGGCACAACAACTCCCAGTTAGAGCCGTCCTGCGGGTTGTTGTCGTGGTTGTGGTCGCGGTGGTGCACGGTCAGTTCGCTCAGGCGCTTGCCGGAGAATTCACGGGCGCAGCGGCCGCACACGTGCGGGTACATTTTCAGGGCTTTGTCGCGGTAGCCCATTTCCTTGTCGCGCTGATTGTCGGCGAGGATGCGATCGAGCTTCGACGTGTTGGTTGGGGTGGACGAACTCATGGGTTCACCTTTGTAGAAAGACTAATGACGGTTATGCAGCCAGTTTAGCTCAGCCCTTGAGCTTCTCGGCAATCCAGATGGTGTGGCGGGTGCCCTTGTTGCCGTGGGCGAAGACCTGCACTTCTTCGGCCTTGAACCCGGCTTTTTTCAGTTTGTCGGAAAACTGCCGGTCTGCGCTGGCCGACCAGACCGCCAGCACGCCTTTGGGCCGCAGGGCCTTGGCGCAGGCGCTGAGGCCGCCGGCGGAGTAGAGCCAGCTATTGGCTCGTTGGGTCAGGCCTTCGGGGCCGTTGTCGACGTCGAGCATGATCGCGTCGAAGCCCTGTGGCTCGGCTTGCAACACCTTGGCCACGTCCTCCATGCGGATGACCGTGCGCGGGTCCTGCAGCGGGTTTCCGGCTTTTTCACCCAAGGGCCCACGGTTCCATTCCACCACGCCCGGCACCAGTTCGGCGACCACCACTTCGGCGGTCTTGCCCAGGTGCTTGAGTGCCGAGGCGAGGGTGAAACCCATGCCCAGGCCACCAATCAACACCCGAGAATTCGGACGACCGGCGACCTTGCGGCAGGGGATCTCGGCCAGGGCATCTTCGGAGCCGTGCATGCGCGTGTTCATCAACTGCCCGCCGTCGCCGCCCTGGATCTTGATGACGAAATCCTCGCCATACTCGAACAGGCACAAGGCGCCGCCGTTTTCGGGAATGGGGGCGGTATCGAGTAGAACGAAACGTTTCATGGGGCTCACTTGAGGAAAAATGGCAGCACAGGGGGAAGGCAAATCGACGCAGTTGGGAGTAGCCTGCAACAGACCACAAGGCCAACGGAGCCATTGATGAAGCGCACCATTCTAACGGTCATTGCCATGGCCGCGCTCTCGATTACTGCAGTGCAGGCCCAACAGCTGCAATCCCTTCCCGTCAGCCCCGCACCCATGCCTGGTTCACCGGGGACCGCGACGCCTACGCCGTATCCGCAAATCAGCCCGGCACCCTTGCCCAAGGTCGGTCCCGGCAGCGGCGGCCCGCCGTTGGTGCCCATTGAAAGACCGAGCCCGCCCACCAAGGACCAGCCGTTACCGGGTGTTGAACCTGACCCGCCGAAAGCCAAATCGCCCGGTGGTTAGACCTGCTGCGTAAGCAATTGCCCGTCAGCCATGCGCAGGCGTCTGGAAAGCGCGACGGCGAGGGCGCGGATGATCTTGGCGGCGATTTTCGGTGCGTCGTTGAGCATTTTTTCCAGTGAGTCCTTGCCCAGGTTGAGCAACTGGCAGTTGCTCGCCGCCACGCAACTGGCCGAACGCCGTTCACCATCGAGCACGGCCATTTCGCCGAACGAGCGACCACTGCGCAAGGTGGCAATGGTCACCTGCTGGCCGTCACTGGTGGTCTTCTGCACGGCCACCTGGCCGGTGTGGATGATGCACATGAAACTGCCGGCATCACCCTCGTGGAAAATCTCTTCGCCCTGGGCAATGGTGCTGATGCTGAAGTAGCCCGAAGCTGCGGCAAAGTCCGCTGGCAGCAGCTGGTCGAACAGGCCGCAGTCCATCAGCCAGTCGCGGATTTCGTTGTTCAGGAAGGTTGGTTCTGACATGTCGTGCGGTCTTTTTTGTTGTGTCTGATGGCGGCTTTTTGAGTATCCCCAATCCCACAGGGATCTTCGTTGTATCGGGTCCGGTGTACTGGTCTTGAGACCGGTTCATCGGGCCAAGTTCCTCAGGCAACGCCCAAAACCTTGAACAAAAATGCATATTCGAGCGCTACGTCACGCAATCCCTGATACCGGCCGCTCATCCCGCCATGCCCGGCGCCGAGTTCGGTCTTGAGCAGCAGGGGATGGGTGTCGGTTTTGGCAGTGCGCAATTTCGCCACCCACTTGGCCGCTTCCCAATACTGCACGCGACTGTCGTTGTAGCCGGCAATGACCAGCATGGCCGGATAGGCTTGCGCCTTGACGTTTTCGTAGGGGGCGTAGGCCTTGAGCCGCTCGTAGACGTCTGGCTCCTGCGGGTTGCCCCACTCGTCGTATTCGGTGACGGTCAGCGGCAGGTCCGGGTCGAGCATGGTGTTGAGCACGTCGACGAACGGCACTTCGGCAATCGCCGCACCGAACAGCTCCGGGCGCTGGTTGAGCACCGCGCCGATCAACAGGCCGCCTGCGCTGCCACCGCTGATCGCCAGTTGTGGCGCGCTGGTGAAGCCGTTCGCAATCAGGTGCTCGGCGCAGGCAATAAAGTCGCTGAAAGTGTTTTGCTTGTGTTCCTGTTTGCCGGCGCGATACCAGGCCTCACCCAACTCGCCGCCACCGCGAACGTGGGCAATCGCGAACGCCATGCCGCGATCGAGCAGGCTCAGGCGCGCGTGGGAGAACCACGGGTCGAGGCTTTCGCCATAGGCGCCGTAGCCGTACAGATACAGTGGCACAGGTTTGCCGAGGGCTTCGCGCTTGATCACCAGGCTGATCGGTACCTGCGTGCTGTCGGGCGCGGTGGCCCACAGGCGCTGGCTGACGTAGGCGTCGGCATCGAACGGACCGAGCACCGGGGTTTGCTTGAGCACTTGCTGTTCGCCGTTGCTCAGTTGCAATTGGCGGATCTGTGCCGGACGGTTCAGCGCTTCATAGCGCAGGCGAATCCGCTCACTGGCGAACTCCAGCGTGTTCTGCACATGCAGGCTGTACGCCGCGTCCGGCAGTTGCACGCGGTAGCTCGGCAAATCCTGTGGGTGAACTTCGATGATCGGCAGCCCACCTTCACGCAGGCTCAGGGTCATGGCGCCGGCGTTCAGACTCATGCCGTCGATCATCACCGTGTCGCTGTGCGGGATCAGAATTTTCCATTGCGCCTCGATCGGCGCCACGCCGGTATCGACAGCGGTGTACAGGGCGAAGTTGATGCCGTCGCGGTTGGTGCGGATGAACCAGGTCCATTGGCCGTCGAGTGCGCCGTGGTCGACGTCGTACTCGTGGTCTTCGACCCTGGGCGCGATACAGGAAAAGGCTTGTTGCGGCTGGTTGGCGTCGAGCACCCAGACTTCGCTGGTGGTCTTGCTGCCCACGGACAGCAGCAGTTGTTGCTCGGAGCTTGCGCGGTAGCAATGCATGAAGAAGCGGCCGTCCGGCTCGTGGAACACTTCTTCGGCCGCCGTGCCGTCCAGGCGATAGCGATACAGCTTGTGCGGGCGGTGGGTGTCGTCCAGCTCGCCAAAGAACAGCGTCAGGCTGTCGTTGGCCCAGGTCATGCTGCCGTCGCAGTCCTGGAACTCCAGTTCGCTGACACGTCCGTCGGACAGTTCCTTCACGAACAGCGTGTAAATCTCATCGCCCGTGGAGTCAATGCTGTAGGCCAGGCGCTGGTGGTCCGGGCTGATGCTGAACGCCCCGAGGGAAAAGAAGCCACCGTTGGCCAGCACGTTCGGGTCCAGCAGCAGTTGTTCCCGGCTTTCGTCGAGGGTCAGGCTGTCGTCGGCCGGACGCGGGCAGCGGTAATGGCGGGCGTATTCATCGCCTGCCATGGTGCGCGTGTAATACAAGTACGGCCCCCAGGGCGAGGGCAGGGACAGGTCGGTTTCGAGAATCCGGCCCTTGATTTCCTCGAACAGGGTTTCACGCAGCGCGGCCTGATCGGCGGTTTGCGCTTGCTGGTAGCTGTTTTCAGCCTTGAGGTAGTCGAGCACGGCCTCGGTGTCGCGCTCCTGCAGCCAGGCATACGGGTCGGAGCCTTCGGCCTTGTGGGCGATCGGGGCGTCGCAAATGTTGGCGGATATGGACATGGAGGGCTCTCGAACAATTTACGGAATATAGGGTTTCGTAGAAAACAGGCCAGTCTTGAAGCCAGCAGAGACTCTGTGGGAGTGCCGGCAGGCATTGGTGCAGCCTGATGGGCGAAAAGCCGTTATCATAAGCGCCTCTTTGCTTGCCTTGCCATGGACACCATGACCGAGAACGACTATCTGATCGCTTGGGGCCTCTACGCCTTTGCCGCTTTGGGCTGCCTGTTGGTGTGGATGCGCATTACCCGCTGGATGTGGCGCTGGCTGCGTGAACCGCTGCGGGTGCTGGTGGCGGTGCTGCTGTTCAGCCCGACGATCATTGACCCGGTCAAGGAAAAGGTCGCCCCGGCCATTGCCATTACTGCCCTGGACCTGCTGTTCAAGGTCGGCAACAACGCCTGGCGGGCCATTTCCGATCTGTTCATGTACGGCATGATCGCGTTCGGCATTTACCTGGTTTTCGTGGCCATCCGCTTCCCCCTCGAACGCGCCGCCAACGCCCGCAAGGAACAGGCCGCCGCCGCCAAGGCCGCTGCCCGTGCCGACGATACGGAGGCAGAGGATCATCCTTTTGGTGGTGCCGGCGATGATCGCTACGGCCGTCCGCCGGTACCGAGCAATCCCCAGCGTATGCGGGTCGAACCTCGTCTTTAACCATGCCCCCTGCCATTGAGCGAGAGTCCGAGCATGTGTGAGTTATTGGGCATGAGCGCCAATGTCCCGACCGACATCGTGTTCAGCTTTACCGGGCTGATGCAGCGTGGCGGGCGTACCGGTCCGCACCGTGACGGCTGGGGTATCGCCTTCTACGAAGGTCGCGGTTTGCGCCTGTTCCAGGACCCGGCGGCGAGTTGTGAGTCGGAAGTGGCCAATCTGGTGCAGCGCTACCCGATCAAGAGCGAAGTGGTGATCGGGCATATCCGCCAGGCCAACGTCGGCAAGGTCTGCCTGTCCAACACCCACCCGTTCGTCCGTGAACTGTGGGGCCGCAACTGGTGTTTCGCCCATAACGGGCAGTTGGCGGACTTTCAGCCGACGGCCAGTTTCTATCGTCCCGTGGGCGATACCGACAGCGAAGCGGCGTTTTGCGATTTGCTCAACCGCGTGCGTGCGGCGTTTCCCGAGCCGGTCGAGGTCGAAGAACTGCTGCCGGATCTGGTGGCCGCTTGCGCCGAATACCGTAGCAAAGGCGTGTTCAACTGCCTGCTCAGCGATGGCGACTGGCTGTTCTGCTATTGCTCGACCAAGCTGGCGCAGATCACCCGTCGTGCGCCGTTCGGCCCGGCCCGCTTGAAGGATGTCGATGTGATCGTCGACTTTCAGGCTGAAACCACACCCAACGACGTGGTGACAGTGATCGCCACCGAACCGTTGACCGAAAATGAAACCTGGACCCGTTACGAACCGGGTCAATGGAGCCTGTGGCGACGCGGTGAATGCGTCAGTCAGGGCCAGACCTCATAAGGATCTACTGCCCATGTTGCTCAGTTATCTACGGCTGGTGTTGTTCGCGGCGGGACTGTTGATCGGTGTCCAGGTGCCGGGGTTCATCAGCGATTACGCCAAGCGGGTCGAAGCGCACCTGATTGAAGCGCAGACCGGCTTGAGTGGATTCCAGAACACCGCCAATCAGTTTTTCAAGGGCGATATGCAGGCCCTGGTGGCGCATTATCGCGCCAGTGAAGACCCGATCTTTCGCAGCGATGCCGACAGCCTGAGCAACCTGCTGACCCGTCAGGTCGCGCTGGATAAACAGTTCCAGGCGATGCAAGGCCCGTGGTACATCCGGTTCCTGCAAGTGGTGCTGGCGGCCGACCCGGACATCCGCAAGGAAACCTGGAATGGCTACAGCTACCAGATCCTGCTGACCCCGGAGGCGATGATTTGGGGCATGAGCGGCGCGTTGCTGCTGTCGTTCGGGATTGAGTGCCTGTTCCGGCTGATCGACTGGGTGGTGCTGGGCGGCAAGCGCCTGCGCCAGAGCCGGCCGATTGAAGAGCGGGATTTGCGCGGGCTGTAAAAATCAACCTGTAGGAGCTGGCTTGCCAGCGATCCGGGGCGATGCGGTGGGGCAGACAGGACGCCATCGCTGGCAAGCCAGCTCCTACAGGGGCTTCAGCGATTCAGGGTGATGTAGTGTTCGCCCACCTTCAACGCATATTCCTCCAGCACCTGCTGACACAACGCCACAATCTCTTCGACCCACTCCACGCCCACGCGCCACGACACCACCACCTGCAAATCCGGTGGCCGTTGCTCGATGTCGAGCAAGGTCAATTCCCCGCGCGCCAGTTCCTCGGCCACCAGCACCGGCGGCAACGCGCCAATCCCAAAACCGTCACGCAACAACCGGGTAATCGCCGACACCGAATTCACGCAGTTCAGTCGCGGTGCTGCCACGCCATTGGCCTGCATCAAGGCGAGCACTTCCTGATGCGGGTGGGAGTTTTTCGAATAGGTGATGATCCGTTCGTTCGCCAGGTCGGCGATGCCCGAATACGCGCGGTTGTAGAGGGCGTTGCTGGCCACGATCCAGCCCATCGGATGGCTCGCCAGTTCGAGGCTGCGCACGCTTTCCTGGCGTAGCAGGTCGGTTTGCAGGATGACATCGAGAAAGCCCTTTTGCAGCTGATCGCAGAGGTTCAGCGAGGTATCGGCCACCAGCTCGATTTCCACCAGCGGGTAGTGATCGGTCATCTGCGCCACCAACGGGCTGAGCCAGGTGTGGATGACCGTGTCCATCACACCGATGCGTATGCGCCCGGCCTTGCTCGAACGGGTCTCGATCGACTGCTTGAGCGCCTGCATGGTGTCCATCATCTGCTCGGCGTAATCGAGCACTTTCAAGCCTTCGGGCGTCAGGCTCACGCCGCGTGAGTCACGCAGAAACAGCTTCACCCCCAGCTCGCTTTCCAGCACGGCGATGCGGCTGGAAATCGACGCCTGGGTGGTGAAGAGCTTGTCGGCGGTCAGGCGAAAACTCTTGAGTCGGGCGACCCAGACAAAGGTCTCGAGGAACTTCAGGTTCATGGGATAAAGATTTCTTATGCCTAAGACGGGTTTTTATTAGTTGGACGCCGCAGGGATGGGCGCACAAAAATCTGCGCCATCCGGTTCCCACGATAGGCGTCGTAGGGGCTCAGAACAATACCAATAAAATCAGCGCGGAGATTTGCCATGAGTGCGCCCGACACTACCGCCATCCCGAAAGCCCCGGCCCGCCCGGGACCTTTCGACTGGTATCGCAACATCAATCAGCAGGAGCGTCGCACCTTCTGGAGCTGCAAGATCGGTTATGGCCTGGACGGCATGGACACCCAGATGCTCAGCTTCGTGGTGCCGACCCTGACCGAGTTGTTCCCTACACGCATTCGCGGTTCCGGCCAGGGCTTCTGCTACAACATCGGCCGGGCGCTGGCGGCGTTGTTCCCGCTGCTGATCGGCCTGCTGAGCCAGACTGTGCCACTGAGTGTGGGCATCGGTGCCTTCGCGGCGGTGTCCTACGGCGTGGTGATTCTGGCGGCGTTGAGCCTGCCGGAAACCCGTGGCAAACAACTCGACGCCCAGTAACTGATAATCTGTGGGCGTGTCATACGGATATGTCCCACAGTCGAAAAGAATAAAGCCTACAGGAGTGTTCACCGTGAGCGGCCTGCTATTGAACTGCGACATCGGCGAGAGCTTCGGCAACTGGACCATGGGTCTGGACGCCGAAGTCATGCCTTTGATCGATTGCGCCAACATCGCCTGCGGCTTTCACGCCGGCGATCCGAGCATCATGCGCAAGACCGTCAGCCTCGCGCTCAGCCACGGCGTACAAATCGGCGCCCATCCGGCGTATCAGGACCTCGTGGGGTTCGGCCGGCGTTCCATGGCCTACGCGACCCAGGAACTGCAGGACATTTTGCATTACCAGATTGGCGCGCTCGACGGCATCTGCCGGGCTCAGGGCGGGCGGGTCAGCTACGTCAAACCCCACGGCGCGATGTACAACGACATGATGGCCAACCCGGCGCAATTGCGTGCCGTGCTGCAAGCGGTGGCGTCCTATGACCGCGACCTGCCACTGATGTTGATGGCGACCAGGGACAACAGCGCCGCGCAGCAGTTGGGTGATGAGTATGGCGTGACCCTGTGGTTCGAAGCCTTCGCCGACCGTGCCTACGACAGCGCCGGCATGCTGGTTTCGCGACAACTGCCGGGGGCGGTGCATCACGATCCGGAAAAAATCATCGAGCAGGCGCTGACCATTGCCCGTGGCGCCCCCCTCACCGCTAGCGACGGCAGTGCCTTGCATTTGCAGGCCAACACCCTCTGCGTACACGGCGACAACGCCAGTTCGGTGGCCGCCGTACAACGCATCCGCCAAGCCCTGAACCAGCAGAGCACGTCATGAAACTGCGGGTGGAAGTGGTCGCGCTGGATTGCCTGATGGTGCGCCTGTTCGATGAAATCGCCGAAGCCAACATGCCGTGGATGCTCGCGGCCAGCGAAAGTCTGCGGGCTGCGTTTGCCGGGCACTTGATCGATCTGGTGCCGTCCTACACGACGTTGATGGTGCATTACGATCTGACCGCATTGAGTCCGGCCCAAGCCCGCGAGTTGATCGCCCACGCGTTGATTGATCTGTCGCCCAATGCGCGGGCACGCGGCACCTGCCACGTGCTGCCGGTGTGGTACGACGTGAGCGTCGGCCCCGAGTTGAGCCTGTTGGCGCAACGCAGCGGGTTGGCGGTGGAGGAGGTGATCCGACGCCACAGCGAGCGTGAATATCAGGTGTTCGCCCTGGGCTTTGCGCCGGGCTTCGCCTTTATGGGGTTGGTAGAAGAAGTGCTGGCCGCACCGCGCTTGAACACCCCGCGCAAGAAAGTCGCCGCCGGCAGTGTCGGCATCGCCGAGCGACAAACCGCAGCCTATCCGGTGGTATCGCCGGGCGGCTGGAACCTGATCGGCAGAACGCCGGCCAAATTGTTCGACCGCAACCGTGACGGCTACAGCTTGATGCAACCGGGTGACACCGTGCGCTTTGAAGCTGTCGGTCATGCCGAGTTCATCAATCTGGGCGGTGACGACACGCCACTGGAGGCCCAGGCATGAGCCGTTTGACGATTGAGGCGAGTACGCCGCTGTGCCTGTTGCAGGATGCCGGGCGTTTTGGCGTGCGGCATCTGGGCGTGACCCAGGGCGGCTCGGCTGATTGGCGTTCGATGTCGTGGGCCAATTGGTTGCTGGGCAATAGCCTGGATGCGGCGGTGATCGAAATCACCCTTGGCGGGTTTACTGTAGTGGCCAATGACGAATGCGTGCTGGCGCTGGCCGGGGCCGATCTTGGCGCGCTAGTGGACGGCGAACCGTTGGCACCGTGGCGCAGCTTCAGGCTACAAAAGGGGCAGCGTTTGCAATTCACCCAACCGTTGCTAGGTGCGCGTGCCTATCTGGCGGCACCGGGTGGCTTCGATGCGCCGAAAGTGTTGGGCAGTGCTGCGACGGTAGTCCGTGAAGAGCTCGGCGGGCTGGATGGCATGGGGCGTGCGCTGAGCCAAGGCGCGAACTTGGGTTATTCGGGCAACTCCGTGATGCTGCTGCGGGAATTGACCGCAGACCAGCGGCCGGACCTGAACCTCAATGCACCGCTGGATTTGGTCCTCGGTGCACAGATAGGTGAATTCAGCGGGCAGAGCCTGTTCGATGCGTTCAACAGCGTGTGGAGCCTCGACAGCCGCGCCGACCGCATGGGCATTCGTCTGTTGGGCACGGCTTTGCAGTACCAGGGCAAGCCGATGATCTCCGAAGGCATTCCGCTGGGGGCCGTTCAGGTACCACCGGATGGGCAGCCGATTGTGCTGCTCAATGATCGGCAGACCATCGGCGGATATCCGCGGTTGGGGGCGTTGACGCCGTTGGCGCTGGCGCGATTGGCGCAGTGTTTGCCGGGGGCGAAGGTGCGGTTGCGGCCGGTGGTGCAGGACGTGGCGTATCGCGAACAGGTCGAATATCTACAGCGCTTTTAATTGTGGCGAGGGAGCTTGCTCCCGCTGGACTGCGAAGCATTCCCGTTTTTTCGAGAAAAGGGGTCGCTTCGCAACCCAGCGGGAGCAAGCTCCCTCGCCACAGGTTCAGTGTGTTATTTGGACAAAAATCGCATCCCTTCCTCCAACCCGCGAAGGGTCAGCGGATACATCTGGTCGTCAATCAAGTCCCGCACAATATTGGTCGACGAGGTATAGCCCCAAGTGTCCTTCGGATACGGGTTGATCCAGATGAGCTTCTTGTACTTCTCCTTGAACCGCTGCATCCACACATAACCGGCTTCTTCGTTCCAGTGCTCGACACTGCCGCCCGCCTGGGTGATTTCATACGGCGCCATCGCGGCATCGCCGATGAAGATCACTTTGTAGTCGGCGCCGTACTTGTGCAGCAGGTCTTGGGTCGAAGTGCGCTCGGAAGTGCGGCGCATGTTGTTTTTCCACACCGATTCATAAATGAAGTTGTGGAAGTAGAAGTACTCCAGATGCTTGAACTCGGTCTTGCAGGCCGAGAACAGCTCTTCGCAGATCTTCACGTGCGCGTCCATCGAACCGCCGATGTCGAACAGCAGCAACAACTTGACCGTGTTGCGCCGCTCCGGTCGCATCTGGATGTTCAGCAGCCCTGCGTCCTTGGCGGTGTGGTCGATGGTGCCATCGATGTCCAGTTCTTCCGCCGCACCCTGACGGGCGAATTTGCGCAAGCGCCGCAGGGCGACCTTGATGTTGCGCGTACCCAGCTCGACCGAGTCGTCGAGGTTCTTGTATTCACGCTGATCCCAGACCTTGGCCGCCTTACCCTGGCGCTTGCCGGCGTCGCCGACCCGAATGCCTTCCGGGTTGAAGCCGCCGGAACCGAACGGACTGGTGCCGCCGGTGCCGATCCACTTGTTGCCGCCCGCGTGGCGTTCCTTCTGTTCTTCCAGGCGTTTCTTGAACTCTTCGATCAGCTTGTCCAGGCCACCGAGGGACTGGATCGCCGCGCGCTCTTCATCGGTCAGGGAACGCTCGAATTCCTTGCGCAGCCAGTCTTCGGGAATCAAGGCCTGCAAGTGATCGTCGAGTTTTTCCAGGCCATTGAAGTAGGCACCGAAGGCGCGGTCGAACTTGTCGAAATGCTTTTCGTCCTTGACCAGAATCGCCCGGGACAAGTAGTAAAACTCATCCATGTCGGCGAAGGTCACGCGCTGTTTCAGCGCGTTGATCAGGTCCAGCAACTCTCGCACCGAGACCGGTACCTTGGCTGCGCGCATTTCATTGAAGAGGTTGAGCAACATGGGTTGACGCCTGTTTAGTAGTGCTTAGCGGCTGCCGCGACGACTCATGAACGCCAGACGTTCAAGCAGTTGCACGTCCTGTTCGTTTTTCACCAGCGCACCGGCCAGTGGCGGGATGGCTTTGGTCGGATCGCGTTCACGCAGCACGGCTTCGCCGATGTTGTCGGCCATCAACAGCTTCAGCCAGTCCACCAGCTCGGAGGTCGAAGGCTTTTTCTTCAGGCCCGGCACTTTGCGCACGTCGAAGAACACGTCCAGCGCTTCGCTGACCAGGTCTTTCTTGATGTCCGGGTAGTGCACGTCGACGATTTTTTGCAGGGTGGTGCGGTCCGGGAAGGCGATGTAGTGGAAGAAGCAGCGACGCAGGAAGGCGTCCGGCAGCTCTTTTTCGTTGTTGGAGGTGATGATGATGATCGGACGCTTCTTGGCCTTGATGGTCTCGTCGATCTCGTAAACGTAGAACTCCATCTTGTCGAGTTCTTGCAGCAGGTCGTTAGGGAACTCGATGTCGGCCTTGTCGATTTCGTCGATCAGCAGGATCACCCGCTCTTCGGACTCGAAGGCTTCCCAGAGCTTGCCCTTTTTCAGGTAGTTGCGCACGTCGTGGACTTTTTCGTTGCCCAGCTGCGAGTCGCGAAGGCGGCTGACCGCGTCGTACTCGTACAGGCCCTGATGGGCCTTGGTGGTGGACTTGATGTGCCAGGTGATCAGTTTGGCGCCAAAGGATTCGGCCAGTTGCTCGGCGAGCATGGTCTTGCCGGTGCCCGGTTCGCCCTTGACCAGCAACGGCCGCTCCAGGGTGATGGCGGCGTTGACCGCGAGCTTCAGGTCATCGGTGGCGACGTAGGCCTGGGTGCCTTCGAACTTCATCTGCTAATCCTCGAACGGTAACGCCGACCTGAGCGAGGCAGGGCGGGGCGCAATAAAATAGTCAACCCCGACTATAACGCGCTGCCCGGTCGACTGTGAACGCAGACGACTTATTCAGTCTCTGAATGGGGCGTCACATCTTGACTTGGTTTCGACGTGTGGCCAGTATTGAGCTATCGCCATATTGGCGATAGCTTGCGAAGCATGTCTACTAAATACCGATTTCGAGATACGTATCGCATTCAGTTGCGGGAGAAGGATCATCCGCCGCCCCATGTTCATCTGATCGGTGGCGGGCTGGATGTCATGGTAAGCCTGGAAACCGTCGAGGTGATTGTGGGCAAGGCACCGCCGCTGATTATCAAAGAGGCGCTGGCGTGGGTCAGGGCTCATCAGGCGCAATTGCTGGAGGATTGGAAACGATGTTACCCATGAAACGACCACGGTTGTCGGCGGTGCAGGTGTTAGCGGATTACCGAATGGCCCTGACCTTCATTGATGGTCAGCAATTGATACTGGATTTGAGCCACGACTTGCAGGCCTTTCCGGGGTTGCAGCCGTTGCAGGGACGTGGGTTCGAGCAGGCCGAGCTCGGGGATGACGGCTGGTGCGTTGAATGGCCTGAGCTGGACATCCAGATCGGCGCCGATACCTTGTATCTGGATGCACTCGCGCAAAACGCATCCGACGAAAATACCCGCATATTCATCGACTGGCGTGCACGCACCGGGTTGCCACTCAATCAGGCCGCCGAGGCATTGGGCGTCAGCACCCGCAGCATCACTCGCTACAGCAGCGGTCGGGAACCTGTGCCACGCTCATTGGCTCTGGCCTGTCTCGGCTGGGACTTCCTGCAACTGCAAGCGAAATCGCCAAGAGCAGCCGAAGAGACCGGGCGGTACACCGTCACGCGTAAACGTTAACCGGCATCCGGCTTCGGCCGCTCATACCGTGCATTGAATGCCTGGATGAAACCATTGCGTAAAATCTGCAAAAACGCTTCGAATGCGTTGATATTTTGCTGGTGTACGCTGCCACTGAGTTCAACCCGCGTGGCGAACTGGTTTTTGCCCTGATTTTTCAACACAGTCTCAGAGCCGCCGACGATGGCCTCCCAAATGGAGCGGAACAGGCCTTTGTCTTTGTTTTCCACGTCCTGCTGCCAGTTGAACACGTCGACGTCTTTCAACAGCGGCTTGATATAGCCGGTCAGTCTGGCCTTTTTTGCCTGGGCTTCGATGACTACATCGCCATGGCCTGCATTGAAATCGAATTTTCCGTACGCCGAGGCGAAGTCGTTCATGCGTTTGAGCTCGATATCCCTGGCCCGCAAGCGGAACTGGAAATCTTCGAAATTGCTCAGCGGGTCAAACGTTGCGGTGGTTTCCAGCGGCGCATGCCCCAGCAGCAGCGCCTTGCCTTCGAAGCGGGCATCGCGTTTGCCTTCGGTGTCGGCCACGTTGGTCAGGTTGAAAATGCTGGCGTCGACATTTGTGGCATTCATGTTCACCGGTGGCTTTGAGTTGAAGTTGCGAAAAGTGATTTTGCCATCGCTGATTCGCACCTCGTTCAGGGTGATCGGCAGCAGTTTGCCCAGTTGCGCCCGCCAGTCGGTGCCCTGACCGGTCTGGGAGTTCTGTTTGTTGGCGCCGCCGTCGACGAAGTTCACTTCGGGTTTGACGAACTGGACTTCGGCGACCACGGCATGGTCGTACCAGAGCGAATGCCAGCTGACGGAGAGGTCGATCAACGGCGCGTTGACGAACGGAACCGGAACCTTGCCGTCGACCTTGACGATTTTCAGCCCGTTGATCTTGTAGGCCCCCCGCCACAGGGCCAGGTCTACATCGGTTATCTGGCCACGGTAATCGCCCATGTCCGCCAACCTGTCGTTCAGGTAGTCGCGCACCAGGTAGGGCAGGGCAAAGTGCAGGGCAATGAGTAGCACAACGAGACCGGTGAGGGTCCACAGTGGCCAGCTGTATCGACGTTTCATGGCGGCAAATCTCTGGCGATCTAAAGCCATTGACTGCGCTGACCTGCGGACGTTCGACCTGACTGGACGCCTACCGGCAAGAGGCTTACCTTGATGCCCTATTTCAATGCTGTCGTTAAGGACCCAGCCATGAGCCGTATTTTCGCTGACAACGCCCATTCCATCGGCAATACGCCGCTGGTGCAGATCAACCGTATTGCTCCCCGTGGTGTGACCATCCTGGCCAAGATCGAGGGGCGAAACCCCGGCTATTCGGTCAAGTGCCGCATCGGCGCCAATATGATCTGGGATGCCGAAAGCACCGGCAAACTCAAGCCGGGCATGACCATTGTCGAACCGACCTCCGGCAATACCGGCATCGGCCTGGCCTTCGTTGCCGCCGCGCGGGGCTACAAACTGATGCTGACCATGCCTTCTTCCATGAGCATCGAGCGCCGCAAGGTGCTCAAGGCACTGGGGGCGGAGCTGGTGCTGACCGAGCCGGCCAAGGGCATGAAGGGCGCCATTGAAAAGGCTGGGGAAATCGTTGCGAGCGATCCTTCCACCTACTTCATGCCGGCGCAGTTCGACAACCCGGCAAACCCGGCCATTCACGAAAAAACCACCGGTCCGGAAATCTGGAACGACACCGATGGCGCGGTGGATGTTCTGGTGGCAGGTGTCGGAACCGGTGGAACCATTACCGGTGTGTCGCGGTATATCAAGAATACCCAGGGCAAACCGATTCTCTCGGTGGCGGTCGAGCCCGTCGTATCGCCGGTAATCACCCAAGCGCTGGCCGGTCAGGAAATCAAGCCGAGCCCGCACAAGATCCAGGGTATCGGTGCCGGTTTTGTGCCCAAGAACCTCGACTTGTCGATTGTCGATCGCGTGGAGCTGGTCAGCGACGAAGAATCCAAGGCCATGGCCCTGCGTTTGATGCAGGAAGAAGGCATTTTGTGCGGTATCTCCTGCGGCGCGGCGATGGCGGTGGCGGTGCGGTTGGCCGAAACCCCGGAAATGCAGGGTAAAACCATCGTGGTGATCCTGCCTGACTCCGGCGAGCGCTATTTGTCGAGCATGCTGTTCAGCGATCTGTTTACCGAGCAGGAGAACCAGCAGTAAACCGCCGCGTCCGGCTGATGGTGGAGGAGGAGCAAAAGCCTTCTCCATCAAGGCGGATTGCCGTCAGCCGGCGTTCAGGCCCTTCGTGCTAATAAGTGCTTTGTTGCACATTCGTTAACACTGATTGTTGGCCCAGGCGGGTTTTTCCCTTGGTGGGTACTGTTTATCATGCCGGTTGCAACGTCGGGTAAATGGCGTTGTGCAACGTGTTTATTGCCAAGGAGTTGTTGATGACCTTTTCTTTTGCCGCGAAGGCGTCGTTGTTGCTGCTGTTTCTGGGCAGTACCCTCTATGTGCATTTACGTGGCAAGGCGCGTTTGCCGGTCCTGCGCCAGTTCGTCAACCACTCGGCACTGTTTGCCCCCTATAACGCCTTGATGTACCTGTTCTCCAGCGTGCCTTCCAAACCTTATCTGGACCGCGACAGGTTTCCCGAACTGGACGTGCTCAAGCACAATTGGCAAGCCATTCGCGACGAAGCGATGCACCTGTTCGACGAGGGCTACATCCGCGCCGCCGAGAAAAACAACGACGCCGGTTTTGGCTCGTTTTTCAAGAAAGGCTGGAAGCGTTTCTATCTCAAGTGGTACGACAAACCATTGCCCTCAGCAGAACTGCTGTGCCCGAAAACCGTGGAGCTGGTCAACAGCATTCCCAACGTCAAGGGCGCGATGTTTGCGCTCCTGCCAGGCGGCAGTCACCTCAACCCGCATCGCGACCCGTTCGCCGGCTCCCTGCGTTATCACCTGGGCCTGTCCACCCCCAATTCCGACGATTGCCGGATCTTCGTCGACGGCCAGGAATACGCCTGGCGTGACGGAGAAGACGTGATGTTCGACGAGACCTATGTGCACTGGGTCAAGAACGAAACCGACCATACCCGGGTCATCCTGTTCTGCGATATCGAACGGCCGTTGAGCAATCGCTTGATGACTCGCATCAACCGTTCGATCAGCGCTTTCCTGGGCAGCGCCACCGCACCGCAAAACCTCGATGATGAACGTGTGGGCGGCATCAATCAGGCTTACGCCTGGAGCAAGAACTCCAGTGATAAAGTCAGCGGTGCCGTCAAACAGTGGAAACGTGGTAATCCAAAGGCTTACCGAGTGCTGCGGCCTGTGTTGGCTGTGCTGGTATTGGCGTTGTTGGGGTATTGGTTGTTCGGGTGATGGTCTGCATAAAAAAACCGCTCTCTTGGAGCGGTGAACAACCGTTTTACTTGTTCAGCGCATGTTCAGCCCGCACCGAATTCATGAACGCCTGCATTGCCGACGACTGAATGCGATGGCGGCGGGTGATCAGGCCGTACGGTGGCAACCGTGCTTCGAACTTGATGGGCAACACTGCCAGCAGGTCACGACCGGGATAATCCTCGACCACCGACACCGGCGTGACGCCCAGCATGTCGGTCTGTTGTATCAATGAAAGCAGGGTCATGATCGACGTGGTTTCGACGATGCTGCTGGGGATGTCGACACGGGCGTTGTGGAACACCTGATTGATGATCGCGCGCATCGGACTGGGTTGTTGTTGCAGCACCCACGTCATGTTCTGCAACTCTGCCCAACCCAGATTTTTCTCTTGTGCCAGCGGATTTTTCGCACCCGCGATTACGCACAGTTCTTCTTCACCGAGGCTGTCGAACAGCAGTTCTTCAGCCCGCGCGCCGGGGGGAATCCGCCCCAGCACGATGTCCAGTTGATCCTGCAGCAGTGCCTGTACCAGCACGTCGCTGGTATCGACCTGGATGCTCATGGACAAGCGCGGATGGCTCTGTTTCAACGTGGCAATGGTGCGGGTCAACAGCCCCGAAGCCAATGCCGGAATGGCACCGACCGCGACCCGCCCAAGGTTGCCCGATTGGAGCGCCACCAGCTCTTCGCGCATGCCGCTGAGTTCGGCGAACACCATGCGTGCGTAGTAGATGACGGTTTCACCAAATGGCGTGGAGCGCATGCCCCGGGGCAGGCGTTCGAAAAGCTCGACACCGAGCAAATCCTCGGCCTCGTGCAACATCTTGGTCGCCGCCGGCTGGGTCATGCCGATGTGGTCAGCGGCGCGCCGCAACGAACCGAATTCCTCCAGCGCCAGCATCAGCCGCAGTTGGCGTAGACGCAGTCGACTGTGGATTACATTGGCATCTGGAATTCGGGACATGGGCCGTACTCGCAATAAAGACTGCGGCAAGCCTGACAACAAATGTCAGGCCTTGCCAGCATTGCCGTGTCACAGCACCGATTTTGGTTTGGCGACGTGAGGTTTACGCAAGCCCAGCAGCGCACCCAGCGCCTTGGAAATCAACGGCCAGAACAGCATCAGCAGCGCCGCCGTGGTCAGGCAGCCCACCAGTGGGTTGGACCAGAAAATGCTCAGGTGCCCGTCAGAGAACAGCATCGACTGACGGAACGCATCTTCAGCCTTGTCCCCCAAAACGGCCGCCAGCACCAGTGGCGCAATCGGGTAGCCGAGTTTCTTGAACAGATAACCCAGCGCACCGAAGCCCAGCATCAACACCACGTCGAAGAACGAGTTGTGCACCGAGTACGCGCCGATGGCGCAGACCATGATGATGATGGGCGCGATGATCGAGAACGGAATGCGCAGGATCGAAGCGAACAGCGGCACGGTGGCCAACACCACGATCAGGCTGACCACGTTGCCCAGGTACATGCTGGCGATCAGGCCCCAGACAAAATCGTGTTGCTCGACGAACAACGTCGGCCCAGGATGCAGGCCCCAGATCATCAGGCCACCGAGCATCACAGCGGCCGTGGCGGACCCCGGAATGCCCAGGGTCAGCATCGGCAGCAGTGCGCTGGTGCCGGCGGCGTGGTCGGCGGTTTCCGGGGCGATCACGCCTTCGATTTCGCCTTTGCCAAAGTTGTCGCGGTTTTTCGAAAAGCGCCGCGCCAGGCTGTAGCTCATGAACGATGCGGCCGTCGGGCCACCAGGCGTGATACCCATCCAGCAACCGACCAGGGTGCTGCGCACAATCGTCCACCAGTAGCGCGGCAGTTTTGCCCAGGTGCGCAAAATCACCATCGGCGTAATCCGCGCGTGCTCACCACGGAACACCAGGCCTTCTTCTACGGTGCAGAGGATTTCGCCGATGCCGAACAGGCCGATCACCGCGACTTCAAAACTGATCCCGGTCATCAGGATTGGCTGGTCGAACGTCAGGCGCAGGTTGCCCGACACAGTGTCCATGCCGACTGCCGCCATGGCGAAACCGATCATCATCGCCACCACGGTTTTCAACGGCGGGTTCTTGCTCATGCCAATGAAGGTGCAGAACGCCAACAGGTACACCGCGAAGAACTCCGGCGAACTGAAGGACATGGCGAACGCGGCGATTTTTGTCGACAGGAACGTCAGCAACAACACCCCGCACAAGGCACCGATCAGTGCCGAGCTGAACGCCGCGGTCAACGCTTCGGCAGCGCGGCCTTCGCGGGCCATCGGGTAGCCGTCAAACGTCGTCGCCACCGATGAGGGCTCACCGGGTATGTTGAACAGGATCGAGGTGATGGAGCCGCCAAACAGCGCGCCCCAGTACATGCACGACAGCAGGATGATCGCCGACACCGGCGACATGGTGAACGTCAGTGGCAGCAACAGCGCCACGCCGTTGGGGGCGCCAAGGCCGGGCAGGACGCCGACCAGAATGCCCAGCAGCACGCCGATCACCATCAGGCCGATGTGGCCCGGGGTCAGGATCAGGTTCATGCCTTGCAACAGGGAATCGAATTCGCTCATTTGAAAGTTCTCCCGGCCAGGGCAATCCAGTCGCCCATCGGGCCGGCATCCAGCGGGACCTTGAACCACAGCGCGAAGATCAGGTAGCTGGCGAGTACCGCGCCGAGGGATACGCTGCCGATCATCAATTTGCCGTACGGTTTTGCACGGACCTTGTCACGCCACATGAACCACGCGATGAAGCACGCCGAGGCGACGTAGATGCCGGTGAACGGCATTGCGCCGACGAACAGGGCGATGGGCACGAACACCGATATCACTTGCCTGAACGCACTGCGGCTGACGAATGCAACGCTCAGGGCTTGCCAGCGCACCGCGGTCAACACCGCGTTGGCGACGCTCGCGGCGCTCAACATCAAACCGATGTAGAAGGGGAAGTAACCCGGTTCAGGGCCGGCATCGCCCCAGCCGATGCCTTGTTCGATACTGCCGTACATCACCACCGCGCCGAGCAGTGCGGTGAAGACCGTCAGGCCGAGCTCGACCCAACGGGTGCCGACCAGCGCCGGTGAATCCGAAGAATGGGACATCAAACACCTCCAGCAGGTGACGGCCGCCCGTGGGCGAGCGGCCCTGGCAACTTCAGTTTTTCAGCCAGCCGGCTTCCTTGAACACCGGAGTGACGCGGGCGGTGTCTTTTTCGATGTAGGCAGTCAGCGGTTCGCCTTCGAGGAAGGTTGGCACCAGCGCGTTTTGCTTCACGTAGGCCTTGAACTCATCGGACTGCGTGACTTTGCGCATCAGCTCGACATAAAACGCCCGTTGTTCGGCGCTGATATCGCCGGGCATGAACACGGTGCGCGGGAAGCGATATTGGTCGATACCCAGGCCTTGTTCGTGGCAGGTCGGTACGTCGGCCCAGGATTTATCGCCAGCGACCTTCTCGGTGTAGCTCATGCGTTCCTGACTGAACACACAGAGCGGCTCGACCTGGTCGCCACGCCATTGGCTGATGCTTTCGCTGGGGTTGTTGACGTTGGCGGCGATGTGTTTGCCGGCCAGTTGCGTCGCGGCTTCACTGCCGCTCTTGAACGGGATGTACACCAGTTTGCTGTTGTTGGTCTGGTTGAGCAGCAGGGTCAGGGTCTGGTCGACGTCCTTGGACTGGCTGCCACCCATGCGCAGTTTCGATGGATCGGCCTTGACCGCCTCGTAGAAGCTTTTCGCGTCTTTCCACGGCGCGCCTTTGTAACTCCAGAGGATGAAGTCGTCCTCGGCCACGGCGGCAATCGGTGTCAGCTCCTGCCATTGGTAACCGAGCTTGGACACCAGCGGTAACAGGTAGATGTTGTTGGTGCCGATCACCAGTTTCTCGGCATCGCCCTTGTTCATTTTCATGTCGAGGAACGCTTCGGCGCCGTTGCCGCCGCCCTTGTTGAGGACGATGGTATTGACGTCGAGCAGCTTGTGGGTGGTGATGATTGACTGGATCAGGCGACCGAGTTGGTCGGTTCCGCCACCGGGGCCGCCGGCGACAACGATTTCAACGTTCTTGTCCGGTTGCCAGGCGGCCTGAGCGAGCGCGGGAAGGGCACCGGCGGCGATCAGGCTGCTGCCAAGAACCAGACGGGAAGTGCGACGGACGAATGCATTTCGCATGATGGAAGAGCCTCGTTTTTGTAGTTGTTATGAGTGACTTGTCTGCGCTGTGAAGCCGCAAGCCTGGCCTGAGTGTGGGAAGAGGCGGTCGCCGCGTCTAGTCAAAACAATACATACACCGATAGCCTGGGGTTATAGCTCGTAGTCGGGAAAACCGTGGATATTGCTCAGAGACCTGCGCTAGAGCTTTTCCCGAAACAAGTCGAAATAGATAGAGGTGGGTGAAAGCCCAGTGAAAGCAGCCTGTGCCATAACCCGAAGCTATCACCTGATTTCAAGTTTTGATTAGACGGTTATCACCGGGCCTTCGATAGTACTCATAACGTCGTGAGAAACGCGGCACAGACTCAACCCTGTAGGAGCCGGCTTGCTGGCGATTGCGGTGTGTCAGGCGCTATCAATGTTGATTGATGCGCCGCCATCGCCCGCAAGCCGGCTCCTACAGATTGACGTTTGCATCTCCACAAAAATAATAAAACGAGGTTCGCACCATGGCTCGTCCCAGTGCTTCCCTGCATCTGCCCGGCGCAGAGGCTCCGTCCGCCGTCGCGGCTGTGCCGCAGGCTACCGCCGCCAAGGCCAGCAGTGTGCGCTGGCGAATCTTCGCGATCGTCTTCGCGTTGACCATGGTCAACCTGATCGACCGGGTGTCGCTGTCCATCGCGATGCCGACCATCGCCCATGAGTTTTCCCTGTCGCCGAGCATGCAAGGCTTGATCCTCAGCAGTTTCTTCTGGGCCTACGCGCTGTTGCAGATTCCAGGCGGCTGGATGATCGATCGATTCGGTCCGCGTCGGGTCATCACTTGGTCCACCGGCTTGTGGGGCACGTTTCAGGTGCTGGCGGCGTTTGCTTCCGGTGGCTTGTCGTTGCTGTTCGCCCGCGTGGCGCTGGGGGCTTCGGAAGCGCCTCTGTTCCCGTCCGGCGGCAAGTTGATTTCCCTGTGGCTGGCGCCCAGCGAACGCAGCCGCGGTGCGGTGTTGATGGACAGCGGCAGCCCGTTGGGTGTGGCGTTGGGCGGGTTGATCATTGCTTATCTGATCGCCTCGCTGGACTCCTGGCGCCTGGCATTTGTGATCGCCGGTGTCGCGACCCTGGCCCTGGCCTGGCTGGCGTGGCGTTATCTGCGCGACGACCCGGCCAGTCATCCGCAGGTCAATGAACTGGAGCTGGAAAAAATCAACGCCGGACGCGCGACACCGACCGCTGAAGCTGCACGCGTTCCGGTCAAGGGCCTGGGGATTGCCGCCCGTTCCCTGAGCGGTTTGCTGATCGGCCGGGCCAGTTGGGCGATGGTGTATTTCGGGTTGCTGACCTGGGGGCCGAGTTATCTGTCCCAGGCGCGCGGCTTTGATATCAAGGGCATTGGCGCGGCGACATTTGTAATTTTCGTCTGTGGTGCGCTGGGTTCGCTGACCGGTGGGTTCCTCTGCGACGGTTTGATCCGCAAGGGCGTCAGTCGTGGTGTGGCGGTCAAGAGCCTGCTCGCGTTTTCCGGCCTGATCGCCCTTGGCGCGTTCCTGTTGTTGCCGACCCTGAGCAATCCTTTTGCCGCGGTGGCGTTGCTGGCCATGACCGCGTTTTTCTTGATGTGGGGCAGCCTCTACTGGAGCTTCCCGGCATTGCTCGCCGCACCGGCGCGGGTCGGTTTGATTGGCGGTGTGATGAACATGGCCGGCAGCACCGGCGGCATCGCGGTGCCGATCCTGGTGGGGGTGATCCTGCAAATGTCCGGTGGATTTGCCCCGGTGCTGGGGTTCTTCGCGGCATGCTCGGCGGTGTTCGTGCTGGCGACGTTGTTCATCAGCCTGGATGAGGTGCGTCATGACTAATGCGCAATGGGACGGTCCGATCATCGACGCCCATCATCACTTCTGGGACCCGGCTATCAACGACCACCCGTGGCTCGCCCCCGAGGCCAATGTGCCGTTTCGCTACGGTGACTACAGCGCGATCAAGCGCCGTTATTTTCCCGAGGATTACTTCGCCGACGCCGGGCCGCATAACGTCGTGCAAACGGTGTACGTCGAGACGGAGTGGAACCCGCAGGACCCGATTGGCGAAACCCGTTTCATCGAGCAACTGGCGGCCCGTTATGGCGTGCCCAATGCGGTCGTCGCGCAAGCCTGGCTCGATCACCCGGACGCCATCGATGTGTTGAGCGAACAGGCGCGCTTCAAGCATGTGCGCAGTGTCCGACACAAACCCGGCGGGCCGATCGCGCCGGAACAGGTCGGGCATCTGCGCAGCCTGATGAGCGACGAACACTGGCGCCGCAGTTACGCCGCGCTGGAAGGTCTGGGCCTGCATTTCGATTTGCAGACGCCGTGGTGGAACCTGCATGAGGCCGAGCGCCTGGCTCGGGATTTTCCCGGTATCACCCTGATTCTCAACCATGCCGGGTTGCCCAACGACCGCAGTGCCGAAGGCCTGGCGGGCTGGCGTCTGGCGATGGCGCGGCTGGCCCGATGGCCGAACGTGCTGGTGAAGATTTCCGGGCTGGGGCAGGGCGGCCGGAAATGGCGCGCCAAAGACAATGCCTGGATCGTGCGCGAAGTCATCGCGATGTTCGGCACCCAGCGGGCGATGTTCGCCAGCAACTTTCCGGTGGACAGCCTGTGCGGCTCGTTCGACGACATCTACAGCGGTTTCAAATCCATCGTCGCCGATCTGCCACTGGCTGATCAGGAGCGACTGTTCTACAGCAACGCGCAGCGCATCTATCGCTGCGAACCTTGCGCCATTGACCGGGCGCGGCCTGAATCCTTGAGGAGTGAAGCATGAAAAAAACCACTATCGCCATGGTCCTCGGTGACCCGGCGGGCATTGGCCCGGAGTTGATTGCACGCTTGCTCGCCGAGCCCGACGTGCGCAGCAAGGCCAACGTGATCCTGATCGCCGACGAAGCCGAAATGCGTCGTGGCATGCGCATCGCCGGGTCCGAGTTTCCTTATCGTCGCGTGGAGACTTTGCAAGCGTTGCAGTTTGTCGATGACACGCCACTGTTCTACGACTTTCGCGGTGAGGCGGTCGGTGAATTCCCGCGCAGCGAGGCCAGCGTGATTGGCGGTCGCTACAGCCTCGACACGCTGGAGCAGGCCCTGCGCCTGACCGAAGCAGGGACCACCGATGCGATCCTGTTCGGGCCGCTGAACAAGACCTCGCTGCACATGGCCGGCATGGCGCACAACGACGAACTGCACTGGTTTGCCGAGTTGCTGGATTTCCACGGGCCGTTCTGCGAATTCAACGTGCTCGACAATCTGTGGACGTCGCGGGTGACCTCCCACGTGGCCCTGGCCGAAGTCTCGGGTCTGCTCAGCGAGCAGCGGGTGGTTGAAGCGATTCAACTGATCGACACTGCGCTCAAGCGCAATGGCCTGGAGAAACCGCGTATCGGCGTTTGCGGTTTGAACCCGCACAACGGCGACAACGGTTCGTTTGGCCGTGAGGAACTGGACATCATCGGTCCGGCCGTACGCTCGGCGCAGGCGCTGGGGATCGCGGCGGAAGGGCCGTATCCCGGGGACACGATTTTCCTCAAGGTCCAGGGCGATGCCAGTGCCTTCGACGCGGTCGTGACCATGTACCACGACCAGGGCCAGATCGCGATCAAGTTGATGGGCTTTTCACGGGGCGTCACGGTGCAGGGCGGCCTGCCCATCCCGATCACCACTCCGGCCCATGGCACCGCGTTCGATATTGCAGGACAGGGCAAGGCGAACGTGGGCGCGACTCGCCAGGCGTTTGAGATTGCCTGCCGGATGGGCGCCAACAGCTACTGACACAACGCAATCCCCCTGTAGGAGCTGGCTTGCCAGCGATGACGGTCTGACAGACACCTTGGAGTGACTGCCAGGCCGCAATCGCTGGCAAGCCAGCTCCTACAGTTTTATGTAATACCCGATAACTCGATCTACCTGATAACTGCTTTTTCCTATCACCCCAGGTTATCGGCGGATACGCATAAGTGATTATCCGCATCCCCCGGGCGCTGGCTAAAGTCGGCCCATCGAATGCCGGAGCCGAGCGTTTCAAGGGTTCTGCGCACACGACTGACAACTACAAGAAACCGGCAGCCCAAGGAACTGTATTCATGAAAATCAAAGCGATCCGTACCCGCGTATTCGAGTGGAAAGGCAAAGTCGTTCCCCCTCAAGCGCACTTCTGCACCAACGCCAGCGACATCCTCTTCGAGCGCGGCGATGCCATGGGCTCGTTCCGTTTCCACGGCTGGCTCGTGGTGGAAGTCGAGACCGATACGGGCCTCGTCGGCATCGGTAACTGCGCCCTGGCGCCGCGTGTGGCCAAGGAAATCATCGATACCTATCTGGCACCGATCGCCATTGGCGAAGACCCGTTCGACAACGAATACATCTGGCAGAAAATGTACCGCCAGAGCCACGCCTGGGGCCGCAAAGGCATTGGCATGGCGGCGATCTCGGCGATCGACATCGCGATCTGGGACATCATGGGCAAAGCGGTCAACAAACCTGTGTTCAAACTGCTCGGCGGTCGCACCAAGGAAAAGATCTGGACCTACGCCTCCAAGCTCTACGCCAACGACAACCTCGACCTGTTCCTCGAGGAAGCCCAGGGCTACCTGAACCAAGGCTTCACCGCGCTGAAAATGCGCTTCGGCTACGGCCCGAAAGACGGCCCGGCGGGCATGCGCAAGAACATCGAACAGGTACGCGCGCTGCGTAATCTGGCCGGCCCTGACGTCGACATCATGCTCGAATGCTACATGGGCTGGACCCTGGAATACGCGCGGCGCATGTTGCCGAAACTGGCCGAATTCGAACCGCGCTGGCTGGAAGAGCCGGTGATCGCCGATGACATCGAAGGCTACATCGAGCTGAAGAAGATGGGCATCATGCCGATCTCCGGCGGCGAGCACGAATTCACTTCCTACGGCTTCAAAGACCTGCTGGAACGCCGCGCCATCGACGTGATCCAGTACGACACCAACCGCGTCGGCGGCATCACTGCCGCGCGCAAGATCAACGCCATGGCCGAAGCCTGGTCGGTGCCGGTCATCCCCCACGCCGGGCAGATGCACAACTACCACCTGACCATGTCCACCACGGCTTCGCCGATGGCCGAGTTCTTCCCGGTGTTCGACGT
This sequence comes from Pseudomonas sp. TNT2022 ID1044, assembly GCF_028656895.1. NCBI lineage: Bacteria > Pseudomonadati > Pseudomonadota > Gammaproteobacteria > Pseudomonadales > Pseudomonadaceae > Pseudomonas > Pseudomonas sp. TNT2022 ID1044. Next base: position 188,267 of record NZ_JAMDHB010000022.1, on the reverse strand, counting down.
CGAAGTCGGCAACGAGCTCTTCTACTACGTGTTCAAGGGCGAGCCGCAACCGGTCAACGGCTACATCCAGCTCGACGACAACAAGCCGGGCCTGGGCCTGGAAATCTCCGATGAGTACTTGAGCGACTTCAACATCATCGAGTGACCTGGAGGCGCCGCAAACCTGCGGCGCCCACCCTGAATTTCTGGAGGCCAGCATGCGCCTGATTCAATTCGAAAACGCCAACGGGGAGCGCCAGGTCGGACTCGTCGACGGGGCACAAGTCCAAGTGCTCCAAGGCACCCGCAACACCCGTGAACTGGCACTCGCCGCGATCCGCGGCAAACGCAGCCTGCAAGAAGAAGTCGCCTCGCGCGGCACCGAGCACGGCCCGGATTACGCACAGCTGTTGCAACAAGGCAAAGTCCTGCCGCCACTCGACCATGAAGACCCGGCCCACTGCCTGATCAGCGGCACCGGCCTGACCCATTTGGGCAGCGCCTCGGCGCGGGACAAAATGCACCAGCAGGAAGGTGCGGTGGAAGCCGGTATGACCGACACCATGCGCATCTTCAAATGGGGTCTTGAGGGTGGTAAACCCGCGGCGGGGCAGGTCGGTGCGCAACCGGAATGGTTCTACAAAGGCGACGGCAGCATTGTCGTGCGCCCCGGCGCGGACTTCCCGGTGCCGCCGTTTGCCGAGGATGCCGGTGAAGAACCGGAGCTGACCGGCCTCTACGTGATCGGCGACGACGGCCAGCCGTATCGGGTCGGTTATGCACTGGGCAATGAGTTCTCCGACCATGTCATGGAGCGGCGCAATTACCTGTACCTCGCCCACTCGAAATTGCGCAGTTGCTCCTACGGTCCGGAGCTGCGCGTCGGTGAGTTGCCCAAGCATCTGGTCGGCACCAGCCGCATCCAGCGCAACGGTGAAACGATCTGGGAAAAGGAATTTCTCAGCGGCGAAGACAACATGTGCCACAGTCTGGCCAACCTTGAATTCCACCACTTCAAGTACGCGCAGTTTTTGCGCCCTGGTGACGTCCATGTGCACTACTTCGGCACTGCCACGCTGTCGTTTGCCGACGGTGTGAAGACCCAGCCGGGGGATCGTTTCCAGATCAGCCTCGACGAGTTCGGTGCGCCATTGGTCAACGGCATTGGTGAAAGTGCCCAGCCGTTGCAAATCGGTCAGGTGCGCACACTCTGACCCCGGATCGGGAACGTCGACGAACCTGTAGGAGCTGGCTTGCCAGCGAATGGCCTCCCGGCCTTGCGACGCCTTTGTGGACGCCATCGCCAGCCAGCCGGCTCCAGGGTTTGCCATTGATCAAGGAATTCACATGACCACGTTATCTGGACACAACTACATCGGCGGTCGCCGCAGCGCCAACGGCACCTTGCAATTGCAAAGCCTCGATGCGACCACCGGCGAACCCTTGCCCGGTACATTTTCTCAGGCATCCGAAAGTGAGGTAGACGCAGCCGCCAAAGCCGCCGCTGCGGCGTATCCGATCTATCGCAACGTGAGTGCGGAAAAACGGGCCCGGTTCCTCGATGCCATTGCCGATGAAATCGACGGACTGGGCGATGACTTCGTCGCTACCGTGTGCCGCGAAACCGCGTTGCCGGCCGGGCGCATTCAAGGGGAACGGGGACGCACCAGCGGCCAGTTGCGCCTGTTCGCCAAGGTGCTGCGTCGCGGTGATTTCTACGGCGCGCGCATCGACCGTGCGTTGCCGGAGCGCCAGCCATTGCCGCGCCCGGATCTGCGTCAGTACCGCATCGCCCTGGGGCCCGTGGCGGTGTTCGGCGCGAGCAATTTCCCGTTGGCGTTTTCCACCGCTGGCGGCGATACCGCCTCGGCACTGGCCGCCGGTTGCCCGGTGGTGTTCAAGGCCCACAGCGGCCACATGGCAACCGCCGAGTGGGTGGCAGACGCGATCATCCGTGCCGCTGAACGTACCGGAATGCCGGCCGGCGTGTTCAACATGATTTATGGCGGTGGTGTCGGTGAGTGGCTGGTCAAGCATCCGGCGATCCAGGCGGTGGGCTTCACCGGATCGCTCAAGGGCGGCAATGCCTTGAGCCACATGGCCGCCACCCGGGCGCAGCCGATTCCGGTGTTCGCCGAGATGTCGAGCATCAACCCGGTGTTCCTGCTGCCCGAAGCGTTGACGGTACGCGGCGAGCAAATCGCGGCGCAACTGGCCGGTTCGGTGACATTGGGTTGTGGTCAGTTCTGTACCAATCCGGGCCTGGTCATCGGCCTGCGTTCGCCGCAGTTCAGTACTTTTCTGCAAACCTTCTGCGCGAACATGAACCAGCAACCGCCGCAAACCATGCTCAACGTCGGGGCGTTGGCCAGTTACAGCCAAGGTCTCGGCGAATTGCACGAACATCCGGGCCTGACGCATCTGGCGGGCAAACCGCAACAGGGCAGTCAGGCGCAGCCGCAAGTGTTCAAGGCCGATGTCAGCCTGTTGCTCAAGGGTGATGAACTGCTGCAGGAGGAGGTGTTCGGGCCGACCACCATTGTCATCGAAGTCGAAGATCGCGCGCAGTTGGCGGCGGCATTGCACGGCCTGCGCGGGCAATTGACGGCGACGTTGATCGGCGAGGCGGACGAGTTGCTGGAATATCGTTGGCTGGCAGAGGTGCTGCAGGAGAAAGTCGGGCGGATCCTGCTCAATGGCTATCCGACCGGGGTCGAGGTGTGCGAGGCGATGGTGCATGGTGGGCCGTACCCGGCGACGTCCGATTCCCGGGGTACGTCGGTGGGCACGCTGGCCATTGATCGCTTCCTGCGGCCGGTGTGTTTCCAGAATTACCCGGATGCGTTGTTGCCCGAAGCATTGCAGAACGCTAATCCGCTGGGCATACGGCGGTTGGTGGATGGGGAGGTGAGTGCTTTAGCCCTTTAGATGTGGGTGCCTGATCGACCGCTATCGCTGGCAAGCCAGCTCCTACAGTGTCAGGTGGTGTACGTAAATTACGTGGGCAACCCCGATCCCTTGTAGGCGCTGGCTTGCCAGCGATGGCGTCATCAGCAGCACCACACATCTATTTGGTTGCGACCTCAGCCACCTTCACCAGCGCCGGTTTCAACACCAGCCACAACGCCACGGCAATCAACACCCCGCCATAGATATGCGCCATCGACAGCGGCTCATCCAGAAACAGCGCGCCCCACAACACACCGAACAACGGGATCAGGAAGGTCGTGGTCATCGACTTCACCGGGCCAACCGAGCTCAGGAGGCGGAAGTAAATGATGTACGCAAACGCCGTGCAGCCCAGACCCAACCCCAGCAGCGATAGCCAGACACTCCAGCCGCCCCAGCTCGCCGGTGGTTGGCTGATAACGCTGTAGCCGAACAGCGGCAGCAGGAACAGCGTTGCGCCGAGCATGCTGCCCAGTGCCGACAAGCGGCTGTCGAGACCTCCGGCCTGATCGAGCCAGCGGCGCGCCAGAAAGCCCGCAAATCCGTAGCAAGTGGTCGCGAGCAGGCAGGCGACGGCACCCATCAGCAGTTCCATATCGAACGCCACCGGACCGGCACGGGTCAGCACGCCCACGCCGAACAGCCCGAGGAACACGCCGCCGAGCTTGGCGCCAGTGAGCCGTTCATGGAAAAACAGGCCGCCAATCAGCACGCCCATCAAAGGGGTGGTGGCATTGAAAATCGACGAGTAACCGGCGGGCAGCACCTGCGCGGCCACCGAATAGAGCGTCGCCGGAATCCCGGAGTTGATCACCCCGAGCAGCATTACAGTTTTCAGTTTGCCCTTGAAATCCCAGCTGATACGCATCAGCCCCAGAATCACCAGCAACCCGGCAGCGGCAATCGACACACGGAAAAAAGCGGTAGGGATGCTGCCTATCACCGGCGCAATGATGCGCATGAACAGGAAGCTCGCCCCCCAAATGGCCGCAAGTGACAGTAAACGGAATAAATCGACGGGGTTCACAGCGCGTTCCTTCCTTGATGAGGGCGAGAGTGTTGCTGAGCGCCTGATCGATGGCAACCGGAAAACGAGCAGGTAACTCTCAAGGCGTTGATGACGCGGCGGTCACAAAATTACGCTTCTCCTGCACCCGTTTCACTGGCTAAGCTCAAGGCTCACGAATTCCCGCAGAGGTCTCACCATGCCGCAGCAATGGCCAGCCGCCGACATCGCCCGTTTGATCCTCGATGGCTTTGACGATTACCGCGAGCATTTTCGCCAGATCACCGACGGCGCCCGTGCCCGCTTCGAACAGGCCAAGTGGCAGGAGGCGCAGTCGGCGTCGGCCGCGCGGATTAACCTGTATGAAGAAAAAGTCAGTGAAACGGTGGGCCGTTTGCGCGCGGCATTTGACACCGACACGCTGGACGTCAGCTGCTGGCCACTGGTGAAAAGCGCCTACATCAGCCTGATCGACCTGCGCTTCGACGATGAACTGTCCGAGACCTGGTACAACTCGATTTTCTGCGGCTTGTTCAGCCATGACCTGATCAGCGACGGCTGCATGTTCATCCACACCACCCGACCCAGTCTGCGCCGGGCCCGCGCTGCGCAAACCCGCACCTATAAACCGCAGGGGCAATTGTCCGGCATGCTCGCGAGCATCTTTGCCGATTACCGCTTCAGCGAGGAATACGCCGACCTGCCCGGCGACCTCAAGCGCCTCGAAGCACAACTGCGCGAGAACCTGCCGGACTGGGTATGCAAGGACCCGGAACTGAGCGTCGAACTGTTTTCCTCGGTGCTTTACCGCAACAAGGGCGCCTACCTGGTGGGGCGCATCTACACCGCCGACGAACAATGGCCGTTGGCGATCCCGTTGTTGCACCTGGAGGGTCGCGGCATCCAGATCGACGCGCTGATCACCGACGAGGCGGACGTGTCGATCATTTTCTCGTTCACCCGTTCGTATTTCATGGTGGATGTGCCGGTGCCGGCGGAGTTCATCGGCTTCCTGAAACGCATTTTGCCGGGCAAGCACATCGCCGAGCTGTACACCTCGATCGGTTTCTACAAGCATGGCAAATCGGAGTTCTACCGGGCGCTGATCAATCACCTGGCCAACACCGACGACCAGTTCATCATGGCCCCCGGTGTGCGCGGCATGGTCATGAGCGTGTTCACGCTGCCGGGGTTCAACACCGTATTCAAAATCATCAAGGACCGTTTCTCGCCGTCGAAAAACGTCGACCGCGCCACGGTGATCGAAAAGTATCGCCTGGTGAAAAGCGTCGACCGTGTCGGGCGCATGGCCGATACCCAGGAGTTCGCCGACTTCCGGTTTCCGCTAAGCAAATTCGATCCGGCGTGTCTGGAAGAGCTGCTGGAAGTCGCGCCGTCAACGGTCTCGGTGGAAGGCGACACGGTGCTGATCCGCCACTGCTGGACCGAGCGCCGCATGACGCCGCTGAATCTGTATCTGGAAAACGCCAACGAAGCGCAGGTGCACGAAGCGCTGGAAGATTACGGCCTGGCGATCAAGCAACTGGCGGCGGCGAACATTTTTCCCGGGGACATGCTGCTGAAGAACTTCGGCGTGACCCGCCACGGTCGCGTGGTGTTTTATGACTACGACGAAATCTGCTTCCTGACTGAAGCCAACTTCCGCCACATTCCCGAGCCGCGTACACCGGAAGACGAAATGGCGTCCGAACCGTGGTATTCGATCGGGCCACTGGATGTGTTCCCTGAAGAGTTTCCGCCGTTCCTGTTTGCCGATTCGGGGCAGCGCAAGTTGTTCGATCAACTGCATGGCGAGTTGTACAACGCCGACTACTGGAAAAGCCTGCAAGAGGCGATCCGGGCAGGGAAGGTGATCGATGTGTTCCCGTATCGACGCAAAAGCGCCGAAAACTGACTGTGTAGGCGCTGCCGAAGGCTGCGATCTTTTGATCTTGAAATCAAACGATCGCCGCCTCGTTTCACTCGACAGCTCCTACAGGAGAAACAGCCAATCCATGGCAAATCTGCGACAATCCCCGACCTTGCGCCACTAGACGACTGAATTGCGTACCCGATGACCGACGAATCGCCCTCCATCGACAAACTGCTGAAAAACCTCGATCACGCCATGCTCGCCGACCGCCACCGGCTGCGGCGGCAGTTGCTTGAGCTGCGCAAGAAACCCGACGAGGCCAAGCTGGCCCAATGGGTGGCGCGCATGCAGGCGTCTTGTGATCAGGTGCTGGCCCGCCGCGCCAGCCTGCCGGTGATTCGTTACGACGACAGCCTGCCGATTGCCGCCAAGCGCGACGAAATCAAGAAAGCGCTGGAAAAGCATCAAGTGCTGATCATCGCGGGCGAGACCGGTTCGGGTAAAACCACCCAGTTGCCGAAGATCTGCCTGGAAATCGGTCGTGGCCAACATGGCCTGATCGGCCACACCCAACCGCGCCGCATCGCCGCACGCAGTGTGGCCGCCCGGGTCGCAGAAGAATTGGGCACGCCGTTGGGCGCGCTGGTCGGTTATCAGGTGCGGTTCGAGGATCAGAGCGATTCCAACACCCTGATCAAACTGATGACCGACGGCATCCTGCTGGCGGAAACCCAGAACGACCGCTACCTGGAACGCTACGACACGATCATCGTCGACGAAGCCCACGAGCGCAGCCTCAACATCGACTTCCTGCTCGGCTACCTGAAAACCCTGCTACCACGCCGCCCGGATCTGAAAGTCATCATCACCTCGGCGACCATCGACCTGGAGCGATTTTCCAGGCATTTCGACGATGCGCCGATTGTCGAAGTGTCCGGCCGTACCTTCCCGGTGGACACCTGGTACCGCCCGCTGACCCTGGAGCAGGACGAAGAGGGCAACCGCGTCGAGGATGACTTGACCGTGGACCAGGCGATCCTCGCCACCCTCGACGAAATCGCCGCTTACGAGCGCAGCGAACGCCGCAGTCCCGGTGACGTGCTGGTGTTCCTGCCCGGCGAGCGCGAGATTCGCGACGCTGCGGACATGCTGCGTAAAGCCCAGCTCAAACACACCGAGATTTTGCCGTTGTATGCGCGGCTGTCACCGGCCGAACAACAGCGGATTTTCCAGTCGCACCCTGGCCGCCGTGTGGTGCTGGCGACCAACGTCGCGGAAACCTCGCTGACCGTCCCGGGTATCCGCTACGTGATCGACAGCGGCACCGCGCGCATCAGTCGCTACAGCTACCGCGCCAAGGTCCAGCGCCTGCCCATCGAAGCGATTTCCCAGGCCAGTGCCAACCAGCGTAAGGGTCGTTGTGGACGGGTCGAGCCGGGCATCTGCGTGCGCCTCTACAGTGAAGAAGATTTCCTCGGGCGCCCGGAATTTACCGATCCGGAAATTCTGCGGACCAACCTTGCAGCCGTTATTTTGCAGATGCTGCATTTGCGCCTAGGCGAAGTCACCGCGTTCCCGTTTATCGAGCCACCGGATGGCAAGGCGATCAGCGACGGCTACAACCTGCTGCAAGAACTCTCGGCGGTGGACCGCAACAGCCAGCTGACCCCGCTCGGTCGGCAATTGGCGCGGCTGCCGGTGGACCCGCGCATGGGCCGCATGTTGCTCGAAGCGGCCAAGCTCGGCAGCTTGCAGGAAGTGCTGATTGTCGCCAGCGCCATGTCGATCCAGGACCCGCGCGAGCGCCCGCCGGAGCGACAGCAAGCGGCGGATCAGGCCCACGCACAATGGAAGGATGTCGACTCGGACTTCGCCGGGCTGGTCAATCTCTGGCGCGGGTTCGAAGAGCAGCGCCAGGCGCTGACGGCCAGCCCGCTGCGAAACTGGTGCCGCAAGAACTTCCTGAATTACCTGCGTCTACGCGAGTGGCGCGATTCCCATCGCCAGTTGAGCCTGATCTGCCGCGACATGCAGCTGAGCCTCAACAAAGAGCCTGCGGACTATCCGAAACTGCACAAGGCGGTGCTGGTGGGTTTGCTTAGCCAGATCGGCCAGAAAACCGAAGACGGCGACTACCTCGGCGCACGGCAGCGGCGCTTCTGGATTCACCCGTCGTCGGGCATCGGCAAGAAGCGCCCACAATGGCTGATGACCGCCGAACTGGTGGAAACCACCAAGCTCTACGCGCGGATGGTGGCGAAGATCGATGCCGACTGGATCGAGCCGCTGGCCGGGCACCTGATCAAGAAAAACCACTTCGAACCGCATTGGGAGAAGAAGCGCGGCCAGGTGGTTGCCTTCGAGCAGATCACTCTGTTCGGGCTGATCGTGGTCGGTCGCCGGCCGGTGCATTACGGCCCGGTCGACCCGGTGGTGTCCCGCGAGCTGTTCATTCGTGAAGCGCTGGTGCGTGGCGAGATTCAGTCCAAGGCCAAGTGCCTGGCCGCCAACAAGCAATTGCTGGAACAGCTCGACGAACTGGAAGCCAAGGCCCGACGTCGCGACATTCTTGCCGACGAAGAAACCCTGTTCGCCTTCTACGATGCGCGGCTGCCGGCGGAGATCCATCAGACCGCGACCTTCGACAGCTGGTATCGGATCAACAGCCAGAAAGACCCGCAGCTGCTGATCATGCGCGAAGAAGACGTGCTGGCCCGCGAAGCCAGCGAAGTCACCGCGCAGCATTACCCGGACACGCTGCACATCGGCGATCTGGAATTGGCCCTCAGCTACCACTTCGAACCGAACCACCCGCGCGACGGCGTGACCCTGCGCGTGCCGGCGCCGCTGTTGCCGATGCTGCCGCCGGAGCGCCTGGAGTGGCTGGTGCCGGGTGTCATCGAGGCCAAGTGCATTGCCCTGGTGCGCAACCTGCCCAAGGCGTTGCGCAAGAACTTCGTTCCGGTGCCGGACTTCGTCAAAGCCGCGTTGCAACGCATGACCTTCGCCGAGGGCTCGTTGCCCCAGGCACTGGGCCGCGAGTTGCTGCGTATGACCGGCGCCCGGGTCAGCGATGAAGCCTGGAGCGAAGCGGCGCAGCAGGTGGAAAGCCATCTGCGCATGAATCTGGAAATCGTCGATGCCCAAGGCAAGTTCCTTGGTGAAGGCCGTGATCTGGCCGAGCTGACCGCGCGTTTCGCCGAGGCGAGTCAGGCCGCGTTGGCGGTGCCGCAAACCGCGAAGAGCCAGCAACCTGTGGAGCCGAAGGTGTTTGCCGCGGTCGCCGAGAAGACCCAACAGAAGATCGCCGGGCTGTCGATGACGGTGTATCCGGCGCTGGTGGAAGAGGGCGGTACGGTCAAGGAAGGGCGTTTCTCGACCCCGGCCGAAGCGGAGTTCCAGCATCGTCGCGCGCTGCAGCGACTGTTGATGCAGCAACTGGCCGAACCGGCGAAATTCCTGCGCGGCAAGTTGCCGGGCCTGACCGAGCTGGGCCTGCTGTACCGCGACATGGGCCGTGTCGATGCGCTGGTGGAAGACATTCTGCTGGCCAGTCTCGACAGCTGCATACTCGAGGGTGAACACCCGTTACCTCGCGACGGCGCCGGTTTGGCGTCGTTGGCCGAACGCAAGCGTGGCGCGTGGACCGAGCACGCCGAGCGGCTGGCGAAGCTGACGCTGGAAATCCTCAAGCATTGGCATGGCCTGCAAAAACGCTTCAAGGGCAAGATCGACCTGGCACAGGCCGTGGCCCTTAACGACATCAAGCAGCAGCTCAGTCATCTGGTGTATCCGGGGTTCGTCCGGGAAACGCCGATGCAGTGGCTCAAGGAGTTGCCGCGATATCTCAAGGCGATCGAACAGCGCTTCGAGAAAATCGCTGCTCAGGTGCAACGGGACCGGGTCTGGAGCGGCGAGTTGTCAGGCCTTTGGACGCAATACCAGACCCGCGCCAACAAACACGCCCAGGAAGGCAAGCGCGATCCGCAGCTGGAGCTGTATCGCTGGTGGCTGGAGGAATACCGGGTTTCGCTGTTCGCCCAGCAATTAGGGACCAAGGTGCCGATCTCCGACAAACGCCTGAACAAACAGTGGACCCAGGTCGAGCCCTGAACCTGAGGTTTGCACAATACCCTGAGGGAGCGAGCCTGTTCGCGAAAGCGGTGTGTCAGTCAATGCAGGTGTTGAATGTGATGACCCCTTCGCGAGCAGGCTCGCTCCCACAGGATGCTGTAGTGTCTTATCCAGCAAATAGGGGCCAAAACCCAAGGTTTATGGCAAACTTCGCGCCTATAAACGCCGGCCCCGCGGTTTTGAGCCTTCGCCACTGCGGGCAGATCGGAATAAAGCGATGCCAGGTTTGCGTCCCCCGGATGGGAATAGACCCTTTGTGTATTGGTACGACGGTGCCAATGCTTTCTGCCTGAACAGATTAGAGACACGACCATGCATAACGTCGTCATCAGTGGCACCGGCCTGTACACCCCGGCCAATAGCATCTCCAACGAAGAGCTGGTGCAGTCTTTCAATGCCTATGTCGCGCAATTCAACGCCGACAACGCCGATGCCATCGCTCGCGGCGAAATCGAAGCATTGACCGAGTCCAGCGCAGCGTTCATCGAAAAAGCATCCGGCATCAAGAGCCGCTTTGTCATGGACAAGGAAGGCATCCTCGACCCGCAACGCATGGCGCCACGCCTGCCGGAGCGCTCCAACGACGAATGGTCGGTGCTCTGCCAGATGGCCATCGGCGCTGCCGGGCAAGCCTTGCAACGCGCCGGCAAGACTGCAGCGGACATCGACGGCGTGATCGTCGCTTGCTCCAACCTGCAACGCGCCTACCCGGCCATCGCCATCGAAGTGCAGGAAGCGCTGGGCATCCAGGGTTTCGGTTTCGACATGAACGTGGCGTGCTCTTCGGCGACCTTCGGCATTCAGGCCGCCGCCAACAGCATCCAGCTGGGCCAGGCCCGGGCGATCCTGATGGTCAACCCGGAAGTTTGCACCGGTCACTTGAACTTCCGCGACCGCGACAGTCACTTCATCTTCGGCGACGCGGCCACTGCCGTGATCATCGAACGCGCCGACCTGGCGACGTCCGAATACCAGTTCGACATCGTCAGCACCAAGCTGCTGACCAAGTTCTCCAACAACATCCGCAACAACTTCGGCTTCCTCAACCGCGCAGCGGAAGAGGGCATCGGTGCCAAGGACAAACTGTTTGTCCAGGAAGGTCGCAAGGTGTTCAAGGAAGTGTGCCCGATGGTGGCCGAACTGATCGGCGCGCACCTGGAAGAAAACCAGCTCAACGTCAGCGACGTGAAGCGCTTCTGGCTGCACCAGGCCAACCTCAGCATGAACCACCTGATCGTCAAGAAACTGCTCGGTCGCGACGCCACCGAACAGGAAGCGCCGGTGATTCTCGACACCTACGCCAACACCAGTTCCGCCGGTTCGGTCATTTCGTTCCACAAGAACCAGGACGATCTGCCGGCCGGTTCCCTGGCGGTACTCAGCTCGTTCGGTGCCGGTTACTCGATCGGTAGCGTGATTCTGCGCAAGCGCTGAGTCTACGGGTTACCCCCGGTCCATGTGGGAGCGAGCAGGCTCGCTTCCACAGTGGATCGCCGCGATAGTCAGATTCGCGGCAAACGAATGACCGCCGTCAGCCCGCCACCCGGCGTTTCCTCCAGCTTCAACTCTCCGCCCAGACGTTCAGCCGCTTCACGGGCGATGGTCATTCCCAGGCCGACGCCACCGGAGTTGCGATTGCGCGAACCTTCCAGGCGAAAGAACGGTTCAAACACCGCTTCACGTTGCTCCGCCGCGATGCCAGGGCCATGGTCGATCACTCGAATGATCAACTGCTCGCGATGGTCTTCGAGGGTCATCAGCGCCTGGCCGGCATAACGCAGGGCGTTGTCCAGCAGGTTGTTGACGCAGGAACGCAGCGCCATGGGTTGTACTTGCAGTGGTGCGCAATGACCATTGGCCTGTACGTCGGCGCCCTGGTCCTGGGCGTTTTCGCACAGGGATTCAACCAATGCCTGCACATCCATCAACTGCGGTTGCTCGCTGGTGCGCTGTTCGTGCAGGTAGGTGAGGGTGGCGTCGAGCATGCTGATCATGTCGTCCAGATCCTGGCGCATCTGGCCCTGCAGTTTGTCATCGTCGATCTGTTCCAGTCGCAGCTTCAGGCGTGACAGTGGCGTACGCAGGTCGTGGGACACTGCGCCGAGCATGCGCGAGCGCTGCTTCACCTGCTCGATGATCTTGCGCTGCATCTTGTTGAAGGTGTGCGCCGCCTGCCGCGCCTCCCGTGGACCGGATTCATCGAGCGGCTCGCTGTCGAGGTTTTCGCTCAGGCGCTCGGCGGCGTCGCTCAGACGCTGGATCGGTCGGCTCAGCAGTTTGGCGCCGTACCACGCAGCGATGATCAGCGAGATCAGCTGAAACGTCAGCGGCACCACTGGCCCACCGAACCATGGCCGTGGCGGTCGACCCTCGAATCGCGGGTCGGGTGCCGGACGTTGTCCGTCAAACGTTTCGGAAAACTCCGCGGGCGGCGGTGGTGGTGGAGGGCCGTAATAGTGAAACCAGGCAAACGCCAGCAGGTGCGCCAGGATAATCGCCACTAACAGCACGCCAAACAGGCGACCGAACAGCGTATCGAAGCGCCCGCGCATCAGCCAATGTCTCGTGCGTCGAACAGGTAGCCTTCGCCGCGCACGGTTTTGATCAGTTGCGGTGCCTTGGGGTCGTCCCCCAGTTTCTGGCGCAAGCGCGACACCAGCAGGTCAATGCTGCGATCAAACGCTTCGATCGAGCGCCCGCGTGCGGCATCAAGCAGTTGCTCGCGGCTCAGGACCCGGCGCGGACGTTCGATGAATACCCAGAGCAAGCGGAATTCTGCGTTGGACAGCGGCACCACCAAATCGTCTGCGGCGATCAACTGGCGCAACACGCTGTTCAGGCGCCAGTTGTCGAAACGGATGTTCGCCCGCTGTTCGCTGCGGTCGTCGCGCACCCGACGCAAGATGGTCTGGATGCGCGCCACCAGTTCCCGCGGTTCGAACGGCTTGGCCATGTAATCGTCGGCGCCCAGCTCCAGGCCGATGATCCGGTCGGTGGGTTCGCAACGGGCCGTGAGCATCAGGATCGGGATATCCGACTCGGCGCGCAGCCAGCGGCACAGTGACAGTCCGTCTTCGCCGGGCAGCATCAGGTCGAGCACCACCACGTCGAAATGTTCCGCATGCAATGCCAGGCGCATTGCCGCGCCATCCGTGACGCCGCTGGCGTGGATGTTGAACCGGGCCAGGTAGTCGATCATCAGTTCGCGGATCGGGACGTCATCGTCGACGATCAGGGCGCGAATGTTCCAGCGTTTGTCGTCGCTGGGCGCTTTTTGATCGTCGTTCACGGGAGTTTGGGTGTTGTGCATGCGTGCGTTCATCTGCCAGGTAGGCTGCCAACCACAAAGATGGGCTGCGAGGTTGTGGTTTCAGCATAGGCGTCCGGCCCGGGGGCGGGAAGTGCTGTTGTAAGGACGTATTGCGGTTGGCGAGGGTAGCGGACAAGGGTGTTGCGGGCATGTCGGATGTGTACCGAACTCGACACAATTGCGGCAGAGGCTAGTCTTGGCTGAGCGCTATCGACGATTTACCGATCATCGGGTCCCGCAGCGGCGCTGGTTCCGCTACAATGCGCGCCGATTTCGACTTGCCTGAGAGCCCACTCATGTCCGCCTGCCAGACTCCTATCATCGTCGCCCTGGATTTCCCTACCCGTGACGCCGCACTGAAGCTGGCCGATCAGTTGGACCCGAAACTGTGCCGGGTCAAAGTCGGTAAAGAACTCTTCACCAGTTGCGCCTCGGAAATCGTCGGCACCCTGCGTGACAAGGGTTTCGAAGTGTTCCTGGACCTCAAGTTCCACGACATTCCAAACACCACCGCCATGGCGGTGAAAGCGGCAGCGGAAATGGGCGTGTGGATGGTCAACGTTCATTGTTCCGGTGGCTTGCGCATGATGGCGGCCTGCCGTGAAGTGCTGGACAAGCGCAGCGGCCCACAGCCTCTGCTGATCGGTGTGACCGTGTTGACCAGCATGGAACGTGAGGATCTGGCGGGCATCGGCCTGGACATCGAACCGCAAGAGCAAGTGCTGCGCCTGGCCGCATTGGCGGAAAAAGCCGGGATGGACGGTCTGGTGTGCTCGGCCCTGGAAGCCCAGGCCCTGAAGTCGGCGCACCCGTCGCTGCAACTGGTGACCCCGGGGATTCGTCCGGCGGGCAGCGCCCAGGACGACCAGCGCCGCATCCTGACCCCGCGCCAGGCACTGGACGCCGGTTCCGACTACCTGGTGATCGGCCGTCCGATCAGCCAGGCAGCCGACCCAGCGAAGGCGTTGGCCGCTGTGGTAGCCGAACTCGCCTGAATATCGATCTGCAGGAGCCGGCAAGCCGGCTCCTGCAGGTTGGGGTTAAACCTTCAACACCAACTTGCCGAAATTCTCCCCGCTGAACAATTTCATCAGCGTCTCCGGAAACGTTTCCAGTCCTTCCACGATGTCTTCCTTGCTCTTGAGCTGCCCCTTGGCCATCCAGCCGGCCATTTCCTGCGCGGCACTGGCGAACTGCGTGGCGTAGTCCATCACCACGAAACCTTCCATGCGCGCGCGGTTGACCAGCAACGACAGGTAGTTGGCCGGGCCCTTGACCGCGTCCTTGTTGTTGTACTGGCTGATGGCGCCGCAGATCACCACGCGCGCCTTCATGTTCAGACGGCTCAGTACCGCGTCGAGAATGTCACCGCCGACGTTGTCGAAATACACGTCGACGCCTTTCGGGCATTCGCGCTTGAGGCCGGCAATCACGTCTTCGCTCTTGTAGTCGATCGCTCCGTCGAAGCCCAGTTCATCGATCAGGAACTTGCACTTGTCCGCGCCGCCGGCGATACCGACCACACGACAACCTTTGATCTTGGCGATTTGCCCGGCAATGCTGCCCACCGCGCCCGCCGCACCCGACAGCACCACCGTGTCACCGGCCTTCGGTGCGCCGACATCGAGCAAGGCGAAATACGCGGTCATGCCGGTCATGCCCAACGCGGACAAATAACGCGGTAGCGGCGCCAGTTTCGGATCGACCTTATAGAAACCTCGTGGCTCCCCGAGGAAATAATCCTGCACGCCCAAGGCGCCATTGACGTAGTCCCCGACGGCGAACTGCGGATTGTTCGAAGCAACGACCTGGCCGACGCCCAGGGCGCGCATCACTTCACCAAGCCCCACTGGCGGAATGTAAGATTTGCCTTCGTTCATCCAGCCGCGCATGGCCGGGTCCAGGGACAGGTATTCGTTCTTGACCAGGATCTGACCTGCCGCCGGCTCGCCGACCGGTATTTGCTGATAGGTGAAGTTTTCGCGGGTGGCTGCGCCCACCGGGCGTTTGGCGAGCAGGAACTGGCGATTGGTCTGGGAGCTCATGACAGGCACTCAAGATGAATGAAGCCTTGTTGATAGCCCTTCACGAGCGATGCCGCAAGTTTGGCTGATGCGGCGAATGCAGGTTTATCCAGTGCAGTGATAGTTGGTACGGCAGTTCCATCACTGCCACTCATGGGCAGCCAACCGGCCACCTGATAGTGCTGCCTCGGCGGGGGCCGCTGTGGCTAGACTGGGAAAACGCGACCCTCCCGCAAACTTCTCTTCGAGGACATAACAATGAGCATGACGTTTTCCGGCCAGGTAGCCGTAGTGACGGGCGCCGCCAATGGTATCGGCCGTGCGACTGCCCAGGCGTTCGCCGCCGAAGGCTTGAAGGTGGTAGTCGCCGACATGGACACGGCGGGTGGCGAGGGGACGGTGGCGCTGATTCGCACGGCGGGCGGCGAAGCGACGTTCGTGCGGTGCAACGTCACCGTAGAAAGCGAAGTAAAAAATCTGATGGATGAAGTGGTCAACACCTACGGCCGTCTCGACTATGCCTTCAATAACGCCGGCATCGAGATTGAAAAGGGCAAATTGGCCGAAGGCACTGTCGACGAGTTCGACGCGATCATGGGCGTCAACGTCAAAGGCGTGTGGCTGTGCATGAAGTATCAGTTGCCGTTGCTGCTGGCCCAGGGCGGCGGCGCAATCGTTAACACCGCTTCGGTGGCTGGCCTCGGCGCCGCGCCAAAGATGAGCATCTACGCTGCCTCCAAGCACGCAGTGATCGGCTTGACCAAGTCCGCTGCCATCGAATACGCCAAGAAAAAAATCCGCGTCAATGCGGTATGCCCGGCGGTGATCGACACCGACATGTTCCGCCGCGCTTACGAAGCCGACCCGAAGAAAGGCGAGTTCGCCAACGCCATGCACCCGGTGGGCCGCATCGGCAAGGTTGAGGAAATCGCCAGCGCGGTGCTGTACTTGTGCAGCGATGGCGCTGCGTTCACCACGGGGCATTCGTTGGCTGTGGACGGTGGGGTCACCGCGTTCTAGAAAGAGCCCCCTGGAAACCCCGGACCTCCAGGCGCGCGCCTACAGTTTCCGCTTGCCTTGAATGTCCCGGCAGTGTGTTTCAAATGGTTAAAACCGCCGGTTTTGGCGGTGTTGTCGCACATCCCGTCGAACGCTCCTGTGATTAACTGTTTCCGGCAGAACCCACAGGAGTTTTCTTGCTCATGGAATTGAGAATAGATCGACAGGCATTGGTGCCGGTCGTACAGCAAATCGTCGATGCACTGCTCTGTTGGCTGCATTGCAACGAGTTGGCGCCGGGAGCGCGTTTGCCTCCAGTGCGACAGATCGCGCGAATCAACCTGCTCAGTCAGTCCTGTGTCGTCGAGGCTTGTGAGCGCCTGGTGGTGCAAGGTGTGCTGGAATCTCGACAGGGCGCCGTTTTCGTCGTGGCGGCTCCAACGCCCGATGCCCGGGATCGCCAGGATGACTTGTGGTTTCAAGGCACACAGCCGGGACCTTCGTCTGAATTGCAACTGGGCTGCGGTGGGCTGCCCGAAAGTTGGCGCGAGTCGGACGATTTGAGTTACGCGATCCGTCAGGTCAGCCGCACCGACATGGCCGGCCTGTTCAACTACAGCACGCCCTTGGGGTTGCCCGCCCTGCGCGAGCAAATCCTCAAGCGCCTGAAACCGCTGGCCATCAACGTAGAAGACAATCGAGTCATGACCACCGCAGGCGCCAGTCAAGGGTTGGACCTGATCGTGCGGACGCTCTTCAAGCCGGGGGATTGCGTGGTGGTCGAGAGCCCGGGCTATCCCATGTTGTTCGACCTGCTGAGGTTGCACGCAATCAGCATGCTCGAGGTGCCACGAACTCCCCATGGGCCAGACGTCGCCGTTCTGGAACAACTGCTGCTGGAGCACCGCCCGCAAGGGCTGTTCATCAACAGCTTTCATCACAACCCTACGGGCGGCAGCCTGGTGCCGGTGGTGGCGCAACGGGTGCTGCAACTGACAAGAAAACACGGCGTGCTGCTGATTGAGGATGATGTCTACGCCGATCTGCACAGCGGCGCTGGTACGCGTCTCGCTGCCTTGGATGACCGTGTGATCTACGTCGGCAGCTACTCGAAAACCCTCAGCAGTTCCTTGCGCGTCGGCTTTGTGGTGGCCAGTGCCGACGTGATTGCGCGGTTGGCTGAAGTCAAGATGATCAGCAGCCTGGGCGCATCACGATTTTGTGAGTCGGTGCTGGCCTGCCTGCTGGCTAATGGCGCCTATCGCAAGTTGCTGAAGCGTCAGAGGCAGCGTTTGAACACTGACAGACAGGCGGCTTTGCAGTTGCTGGAAGATGCCGAGTGGGAGGTTTTCGGCAAGCCCACTGCCGGCCTGTTCATCTGGGCGCGTTCACGATGGATGGACTGTGCGCAGGTGCATGCCCGGGCGCAACATCACGGTGTCGTGTTGTCTTGCGCGACAACCTTCAGCCCCATTGGCGAGGCCACTGATTGGCAGCGTATCAATGTGGCTTGTGCCTGCGATCCGCGAGCCAGGGCATTTTTTCAGGCCACCGCTCCGAATCGACCTCAAACGTTCTGAAAACGACGTGGGCGTAGCTTTTTGCCATTATTCCGATGCCAGAGACTTGTGTTGATAGAGGCCCGTTGCGAATCTGCGTCCATAGACTATGGCAGGGGACTACGCGCAATGATTTCGGCCGTGCAAGGACGTTTTGCCAACCTCGGTATGGCAAAAAAACTGGGTGTCGGGTTTGTGCTCGTGCTGCTGTTGACCGCCGTGGTGGCGGCCATCGGCGTATGGTCCCTGCAAACCATCAGTCAGCGCTTCGACGGACTCAAACAGATGTCTTCGCTCAACAGCGGTTTGCTCAAAGTGCGGCTGCTGGAGCAGGAGTACGCCTTGCATGGAAACCCGAAGACCGCCGACGCCCTGCGTGAAGGGGTGGACGGCCTGATTGCGCTGGCGAATCAGCTCAAGGCTGAGTCTGCAGCGAATGGGCCGGTGATGACTGATGTCGAGCAATCCCTTGCTGCGTATCGCAAGGCGTTTGACGAGTTTGTCTCGCTCAGTCAGTCCAAGGACCTGGCATTGGAAATGGCCAGTTGGTCGGTGTCCAGCGTTGCCAATAATCTCGACGTGTTGCAGGCGGGGCTCGCCGATGACGGCGCCTATACCCTGAAGGATTCGGAGGGCAAGGACGGTGCGCAGTTCATCGAGCAAGCCAATCAGGTCAGCCAGGTTTCGCGCCTGATGCTGCAAGCCATGAATGAAGCGCGCGTGCGCCTGGACCAGAGCCGCAAGGGTGACGACAGCGCAGGACAGGGCAAGATCGAGCAGGCCAGTCAGGCATTGACCCAAGCCGAAGCATTGAAAACCACGGTCAAGGATGAGGGGTATCAAACGGTTCTCAATGAAGTGATTGGACATATCGCCAGCTTCAACGACAAGCTCGCCGAGTACACCGGTTTGCTGGAGCAGGAAAAAACCGTTTACCAGCAACTGCATCAACGCGCCGGCCAAGTGGTGGAGCGGGTGGACCAGGCGTATGTCGCCGAAGACCAATCGATGCAGACAGAGCTGAACAAGAATTCGCTGCTGATCATTGGTTCCTCGGCCCTGGCGTTGTTGGTGGGGTTGATCGCCGCCTGGGTGATTACCCGGTTGATCGTGGGGCCACTGCGCAGTGTCATCCGTGTGGCGCAGCAGATCGCTGCGGGGGATTTGAGCGGGACTGTCGAAGTCACCCGTCGGGACGAGATTGGCCAATTGATGCAGGCCATGCAGCAAATGGGCGCGGGTCTGAGCCAGATCGTCAGCGGTTTGCAGGCAGGCATCGAGCAATTGGCAACGTCGGCTCAATCGCTGTCAGCCGTGACTGAGCAGACCAATCTTGAAGTCAGCAGTCAGAAGGAAGAAACCGAGCAAGTCGCCACGGCGATGAACCAGATGACCGCCACCGTTCACGACGTCGCGCGTAATGCGGAAGAAGCGGCCCAGGCTGCGCAAACGGCAGACGGCAAGGTTGAGAGCGGCCAGCACGTGGTGCGTCAAAGCATGGCGCGGATTGAGCAGTTGGCCGACTCCGCCCATTCGGCCAGTTCAAGCATCGAAAGTCTGAGTGCGGAAATCCAGAACATCGGCACGGTGCTCGGTGTGATCAAGAGTGTGGCTGAGCAGACTAACCTGCTGGCGCTCAATGCGGCCATTGAAGCCGCACGCGCCGGCGAGCAGGGCAGGGGCTTCGCGGTGGTCGCCGACGAAGTGCGCGCCCTGGCCAAGCGGACGCAGCAATCGACCGAGGAAATCGAACGTCTGGTCAGCGCCTTGCGCGCAGCGGCGCAGTCCTCTGTGCAGCAGATTCAGAACAGTGGCGAACTGGTGAAGCTGGCGGTCAGTGATGCGCTGCAAACCGAGAGCGCGCTGGGGAGTATTGCGGCGGCGGTTTCGTTGATTCAGCAGATGAACCAGCAGATTGCGGCGGCAGCCGAGGAGCAGAGTTCGGTGGCGGAGGAGATCAACCGCAGTGTCACGAGTATTCGTGCCAGTGCTGATCAGTCTTCGTTGGCGATGCAGGGGAATGCGGCGTCGAGTATTGAGCTGGCGCAGTTGGGGGTTGAGTTGAAGGGGATGGTGGGGCATTTCAGGCTTTGAGCTTTTTTGATTGGGTACCTATCTGTTGCTGCGGTAACGGCTACCTAGGGTTCCGCTCTTACAGCGGGTCACTTTCGAAAAGCGCGAAAGTAACCAAAGCGCTCTTGCCCCTTTCGTTCGGTGCCTCGCTGTGGCTCGGCATACCCTCGTTCCGGCCCTGCTCCGTGGGCCCGCCGCCATCGGCCATCCATGGCCGGGGGCGGCTAACCCGGCATCCATGCCGGGTTGCCCACTGCGCAGAACCTCCACTCGGCCTCTCGAGGGGGCGAGTACCGCCACAGCACCGCGAGGCGGCCTACCGGCCGGCCTGATCGCTAGCTCGTACGCGTCTCACCGTGAAAGAGCCGGCTTCGGATTTCGCGTTAGCTGTGTGTGTTCCCCGGGATTGCGTTAAGAGCCAAAACAAAGCCACCTCTGTCTCGGTGGCTTCTCTCATTTATCGCTGATCAGTCGTAGATCACTTTCTTCTTCCAGTCCGCATCCGCCTCGACGTCTTTGAGGCCTTCGGTCAATTGGTTGACTTCGCCTTCTACCGGGGCAATGCGATCCATGACTTGTGCATTGGCACGAGCCAGAAGTTTTTCCAGATACTCGAGCTGTTCGGCATAGATCTGCGGCTCCTGCTGTTTGCGCAGGTACTGCACGCCACGTTCGAACGCCAATCGCGCCTGGCCAGGTTGGTTCTGTTGCAACGAGTGCTGACCGAGGTTGTTGAAGAACTCGATGTGCAGCAGCACCAGAATATGACGGACCTCGCGGATCCAGCGCTTGGCTTCATTAGGCGGCAGGTAGCCGTCCTGTGCGGCGCGGGTGATCTGGCCGTGCAGGGCTTCAAGCAGGAAGCGCACATCCTTGGCCTTGGCTTCGGTCTGGATCGGCGCCGGCGGGTTGTTGACCGGGATTGATTCGCCCTGGGCGACCAAAGTCTCCAGCTCGCCAATCCGTGCCTTGAGGTTGGAGCTGGTTTTTTCCAGATTCAACAGGCGCTGGCAGACGTTCAATTCCAGGCGGGTCAGCAGCAGCTTGAGCGCCGGTGTCATCAACTGGCCGGGGAAGGTCTCGGTGATCTCACCGCAACGACGCAGGCGATCGTTGAGTTCAACCTTGGTACGGGCCCTTTCCAGCTTATTGTTTTCCACCACATGGTTGATGTAGCCAATGGCGATCAATAATGCGATCCCGGCTACGACGAGCAGGGTGATCATGAGTGGTGTCACCGGTAAGACCTCTTTTTAGGGTTCGCGTGCGAGTGTAGTGGCTGGGCCTATAGGCGCCTAGGGCCGCTCGACGAGCTGATCGATGTGGACCAATCTGTATCGGCCGCTGTCTTCTTATATGAATGCTGGCATCGACAAGGCGGATTGCCATCATTGCTGGCTCCGACTATAACGCCTTGGCGAGTGTCAGAATATAGGCGCCAAACACCGGGCGGCGGAAAATCCGGATTGGTGCCGGAAAGCAGGGCGAAGTCATTGATTTAAATAAATTTATATCAGGGGGTTGACGACCTCTCAATCCATCCATAGAATGCGCGCCACTTGCAGCGTAAAGCACACAGCGAAACGAAGCAGGGAGTGAATGTTGTAGTGTGTCCCCTTCGTCTAGTGGCCTAGGACACCGCCCTTTCACGGCGGTAACAGGGGTTCGAGTCCCCTAGGGGACGCCAATGCGGGAATAGCTCAGTTGGTAGAGCACGACCTTGCCAAGGTCGGGGTCGCGAGTTCGAGTCTCGTTTCCCGCTCCAATTTTAAACAGCGTTGCTTTCGGGCAGGGCTGAGTGAAACCAGAACCGAGTCTTCGGACGCGGATCTGGGCACCGAAACACACACCATGTGTTCCGGGCAGCGTGTCCCCTTCGTCTAGTGGCCTAGGACACCGCCCTTTCACGGCGGTAACAGGGGTTCGAGTCCCCTAGGGGACGCCATTTGCGGGAATAGCTCAGTTGGTAGAGCACGACCTTGCCAAGGTCGGGGTCGCGAGTTCGAGTCTCGTTTCCCGCTCCATATTCAACAAAAACGCCGCTCAGCAATGAGCGGCGTTTTTGTTTGTGCGCGATTCATGCTCCAGATAAAAGAAGGCCCGCCAGTCTGACTGTGCGGGCCTTTTCATGTCCTGCGCTTTTACATCGACAGCATCAACCGCCCAGCAAACAAAATCAGGACCACCCCCATGGTGCGTTCGAACCAGTGCCCCATGCGCATGAACAGCAATCTGACCTTGGGACTGGAAAAGAACAGCGCCACGATCACAAACCACAGGGCGTTTACAAAGCACATCCACACCCCATACAGCGCCTGAATCTTCAGCGGTGTCGTGGCGCTGATGAGCGTGGTGAAAATCGCCAGGAAAAACAGCGTGGCCTTGGGGTTGGTGGCGTTGGTCAGAAAACCGGTGGTGAAGGCCTTTAACAACGTTTGCTCGACGATTGGTTCTTCAGCGACTTTATCGCCCTCAAGCACAGGTTTGGGCTGACTGCGTACCAGGCTCACCCCCAAATACAGGATGTAGGTACCGCCCACGACCTTGGCCACCGTCAGTAGCCAGGGCGTGGTGTGCATCAACGCGCCAACGCCAAGTACCGTATACAACACATGCACGGAAATGCCCGCGCCGATGCCCAGCGCCGTGCAAATCCCCACCCACCGGCCGAAGCGTACGCTCTGGCGGATTGTGACGGCGAAATCCGGGCCGGGGGCGACCACGGCGAGAAAATGGACGATCGCCAGCGCCAGAAACTCGCCCAGGTAATTTGAAAGCATCTCAACTCCAGAAAGTCAGGGGGGAAGCGAGCGTCGACGAAGCTCTCGAATGCAGGCGCCATCCGGCGTCGGGCAACGGCATGGGCGCCATTGCCCAAGGGCTCAATCCACGTGGTAGTGGACGGATAACGTGCCTTTCTTTTGCGCAAGGGATTCGATCGTGACCGTGCCCAGATCCTTCAGGCTACGTACATGGGTACCGCCGCAACCGTAGGCGGGCAGTTCACCGAATCCGATTTCCCGGGCGCCTTCGCGCAGAGATATCAGGCGCGGCAGATCGTCGGTGATCCACTGCCCGATGCCTTGCTGCAGGATGTCTGCTTCAACTTCCTGGGCTGATTCCGTCGGCTTGAATTGCACGCGCCCTTCGTCAGGCCAGTGATGCGCCTTGATCGGCATCCAGCCCATGGCCTGGACAAAATGGCCAATCAGATGCCCGGCTGTATGCATGCGTGTATTGAACTGGCGGCGCTCCTCGTCGATCCGGATCTGGGTCATCCCGATTTTTACCGGGCTGTCGACGAAATGGATGATCCGGTCCGGGTCCTGGACCACGCGCAGCACTCGGCTCTCACCGATCCAGCCGGTATCGAAGGGTTGTCCACCGCCCTGAGGGTGGAACAGTGTTGCGCGCAGCACCACGGCGAATTCGCTCTCGTGGGGTGTGCAATCCAGGACTTCCACGTTGGCCTTGAGGTCATCACTGTGGAAGAAGAGGCGAAGCGTCATGTTCCATGCTCGAATTAAAATGTCTGATTTTTATTATATGAAGGGTGGAATAGCGTGATAATCCGTTCAAACATCAAAGGACTGTTGCGTTGTGAGCATAAATCTTCCACTGCCACTGCTGGGTGAAATGGCGATTTTCGTCAAGGTCGTCGAGACCGGCAGTTTCTCCGAAGCGGCACGTCAACTGGGCTCTTCACCCTCGGCGGTCAGTCGCAGTATTTCGCGGCTGGAGAAAGCGCTGGCGACCCGGCTCCTGCAACGAACCACGCGCAAGTTGCGCTTGAGCGACGGTGGGGAAGAGGTGTTCAAGCGGTGCCAGGAGATGGTCAATGCTGCCCGTTCGGTGATGGAGATCAGTGGTCAATTTACCGATGAGCCCGAAGGGGTCGTACGTCTCAGTGTGCCAAAAGCGGTGGGCCGGATCGTGATTCATCCGCACATGCCGGAGTTTTTGCGCCGTTATCCCAAAGTCGATGTGGAGTTGTTGCTGGAGGATCGCCAGGTGGATTTGATCGACGATCATGTCGACCTGGCGATACGCATCACCGATCGGCCGCCTGCGGGGCTGGTGGGGCGCCAGTTACTGACGATCGATCATTTGCTCTGCGCGACCCCGCAGTATCTGGCCGAACATGGAACGCCGACCCATCCCCATGACTTGCTCAACCACAGTTGCATTTACCTGGGGGAAACCCCGAGCGATGCGCGGTGGAAATTCAAGAAAGGCAGCAAGTCGGTCACGGTCGGTGTGCGCGGGCGCTATGCCGCCAATCACACAGGCGTGCGGTTTGGCGCGGTATTGCAACACCTCGGCATTGGTAGCCTGCCGTATTTCACGGCGCGCCGAGCCTTGGAAAAGGGGTTGATGGTGCAAGTGTTGCCGGACTGGACTTTCCTGGCGTCCTACCATGGCGGTGCCTGGCTCCTGCATTCGCCAACCCGATACCTGCCCCCCAAGCTGCGGGTGTTGATCGATTACCTGGTGGAATGCCTGGAGAAGGAGCCGACGTTGGGCAAGCCAGGTAAACCGGGTCGCCTGAGTACGGCGGTATCGGAGTATGAGCTGCCCGAGAGTGATGGGTTGTTTTGATCTGCCGGGAAAATCAAAAAAGGTCCGCATGCGGACCTTTTGTTTTGCTGATCCTGGATCAGTGCTTACTGTCCTGATTGGACAGAGCCAGCAGCTGTTTTTCCTGGTTCCAGTCAAACGGTTCGTCATTCTGTTCAGCTTCGAAACGACGCTCTTCCAGCGCCTGATACAGGTCGATTTCGTCGTCGGGCATGTAGTGCAGGCAGTCACCGGCGAAGTACCACAGCAGGTCGCGCGGGACCAGGTGGGCGATTTGCGGGTAACGGGTGATCACCTGGCACAGGATGTCCTGGCCCAGGTACTGGCTTTCGATCGGGTCGACCGGCAGCAGTGCAAGCAGTTCGTCGAAGCGCTCCAGAAACAAGGCATGGCTTTCGTCGGGAACCTGTTCGGCCTCACCTACGGCGACCAGGATGCTGCGCAGGTGGTCGAGCAATACGAGATGATCGGCAACGATGTTGGACACGAGATAAGTCCTCAAGAGCAAAACGGGCGCGGGAGTATAAAGCTCCTGCGCCCGTTTTTACATGGTGTACGGGGACGGTTTGATCAGCGGACCTTCCCCGGTGCTATCGCCAGCTCCTCTTTATCGAAGTCATCGACATCGATCACCTTGCGCCGTGCCGCCTCGGCTTCACGCAGGGTTTGCGCTTCCACCGGTTGCAATACGCCGGCCTCTAGCGCCGCATCGATCACGTGTTCGCCGGCGACCGGTTTGACCTGACCGCTCTTGAGCGCCATATGGAGTTTTTTCTGCAGGGTTTGTGCAGCGCCCGTCAGGTTGCTGGCGTGTTGCAGGGCGCCGACCGGATCTTCCTTCGATTGTGGGCGATAGCAGCCGAGGAGCACTTCCTCCAGCGCCGGATCACCCTTGGCCCGACCGATGATCGCAGCCACTTGTGCGCCCAGCTTGTCGGAAGGTCCTTTGTGGCGGCGGCCGAACGGGAACACGATCACCCGCAGCAGACATGCCAGCACCTTGTTCGGGAAATTGTTGAGCAGTTCATCCATGGCCCGTTCGGCCTGGCCGAGGCTTTCCTCCATGGCCCAGGCAAACAGTGGCTCCATGTGTTCCGGCGCGTCCAGGTCGTTGTAACGCTTGAGTGCGGCGCTGGCCAGGTACATGTTGCTGAGCACGTCGCCCAGGCGTGCCGACAGGCGTTCGCGACGTTTCAGTTCGCCGCCCAGCAGCATCATGCTCAGATCGGCAAGCAGCGCAAATGCGGCGGCCTGACGGTTGAGGGCGCGGAAATAACCCTGGCTGAGCTTGTCGCCCGGGGTATGTTCCAGGTGGCCAAACCCGAGGTTCAGCACCAGCGTGCTCGCGGCATTGCTGACGGCAAAGCCAATGTGCTTGAGCAGCAGGCCATCGAACTCGATCAGTGCCTGATCCTTGTCTTCACGGGTGGCCAGCGCCATTTCCTTGAGGACGAAAGGATGGCAGCGAATCGCGCCCTGGCCGAAGATCATCAGGTTGCGCGAAAGGATGTTGGCGCCTTCCACGGTAATGAAGATCGGTGCGCCACACCATTTGCGCGCGAGGTAGTTGTTCGGTCCTTGAATGATTGCCTTGCCGCCATGCACGTCCATGGCGTGGCTGATGCATTCGCGGCCCCGTTCGGTGAGGTGATACTTGAGGATCGCCGACAGCACCGAAGGTTTCTCGCCCAGATCCACCGCGTTGGCGGTCAGCATCCGCGCGGCATCCATCATCCAGGCGTTGCCGCCGATGCGGGCCATGGATTCCTGAATGCCTTCGAACGCGGCAATCGGCACGTTGAATTGTTCGCGAATCTGCGCGTACTGGCCCGTCACCAGACTGGTGAACTTGGCCATGCCGGTGCCAACAGCGGGCAGGGAAATCGAGCGCCCGACCGACAGGCAATTCATCAGCATCATCCAGCCTTTGCCGAGCATTTCCTGGCCACCGATGAGGAACTCCAGCGGGATGAAAACGTCTTTGCCGGCGTTAGGGCCGTTCATGAACGCTGCGCCCAGTGGCAGGTGACGACGGCCGATTTCTACGCCGGGAATATCGGTCGGAATCAGCGCGAGGCTGATACCCAGGTCTTCTTTATCGCCCAGCAGGTGGTCCGGGTCGTAAGCCTTGAATGCGAGGCCGAGGAGGGTGGCCACCGGTCCCAGGGTGATGTAGCGCTTTTCCCAGTTCAGGCGCAAACCCAGGGTTTCCTGGCCTTCCCATTCGCCTTTGCAGATCACCCCGGTGTCGGGCATGCCGCCGGCATCGGAGCCGGCCATGGGCCCGGTGAGGGCGAAGCACGGGATATCGTCGCCCCGCGCCAGTCGTGGCAGGTAGTGGTTGCGTTGTTCGTCGGTGCCGTAATGCAGCAGCAGTTCAGCCGGACCGAGGGAGTTGGGGACCATCACGGTGGAGGCGAGGTCGCCACTGTGGCTGGCCAGTTTCATCGCCACTTGGGAGTGGGCATACGCCGAGAAGCCCTTGCCACCAAATTCCTTGGGGATGATCAGGGCAAAGAAACCGTTTTCCTTGATGTACGTCCAGGCCTCGGCCGGCAGATCCATGGTTTGACCAATCTGGTAGTCACTGACCATGGCGCAGAGTGCTTCGGTCGGGCCGTCGATGAATGCCTGTTCCTCTTCGCTCAGCTGTACCTTGGGATACGACAGCAGTTTGTTCCAGTCCGGACGACCGCTGAACAGTTCGCCATCCCACCACACGGTCCCCGCTTCAATCGCATCGCGTTCGGTTTGCGACATGGGTGGCAGCGTTTTCTGGAACCAGTCGAACATCGGCGCGCTGAAGAATTTGCGGCGCAGGTCTGGCAGTAATAATGGTGCAGCCACCGCAGCGAGCAGCACCCAGAAAATCAACAACAACCAACCCTGCGCGTGACTGAAGATGCCCATTGCCAGCAGATAGACAGCCACGATGCCCAAGGCAGGCAGCGGTGAAATGCGACGGTGGGCTAAATAAGCGATCCCGACAACCAGAACCAGTATCCACAACAGCAGCATATTTAATCCTCCGTGAAACCAGGGCGAGCCAACCCACAGAGCTTAGACGGCATCCGCAAAATGGGGTGGTCGGAGCGGGGTGATTGAAATCGTGGGCAATCCCGGATGATTTCTGTAGGTCCGGTTGGCAACGGCCCTGGGAAAACGTTCATTGGGCGGGCGACTAAGCGCCCATGTTTGGCCGAAACGTCGTTATCTCTGTGCTTAACCTCTCGTTAGACTCGAGGCTTCCCCAGGAGATTTCGCGCATGCACGAGTATCTGAGCCCCGGCCGCTTCATCGATAGTGACCATCCCGACGTGGTGGAGTTCGCCGAAAAACACCGTGGCAGCAGCCGCGACCCGCGCGAGCAGGCGATCAGCCTTTATTACGCCGTGCGCGAGGCGGTGCGCTACAACCCGTACACCTTCAGTCGTGATCCGCTGACCTTATGCGGCAGTTACGCACTGGCGGCCGGCGAGAGTTATTGCGTGCCCAAAGCCACTCTGCTGGCCGGCGCCGCGCGGCATTGCGGCATCCCGTCGCGGATCGGTCTGGCGGATGTGCGCAATCATTTGTCGACGCCGCGCCTGCTCGAATTGCTCAAGAGCGACATGTTCGCCATGCACGGTTACACCGAGTTCTATCTGCAGGATCGCTGGGTCAAGGCGACCCCCGCGTTCAACCAGAAACTTTGCGAGTTGTTCAATGTGGCGCCGCTGGAATTCGACGGCATCAACGACAGCGTTTTCCACCCTTATAACCGCGATGGCGAGCAGCTGATGGAGTACCTCGTCGATCACGGCCAGTTTGCCGATGTGCCTGAGGCGTTCTTTTTCGAGCATCTGGAAAAATGCTATCCGCATCTGTTCGGCGAGCAACTGCCGCCGTTATTGGGTGACATGCAGACTGATTTGAGTCGCGCCTGATCCGGCGTATCCTGCCTGCGCATTCATCAATCGAGAGGCGGTCATGCTGAAGATCTGGGGTCGGAAAAATTCATCGAATGTCAGAAAACCATTGTGGGCCGCCGAGGAGTTGGGGCTGGCGTATGAAGCCATCGATGCGGGCGGGGCCTTTGGTGTTGTCGATACGCCCGAGTACCGCGCCATGAACCCCAATGGCCGCGTGCCGTTGATCGAAGACGACGGTTTTGTGTTGTGGGAATCCAACGCCATCGTGCGTTATCTGTTGGCCAAACATGCGGCGGATACCGCGTGGTATCCAGCCGGTGTGCAAGCACGTGCCATCGCTGACAAATGGATGGACTGGACCACCTCCAGTTTCGCCGGCCCGTTCCGCACCGTGTTCTGGGGCGTGTTGCGCACCCCGGCAGATCAGCAGGACTGGCCTGCGATCAAGGCTGCAATCAAGGAATGCGAGGATTTGCTGGCAATGGCCGATCAAGCGCTGGCGACCACGCCTTACCTGTCCGGCGACGAAATCGGCATGGGCGACATTCCCCTCGGCAGTTTCATTTATGCCTGGTTCGAGATGCCGATCGAGCGCGCGCCACGGCCGCATCTGCAAGCCTGGTATGCACGGCTGAAACAGCGTCCGGCCTATCGCAAGGCCGTTATGACCGCGTTGACTTAATACCTACTATCGACACACTTGACTGTACTTGTGTGGCGGCGACAAGCACCATTGCGCTCATGCGCCGCGGTTGCATTGCTCGCCGCCCGCCCTTATTTATCTATTTCCTCCCTTCTTGGTGCGTAATCCGATATGAGTTCCGCTCTGTCCATCCGGCAGCTAACCAAAACCTACGGCAACGGTTTCCAGGCCTTGAGTGGTATCGATCTGGATGTCGCCGAAGGTGACTTTTTCGCCTTGCTCGGCCCCAACGGCGCCGGTAAATCCACGACCATCGGTATTCTCTCGACCCTGGTGAACAAGACCAGCGGCTCGGTGAATATCTTCGGTCATGATCTGGACAAGAATCCTGCGCAGCTCAAGCGCTCCATCGGCGTGGTGCCCCAGGAATTCAACTTCAACCAGTTCGAAAAGACTTTCGACATCGTCGTGACCCAGGCCGGCTATTACGGCATTCCGTCGAAAGTCGCCAAGGAACGTGCCGAGCAATACCTGACCCAGCTCGGTCTGTGGGACAAACGCGATGTGCCGTCGCGTTCGCTGTCCGGCGGCATGAAGCGTCGCTTGATGATCGCCCGTGCACTGGTTCACGAACCGCGCCTGTTGATTCTCGACGAGCCGACTGCCGGCGTGGACATCGAACTGCGTCGCTCGATGTGGACCTTCCTCACTGAGCTGAACCAGAAAGGCATCACCATCATCCTCACCACGCACTACCTGGAAGAGGCTGAGCAGTTGTGCCGCAACATTGGCATCATCGACCACGGCACGATTGTCGAGAACACGAGCATGAAGCAGTTGCTCGGCCAGTTACACGTCGAGACCTTCCTGCTGGATTTGAAGAACAGCCTGAGCGCGCCGCCGCAGTTGCTGGGTTATCCATCCCGTTTGCTCGACGACCACACGCTGGAGGTCCAGGTGGACAAGTCCATGGGGATCACGGCGCTGTTCACCCAGCTTGCCCAGCAGAACATCGAAGTGTTGAGCCTGCGCAATAAAACCAATCGCCTTGAGGAGTTGCTCGTGTCCCTGGTGGAGAAAAATCTGTCGAAGGTGGCAGTATGAGTTCCGAGCTGCGCCCCAACCTCGTTGCCCTCAATACCATCGTTTACCGTGAAATCCGGCGCTTCACCCGGATCTGGCCGCAGACCCTGCTACCGCCGGCGATCACCATGGTTCTGTATTTCGTGATCTTCGGTAACCTGATCGGCCGGCAAATCGGCGACATGGGCGGCTTCACTTACATGGAGTACATCGTGCCGGGGCTGATCATGATGTCGGTGATCACCAACTCCTACGGCAACGTGGTGTCGAGTTTCTTCGGCAGCAAATTCCAGCGCTCCATCGAAGAACTGATGGTCTCTCCGGTTTCGCCGCACACTATCCTGATCGGCTATACCCTGGGTGGCGTGCTGCGCGGGTTGATGGTCGGGATCATCGTGACGTTGTTGTCGCTGTTCTTCACCCACCTGCAGGTGCATCACCTGGGTGTGACCATTCTGGTGGTGGTGCTGACGGCGACGATCTTCTCGCTGCTGGGGTTCATCAACGCGGTGTTTGCGCGCAACTTCGATGACATCTCGATCATCCCGACGTTTGTGCTGACGCCGTTGACCTATCTCGGTGGGGTGTTTTATTCGATTACGTTGCTGCCGCCGTTTTGGCAGACCGTGTCGCTGGCCAACCCTGTGTTGCATATGGTCAATGCTTTCCGGTACGGGATCCTTGGGGTTTCGGATATTCGGATCAGTGTGGCGATTGCCTTTATGGTGGTGGCGACTGGGGTTTTGTATGTTGGGTGCGCGCGGTTGTTGGTGAGTGGGCGGGGGATGCGGACCTGAGGTTGTTTTGGGTTTTGCGTGTATATCCGTTTCTGCGGTAACGGCGGCTTATGGTTTCGCCCTTACGGCGAGTCACTTTTTTTACAAGCGCCTAAAAAAAGTAACCCAAAAAACGCTCGCCCCTTACGTACGGCCCCTCGCTAAGGCTCGGTGTTCCTTCGTTCCGGCATTCATCCGGGGGCATCGCCTCCGGTTGGCTTCGCTTCAACCTCCTCTCGATGTGTGCGGCTTCGCCGCACGGCGCTGCGCGCCCCCCCGGATAAACGCCTCCACTCAGCCTGCCGAGGGGGCGGGTGGATCAAAAGGGCCGAGGCGGCCTACCGGCCGGCCTGTTTGTCTGGTTGGTTCGCATTCCAACCTGCAGGAGCCGGCTTGCTGGCGATGACGCGTTGCCAGCCAACCAATCTCTGCCAGATACCCCCAATCCCACTGTAGGAGCCGGCTTGCTGGCGATGACGCGCTGCCAGCCAACCAATCTCTATCAGATACCCTCCAATCCAGCTGTGGGAGCCAGCCTGCTGGAGATAGCTGTATGTCGTCTCGATGATGTTGACTGAGCGGTCGCCATCGCCAGCAAGCCGGCTCCTACAGGGGGAGATGCGCACGAACCAGATAAACAGGCCGGCCGGCAGGCCGCCTCGCGGTGCTGTGGCGGTACTCGCCCCCTCGTGAGGCCGAGTGGAGGTTCTGCGCAGTGGGCAACCCGGCATGGATGCCGGGTTAGCCGCCCCCGGCCATGGATGGCCGATGGCGGCGGGCCCACGGAGCAGGACCGGAGCGAGGGCATGCCGAGCCTAGGCGAGGCACCGAACGAAAGGGGCAAAAGCGCTTTGGTTACTTTCGCGCTTTTCGAAAGTGACCCGCTGTAAGAGCGGAACCGTCAGCAGCCGTTACCAAAACAACGGATATGTACACGATCAATCCCATCCCAAAGACAGCCCACTCACATCCGGCTCTTCTTTCTCCGAGCCCACTGCCGAGCCACCCACCACCGCCAATACATCATCACCAGACAATAAGCCAACGCCCCCAGCACCAACCCCGTCACCACCGACCCCAGCAAAAACGGTTGCCATAAAGTCGAGAGCTCGCCGCTAATCCATTCCCAGGTCAATTCATCCGGCAAATGCCGTGCAGGAACGTCCAACAACCACGCCCCCGTCTGATAGGTACAAAAGAATACCGCCGGCATGGTGATCGGATTGGTCAGCCAGACCAGGCTCACTGCAATCGGCATATTGCCGCGCACCACGATCGCAAGGAAGGCAGCCAGCAACATCTGCAACGGAATCGGCAGGAAAGCCGCGAACAAGCCAACCGCCATGGCCCGTGCGACGGAATGGCGATTGAGGTGCCAGAGGTTCGGGTCATGCAGCAGCGTGCCGAGAAAGCGTAAGGATTTGTGTTCCCTGATGCTGGTCGGGTCTGGCATGTAACGTTTGAATAATCGCCGGGGCATAAGGCTTCTCGGTCGGTCAAGGCGGCAAGTATGTCTGGATTCTATGAAGCGCCCATTCAGACTTTGTGACAATTGATAACGACGAGCGTGCGCCCGGACGTCTATGCCTAAGGCCGGGACTCTCAAGGACGGGCTTATGCGCACAGGGATGATGGCGCTGGCGTTGGGTCTGCTGGCCCTGCGTTTTTTACCGGCATTGCCGCCGGTCGGGTTGTGGTGGTTGATGCCGGTTGTCGGTTTGATGTTGTTGCCGTTCAAGTCGTATCCGACGGCGTTTTTCCTGTTCGGTTTGAGTTGGGCCTGCGTGCAGGCCCAATGGGCACTGGATGACCGTTTGGCGCCGAGCCTGGACGGTGAAACCCGTTGGGTCGAAGGGCAGGTGACGGGATTGCCCGAGAACGGCGAGGCGGTGGTTCGCTTTGAGTTGGCGCAGGCTACGTCGCGACACGGGAAGGTGCCGACACTCATGCGCCTGGCCTGGTACGACGGCCCGCCGGTAAAAAGCGGCGAGCGCTGGCGATTGGCGATCAAGCTGAAGCGTCCTGTCGGTTTGCTCAATCCGCAGGCTTTCGATTATCAGGCCTGGTTATTGGCGCAGGGCATTGGTGCGACGGGTACGGTCAAGGACGGCGAGCGACTGTCCGAGGCGAGGTGGGCCTGGCGCGATGGCATCCGCCAGAGGCTGCTGGCAGTGGATGCCCAGGGTCGAACGGCTGCGCTGGCAGCGTTGGTGCTGGGGGATGGCGCGGGGCTCAGCCGTGAAGACTGGCAAGTGCTGCAAGACACCGGCACCGTGCACCTGTTGGTGATTTCCGGGCAACACATCGGTTTGCTGGCGGGCGTGGTGTACCTGCTGATCGCCGGTCTGGCCCGCTCTGGACTGTGGCCGAACCGTCTGCCCTGGTTGCCCTGGGCCTGTGGCCTGGCATTCAGTGCCGCGCTCGGTTACGGACTGTTGGCCGGATTTGATGTCCCGGTACGCCGTGCCTGTTTGATGATCGGCCTGGTGTTGTTGTGGCGCCTGCGTTTTCGTCACCTCGGTGCCTGGTGGCCGTTATTGCTGGCGTTTAATGGCGTATTGCTGCTGGATCCGCTGGCCAGTTTGCAGCCGGGGTTCTGGTTGTCCTTCGCCGCAGTCGCGGTGTTGATTTTTACCTTTGGTGGTCGCCTGGGCCCTTGGCGCTGGTGGCAAACCTGGACCCGCGCCCAATGGTTGATCGCCATTGGCCTGTTGCCTTTGCTGTTGGTGCTGGGGTTGCCAATCAGTGTCAGCGGGCCGCTGGTCAACTTGCTGGCGGTGCCCTGGATCAGTCTGGTGGTGCTGCCTCCGGCATTGCTCGGCACCGTGTTGTTGCCGCTGCCTTATGTGGGCGAGGGCCTGTTGTGGCTGGCGGGCGGTTTGATCGATGGCCTGTTCAAGGGACTGGCGTTGGTCGCTGGGCGCATTCCGGCGTGGGTGCCCATGGCGATCCCGTTCTGGGTCTGGTGCGTGGGGGCGATAGGCGCCTGTCTATTGTTACTGCCCCGGGGGGTACCCATGCGCCCGCTGGGGTGGCCGATGTTGCTGTTGCTGGTATTTCCCCCACGCGCAGAACTGCCCGAAGGTATCGCCGACATCTGGCAACTGGATGTTGGCCAAGGCCTGGCGATTCTGGTGCGCACTCGCCATCACGCGCTGCTGTATGACACCGGCCCGCGTTTCGGTGATTTCGACCTGGGAGAGCGGGTCGTACTGCCGTCATTACGCAAACTGGGGGTGAAAGAACTCGACGTGATGCTGATCAGCCACGCTGACGCCGATCATGCCGGCGGTGCCCGGGCAGTTGCCAGTGGGCTGCCGGTCAAGCGCGTGATCAGTGGCGATCCGCAGGCCCTGCCTGCCGAACTGCAAGCTCAGGCCTGTGAAACCGACCGGCAATGGACCTGGGATGGCGTTCAGTTCCGGCTCTGGCAATGGTCGGCAGCCGGGGACAGCAATCAGAAGTCCTGTGTTTTACAGATCGAAGCCAATGCCGAACGGTTGCTGCTGACCGGTGATATCGATGCCGCCGCCGAGCGATCATTGCTCGACAGTCCATTGGCCGTGCCGACTGACTGGTTGCAGGCACCGCATCATGGCAGCCGCAGTTCGTCGTCCATAGCGCTGCTCAACGGCTTGCAACCCAAAGCGGTGCTGGTTTCCCGCGGGCACGGCAATTCCTTCGGCCATCCACATCCAACGGTCGTGGCGCGCTACCGCAAACGTGGCATAACGATCTACGACAGCGCAGAGCAGGGCGCCATTCATCTGCAACTGGGGCGGTTCGAATCACCACGCTCAATGCTTCTGGATCGACGGTTCTGGCGCGATCCGCCATGACTGAATCCATAACCGAGCGTTATTAAAGCCCGACCGGATGCGACATCACGGTCTTCGGTGCGTCCAACCCCTATGTTAGAGTGGCGCACTTTTTCGAGGGGACTGACACTGTGTGGGAATTGGTCAAATCCGGCGGCTGGATGATGCTGCCGATCATCCTGAGTTCCATCGCGGCAATGGCGATCATTGCCGAGCGTCTCTGGACCCTGCGGGCCAGCCGCGTGACCCCGGAGCATTTGCTCGGGCAGGTCTGGGTCTGGATCAAGGACAAAAAGCTCAATAAAGAAAAACTCAAGGAACTGCGCGCCAACTCGCCGCTGGGTGAGATTCTGGCCGCGGGCCTGGCCAACTCCAAACATGGTCGCGAGATCATGAAAGAGTGCATCGAAGAGGCCGCCGCCCGGGTCATCCACGAGCTGGAGCGCTACATCAATGCCCTCGGCACCATCGCCGCCATGGCGCCGTTGCTCGGCTTGCTGGGTACGGTGTTGGGCATGATCGATATTTTCAGCGCATTTACCGGCAGTGGCATGACCACCAACGCGTCGGTGCTGGCCGGAGGTATTTCCAAGGCCTTGATCACCACGGCGGCCGGTTTGATGGTCGGTATCCCGTCGGTGTTCTTCCATCGATTCCTGCAACGCCGGATCGATGAGCTGGTGGTGGGGATGGAGCAGGAAGCGATCAAGCTGGTCGAGGTAGTGCAGGGCGACCGCGATGTGGATCTGGCCGAGGGCAAAGCGTGAAATTCCGCCGCAAGCAACGGGAGAACGTGGACATCAACCTCGCGTCGCTGATCGACGTGGTGTTTATCCTGCTGCTGTTTTTCGTTGTAACCACCACCTTCACCCGTGAAACCCAGTTGCGCGTCGAGCTGCCCGAGGCCGTCAGCGGTTCGCCGGCAGAAGACCAGTCCAAGCAACTGGACATCGCCATCAGTGCTGACGGCGTGTTCTCGGTGAACAACCAGGTGCTGCCGAAAAGCGACCTGGCCACCCTGATGGATGCCTTGCAGAAAGAGTCCAACGGCGATACCAGCCGACCGCTGTCCATCAGTGCCGACGGTAAATCCCAGCATCAATCGGTCATCACGGCCATGGACGCCGCCGGCAAACTCGGCTTCAACCACTTGCGCATGACCACAGTCGAGGCGGCGCCGCCCGCGCCCTGATGGCCATGTCCGATCGCCTGCTTGCCGCGTGGTACCGAGGCCATCCGGCCCTGAAGCTGTTGCAGCCGCTGGAGTGGTTGTACCGGCGTGTGGTCGACAAAAAGCGCAAACGCTTTCTGGCGGGCGAGGGTGAAATCTACCAGCCGCCCGTGCCGCTGATCGTCGTCGGCAACATCACCGTCGGCGGCACCGGCAAGACGCCGTTGATTCTGTGGATGATCCAGCATTGCCAGCGCAGCGGTTTGCGGGTTGGCGTGGTCAGTCGTGGTTACGGCGCCAAACCGCCACAGTTACCATGGCGCGTCGAGGCGGAACACAGCGCTGAAATTGCCGGTGACGAACCGTTGTTGATCGTGCAGCGCACCGGCGTGCCGCTGATGATCGACCCGAACCGCAGCGCCGCGGTCAAAGCCTTGCTGGCGAGCGAACCGCTGGACCTGATCCTCTCCGATGACGGCATGCAGCATTACCGTCTGGCTCGGGATCTGGAGCTGGTGCTGATCGACGCTGCCCGAGGCCTGGGCAATCAACGATGCCTGCCCGCCGGGCCGTTGCGCGAACCGGTCGAGCGCCTGCAAAGCGTTGATGCAGTGCTTTATAACGGCGCCACGGCTGATCGTGACGGCGGTTTTGCCTTCCAGCTGCAACCGACAGCGCTGGTCAATCTGCAAAGCGGTGAGCATCGCCCCCTCGATCACTTTCCCGCAGGTCAGGCGCTGCACGCGGTGGCCGGGATCGGTAACCCGCAGCGTTTCTTCAAGACCCTCGAAACGCTACACTGGCAGCCGGTGCCGCACGCGTTCGCCGACCACGCCGAATACAGTGTGCAGGCCTTGAATTTCACCCCGTCATTGCCGTTGGTGATGACCGAAAAGGACGCGGTGAAGTGCCGTGCCTTCGCCGCCGCCGACTGGTGGTACCTGGCGGTCGATGCTGTGCCGTCGCCGGCCTTCGTGGCCTGGTTCGATACACAGTTGATGCGCCTGTTGCCGGCTCGACTGTTGCCTTAAATCCGTTTTTATCCAGGGAATGCTCATGGACACCAAATTGCTCGACATCCTCGCTTGCCCCGTCTGCAAAGGCCCGCTCAAGCTCAGCGCCGACAAGACCGAGCTGATCAGCAAGGGCGCCGGCCTGGCGTACCCGATTCGCGATGGCATCCCGGTGATGCTCGAAACCGAGGCCCGCACCCTGACCACCGACGAGCGTCTGGATAAATGACCACAGCCTTTACCGTTGTCATTCCTTCGCGCTTCGCCTCCACCCGTTTGCCGGGCAAACCACTGCTGTTGATCGCCGGCAAGCCGATGATCCAGCACGTCTGGGAGCAGGCGAGCAAAAGCAGCGCCCAACGCGTAGTGGTCGCCACTGACGATGTGCGCATTGTCGAGGCCTGCCAGGGCTTTGGCGCCGAAGTGGTGCTGACCCGTGAAGATCACAACTCCGGTACCGATCGCCTGGCGGAAGTCGCGACCAAGCTGGGCCTGGCGCCCGACGCCATCGTGGTCAACGTCCAGGGTGACGAGCCGTTGATTCCGGCGAGTGTGATCGATCAGGTCGCCGCCAACCTGGCCGCCCACACCGAAGCGCGCATGGCCACCCTGGCCGAGCCGATCGAAGACGTGGAAACCCTGTTCAACCCCAACGTGGTCAAAGTCGTCAGCGATCTCAATGGCCTGGCGCTGACCTTCAGTCGCGCCACGCTGCCATGGGCGCGGGACTCGTTCGCCCAGAGCCGCGAGCAGTTGCCGGAAGGCGTGCCGTACCGCCGCCACATCGGCATCTACGCCTATCGCGCCGGTTTCCTGCATGACTTCGTCAGCTGGGGCCCGTGCTGGCTGGAAAATACCGAGTGCCTGGAACAGTTGCGTGCGCTGTGGCATGGCGTGCGGATTCACGTCGCCGATGCGCTGATCGCGCCGCCTCCGGGCGTCGATACTGTTGAAGACCTTGAGCGCGTTCGTCGCCTGCTGGAGGCCTGATGCGGGTTCTGTTTGTCTGCCTGGGCAACATCTGCCGTTCGCCCACGGCCGAAGGCGTGTTGCGCCACAAACTGCGTGAAGCAGGGTTGGCCAGTCAGGTCGAAGTCGCCTCCGCCGGCACTGGTGACTGGCACGTCGGCAAGGCGCCGGACAGACGCAGTCAGGCGGCGGCGAAGCTGCGTGGCTACGACCTGTCGGCCCAACGCGCCCAGCAAGTGACCCGCGCCGATTTCGCCACCTAC
The DNA here is from genome assembly GCF_028656895.1 of Pseudomonas sp. TNT2022 ID1044. Taxonomy (NCBI): domain Bacteria; kingdom Pseudomonadati; phylum Pseudomonadota; class Gammaproteobacteria; order Pseudomonadales; family Pseudomonadaceae; genus Pseudomonas; species Pseudomonas sp. TNT2022 ID1044. The sequence continues at coordinate 150,136 of NZ_JAMDHB010000022.1, read as the reverse complement.
GACCTGATCCTGGCGATGGACAACAGCAACCTGCGCAACCTCAAGGCTTTGCAACCGGCCCGGGGCAGGGCTGAGCTGGATTTGTTCCTGCGCCGTTATCAGTCGGAAATCGACGAAGTCCCGGACCCGTATTACGACGGCGATCAGGGCTTTGAGCAAGTGCTGGATCTGATCGAACGCGCCAGTGATTTGCTGGTGGTCGAACTGAAGGGACGGTTATGAGTTTGCAGGTTCGGTCGCAGGTTTCGCTCAAGCCCTTCAACAGCTTTGGCGTGGATGTCCGGGCCCGGTTGTTCGCCGAAGCCCATAGCGACGCCGATGTACGGGAGGCCCTGGCCTACGGGCTGGAACATCAGGTGCCGGTGCTGGTGATCGGCGGCGGCAGCAATTTGCTGCTGACGGCGGACATCGAGTCGTTGGTGCTGCGCATGGCCACTCGCGGGATTCGTGTGCTCAGCGATGACGGCAGCAAGGTGGTGATTGAGGCCGAGGCCGGTGAGCCCTGGCATCCGTTTGTGCAGCACACGTTGGCGCAGGGATTGTCGGGCCTGGAAAATCTCAGTCTGATTCCTGGCACTGTCGGTGCGGCACCGATGCAGAACATCGGCGCCTACGGGGTTGAGATCAAGGACGTGTTCGCTGGCCTGACCGCGCTCGATCGTCATAGCGGTGAACTGCGCGATTTCAGCCTGGAAGAATGCAACTTCGCCTACCGCGACAGCCTGTTCAAACAGGAGCCGGGGCGCTGGTTGATCCTGCGCGTACGCTTCGCCTTGAGCCGCGTCGCGCATTTGCATCTGGAATACGGCCCGGTGCGTCAGCGCCTGACCGAGCAAGGCATCGAGCACCCGACCGCCACCGATGTCAGCCAGGCCATTTGCAGCATCCGCAACGAAAAACTCCCCGACCCGGCGGTGCTCGGCAATGCCGGCAGTTTCTTCAAGAATCCGTTAGTGCCAGCGGCGCTGGTCGCTCAGCTCAAGGGTCAATACCCGGACCTGGTGGCTTACGCACAACCCGACGGGCAGATGAAAATCGCCGCAGGCTGGCTGATCGAGCGCGCCGGCTGGAAAGGTTTCCGTGATGCCGATGCGGGCGTGCATAAATTGCAGGCGCTGGTACTGGTCAACTACGGCAGCGCCACCGGCCTGCAGTTGCTCGACCTCGCGCAACGTATCCAGAAAGACATTTCAGATCGTTTCCATGTCGAGCTGGAAATGGAGCCGAACCGGTATTAGTGCAACAGCGGCAAGCTGCAAGCCACTGGCTACAAGCTACAATTACAGATCGCAGGCTATGGGCTGTTTCGCCTTCACGGAAAGTTTGCAGCTTGAAGCTTGCAGCAAATAAGCCCTGTCTCAGCAGGGCTTTTTTGTTAATGCTGGGTTAACTTAGCCGGCTAACGATGCAAGCATTTGTTTCACCAAAGGCCCGGTGCAGACGTCTGCGTTCGCACAAGAGAGCCCATTAGCCTGAGTCGATCTGCGTGCCGAACCAAGATCCCACGGCAGATTGCTCGACCCCATAACTCAAGAAATATGCGGGCGTGCCCATGATTACCCTGAAACTCAACGGTCAAGACCATCAACTCGACGTCACCGAGGACATGCCGCTGCTCTGGGCGATCCGCGACGTGGCTGGTTATAACGGCACCAAATTCGGCTGCGGCATGGGCCTGTGCGGTGCTTGCACCATTCATATCGAAGGCGCGCCGGCGCGCAGTTGCATCACGCCGATCGGCTCGGTGATCGGCCAGAACGTCACCACTATCGACAACCTGCACGCCGACCCGGTGGGCAAAGTGGTTCAACAAGCCTGGCTCGACTCCGCAGTGGCCCAATGCGGTTACTGCCAAGGCGGGCAAATCATGTCCGCCACCGCACTGCTCAAGACCCATCCGAACCCGAGCGACGAACAGATCGAAGAGGCGATGGTCGGCAATATCTGCCGCTGTGGCACTTATAACCGCATCAAGACCGCCATTCGCCAGGCATCCACCCACCTGAAGGAGGCCAAGGCATGAGCCAGTTGCCGATGGATTTCGCCCTGAGCAACCTCAGTCGCCGTGGTTTCCTCAAAGGGGTGGGCGTTACCAGTGCCCTGGTGGTCGCCGCGAGTTGGGGCTGGCAGGACGTGTTTGCCGAAGAAGTGAAGAAGTTCGGCGCCGACGGCATGCCCAATGGTTGGGTGGATGATCCCAAGGTGTACGTGAGCATCGCCGGCGATGGCACGGTGACCGTGATGTGCAACCGTTCGGAAATGGGTCAGGGCGTGCGAACCAGTCTGACCATGGTGGTTGCCGATGAACTGGAAGCTGATTGGGCGCGGGTCAAAGTGCAGCAGGCACCGGGCGACGAAGTGCGCTTCGGCAACCAGGACACCGACGGTTCACGCAGCATGCGTCACTGGTACGAGCCAATGCGCCGCTGTGGCGCCGCCGCGCGGACCATGCTGGAACAGGCCGCTGCCAATCAGTGGAAAGTACCGGTCGGCGAATGCCATGCGCAGTTGCACAAAGTCATTCACAAACCTTCCGGTCGTGAACTGGAATACGGCGCGCTGGCTGCCGCCGCCGGTGCCCTGGCCGTACCGGCGCGTGACAGCCTGAAGCTCAAGCAACCGTCTGAATTCCGCTACATCGGCAAAGAAGGCACCAAGGCCATCGACGGTGACGACATCGTCAACGGTCGTGCGGTCTACGGCGCCGATGTGCATTTCGACGGCATGCTGTTCGCCACCATTGCCCGGCCTGCGGTGTATGGCGGCAAGGTCAAAACCTTCGATGCCAGCGCGGCGATGAAAGTGCCGGGCGTGGTCAAAGTGGTGCAAATTGAAAGCCGTCCGCTGCCATCGGAATTTCAACCGCTGGGCGGCATTGCCGTGGTGGCGAACAATACGTGGGCCGCGATCAAGGGCCGCGAAGCGCTGAAAATCGAGTGGGATGACGGTGCCAACGCCAGTTACGACTCGATCGCCTATCGCAAGGAACTGGAAGCCGCGTCCCTCAAGCCTGGCAAAGTCATCCGCAATACCGGCAACATCGACGAAGCCATGAGCGGCGCCGACAGCACGCTGGAGGCCTCCTACTATCTGCCGCACCTGTCGCAATCACCGATGGAGCCGATGGTCGCCATCGCCCGCTACAAGGATGGCGCGTGCGAAGCGTGGGGGCCGAGTCAGGCGCCGCAGGTCACCCGTGAACGGATCGGCGAGCGTCTTGGTCTGCCATTCGATAAGGTCACTTTCAACGTGACCTTGCTCGGTGGCGGCTTCGGGCGCAAATCCAAGCCAGACTTCATTATCGAAGCGGCCATTCTCGCCAAGGAATTTCCGGGCAAGGCCGTGCGCGTGCAGTGGACCCGTGAGGACGACATTCATTGTTCCTACTTCCACACCGTGTCGGCCGAATACCTGAAGGCCAGTCTGAACAAGGATGGCCTGCCGTCTGGCTGGTTGCACCGCACAGTGGCGCCGAGCATTACCGCGTTGTTCGCCCCGGGCATGAATCACGAGGCGGCTTTCGAGTTGGGCATGGGCTTCACCAACATGGCCTATGCCATCCCGAATGTGCGCCTGGAAAACCCCGAGGCGACGGTACACACCCGCGTGGGCTGGTATCGCTCGGTGTCGAACATCCCGCACGGCTTCGCGATCCAGAGCTTTATCGACGAACTGGCCCACAAGGCCGGGCAGGACCCGCTCAAGTATCAGATCAAATTGCTCGGGCCGGACCGGCAGATTGATCCTCGCACCCTGAGCGAAGAATGGAACTACGGCGAATCGCCCGAGCGCTATCCGATCGATACCGGTCGCCTGCGTACCGTGTTGGAGACCGCCGCCAAAGCCGCCGGATGGGGGCGTGAGTTGCCGAAGGGCCGAGGCCTGGGGCTGGCGGTGCATTACAGCTTCGTCACCTACGTGGCAGCGGTGATCGAGGTCGAAGTCAAAGACGATGGCACGTTGATCGTGCACAAGGCCGACATTGCCGTGGATTGCGGGCCGCAGATCAACCCCGAGCGGATTCGCGCGCAGTTCGAAGGCGCTTGCGTCATGGGCCTGGGCAATGCGGTGTTGGGCGAGATCAGCTTCAAGGACGGCAAGGTCCAGCAGGACAACTTCCACATGTACGAAGTGGCGCGCATGTCACTGGCGCCGAAGCAAGTCGCTGTGCATCTGGTTACGCCACCCGGCACCGTACCCTTGGGCGGTGTGGGTGAACCGGGTGTGCCGCCGATTGCCCCGGCGCTGTGTAATGCGATCTTCGCCGCCACCGGCAAACGCATTCGCAACCTGCCGGTTCGCTATCAGCTGCAAGACTGGAAGAAGGCGCCGGCCTGATGGACAGCGTCGATCTGAACGTCCTGCGCAGCGTGCTGGAATGGCGCCGCGCCGGTCAGCGGGTGGTGTTGTACAGCGTGGTTCAGACCTGGGGCACTGCGCCCCGGGCGCCTGGTGCCATGCTGGCGCTGCGCGAGGACGGTGTCGTGATCGGCTCGGTGTCCGGCGGTTGCGTCGAGGATGACCTGATTGCGCGGTTGCATGACGGTCGAATCCCGCCTGACGGGCCTCCGGTACAACTCATTACCTACGGCGTCACTCGTGAAGAAGCCGCGCGTTTCGGTTTGCCGTGCGGCGGCACCTTGCGTTTGACCGAGGAACGGGTCGGTGATGCGGATTGGGTCGAGCAATTGCTGACCCGCTGTGAAGCCCATGAAATCGTCGCGCGGGAACTTGATCTCGACACTGGCGAAGTGATCCTGAAGCCTGCCAGCAAGTCGGATGTGCTGACATTCGACGGGCAGGTATTGCGCGCAATCTATGGTCCGCGTTGGCGTTTGTTGCTGATCGGCGCGGGCCAGTTGTCCCGGTATGTCGCCGAGATGGCGCGGCTGCTGGATTTCGAAGTGCTGATCTGCGATCCGCGCACCGAGTTCGTCTACGGTTGGGAAGAGCAGCACGGCCGTTTTGTTTCGGGCATGCCCGACGATGCAGTGCTGAACATCCAGACCGACGAGCGCACAGCGATTGTCGCGTTGACCCACGACCCGCGCCTGGACGACATGGCGCTGCTCACCGCCCTGGATTCCAAAGCCTTCTACGTGGGCGCGCTGGGGTCGCGGGTCAACAGCCAGAAACGTCGCGAAAACCTGGCTCAACTAGGCTTGTCGCCACAGGCCATTGAGCGGCTGCACGGCCCGATCGGCTTGCACATTGGTAGCCACAGCCCGGCGGAAATCGCTTTGTCGCTGATGGCCGAGATTGTCGCGATCAAGAACGGCGTCGAGCTGAAACAGAAGAAGCCGTTGCGGGAGGGCGTATGAGTGAGTCCATCGGCGTCATCATTCTGGCGGCGGGGCAGGGCAGCCGTTTTCGGCAGGTCGCAGGCCAGGAAAAAGACAAGTTGCTGGCGGACTGCACGGGGCGTGATGGCGCGGTCCGTTCGGTGATCGAGCAGGTGCTGGTGAATCTGCCTGCCACGCTGGATAAGCGTGTGTTGGTCACCACAGCTGAGCGGCCCCAAGTGATTCGTATGGCCAAGGCTTATGGCTGTGAAATCGTGCTGATCGAATCCGCGGGAATGGGTGACAGCATCGCCGCGGGAGTTAGTGCGAGTGCGCAACTCGATGGCTGGCTGATGGTGTTGGGGGATATGCCGTTCATCCTGCCTTCAAGTATTGAGCACGTCGTGGCGCAGATTGCTGATGGCTGCATCAGCGTGCCGGTGCAGGACAGCGAATACGGCCACCCGGTGGGATTCGGCCGCAGCTTTGGATCGGGGTTGATGGCGTTGTCGGGTGATCGCGGGGCCAAGCCGTTGTTTGCGCAGGGGCGGGTGGTTGAAGTGACGGTGGATGATCCGGGGGTGTTGTGGGATGTGGATGTGCCCGAAGCGCTGATCTTCAAATAAATATAGATCCTGTGGGAATGGGGTGAAGCTTACAGATATAAAAAAGCCCCGCCTGGGTTCACCAGGCGGGGCTTTTTATTGACCGATGGAATCAGACGAGTGGTTTAGGCTCGTGTTCTTTTTCCTCGGCTTGTTCGTGTTGCTCTACCGCTTCCTGAACGGAGCGTGGCGCTTCCTCGATCACCGATTCAGCCTGCTCGGCGGCGACTTCGGCAACAGGGGCAGGCGCTGCCTCGACCACTTCAGCAACAGCGGTTTCAGCCTGAGCAGCAGCGGCAGCCAGTTCGGCTTCCTTCTGCAGGCGCTCTTCTTCACGCTTGCGACGACGCACTTCGCGCGGGTCGTTCGGCGCACGGCCGCTTGGTGTCAGGGCGCTGACCGGGGCGGCTGCAACGACAGGCGCTGGCGTTTCGGCAACAACCGGTGCTTCTACCACGGGTGCTGGCTCGGCAGCTGCAACAACCGGCTCGGAAACCACCGCTTCAGCTACTTCGGCTTGAGCAACCGGCGCTGGAGCAGGTGTTTCAGCAACGGCTGGCTCGGCCACCCAGTTGAACGCAGTTTGCTCTTCGCGAACTTCACGAACGGTTTCGGTCACGGTTTCAGCAACAGTTTCAACCACCGGTTCCGCAACCTCGGCAGGTGCCTGGGCAACGACAACCGGCTCGGCAGCGGCTTCAACCACTGGCTGGGCTTCTGGCGCCTGGGCCACTTCGATTTCCGGCGAAACGGTCACTTCTACCGGCGTGGTCGCTTCAACGACTGGCGCTTCAACCGGAGCAGTTTCCAGGTTGGCGGCAGTGGCGCGTTCGGCTTGCTCGTTGGCTTGTGCTTCGGCCGGCGCGCTGATCACGGTGCTGGCAACGGCTGCGGTAACTGCCAGGCCGGCGGCCAGATCGGCAGTGCTTGGCGCTTCAGCGTTATCGCCGGCTTCGGACTCTTCCGACCCTTCGATCACGTTGCCGTTGGCATCACGTTGACGCTCGCGACGGTTGCTGCGGCGACGCTGGCCACGGGAGCGACGGCGTGGACGATCGCCTTCGGCGCCTTCCTGGCCTTCTTCCTGCAGTTGCTCTTCGTTGGTCGGCAGCTCTTCTTCGGCTACAGCGGCAGCGGCCTGCTCGGCACGTGGCTGACGTTCTTCACGCGGTGGGCGTGGCGCGCGTTCTTCACGTGGCTGACGGGCCGGACGCTCTTCAGCATTGGCAGTCACAGCAGCAGCGGCAGCTGGAGCGGCATCCAGTGGCTCACGCAGCTCACGAACGCGTTCTTCACGCTCGCCACGTGGCTTGCGATCTTCGCGTGGAGCGCGCGGTGCACGTTCTTCACGCGGTGCGCGTGGAGCACGTTCTTCACGGGCTACGGCTGGCGTCTCTTCACGGGCTTCGCGTGGCTGACGCTCTTCGCGTGGTTCGCGTGGTGCGCGTTCTTCACGCGGTGCACGTTCCTCGCGCGGCTTGCGTTCTTCATCGCGGCGGCCGTTACGGTTGCGGCTCTGCTGACGACCGTTGCGACGCTCTTCATTGCGAGCTGGGCGCTCGGTGGCCGGCTTCTCAACTACTACGGGAGCCGCTGGCTCTTCCTTGGTAGCGAACAGGCTGACCAGCGACTTCACCAGGCCTTTGAACAGGCTTGGCTCTGGCGCGGCGGCGGGTGCGGCAACCGGGGCTGCCACTTCGGTCGGAACCGGAGCATTGGCGCGGGCCGGTGCAGTCTTGACCGCAGCTTCCTGGCGAACCAGGGTGCGGGTCGCGGCGGCTGGCTGAACTTCTTCAACTTCGGCAGCGGCAGCGGCGATTTCGTAGCTGGACTGGTTGGTCGCAGCTTCCGGGCTGTCGTCACGCAAACGTTGCACTTCGAAGTGCGGCGTTTCGAGGTGATCGTTCGGCAGAATGATGATGCGGGCACGGGTGCGCAGTTCGATCTTGGTGATCGAGTTGCGTTTTTCGTTGAGCAGGAACGCGGCCACCGGGATCGGCACTTGTGCGCGAACTTCGGCGGTGCGGTCTTTCAGGGCTTCTTCTTCGATCAGGCGCAGGATCGCCAGGGACAGCGATTCAACGTCACGGATGATGCCGGTGCCGTTGCAACGCGGGCAAACGATGCCGCTGCTTTCGCCCAGGGATGGACGCAGGCGCTGACGAGACATTTCCAGCAGGCCGAAGCGCGAGATGCGACCGACTTGCACGCGAGCGCGGTCAGCTTCCAGGCATTCGCGGACTTTTTCTTCCACGGCGCGCTGGTTCTTGGCAGGGGTCATGTCGATGAAGTCGATGACGATCAGGCCGCCGATGTCGCGCAGGCGCAACTGACGGGCGATTTCTTCGGCGGCTTCAAGGTTGGTCTGCAGGGCGGTTTCTTCGATATCGCTGCCTTTGGTGGCGCGCGCCGAGTTGATGTCGATGGACACCAGGGCTTCGGTCGGATCGATGACGATGGAGCCGCCGGAAGGCAGTTCAACCACGCGCTGGAAGGCGGTTTCGATCTGGCTTTCGATCTGGAAACGGTTGAACAGCGGAACGCTGTCTTCGTACAGTTTGATCTTGCTGGCGTACTGCGGCATCACCTGGCGAATGAAGGTCAGGGCTTCGTCCTGGGCTTCAACGCTGTCGATCAGCACTTCGCCAATGTCCTGGCGCAGGTAATCGCGGATGGCGCGGATGATCACGTTGCTTTCCTGGTAGATCAGGAACGGCGCGGCGCGGTCAAGCGAGGCTTCTTTGATGGCGGTCCACAGTTGCAGCAGGTAGTCGAGGTCCCACTGCATTTCTTCGCTGCTGCGGCCCAGGCCGGCAGTGCGCACGATCAGACCCATGTCGGCCGGGGCAACCAGGCCATTCAGCGCTTCACGCAGTTCGTTGCGCTCTTCGCCTTCGATGCGGCGGGAGATGCCGCCGGCACGCGGGTTGTTCGGCATCAGCACCAGATAACGGCCGGCCAGGCTGATGAAGGTGGTCAGGGCTGCGCCCTTGTTGCCACGTTCTTCTTTTTCGACCTGAACGATGACTTCCTGGCCTTCGCTCAGGACGTCCTTGATGTTGACGCGACCTTCCGGGGCTTTCTTGAAGTATTCGCGGGAGATTTCTTTGAGGGGCAGGAAGCCGTGGCGCTCGGAGCCGAAATCGACAAAGGCAGCCTCAAGGCTTGGTTCGATGCGAGTAATCCGGCCTTTATAGATGTTGGCCTTCTTCTGCTCGCGTGCACCGGATTCGATGTCCAGGTCGTAGAGGCGTTGGCCATCTACCAGTGCAACACGCAACTCTTCGGGTTGAGTTGCGTTAATCAGCATTCTTTTCATGTAGTACCGTCGGTTTCCGGGCTGCCGGAAACGGCGTTCGGCACACACGACTTCTCACGGTCGGTGTCAGGTGCGTCGGGAGTGGTTGGCCATTCCCGTGTCCAGCGATGTCCGGCCAATGAGGGCCTGCATCGCGACGTACGCGTCCTGCTTGCTGTGGCTACTTAAGCACTCAGTCAGGAGGAGGAATCAACCGGCGGCTGTGGACGAGATGAAGCGTCTTGATAAAGCCTATTGCTACACAGTCCAGCGGTTGTGCATCTCCACCCTACACGTATCCCTGATAATTCGGGTGCTGCCGCGCGCAGAATCCGCAGCGGGTTGGCATTTACCGTGAGCTCCGAAAGGGGAGGTCACGCATCATGGCTAATTTAGGCGGTGTTTCCGAAGCGTTCGCTCGGGGTCATTCGCAGCTGACTGCACTTTGTGAACTGGCCGTGAATATGGCTCGCAAAACGAGTGAGAACTCTGCTTTACGGCGTGATTCAGGCCTCATGTCACCTGCGCTCGTTACACCTGCAAACTCCACCGTTACGTAGCGAAAGCCCCGTAGGACGGCCTCGCGTCCTGGTGAATTGCGTTGGTCAGGGCCGGTTTTTGACCGTTGGTCCGCTGTCCAGGCCGCTTTTGGCGGCGTTCGCGACTATAGCAGCAATGATTAAGTGCTTCAATTCCATAAAAAATTGTTATCATCCGCGCCATGACGACTACTGCCCCTTCGACCCCAGGCGTCCAACTGCTTGAGGTCTCGCCGGAATATGCCGGCCAACGTATTGATAACTTCCTTCTCGCTCGGCTCAAAGGCGTGCCCAAGACCTTGATTTACCGCATTTTGCGCAAAGGCGAAGTGCGGGTGAACAAAGGTCGGATCAAGCCCGAATACAAGCTGCAGGCGGGCGATATCGTGCGCGTGCCGCCGGTTCGCGTGCCTGAGCGCGACGAACCCGTGCCACTGGCGCAAGGCCTGCTGCAGCGACTCGAGGCCTCGATTGTCTACGAAGACAAGGCGCTGCTCGTGATCAACAAGCCTTGTGGCATTGCCGTTCATGGCGGCAGCGGCTTGAATTACGGGGTCATCGAAGCCTTTCGTCAGTTGCGCCCCGATTGCAAGGAGCTCGAGCTGGTTCACCGCCTGGACCGTGACACCTCCGGCCTGCTGATGATCGCCAAGAAGCGCAGCATGCTGCGTCACTTGCACACGGCCTTGCGTGGTGATGGCGTCGACAAGCGCTATATGGCGCTGGTTCGCGGTAACTGGGCGTCTTCGATCAAGCAAGTCCGGGCCGCGCTCGGCAAGAGCAATCTGCGCTCCGGCGAGCGTATGGTCGAGGTCGACGAGGAGGAGGGCAAGGAGTCTGTGACCGTGTTCAAGGTCCTGCGTCGTTTCGGCGACTTTGCCACCCTGATCGAAGCCAGGCCGATCACCGGCCGCACCCACCAGATCCGCGTCCACACCTTGCACGCCGGGCACTGCATCGCCGGCGACACCAAGTACGGCGATGACGACTTCAGTAAGGAAATCCGTGATCTGGGCGGCAAGCGCCTGTTCCTGCACGCCTACATGCTGACCGTGCCGTTGCCCGATGGCGGTGAACTCAAGTTGCAGGCGCCGGTCGACGAGATGTGGGCCAAAACCGTGGAGCGCCTGAGTGCACCCATCTGATTACAAACTGCTGATTTTCGATTGGGATGGCACGCTGGCCGATTCCATTGGTCGGATTGTCGAGGCGATGCATGTCGCCTCCGAACGATCCGGCTTTCAACTGTGCGATGACTTTGCCGTCAAGGGCATCATCGGGCTGGGGCTGCCGGAAGCGATCCGTACGCTGTACCCGCAAATCAGCGATGCCGAGTTGATCGCCTTTCGCGAGCACTACGCCGACCACTACATTGCCTCAGAGGCTGTGCCTTCTCCGTTGTTCGAGGGGGTGGTGGCGTCGATGGAAGCGTTTCGTGCCGAGGGTTATCACCTGGCGGTCGCAACGGGCAAGGCGCGCCGTGGGCTGGATCGGGTTTTGAAGGCGCACGGTTGGGCGGATTATTTCGATATCACCCGGGCCGCTGACGAAACTGCCAGCAAGCCCCACCCTTTGATGCTTGAACAGATCCTTGCGCATTGCGAGGTTCGCCCGGAGCAGGCGCTGATGGTCGGCGACTCGTCCTTCGATTTGCAGATGGCGCGCAACGCCGGCATGGATTCGGTGGCGGTCAGCTACGGCGCCCAGTCGATCGAGGCGTTGAAACTGTTTGAGCCACGCTTGGCGATTGATCACTTTTCAGAATTGCACGCCTGGCTGAGTCAGCGGGCTTAATACGTTTTTGCTGGGGTAGATGGCATGACCGACGAATGGAAAGCGCCCGCAAAGGCGAGTGCAGAGAGCGGTGACGAAAAGAGCTGGAAGCTGCTGGAAAAGACCTTGCTTGCAGGTGTGCAGGAGCAGCGTCGCTCACGTCGCTGGGGGATTTTCTTCAAGTTGCTGACGTTCGTGTATCTGTTTGGCGCGCTGTTGCTGTTCTCGCCGCTAATGGACATGGAAAAAGCGGCGACTCGCAGCGGCAACTACACCGCGCTGATCGATATCACCGGCATGATTGCCGACAAGGAGCCGGCCAGCGCCGACAATATCGTTGGCAGTCTGCGTGCCGCCTTCGAAGACAAGAAGGTCAAGGGTGTCATCCTGCGCATCAATAGCCCGGGTGGCAGTCCTGTGCAGTCAGGTTACGTTTATGACGAGATCCGTCGTCTGCGCGCTCTGCACCCCGATACCAAGTTGTACGCGGTGATTTCCGACCTCGGTGCCTCCGGTGCCTATTACATCGCCAGTGCTGCCGATCAGATCTACGCCGACAAGGCGAGTCTGGTGGGCTCCATCGGTGTGACGGCGGCCGGTTACGGTTTTGTCGGCGCCATGGAGAAGCTGGGGGTCGAGCGTCGCACCTACACCTCCGGCGAGCACAAATCGTTTCTCGATCCGTTCCAGCCGCAAAAGCCTGAAGAGACTGCGTTCTGGCAGGGCGTGCTCGATACCACGCACAAGCAGTTCATCAACAGCGTCAAGCAGGGCCGTGGTGATCGCCTGAAGGATAAAGAACATCCGGAGCTGTTTTCCGGGTTGGTCTGGTCGGGTGAGCAGGCGCTGCCGCTGGGGCTGGTGGATGGCCTGGGTAACGCCAGTTCGGTCGCGCGTGATGTGATTGGTGAAAAGGAACTGGTGGATTTCACGGTTCAGGAATCGCCATTCGACCGTTTCTCGAAAAAACTCGGTGCCAGCGTGGCTGAGCATTTGGCGATGTGGATGGGGTTTAACGGTCCGTCGTTGCGCTGATTTGCGAAAGCACAAATAAACCGGCCATTGCCGGTTTTTTTGTGCCGCTCGCGGCCCGGTAAGGGCTGGCTGCCAGCGATGAAGTCCTGCAACTCGAGACAGGATTCAGCATCGATCTTCAGCAAGCCGGCTCCTGCGAGGGGTGTTCAGGGGATTTGCACGCCCTCGGCCAGCAGCATGTCCACAAGGCGAATCAGCGGCAGGCCGACAAGGCTGGTGGCGTCAGGGCCTTCGGTGCTTCGGAACAGGCTCACACCCAAACCTTCGGCCTTGAAGCTGCCTGCGCAGTCGTACGGCTGCTCGGCGTGCAGGTAGCGTTCGATGTGTGCGGCGTCGAGTAAGCGCATGTGTACGGTGAAAGGCACGCAGTCGATCTGGCAATGGCCTGTCTGGCTATTGAGCAGCGCCAGTCCGGTGAGGAAGGTCACGCTGGCACCGCTGGAGTCCAGCAACTGTTCGCGGGCCTTTTCGAAGGTGTGGGGTTTGCCGATGATCCTGTCGCCGAGCACGGCGACCTGGTCGGAGCCGATGATCAAATGAGCGTCATGGCTGTGCGCCAGTGCGCGGGCTTTTTGCTCGGCGAGGCGTTTTACCAGATCAATGGCAGCCTCGCCCGGACGATGACTTTCGTCGATGTCCGGTGAGCTGCAAGTGAATGGCAGCCGCAGGCGGGCCAGCAAATCCCGGCGATAGACCGAGCTGGAAGCGAGTAATAAAGGCAGCATGCGCATCTCCAATTGGCAGGTGCGAATTCTAGCGAGGCTTCCAAGTGACGGACAGGGCTGAATTTCCTTTGACATGGGCGGGTGCATCCCTATAATGCTGCGCCTATGTTGAATGACCCGATTCCACCTCACGTTGACCCGCGCAAATTGGCTGATCGTGGCACCACCCTTCAAGGTGAAATGCTGCTGGCCAATTTGGAGAGACTCTGCGACCCGCTTTCCGACAATGTCGGTACGGTGCAGGCTAAATTCGTTTTTGAACGAGATGAACGTAAATCTGTGGTAATCCACAGCTTTATCGACACTGAAGTCAAAATGGTTTGCCAGCGTTGTCTTGAGCTGGTCACCCTGCCGATCCATAGCGAATGCAGTTATGCTGTGGTGAAGGAGGGTGCGAATACCCAGTCGTTGCCGAAAGGTTATGACGTGCTGGAACTGGGCGAAGATCCATTGGATCTGCAGTCACTGATCGAGGAGGAGCTTCTGCTCGCCTTGCCCATTGTGCCTGCTCATCATCCGGAAGAATGCCAGCAGCCGGCGGGAGCAGATGAGCCCGAACCGAGCGAGGACGAGGTAACGCGGTCCAACCCGTTCAGTGTATTGGCGCAGTTAAAGCGTGACCCAAACGTTTAGGAGTTAATCAATTATGGCTGTTCAGCAGAACAAAAAATCCCGCTCTGCCCGTGACATGCGCCGTTCGCACGACGCTCTCGAGGCTAGCACCCTGTCTGTAGAAAAAACCACTGGTGAAGTTCACCTGCGTCACCACGTATCGCCAGAAGGCGTATACCGTGGCCGTAAAGTGATCGACAAGGGCGCTGACGAGTAATCACTTGTCCGCTCAAGTCATCGCGATTGACGCAATGGGCGGGGACTTCGGTCCCCGCAGCATTGTCCAGGCCAGCATCGCTTGCCTGTCTGCTACGCCCTCGCTGCACCTGACCCTCGTCGGTCAACCCTCCCTCCTTGAAGAATTGATCGCTGGCCAATCGGCTGTGGATCGCGCGCGCCTGTCGATTACTCCGGCGTCCGAAGTCATCACCATGGACGAAAAACCTGCCCAGGCCCTGCGTGGCAAGCCTGATTCATCCATGCGCGTGGCGCTTGAGTTATTGCGTGACGGCAAGGTCCAGGCGTGTGTCAGTGCCGGCAATACCGGGGCGTTGATGGCGTTGTCGCGGTTCGTGCTCAAGACGTTGCCGGGCATCGATCGTCCGGCCATGGTTGCGGCGATTCCGACGCAGAAGGGTTATTGCCAGTTGCTCGATCTGGGCGCCAATGTCGATTGCAGTGCCGAACACCTGTTGCAGTTTGCGGTGATGGGTTCGGTCGCGGCGGAAACCCTGGGTATCGTTCGTCCCCGGGTGGCCTTGTTGAACATCGGCACCGAGGACATCAAGGGCAATCAGCAGGTCAAGCTGGCTGCAACCTTGTTGCAAAGTGCGCGTGGTATCAACTACATCGGTTTTGTCGAAGGTGACGGTTTGTACCGCGGTGAGGCGGATGTCGTGGTGTGCGACGGTTTTGTCGGCAATATCCTGCTCAAGTCCAGCGAAGGGCTGGCGACCATGATTGCCGCGCGCATCGAGGCATTGTTCAAGAAAAGCCTGCCTTCGCGCATGGTGGGGGCGTTGGCGTTACCGCTGATGAAGCGTCTGCAAGCAGATCTGGCGCCAGCGCGACATAACGGCGCGAGCTTCCTCGGTTTGCAGGGCATTGTCGTGAAAAGCCACGGTTCCGCCGGGGTGCAGGGTTTTCAGAGTGCTATTTCCCGTGCCTTGATCGAAATTCAGGAAAATCTGCCAGAACGCATCCACGGTCGTCTGGAGGATTTGTTGCTTTAGGCGTTTTCGTCGGACAATGCTTAAATGTGACCGCTCAGTTCAATTGGCCATCCAACTGTCAGTTTCTTGCGTCCCCCCTAAGCGGGACGTCAATTCTCCGACGACAAGATCATTAGGGGCTTGTTACATGTCTGCTTCCCTCGCATTCGTCTTTCCGGGACAGGGTTCGCAGTCCCTCGGCATGTTGGCCGAGTTGGGCGCGCAACATCCGGTTGTCCTCGAAACATTCAAAGAAGCTTCCGATGCTCTGGGTTACGACCTGTGGGCACTGACCCAGCAAGGGCCGGAAGAACAACTCAATCAAACCGATAAAACCCAGCCGGCCATTCTGACCGCTTCGATCGCCCTGTGGCGCTTGTGGCTGGCGGAAGGCGGCGCGCGCCCGGCTTATGTTGCCGGTCACAGCCTGGGTGAATACAGCGCACTGGTTGCTGCTGGCAGCCTGAGCCTCGGCGACGCGGTGAAGCTGGTCGAGCGTCGCGGTCAGCTGATGCAGGAAGCCGTTCCGGCCGGGCAGGGCGGCATGGCCGCGATCCTCGGTCTGGACGATGCCGATGTGCTGGCAGCCTGCGCCGAAGCGGCGCAAGGCGAAGTGGTAAGCGCGGTCAATTTCAACTCCCCTGGCCAGGTGGTTATCGCCGGTGCCAAGGCTGCGGTCGAACGTGCCATTGAAGGCTGCAAGGCGCGTGGCGCCAAGCGCGCCATGCCGTTGCCGGTCAGCGTGCCGTCGCACTGCGAGCTGATGCGTCCGGCAGCCCAGCGTTTCGCCGAGTCGATCGCCGCGATCGACTGGCAGGCGCCGCAGATTCCTGTCGTGCAGAACGTCAGTGCCGCAGTGCCTGCCGACCTGGAAACCCTCAAGCGCGATCTGCTTGAGCAGCTTTACAAGCCTGTACGCTGGGTCGAGTCGGTCCAGGCACTGGCAGCCAAGGGCGCGACCAATCTGGTCGAGTGCGGTCCTGGCAAAGTACTCGCCGGCCTGAACAAACGCTGCGCCGAAGGCGTATCGACTTCCAATCTCAATACCCCAGACGCTTTCGCTGCCGCCCGTGCAGCGCTGGCCTGAATCAGGAGAAACTTGCATGAGTCTGCAAGGTAAAGTTGCACTGGTCACCGGTGCAAGCCGTGGCATCGGCCAGGCTATCGCCCTGGAACTGGGTCGTCAGGGCGCCATCGTTGTTGGCACCGCGACCTCCGCTTCGGGTGCCGAGCGTATTGCCGCCACTCTGAAAGAAAACGGCATCCAGGGTACCGGCCTTGAGCTCAACGTGACCAGCGACGAGTCCGTGGCGGCTGTCCTGGCGAGCATCCAGGAGCAGTTCGGTGCGCCGGCGATCCTGGTCAACAATGCCGGTATCACCCGCGATAACCTGATGATGCGCATGAAAGACGACGAGTGGCATGACGTTGTCGATACCAACCTGAACAGTCTGTTCCGCCTGTCCAAGGGCGTTTTGCGCGGTATGACCAAAGCCCGTTGGGGACGAATTATCAGTATTGGCTCGGTTGTGGGTGCCATGGGCAACGCAGGCCAAGTAAACTACGCTGCCGCCAAGGCCGGTCTGGAAGGTTTCAGCCGTGCACTGGCGCGTGAAGTCGGTTCGCGTTCGATTACGGTAAACTCGGTGGCCCCAGGGTTCATTGATACCGATATGACCCGCGAACTGCCCGAGGCACAGCGTGAAGCCTTGCAGACGCAGATTCCGCTGGGTCGTCTGGGACAAGCTCAAGAGATCGCGTCTGTGGTCGCTTTTCTTGCCTCCGACGGTGCGGCTTACGTTACTGGGGCTACAATCCCGGTGAACGGCGGGATGTACATGAGTTAAATGTGACGGATTGCTTCAAAAAAATGTCATACGAGCTGTCTAAAATCCGTTATAAAGCTGCAATCTATTTATAGGCAGAGGGTCACCGGGTTTGAGGAGTGAAGCTTTCAGTTGAAAAGCTGAAAAGTCTTTCTATACACTTACCCACTGGCCAGCTGCCTGAATTTGTCCATTAGGAGTGAAAACAAGGTATGAGCACCATCGAAGAGCGCGTCAAGAAAATCGTTGCCGAGCAACTGGGCGTTAAAGAAGAAGAAGTGGTCAACACTGCTTCCTTCGTTGAAGACCTGGGTGCTGACTCCCTTGACACCGTTGAGCTGGTGATGGCTCTGGAAGAGGAATTCGAGACCGAAATCCCTGACGAAGAAGCTGAGAAGATCACTACTGTACAAGCTGCAATCGACTACGTTACTAGCCACCAGGCGTAATAGTTTGTAATCGTTGCTTGCTGTCATGGAAAAACCGCACTGCCATCATGGCGTGCGGTTTTTTCTTTAGGCCTGATGCAAAGTCGTCATTTGAAAAAGGAGAGTGCTGTGTCGCGTAGACGCGTCGTAGTCACCGGTATGGGTATGTTGTCGCCACTGGGCACGGATGTGCCAAGCAGCTGGCAGGGCATTCTGGCTGGCCGCAGTGGCATTGGTCTGATCGAACACACCGACCTTTCTGCCTATTCCACCCGTTTTGGCGGCTCGGTAAAGGGCTTCAATGTCGAGGAATACCTGTCACTCAAGGAAGCACGCAAGCTCGACCTGTTCATTCAGTACGGTCTGGCCGCAGGTTTTCAGGCAGTGCGCAATGCCGGTCTGGAAGTCACCGACGCCAACCGTGAGCGCATTGGCGTGGCGATGGGTTCGGGAATTGGCGGACTGACCAATATCGAAGAAACCAGCCGCACGCTGCACGAGACCGGTCCACGACGGATTTCTCCGTTTTTCGTACCTGGCTCGATCATCAATATGATTTCCGGTTTCCTGTCCATCCACCTGGGTGCACAGGGACCTAACTATGCCATCGCCACGGCGTGTACCACCGGTACCCACTGCATCGGCATGGCAGCCCGCAACATCATGTACGACGAAGCCGACGTGATGATTGCCGGCGGCGCCGAAATGGCCGCTTGTGGCCTCGGCATGGGTGGCTTCGGTGCCTCCCGCGCACTGTCGACCCGCAACGATGAGCCGACCCGCGCCAGTCGTCCATGGGACAAGGGTCGCGATGGCTTCGTTTTATCCAACGGTGCCGGTGCGCTGGTTCTGGAAGAGCTGGAGCATGCCAAGGCCCGTGGTGCGACCATCTATGCCGAGCTGATCGGTTTCGGTACCAGCGGCGATGCTTACCATATGACCTCGCCACCTGCCGATGGCGCCGGTGCGGCCCGCTGTATTACCAATGCGCTGCGCGATGCCAAGGTCAATGGCGATCAAGTGCAGTACATCAATGCCCACGGTACGTCGACGCCTGCCGGCGACCTCGCGGAAGTCAACGCGATCAAGTCGGTGTTTGGCGAGCACGCGTACAACGTGGCTGTCAGCTCGACCAAGTCGATGACCGGTCACCTGCTCGGCGCAGCCGGTGCGGTTGAGGCGATCTTCAGCGTGCTGGCGATCAACAGCCAGGTGGCACCACCGACCATCAACCTGGATGAGCCGGACGAAGGCTGCGATCTCGATTTCGTGCCGCACACTGCGCGCAACATGGAAATCGATGTGGTCCTGTCCAACTCCTTCGGTTTTGGCGGCACCAATGGCTCGCTGGTGTTCCGCCGGTTCGCAGGCTGATGGACACCTGGGTCGACGGTCAACCGGCTGACGCACTGTCGCTGAAAGATCGCGGCCTGGCGTACGGCGATGGTCTTTTCGAGACCATCGCCGTACGTAACGGCTCCCCGGTACTGCTGGATCGTCATCTGGGGCGTCTGGCCAAGGGCTGCCAGCGGCTGGCGATCAACCTCGATCATGAGGCAGTGGTCAGGGAGCTGGTGACCTGCGCCGGGGATTTGCAGGAAGGTGTGCTCAAACTGATCGTGACCCGTGGCGACAGCCTGCGCGGTTACGCATTTGATCCCTCGGTCCAGGCCCGTCGTATTTTGTCGGGTAATCCCCCGGCGACTTACCCGAAGACCCATAGAGAACAAGGCATTCGTCTGTTTCCCTGCATCACGCGACTTTCCATTCAGCCTCTGCTTGCCGGTCTCAAACACTTGAACCGTCTCGAACAGGTGATGGCGCGCGCCGAATGGCAGGACTCCGAACATGCCGAAGGTTTGATGCTCGATCAGGACGGTCGAGTGATTGAAGGTGTGTTCAGCAACCTGTTCCTGGTGCGCGACGGCGTGCTGATCACCGCCGATCTCAAACGCTGCGGCGTAGAAGGCGTGATGCGTGCCGAATTATTGTTTCAAGCCGAGTCACTGGGCATCCCCACAGAAATCACCGATATCACGCTGGAACAGCTGCAGCAGGCCGATGAGGTGTTTGTCTGCAACAGTGTCTATGGCGTTTGGCCGGTGCAAGCCTATGCCGCACTGAGCTGGCCGGTTGGGCCGCTCACCCGTAAACTCCAAACCATTGCCTGCGCGCTACTGGATACTTGATACGTGAGACGTAAATTCTTGCTGCTGCTGGAAACCGGACTGGTTCTGGCGGGGCTGATGTTGGGCGCTTCTGCCTGGAAAATTCATTCGGCGCTGGTTCAGCCGCTGAACATTACTCAGGAAGAACTGTTGGAGGTGCCCAAAGGCACCACGCCAAACCGCACCTTCTTGCGAATGGAAGCCGACGGCGTCATCAAGGACGCGTTCTGGTTACGCGTGTACTGGCGCCTCAACCTGCCCAAGCAACCGTTGCACAGCGGCGAATACCGCATGACGCCCGGCATGACTGTCGAAGGCCTTATCGACCTGTGGAAGCGCGGGGAAATGGTCCAATACAGCCTCACCCTGGTCGAAGGCTGGAATTTCCATCAAGTCCGTGTGGCGCTGGCCAAAGAAGAAAAAATCGAGCACACCCTTAACGGCCTGAGCGACAGCCAGGTCATGGACAAGCTCGGCCATACCGGGATTTTCCCGGAAGGGCGGTTCTTCCCCGACACCTACCGTTTCGTACGTGGCATGACCGACGTCGAGCTGCTGAAGACCGCCTATGACCGTCTCGACGAAGTCCTGGCCAAGGAATGGAATCAGCGCGCAACCGATTTGCCATACAGCGGGCCGTATCAGGCCCTGATCATGGCCTCGTTGGTCGAGAAGGAAACGGGCGTGCCGCAGGAGCGCGGGCAGATTGCCGGCGTGTTCGTGCGGCGCATGGCCATCGGCATGATGCTGCAAACCGATCCGACCGTGATCTATGGCCTGGGCGACCGTTACAGCGGCAAGCTCACTCGCGCTCATCTCAAGGAAGCGACGCCTTACAACACCTACATGATCCCCGGCCTGCCGCCGACTCCGATTGCCATGGTCGGCCGCGAAGCGATCCACGCGGCGTTGAATCCGGTGGATGGCAGCAGCCTCTATTTCGTCGCTCGCGGTGATGGCAGTCATGTGTTTTCCGATGACTTGGATACCCATAACAACGCCGTGCGAGAGTATCAACTCAAGCGTCGCGCCGATTACCGCTCCAGCCCGGCACCCGTGACCGCGGCCGAATCGCCGGAGGCTCCGGTTGAGGAACCTCAGGCTGAGCCCGAACAGGCGCCAATCCCGGCTGCATCACCTGACACCGCTCCCGAGACTTTGCCGCAAGTACCGCCGCAAGAACCTGCGCCTGAACCTGCACCAACGACCGCACCGGAAGCCGCCGCGCCGCAAAACTCGCAATGACTCTGACTAAGGACTGCCTGTGACTGGCTTGTTTATTACGCTGGAAGGCCCGGAAGGCGCCGGCAAGAGCACCAATCGTGAATACCTGGCCGAGCGCCTGCGCGCCGCCGGTATCGAGGTCGTGCTGACCCGCGAGCCGGGCGGTACTCCGTTGGCCGAGCGCATCCGTGAAGTGCTGCTGGCGCCGGTCGATGAAGTGATGAATCCGGACACCGAATTGCTCCTGGTATTTGCGGCCCGTGCCCAGCACCTGGCCGAGGTGATTCGCCCGGCGCTGACCCGTGGAGCAGTGGTCTTGTGTGATCGTTTCACGGACTCGACCTATGCCTATCAAGGTGGCGGCCGTGGCTTGTCACTGGAGCGGATCGCAGCGCTGGAAACCTTCGTTCAAGGTGATCTGCGCCCCGACCTGACGCTGATCTTCGATCTGCCGGTGGAAGTCGGCCTGGCCCGCGCCAGCGCACGCGGACGACTGGATCGTTTCGAGCTTGAGGGCCGGACGTTTTTCGATGCCGTGCGTAATGCCTTCCTCACGCGCGCAGCGGCGGAGCCGGCGCGTTATGTGCTGGTCGATGCCGCGCAACCGCTGGCGCAGGTTCAGCAGGCGCTGGATGCCTTGCTGCCACGTCTGCTGGAGCTGACCCGTGGCTGAAGCCTATCCGTGGCAGGACAGCCTTTGGCAGCAACTGGCCGGTCGCAATCAGCACGCTCATGCCTATTTGCTGCACGGCCCGGCCGGGATCGGCAAGCGGGCGCTGGCCGAACGCTTGATGGCCAGCCTGCTGTGCCAGCGTCCGACCGCGCAGGATGCCTGTGGCGAATGCAAATCCTGCCTGTTGCTCAAGGCTGGCAGCCACCCCGATAACTACATCCTGGAACCGGAAGAAGCGGACAAGGCGATCAAGGTCGATCAGGTGCGCGATCTGGTCAGTTTCGTGGTGCAGACCGCCCAGTTGGGCGGACGCAAAGTGGTGCTGATCGAGCCGGTCGAGTCGATGAACATCAACGCGGCCAACGCCTTGCTCAAAAGCCTTGAAGAGCCCTCCGGCGACACGGTGTTGCTGTTGGTCAGCCACCAGCCAAGCCGTCTGCTGCCGACGATCAAGAGCCGCTGCGTGCAGCAGGCCTGTCCGCTGCCAAGCGCGGCCATGAGCCAGGCCTGGCTGGCCAGGGCCTTGCCCGATTGTTCGGAAGAAGAGCGGGACGAATTGCTGACGTTGGCTGCCGGCTCGCCCCTGGCGGCCGTTAACCTGCAGGCCCAAGGTGTTCGCGAACAGCGCGCGCAAGTGGTCGAAGGCGTGAAGAAGTTACTCAAGCAGCAGCAATCACCGACGCAACTGGCCGAGGGCTGGAATGCGATCCCGCTCTTGTTGCTGTTCGACTGGTTCTGCGACTGGTCGAGCCTGATCCTGCGCTATCAGTTGACCCAGGATGAGGAAGGCCTGGGCCTGATGGACATGCGCAAGGTGATTCAATATCTCGCGCAAAAAACCGCCCAGGACAAAGTGCTGAACATCCAGGACTGGATCCTCGCCCAGCGCCAGAAAGTATTAAGCAAGGCCAACCTCAATCGGGTATTGCTGCTGGAAGCCCTGCTGGTGCAGTGGGCATCCTTGCCTACCCAGAGGTGACCGTCTGCGCCTAGACTCTGTGCATCAGCAGTGGAGGTCAGCATGAATGAACCCGCAAGCCCTGGGCCGCGCAACGGCATTTTGTCCCTCGCCATCAAGGACAAGTCGGTGCTTTACGCCGCCTACATGCCGTTCATCAAGAACGGCGGCCTGTTTATCCCGACCAACAAAAGCTACAAGTTGGGGGATGAGGTGTTCATGCTGCTGCACCTGATGGACGAGCCGGAAAAAATCCCGGTGGCCGGCAAGGTCACCTGGGTCACCCCCAAGGGCGCGCAGGGTAACCGAGCCGCCGGGGTCGGCGTACAGTTCAACGACGGTGACGACACCGCGCGCAGTCGAATCGAAACCCATCTGGCCGGAGCACTGAAGTCCGACCGTCCCACTCATACGATGTAAGTTGCAGTCATTTTTATGCTCGTAGATTCCCATTGCCACCTCGATCGCCTTGACCTTGCTGCCCACGACGGCTCCCTCGATGCCGCCCTTTATGCGGCTCGCCAGCGCGGGGTAGGGCACTTCCTGTGTATCGGCGTCAGCGTCGACAACGCCGCCGACGTCAAAGCCCTGGCCGAAAAGTATGACGACGTGGACTGCTCGGTCGGCGTGCATCCGCTGGATGTGCAGCCCGGCGCGGCTCCCGCGCTGGACTGGTTGTTGCAGGAACTCAATCACCCGCGCGTCGTGGCGATCGGTGAAACCGGTCTGGATTATCACTACGAACCCGAAGCGGCCGAGTTGCAGCAACAATCGTTCAGGCTGCACCTGCAAGCCGCGCAGCAGACCGGTAAGCCTGTGATCATTCATACCCGTGGTGCGCGCACCGATACCCTGAACCTGCTGCGTGAAGCGGCTTTGCCTCAGGCAGGCGTGTTGCATTGCTTCACCGAAGACTGGGACATGGCGAAAGCCGCGTTGGACATGGGTTATTACATTTCTCTGTCCGGGATTGTCACGTTCCGCAATGCGGACGCGTTGCGCGATGTGGCGAGCAAGGTGCCGGCCGATCGCCTGTTGGTGGAAACCGATTCGCCGTACCTGGCGCCGATCCCGCATCGCGGCAAGCCGAACCTGCCACAGTACGTGCGGGAAGTTGCGGAATTTCTGGCAATGTTGCGCGGTGAGTCCTACGAGCGATTTGCCGAGCAGACCACGGAAAACTTCAAGCGATTGTTTCCCTTGGCGCATGTCCGGGCATTGGCGTAACGCTGGAAGGACATCGCGACGTGAAGCCTTTCCTGCGGGGGCTCGGCCGCTAAATCGCAGGCAAAAAAAACCCGGGTTCTGGGGGGTGAATCCGGGTTAAGACCATTAGGAGTAAAACAATGGTACGCGGTCCGTTGGTACCAATATCGGCGTGACACTTGGGGGAGATGCCCCGCCGACAGTTCAAGTATTGATCAGTATTTCGCACAGTCCAGTTAGATAACCGGGGTTTTTAAACAAATTTGGAATACGCCCGCTTCGGAAGTGTTCTCATCAACCCTCCGGCGTGCGCGAAATGACCAGAAAACACAGATATGGTCGGATGATCCGTGCTTTTTTGCGTAATTTAGGCATAATACGCGGCTTCGAATTTTGACCCCTACAGACCTTTTCTTATGCATAAAGAACCTCGTAAGGTCCGTGAGTTTCGTCGCCGCGAGCAAGAAATTCTCGATACCGCGCTAAAGCTGTTCCTCGAACAAGGTGAAGACAGTGTCACCGTCGAGATGATTGCTGATGCCGTCGGTATCGGCAAAGGCACGATCTACAAGCACTTCAAATCCAAGGCCGAGATCTATCTGCGCCTGATGCTCGATTACGAGCGCGATTTGAACGAGTTGCTGCACTCCGCCGACGTCGACAAGGACAAGGAAGCCCTGTCCCGCGCCTATTTCGAATTCCGCATGCGCGATCCGCAACGTTATCGTTTGTTCGATCGCCTGGAAGAAAAGGTGGTCAAGGGCAATCAGGTACCGGAGATGATCGAGGAGCTGCACAAGATCCGCGCCTCGAACTTCGAACGCCTGACCTTGCTGATCAAGGGCCGGATCAGCGAAGGCAAGCTTGAAGACGTGCCGCCGTATTTCCACTACTGCGCGTCCTGGGCGCTGGTGCACGGTGCGGTTGCGCTGTATCACTCGCCGTTCTGGAGCAATGTGCTGGAAGATCAGGAAGGCTTCTTCCAGTTCCTGATGGACATCGGCGTACGCATGGGCAACAAGCGCAAGCGCGACACCGACACCCCGAGCAGCTGAATCATTCAGCCGCCTTATTGCCCCATGATTTCGCTACATGGGGCAGTACCGCAGGAATATACTCAGGCATGGGACTTGCTAAAACTTGATTTGTGAGTCAAGTTTTAGCAATCCGAATATCCTTTCGCCGGAGTGGCCATGATCGTTGACCGTCAAGGCAGGCGTTTTCGCAATTTGCGAGTCAGCCTGACCTCAGCCTGCAATTACGCCTGTACCTACTGCGTGCCCAACGGCAAGCGGCTGGTGGCTGCGCAGGATGAACTGTCGGCCGAGGCCATGGCGCGCGGTGTGGCCTATCTGATCGAAGCGGCCGGCATCGAGCGTTTGCGCATCACCGGTGGCGAACCGCTGGTCAGTCCCAAGCTCGAAACTTTTATGACTGCGGTCGGGCAGATGGGTCTGCAAGACATCAGCCTGACTACCAACGGTCAATTGCTGGCGAAGAAACTGCCGCTGCTGGTGGACGCCGGCATACGGCGCATCAACGTTTCCCTCGATACGCTCGACGC
This sequence comes from Pseudomonas sp. TNT2022 ID1044, assembly GCF_028656895.1. Classification (NCBI taxonomy): domain Bacteria; kingdom Pseudomonadati; phylum Pseudomonadota; class Gammaproteobacteria; order Pseudomonadales; family Pseudomonadaceae; genus Pseudomonas; species Pseudomonas sp. TNT2022 ID1044. The sequence goes on along the minus strand of NZ_JAMDHB010000022.1, from coordinate 125,009 downwards.
CAGCGCATTTCGCAGCATTGCCCGTGGCGGCGACCTGGCGACCGTGCTCGACGGCATGCAACAGGCACGCGCGGCCGGCATGAAGATCAAGGTCAACATGGTGCCGCTGCGGGGGCAGAACCTCGATCAGGTGATGCCGTTGCTCGATTATTGCCTGGAGCGCGGTTACGAACTGCGCTTCATCGAGTTGATGCGCATGGGCCACTTGGCCAGCGATTCCAATGCCTTTCTTCAACAGTTCGTCAGTCTTCAGCAGTTACTGAGTCTGATCGGCGAGCGTTATGAGTATTTGCAGGCCAACGCGCCGGTTGATGCGACGGCGGTGCGCTATGAGATTCCAGGACGTGGACATTTCGGCGTGATCGCCAATGAAAGCGTGCCGTTCTGCCGGACCTGTTCGCGGTTGCGTCTCTCGTCGACGGGATGGCTGCATGGTTGCCTGTCATCGAGCAATCGCCACTATGTCGGCGATCTGCTGGACAAGCCGCGCCATGAGGCGCTGCCGGCGTTGCAGCGACTACTGGTCAAGGCGTTGGGCGACAAGCAGGAAGTGGCGTTCTCCGGCGGCGCAACCGTCATGAAGATTATTGGCGGCTGATTAATCCCAATCGCGGGCAACGAAGATATTGAGCTGGCTTAAAAGCTGCATCCCACGGCCATTCGCCGGTTTTCCGTCACCGGCCTCTGGAGGATAGGATGCGTAGCCTGGTTTTGCTGCTGGCCGTTTTGGCGCTCGGTGGCTGCATGAACGTCAGCGATATGGCCGAAGGGACTCGCTACCATATGAGCGATGCGGGCCTGCTGGATCACAGCGACAGCCGCCGCGTGAATAACCTGCGGATTCAGCCGGACTCGTTCGTCTACATCGCTCAAGGCGCGTTCATGCCGCCGGGCAGTGCCGTTTACCCGCGGCCTAACGTGATTGCCGAAGTCGCGTTTGACGGCTTTATCGAATACTTCCCGATGGTCCGCCGCGCGCGCGTGCCGGAAGGCCTCGATCAGGCCATGGGCGAAGCCCGCGCTGTCGGTGCTCACTACCTGCTCTATACCCGCTTCGCCAAATCCGATGACCGCATCGGCAATTCGGATGAGTGGCTGGATCAGGAAGCCCTGGATCGCCTCGGTGTCGACACCGGCGTGATTCAAATCATGTTGATCGAGACCAGCACCCAGTATTTGATTGATACTGCACGTATCAAGAGTCGTGGCGGTTTACTGACATTCCACGACGAAAAACCCGAAGACCTGATGGGCCCACCGCTCCAGCAATACGCTCGCAGCCTGTTGGGTCTCAGCGACCAGTAATTTCAAGGAGTACGCCATGAGTGGCCCGCAAAAAGCCAACGACCTGTTGGGGCAAATCCCCAAGACCAAGGGCTTGCCGCCGGTCCACTTGTGGAACCCCGACTTCTGCGGCGACATCGACATGCGCATCGCCCGCGACGGCACCTGGTACTACCTGGGCACGCCGATCGGGCGCAAGCCGATGGTCAAACTGTTCTCCACGATCATTCGCCGCGACGGCGATGATTATTTCCTGATCACCCCGGTCGAAAAGGTCGGCATCAAAGTCGATGACGCGCCGTTTGTGGCGATTGCGGTGGATGTGGAGGGCGAGGGGGAAGCTCAGGCCTTGCGCTTTACCACCAACGTCGACGAAACCACCGAGGCCGGTGCCGAGCACCCGATTCGCGTGGTGATCGATCCGGACACCCAGGAGCCGGCGCCTTATGTGCATGTGCGCACCAATCTCGAAGCGTTGATCCATCGCAATGTGTTCTATCAACTGGTGGAGCTGGCGGTGAGCCGCGAGATTGACGGGCAGCGTTGGTTGGGCGTGTGGAGTGGTGGTGAGTTTTTCCGTATCGGGCTTGAGCCTTAAATGATCGCAGCCTTCGGTGGCTCCTGCAGGGAATGTGGATTCCTGTAGGAGCCGCCGAAGGCTGCGATCTTTTTATTTGACACACAATCGTATGATGATTAGCGTGGACACCCATCGCGAACGGCTTTGAGGTGTCCATGTCCAGCAGTTTTCATGCGTCAACGGTCGACTGGCTGGGTTGCTGGATCGCTACCGGGCAGATCAAGCCCGGTGAAACCCTCAAAGTCGAAGCCGATCTTGGCGAGCAGCTCGGTGTCAGCCGCACGGTCATCCGCGAAGCCATCAAGACCCTGGTCGCCAAGGGCATGCTCGAAGTCGGGCCTAAAGTCGGCACCCGGGTGTTGCCGGTGCGGCGCTGGAATCTCTTCGACCCGCAAGTCGTGGGCTGGCTGTCACGCAGCGGTTTGCCGGAAAACTTCGTCGATGACTTGCTCGACCTGCGCCGCACCATCGAACCCATGGCCGTGCGCTGGGCCTGCGAGCGGGCGAATGCCGAGCAGGTGCAAGCCGTGCTGCTGGCCTACAACGCGCTGGAACGGGCGGTGGAAAGCGGAGTCGATTACAACCGCGCGGACCAGATTTTCCATGAGTGCATTCTCGCCGCCAGCCATAACCAGTTTATCGAGCAAATGATCCCGGCCCTCGGCGCGCTGTTGGCGGTGTGTTTCGAAGTGTCCGCTGCCGACCCCGACGAACTGCGCCGCACCTTGCCGATTCACAAAGACATGGCCGACGCCATCGCCGCCCGGGATGCCGCGCGGGGTGTCTGGGCCTGCATGACCCTGATCGATAACGCCGACCTGGCGATCAAGCGCTATTACCCGCAAGTCATGGCCGACAAAAAGGCCTGCTGAATAACGAAGAACCTGTGTAGGCGCTGGCTTGCTGGCGATTGCGATTGAAGCGCTGGTGGTCCTGGAGGACGCCATCGCCTAGCAAGCCGGCCTGAAAACAATAAGAAAGCAGGAGGTTTCATGACGTCGAACGCGGTTACCGAGCATCGGGCACAACTGGGCGAAGGCCCATTCTGGGATGCGCCGACCCAGGCACTGTACTGGGTGGACATCGCCGGCAAGCAAGCGCTGCGGCTGATCGGCGCCAACGTGCAGATCTGGCAGATGCCGGAACACGTTTCTGCGTTTATCCCCTGTGAAAGCGGTGATGCACTGGTGACGTTGAGCAGTGGTGTGTATCGCCTTGATCTGGACTCCCCGGGGCTGGACCCACGGCTAACGCTGCTGTGCGTTGCAGATCCGCAACCGGGTAACCGCGCCAACGAAGCTCGCTGCGATGCCCAGGGCCGGCTCTGGCTCGGCACGATGCAAAACAACATCGGCGAACAGGGTGAAGACTTGCCCATTGTGCGCCGCTCGGGCGGCTTGTTTCGTATCGATAGCGATGCGCGGGTGACGCCACTGCTGCGCGGGCTGGGCATTCCCAACACGCTGTTGTGGAGTGATGACGGCACCAGCGTGTATTTCGGCGACAGTCTCGATGACACGCTTTATCAACATTTCATTCGTACCGACGGCAACCTTGAGCCGGCCCAGACGTGGTTTGGGCCTCATGGCCGCGGTGGTCCGGATGGCTCAGCGATGGACGCCGAGGGTTTTGTCTGGAACGCCCGTTGGGATGGCAGTTGCCTGCTCAGGCTGAGCCCCGACGGCAAAGTCGACCGAGTGATCGAACTGCCGGTGAGTCGCCCGACCAGTTGTGTGTTTGGCGATGCTGACTTGAAAACCTTGTACATCACCAGCGCTGCCAGCCCGCTTGGGCATCCACTGGATGGGGCGGTGTTGGCGATTCGGGTCGACGTGCCAGGAAAGCTTTGTACGCGGTTTTCTGGATAAATCCCTAAATATGGGATGTAAATATATATATTGAGATTTTCTGCGAGCCGGGTTTATAGTCGGCTCCATCCAGTTACACGCACTCACACTTAAAAAAACAAAACAGGTGAAGTGATGCAACGATCCATGGCTGAACCCCTTTCCATGCCAGAGGCGCCCAAACCGCCCAAGGGCGAACGCCTGAAAAACAAAGTCGTATTGCTGACCGGTGCTGCCCAAGGCATCGGTGAGGCGATTGTTGCGTCCTTTGCATCGCAGCAGGCCAGATTGATCATCAGTGATATTCAGGCTGAGAAAGTCGAAGCCGTTGCCGCCTACTGGCGAGACCAGGGTGCCGACGTGCAGGCGATCAAAGCCGACGTTGCGCAACAGCAGGACTTGCATGCCATGGCCAGACTGGCAGTCGAACGTCACGGCCGGATCGACGTGCTGGTCAACTGCGCCGGGGTCAACGTGTTCCGTGACCCGCTGGAAATGACCGAAGATGACTGGCGCCGCTGCTTCGCCATCGACCTTGATGGCGCCTGGTACGGTTGCAAGGCTGTGTTGCCGCAGATGATCGAGCAGGGCGTCGGCAGCATCATCAACATCGCGTCCACTCATTCCTCTCACATCATCCCGGGCTGCTTTCCCTACCCGGTAGCCAAACATGGCTTGCTCGGCCTGACCCGCGCCCTGGGAATCGAATACGCGCCCAAAGGCATCCGCGTCAACGCCATCGCCCCGGGTTACATCGAAACACAACTGAACCTCGACTACTGGAACGGTTTTGCCGACCCACACGCCGAGCGTCAGCGCGCCTTGGACCTGCATCCGCCAAAGCGCATCGGCCAGCCGATTGAAGTGGCCATGACTGCCGTGTTCCTGGCCAGTGATGAAGCACCGTTCATCAACGCTTCCTGCATCACCATCGATGGTGGTCGCTCAGTGATGTATCACGACTGAGAGACCGGGATTTCAGGCGCATTACTACGACTAAAATCCAATCATCATACGATATGACTATTGGCAGTATCGCTTCACCGCTTTTTGCTTTTCAAAGAACGCTCAAGAAAAATAACAAGGAGTCAGCTTATGAATCGTCGTCATGCCATCCGAACCCTGTGCTGTGCCGCCCTGGCGGTTTCGGCGGTCAGCCTGAGCAGCACGCTGCTGGCGGCTGAAGAGGTGAAAATCGGATTCCTCGTCAAGCAAGCGGAAGAGCCCTGGTTCCAGACGGAATGGGCCTTCGCCGAAAAGGCCGGCAAGGACAAGGGCTTTACCGTGATCAAGATTGCCGTGCCGGACGGTGAGAAAACCCTGTCGGCCATCGACAGCCTGGCGGCCAACGGCGCCAAGGGCTTCGTGATTTGCCCGCCGGACGTGTCGCTCGGCCCGGCAATCATGGCCAAGGCCAAGCTCAACGGTCTGAAAGTGATTGCTGTGGATGACCGCTTTGTCGATGCCAGCGGCAAGTTCATGGAAGACGTGCCGTACCTCGGCATGGCCGCATTTGAAGTCGGCCAGAAGCAGGGCGCCGCCATGGCCACGGAAGCGAAAAAACGCGGCTGGGAGTGGAAAGACACCTACGCGGTGATCAACACCTACAACGAACTCGACACTGGCAAGAAGCGCACTGACGGCTCCGTCAAAGCGCTGGAAGACGCCGGCATGCCGAAGGATCACATCCTGTTCTCGGCCCTCAAGACGCTTGACGTACCAGGCAGCATGGACGCCACCAACTCGGCGCTGGTGAAACTGCCAGGCGCGGCGAAAAACCTGATCATCGGCGGCATGAACGACAACACCGTGCTCGGCGGCGTGCGTGCCACGGAAGCCGCCGGTTTTGCCGCGGCGAACGTGATCGGCATCGGCATCAATGGTACCGACGCCATCGGCGAGTTGAAAAAGCCTAACAGCGGCTTCTTCGGTTCGATGCTGCCAAGCCCGCACATCGAGGGCTACAACACCGCCAGCATGATGTACGAGTGGGTAACCACCGGTAAAGAGCCGCCGAAGTACACCGCCATGGACGACGTGACGCTGATCACCCGCGAAAACTTCAAGCAGGAACTGGAAAAAATCGGCCTGTGGAACTGAAGGCCGGTTGATTTCAACGGTGGCCCCGGCAACGGGGCCGCCCGTTCTGTGTGAAGAGGTGGGCTATGCACGCGCAAACACAAGTACAACATAACGCAGGCGGCAGCTTGCGCTTCAACGGGATCGGCAAGACCTTTCCCGGGGTGAAGGCGCTGGACAACATCAATTTCGTTGCCCATCCGGGGCAGGTTCACGCCTTGATGGGCGAGAACGGTGCCGGCAAGTCGACGCTCCTTAAAATCCTCGGTGGCGCTTACGTGCCGAGCAGCGGCGATCTGCAGATCGGTGAGCGGACGATGGCGTTCAAGTCCACCGCCGACAGCATCGGCAGTGGCGTCGCGGTGATCCACCAGGAGCTGCACCTGGTGCCGGAAATGACCGTGGCGGAAAACCTGTTTCTCGGCCATCTGCCGGCCAGTTTCGGCCTGATCAATCGCGGCACCCTGCGCCAGCAAGCGCTGGTGTGTCTCAAGGGCCTGGCCGATGAAATCGATCCGCAGGAGAAGGTCGGGCGTCTGTCTCTTGGTCAACGGCAACTGGTGGAAATCGCCAAGGCGTTGTCCCGTGGCGCCCATGTGATTGCTTTCGACGAACCTACCAGCAGCCTGTCGGCGCGGGAGATCGATCGTTTGATGACGATCATCGGCCGTCTGCGTGACGAAGGCAAAGTGGTGCTCTACGTTTCCCATCGCATGGAAGAAGTGTTCCGCATCTGCAACGCGGTGACGGTGTTCAAGGACGGCCGTTACGTGCGCACCTTCGAAGACATGAGCGAGCTGACCCACGATCAACTGGTCACGTGCATGGTCGGCCGCGACATCCAGGACATCTACGATTATCGCTCGCGACCCCGTGGTGCGGTGGCGTTGAAGGTCGATGGCCTGCTCGGTCCAGGCCTGCGCGAGCCGGTGAGTTTCGAGGCGCACAAAGGCGAGATCCTTGGCCTGTTCGGCCTGGTTGGAGCGGGGCGCACGGAACTGTTCCGCATGCTCAGCGGCCTGGAGCGCAACACGGCCGGACGCCTGGAATTGCGCGGCCATGAGCTGAAGTTACGATCACCTCGCGATGCGATTTCAGCGGGGATTCTGCTCTGCCCCGAAGACCGCAAGAAGGAGGGCATCATGCCGCTCTCCAGCGTCGCCGAGAACATCAACATCAGCGCCCGCGGCGCTCATTCCACCTTCGGTTGCCTGTTGCGCGGCCTGTGGGAAAAGGGCAATGCGGACAAGCAGATCAAGGCGCTGAAAGTGAAGACGCCCAGCGCGGCGCAAAAAATCATGTACCTGTCCGGCGGCAATCAACAGAAGGCCATTCTTGGTCGCTGGCTGTCGATGCCGATGAAAGTCCTGCTGCTCGATGAGCCTACCCGTGGCATCGACATCGGCGCCAAGGCCGAGATCTACCAGATCATCCACAACCTGGCGGCGGATGGCATCGCCGTGATCGTGGTATCGAGCGACCTGATGGAAGTGATGGGCATTTCCGACCGCATCCTGGTGCTGTGCGAAGGCGCACTGCGTGGCGAGCTGAGCCGCGAACAGGCCAATGAATCCAACCTGCTGCAACTGGCTTTGCCGCGCCAACGCGCTGACGGCGTGGCGAACTGAGAGGTGACTATGATGACAACCCAAAACGAAACCCTGCCGACTGCGCGCAAACCACTGGACCTGCGGCGCTTTCTCGATGACTGGGTGATGCTGCTGGCGGCTGTCGGCATTTTTGTCGCCTGTACCTTACTGATCGACAACTTCCTGTCACCCCTGAACATGCGGGGGCTGGGGTTGGCGATTTCAACCACAGGGATCGCGGCGTGCACCATGTTGTACTGCCTGGCGTCCGGGCATTTCGACTTGTCGGTGGGCTCGGTGATTGCCTGCGCCGGGGTCGTCGCGGCGGTGGTGATGCGTGACACCGACAGCGTGTTGCTCGGCGTCGGCGCGGCGTTGGTGATGGGCCTGATCGTCGGCCTGATCAACGGTATCGTGATCGCCAAGCTGCGGGTCAATGCGTTGATTACCACGCTGGCGACCATGCAGATCGTGCGCGGCCTGGCATACATCTTCGCCAACGGCAAAGCGGTGGGCGTGTCCCAGGAATCGTTCTTCGTCTTCGGCAACGGTCAGTTGTTCGGCGTGCCGGTGCCGATCCTGATCACCATCGTCTGCTTCCTGTTCTTCGGCTGGTTGCTCAACTACACCACCTACGGGCGCAACACCATGGCCATCGGCGGCAACCAGGAAGCGGCGCTGCTGGCCGGGGTCAACGTAGACCGGACCAAGATCATCATCTTCGCCGTGCACGGTGTGATCGGTGCGTTGGCCGGGGTGATCCTCGCCTCGCGCATGACCTCCGGCCAGCCCATGATCGGCCAGGGTTTCGAGCTGACAGTGATTTCGGCGTGCGTGCTCGGCGGGGTCTCGTTGAGCGGCGGGATCGGCATGATCCGGCATGTGATCGCCGGGGTGCTGATTCTGGCGATTATCGAGAATGCGATGAACCTGAAGAACATCGACACGTTTTACCAGTACGTGATTCGCGGTTCGATTCTGCTGTTGGCGGTGGTCATCGACCGACTGAAACAGCGCTGACACCCACCTTTGTGGCGAGGGAGCTTGCTCCCGCTCGAGTGCGCAGCACTCGCAAATTCCTCGATCAAAACAGAGGATTTGGGGCCGCCTCGCTGCCCAGCGGGAGCAAGCTCCCTCGCCACAATGATTCCTCCTTCCGTCACCTCCCCATAAATATTTCTTGCTCGTTTCATCCACTTTCGGTTATCACTTTGTACATGATTAGACAGGTTCGATTTGACAAGAAACAACGGGTGGTCGACGAGCTCATCCGGCGCATCGAAAGCGGCCTCCTGGAGGACGGCTTTCAGTTGCCGGGCGAGCATCAGTTGGCTCAAGAATTCAAAGTCAGCCGAGGCACGTTGCGTGAAGCCCTGGCCGAATTGAAACGGCGCAACTACATCGCGACGCAAAGCGGGGTGGGCTCCATCGTCACATTCGACGGTGTGGTGCTCGACCAGCGCAGCGGCTGGGCCCAGGCCCTCGCCGACAGCGGGGCGCTGGTCAATACCGAAGTGCTGCGGCTGGAGGCGGTGACCCGTCCCGACTTGCTCTCGCGCTTCGGCACCGAGCAGTTCATCACCCTTGACCGGCGCCGCCGTTCCAACGACGGTACGCTGGTGTCCCTCGAACGCTCGTTGATGCCCGCTACCGGAGGCCTGGAAAGCCTGCCGCGCGTGGGGCTGATCGACAACTCCCTGACCATCACCCTGGCGGCCTACGGCTACATCGGCGAGCGTGGCGATCAATGGATCGGCGCCGAACCGTTGAACGAACAGGACGCCGAGCTGCTGGGACGTCCGGTCGGCACGGTCTTCCTCAAGGCCCTGCGTACAACCTACGACCGGCAAAACCGCTTCATGGAGCAAGTGGAAAGTTTGCTCGACCCTGTGCATTTCCGTCTGCACCTGCAATTTGGAACTTCAAAATGACCGCGCTCGATCGTGCCTTGGGCGCGTTCTATGGCCTGGCCCTGGGCGATGCCCTGGGCATGCCGACCCAATCGTTAAGCCGCGCTGAAATTCAGGCGCGCTTTGGCGACATCACTGACCTCGAAGATGCCGGCCCCGATCAACCGATCGCCGCGAACATGCCCAAAGGCTCGATCACCGACGACACCGAACAAGCCATCCTGGTCGGCCAGTTGCTGATTGATGGCGAAGGCAAGATCGAACCGTCGGTCCTCGCCCAGCGTTTGATCGAATGGGAAGCCGTGATGCAGGCCAAGGGCTCGCAGGATCTGCTCGGGCCCTCGACCAAGCGTGCCATCGAAATGATCCTCGCCGGCCATTCACCGCAAGAGGCGGGGCGCTACGGCACCACCAACGGTGCGGCGATGCGCATTACGCCGGTGGGGATCGCGGCGAATGTTGCCGATCCGCAGCGTTTCATTGCAGCGGTGGTGCAGGCCTGCCAGGTCACCCACAACACCACGCTGGGGATTTCCAGTGCGGCGGCGGTGGCGGCGGTGGTGTCCGCCGGGATCAACGGCATGGACCTGGGCGAAGCGTTGAACCTCGGTCAGCACATCGCCCAGCAAGCCGAAACCCATGGCCACTGGGTCGCCGGTGGGCGCATTGCGTCGCGCATCAGTTGGGCGCGGACTATCAGCGTCGACAGCGACAAGGCATTACTGGCCGACTTGATGTACGACGTGATCGGCACGTCGGTGGCTTCGCAGGAGTCGGTGGTGGTGTCGTTTGCCCTGGCCCAGCAAGTGGCCATCGGTGAAATGAATGCCTTCGAGGCGCTCTGCATGGCGGCGAGCCTGGGTGGCGATACTGACACCATCGCAGCAATCCTGGGCGCGATGCTCGGGGCTTGCCTGGGTCTTGAGAGTTGGCCGGTGGAGATGATCGACCAGGTCAAGGTGGTCAATGGCCTGGCGCTTGAGCCGTTGGTGCAGGGGCTTTTGGCTTTGCGTTGACCTGACTGACGCCATCGCGGGCAAGCCCGCTCCAGCGTGTACCTTCAGGCTCGCAGTGACCCTGTGGGAGCGGGCTTGCCCGCGATGGGCGCACCGCCGAATCAATGTGATAACCCGCAATGGAGCGCATCAACAAGGCCAGGACGGCCGCAATGTTGTGCCTATTTCCCTCATTGCCCACAACCACAAAAATGGCAACAGGAGCATTTTTCATGAGTTCATCAAACGCCGGGCAAAGTGCCGGGCAACTGGAAACCCGCGGCATCGAGCCGGTGCCGGAATCCGAGTGCAACGGCCATCCGCTGCAACTGTTCTGGGTCTGGTTCGCCGCCAACATTTCCATCCTCGGCCTGCCCCTGGGCGCGACCCTCGTGGCCTTTCGCGGGCTGGCGATCTGGCAGGCAGTCATCGTCGCAATCCTCGGCGCCGCCGGTTCCTTCGCGGTGGTCGGGATCATCTCCATTGCCGGTCGTCGTGGCCGTGCGCCGAGCCTGACCCTGTCACGGGCGATCTTCGGCGTACGTGGCAATATCGGTCCGACCCTGGTGTCGCTGATGTCGCGTCTGGGCTGGGAAACCGTCAACACCACCACCGCGGCATTCGTGCTGCTGTCGCTGTGTTCGATCCTGTTCGGCTCGCCGGTGGAAGCGAAAAGCGCACCGCTGCTGACCCTGCTGTTCATCGCGATTTTCGTACTGTTGACGTTGTCGGTGTCCGGCCTGGGGCACGCCACATTGCTGGTGATCCAGAAATGGGCAACCTACGTGTTCGGTGCGCTGAACATTCTGGTCGGCGGGTTCCTCTGCGCCACCATCGACTGGAGCGCGGTATTCAACGCCACGCCTGCACCGATGAGCGCGATGATCATCGGCATCGGTACCATGGCGGCCGGCACCGGGATTGGTTGGGCCAACGCCGGCGCGGACATGTCGCGCTATCAGCACCGCAGCGTCAAGGCCGTGCGCCTGGTGGCGTCGGCGGCTTTCGGTGCGGGGATTCCGCTGGTGCTGCTGATCACCCTCGGGGGGCTGCTGTCGGTGGGCAACAACGACCTGGCCCAGGCCACTGACCCGATCATCGCGATCCGCGACATGTTGCCGACGTGGATGGCCGTGCCGTACCTGATCACCGCCTTCGGGGGCCTGCTGCTGTCGAACAACCTGTCGGTGTACTCCGCCGGTTTGACCACGCTGACACTCGGTCTCAAGGTCAAGCGCGTCTACGCGGTGGTGGTCGACATCGTCGCGATTTTTGCCGGTTCGATCTATTTCATGCTGATCGCCGACAGTTTCTACGGCCCGTTCATCACCTTCATTTCCCTGCTGGCCGTGCCGATCACGGCGTGGGTCGGGATCTTCGTGGTCGACTTGATTCACCGTCACTACTACAGCCCCAACGATCTGTTGGACGTCAGCCAGAGCAGCGCCTATTGGTATCGCGGCGGCGTGGAGTGGCGTGCCTTCGGTGCATGGGCCATCGCCATTGTGTTGGGTTTCAGCTTCACCACCATCGGCACCACGGCAGAGAACGTCTGGTTCAAGGGCTTCCTCTCTGACTCGTGGCTGGGCCATAACGGCCTCGGCTGGATCGTGACTTTTGTGGTAGCCGGCGGGATCTACTTTGTACTCGGTGGGGCGAAGGACCGTCGCGCTGGGTTGACCGAGAATGCTCATGCCTAAGATGTTGCACACCGGCCAGGTCATCATCGACCTGGTCATGGCCGTGGATAAACTGCCGCAAGCCGGGGGCGATGTGCTGGCGCAATCCGCCAGTTTCGAAGCCGGCGGCGGCTTCAATGTGATGGCCGCCGCGCAGCGCAACGGGTTGCCGGTGGTCTATCTCGGCCGCCACGGCAGCGGGCGTTTTGGTGATCTGGCCCGCGACGCGATGAACAAGCAAGGTATTCACATCGGCATCGCAGAACCTGCCGAGCGTGATACCGGTTTGTGCGTTGCAATCACCGATGCCTCAGCTGAGCGTAGCTTCGTCTCCTACATCGGCGCCGAGGGTGAATCAAGCGCAGAGGATCTGGTCAGCGTCCCGGCCGAGGCGGGCGACTATGTCTACGTCAGCGGCTATAGCCTGCTGCACGTGGGCAAGGCGCAACCGTTGGTGGACTGGGTACTGGCGCTGCCGGCAGGCGTCAACGTGGTGTTCGATCCGGGCCCTCTGGTGGATTCACCGGATGCGCCGGTGATGCAGGCGCTGCTGCCGCGCATCGACGTGTGGACCAGCAACAGCGTCGAGGCGTTGAAGTTCACCGGCGCGACGGACATCGCTCAGGCATTGGATCGACTGGTCGGCTACCTGCCGCGCGATGTGCTGATGGTGGTGCGTGACGGGCCGCAAGGTTGCTGGATCAGCCAGGGTTCAGAGCGCAGTCACGTGCCGGGATTCAAGGTTGAGGCTGTGGACAGTAACGGGGCCGGTGATGCCCATGCGGGCGTATTCGTCGCGGGGCTGGCGCAGGGCCTGTCGGCGTTTGACGCGGCGCGTCGGGCCAATGCGGCAGCGGCGCTGGCGGTGACTCGCTGGGGCCCGGCGACTTCGCCGGGGACTGCCGAGGTGGATGCGTTGATGGGTAAGACTTTCGGCGACTGATCCGCCGCTATCGCTAGCAAGTTAGCTCCTACAGTGGTTCTGTGTACCACACAAATTCCTTGTGGGAGCGAACCTGCTCGCGATAGGTCTATCAGCTTCAACACAAATCCCGGACTCATGCCCGGGAATGTCTGTCGCCCTCAGGCATCCAGCTTGCGTGCCGCCTCAACCCCGGCGGCGCTGAGCTTGATGGGCAGCTTCAACGAGTGCTCGCCGGCTTCATTGCACTGCACGTTGCCGTGCTGTATCAAACCGCGCTCCTGCAATGTGGCGAGGGTGCTGGCCACGACTTTCTCCCCCCGGTAATTGTCCAGCACCTCCTTACCCAATCCATTCGGGTGGGCGTGCAGCAGGCGGGTCAGGACTTCTTTTTCCAGGTTTTTATCGACGTTCATGGTTACCTCTTCATGGTGATGAACTTCATGATGATGGATAGGTACTGCGGCGAATTACTGGCTGGCACCACCTTCTGAGCCCGAACCACCGGTCGTGGTTTTCGAGCCCATGCCTGGGCCGGCGTTGTCCGGCGTCTTGGTGTCTGGCACGTTCAGGCCGCCCTGGCGGCCCATGTCGTTTCCTTGAGTTCGCGGGTCGGTGCCGGTGGACGGCGGCAGGCTATTGTCGACGCCCGTGCCGTTGGTGTTCATGCCGGGCGCGCTCTGGATGGCGGGGGACTTGGGGGCTTCGACCGGATTGGTCGGGCCAGTGCCGGACGCGGTGGTCGCAGCGATGGCAAGCGGGGAAAGCAGGGCAGCAAAGGCGAGGGTGGTCAACCGGGTCGAGATCATGGTGGTGTCTCCATTGATTTAGAGTCCTTACCTGATGTTGGTCCGCCCCTGTTTTGAATTGGTGCCTGATCTACGACGAACGGTCTAGACCTGTTGCAACGCTCTGGTCGTGCTAACCCGGCGCCAGATCAACCGGCCCACGGTGATCAGCCAGTTGAGCAGCGCGATTGCCATTACGGTGAGCAGCAGCGTCGTCATACCCTGTTCGACGATGATTTTCCCGGCGAGCAATGGAAAGCCAAACACGCCGATAAAGTACGACAAACTGAACAGCAGCAAGGATTGCGCGGTGGTACCGGTCGGCGCTTCATTGGCGGCCTGACCGTTGATCACGGAGTAAGTCAGGCCGTAGCCGATCCCGAGCATTACCGCCGCGATCACATAGCTGATGCCATCCTTGACCTCGAAGCCGAACATCAGGATCGAACCCAGCATCAAACCCGACAACACGCAGGACGCGCGCAATGGATCGCGCTTGACCACGAAACCGGCGATCAACAGGCGACTGCTGATCGCCGCGCTCATGAAACCCAGGAAGAACAGCGAATAATCAAGCGAGCGCGCCGCTGCGTAACTGGTCTGGAAACTCGACAGACCACCGAAAACGCATCCGCCGAGGCCGACCATGACGATCGGAAACAGCGCTTTGGACGACAGCACCTGGACGGTTGCACGCCATGAAATCCGCGACACGGCAGTCGATTGCCGCGAAGCATTTTTCAGCTGTCGATCAAGGCGCCAGAACAGCAGCACACCCACCAGGCTGGCCAGCGCGGCGAGATAAAACGCTGCCGTCAGCGGATAGCCGAGGGCGCTTGCAGCACGGCCGAGCAAGGGACCGCTGCCGATCCCGGTCATCATGCTGCCCGACAGCAGCGCGAAGTATTTGGTCCGTTGCGCGGGCGTCACCAGGCTCGCAACGATGATCGGCCCGAGCGTGTAGAAAACACCCCAACCTAACCCCAGCAACAGCCCGAAAAACAGCAGCCAAGGGCCGATATTCGGCGTCATGGCGAAGCCCAGGCTGGCCGCCACCAGCAAAATGCCGAACAGCGCCACCGAACGCGCGGCACCGAGCAAATCGGACAAGTGGCCGGACACAATCACGGCTGCAAAAGTGCTGAGCATCGCCGCCGAAATCACGCTGCCAGCATCGTGTTCATTGCCCCCGCGTGAGCCGATCAGCAGCGACAGCAAAAACGTCGAGCCGTAGGACAACGACAACAAATAACTGGCGAGACAAAACAGGCCAAACAGTTTGCTGGACACTGGAGGTGTTGCAGAGGACATGACGCGGTTCCTTGACCCGATAGACACGCAATGCCTCTATCTATCATGCAAGGCGTGTGAGTTAGGTCTGATCTTCGTGATGCCAGGGTTAGTGTTGAGCGGAGTAAAGGCTTGGTCACTTCTGCCTTTGAAGGGCTTTTGTGGCAAGGGAGCTTGCTCCCGCTGGACTGCGAAGCCGTCCCAATAGATATCGAACGCGCGGCGACTTAGTATGGCGTTTTCAACCTCTGACAAGGCATGTCCATGACGATCGAAATCCGCCCGGCAACCCCCAGTGATGCCCCGCAAATTCTCGCGTTCATCACGGAACTGGCCGACTACGAACGTGCCCGCCATGAAGTCATCGCCAGCGTCACCGACATCGAGCGCAGCCTGTTCAGCGAAGGCGCCACCGCCCATGGCCTGATCTGCCTGCGCGAGGGTTTGCCGATCGGCTTCGCGGTGTTCTTTTTCAGTTACTCGACATGGCTGGGCAGCAACTGTCTGTACCTCGAAGATCTGTACATCACTCCGGAACAACGCGGCGGCGGTGCCGGTAAAACCTTGCTGCGGCACCTGGCGAAAATCGCCTGCGCCAATGATTGCGGGCGGTTTGAGTGGAGCGTGCTGGAGTGGAACACACCGGCCATCGATTTTTATAAATCCCTGGGCGCGCAACCGCAGGAAGAGTGGGTTCGCTATCGCATGGACGGCAAGATACTTCGCGAGTTCGCAGACGGAAATTGAACCGTGACAGTTCACTGTAAACCCATACTGTAGGAGCTGGCTTGCCAGCGATGGCTGACTCGAAAGCACCGTAGCGCTTTAGGGCTGGCTCCTACCGTTGCTTTATCAATATCGCAGAAATCGACCTCTGCGATTTTTTTTGCCTGAAATAGCCAAATCCCATTATATGGGAGTGATATTTATATATTGAGATTTTGTTGCGCGAAGGTTTATAGTCCAGCTCACTCACTGCCAAAAAACAAAACAGGTGAAGCGATGCTGGCGCAATTGATCGCGCTCGATTGGGGGACAACCTCATTACGTGCTTACAAACTTGCCGAAGGTGGCCGGGTTCTCGAACAGCGTTCGCTGTCGTCGGGGATCATGCAGTTGCCCAAGGCGCCACGAATCATCAACGGTCGTGAATGCACCGACGGTTTTGAGCTGGCTTTCGACGAGGCCTGCGCAGACTGGCTCGATGCTCAGCCCGATTTGCCGGTGATCGCCTGCGGCATGGTCGGCAGCGCCCAGGGCTGGCGCGAAGCGGCCTACCGCGATACGCCGGCCAACGTTGCCAATCTCGGAACCTCCCTGCAAACCGTGCGCAGTCTGCGTGGCGTCGATGTGCATATCGTGCCGGGTGTGATTCAACGTTCGCACCTGCCGAACGTGATGCGCGGCGAAGAGACCCAAGTCCTCGGTGTTTTGCAAACCCTCGCGGGCGAGGCGGGCGCTGACCTGTTGATCGGGCTGCCGGGCAGCCATTCGAAATGGGTGGAAGTGAGCGATGGCTGCATCGTGCATTTCGATACCTTCATGACCGGCGAAGTCTTCGCCGTGCTCAGCGAACACAGCATTCTGGGGCGCACCCAGCAGCGCGGCGGTTCGTTCGATGGCGATGCGTTTGATCGCGGTGTCCAGGTCGCGCTGTCGGCGGACGGTGACATCGGCGTGCTGTCGACCCTGTTCAGCGCCCGCAGCCTCGGATTGACCGGCGAACTGAGCGCTGCCGCGCAACCGGATTACCTGTCCGGCCTGCTGATCGGCCATGAGCTGTCGGCACTGGCGAAGGTTCAGCGTCGTCGGCGCAACAGCGTTCATCTGCCGTCGATCATCCTCATCGGCAATTCCCAACTCTGCACCCGATACAGCCGTGCCCTCGATGCTTGCGGCTTTACCAAGGTGTCTCTGGCCGAGCAGGCCACTGAACGCGGGTTGTGGCAACTGGCGCTGGCTGCCGGCCTGATCCGGCCCCACCCCATCCGTTAAACCTGACTGGAGTCCTGACATGCTCAAACAAGCACTGGCGCAAAACGGTCTGATCGCGATCCTGCGCGGCTTGCATCCGCAAGAAGCGGCGGCCATCGGGGAAGTCCTGTACGCCGCCGGTTTTCGCGTTATCGAAGTCCCGCTCAACTCCCCCGTGCCGTACGAAAGCATTCGCATCCTGCGCGATACCTTGCCCGCCGATTGCCTGATCGGCGCGGGCACGGTGCTGAGCCCGGCACAGGTCGAACAGGTGAAAGCGGCGGGCGGCCAGGTGATCGTCATGCCCCACAGCGACCCGAAAGTCCTGCGCGCAGCGAAAGCAGCCGGGTTGTTCCTGTCACCGGGCGTGGCTACACCGACCGAAGCGTTCGCGGCACTGGCTGAAGGCGCCGATGTGCTGAAGATGTTCCCGGCCGAGCAGATGGGGCCGGCAGTCGTCAAAGCCTGGCTCGCGGTGCTGCCGGCGGGAACCGTTCTGGTACCTGTCGGCGGGATCACCCCGGACAACATGCAGGCGTTTATCGACGCCGGCGTCAAAGGTTTCGGCCTCGGTTCGGGCCTGTTCAAACCGGGCATGACAGCCGAGCAAGTGGCGGCCAATGCCAAGGCCTACGTCGCTGCCTGGAAGGCCCTTCGCTAAGACTTTTTTGGCGCTGCGAGCGCTGCATCCAATAAGAGAGACAAACAGATGAAAATCACCAAACTGACCACTTTCATCGTTCCGCCACGCTGGTGCTTCCTCAAGGTTGAAACCGACGAAGGCGTAACCGGTTGGGGCGAGCCCGTCGTCGAAGGCCGCGCCCACACCGTGGCTGCTGCCGTAGAAGAATTGTCCGACTACCTGATCGGCAAGGACCCGCGCAACATCGAAGACATCTGGACCGTGCTCTATCGCGGCGGCTTCTACCGTGGCGGTGCGATCCACATGAGCGCCTTGGCCGGTATCGACCAGGCCTTGTGGGACATCAAGGGCAAGGCGCTGGGCGTGTCGGTCAGCGACCTGCTCGGTGGTCAGGTGCGGGACAAGATTCGTGTCTATTCGTGGATCGGCGGCGACCGTCCGGCGGACACCGCGCGGGCGGCGAAAGAAGCCGTCAGCCGTGGTTTCACAGCCGTAAAAATGAACGGCACCGAAGAGCTGCAGTTCCTCGATACCTTCGACAAGGTCGACCTGGCCCTGGCCAACGTTGCCGCCGTGCGTGACGCGGTCGGCCCGAATGTCGGCATTGGTGTCGACTTCCATGGCCGGGTGCACAAGCCGATGGCCAAGGTGCTGATGAAGGAACTCGACCCGTACAAACTGATGTTCATCGAAGAGCCGGTGCTCAGCGAAAACTATGAAGCGCTGAAAGAACTGGCACCGCTGACCAGCACGCCGATTGCCCTCGGTGAGCGCCTGTTTTCGCGCTGGGATTTCAAGCGCGTGCTCAGCGAAGGCTACGTCGACATCATCCAGCCGGATGCGTCCCACGCGGGTGGCATCACCGAAACCCGCAAGATCGCCAACATGGCCGAAGCCTACGACGTGGCGCTGGCGCTGCATTGCCCGCTGGGTCCGATTGCCCTGGCGGCGTGCCTGCAACTGGACGCGGTTTGCTACAACGCGTTCATTCAGGAGCAGAGCCTGGGCATCCATTACAACGAGAGCAACGACCTGCTCGACTACGTCAAAGATCCAAGGGTGTTCGACTACGACAAAGGCTTCGTGAAGATCCCGAACGGCCCGGGCCTGGGCATCGAGATCAACGAGGAATACGTGATCGAACGCGCCGCCGTCGGCCACCGCTGGCGCAACCCGATCTGGCGCCATGCCGATGGCAGCTTTGCCGAGTGGTGAGAGCTTCCTGATCGCAATTCCCCTGTAGGAGCCGGCTTGCTGGCGATAGCGTCACATCATTCAACATTGAGGGTGTCTGACACACCGCTATCGCCAGTAACCCGGCTCCTGCAGGGTTAGCGTCAGTCTTTAGAACGACCTCAATAAACATAAAAAGAGGCACTCCCCATGCAACCGCAAACCCTTACCGGGCAGGCGTCATTGGCGGCGCCCAGCCGCAAGCGTTTTTTCATCATGGTGCTGCTGTTCATCACGGTGGTGATCAACTATCTGGACCGCAGCAACCTGTCGATCGCCGCCCCGGCGCTGACCAGCGACCTGGGTATCGACCCGATCCACGTCGGGCTGATTTTCTCCGCATTCGGCTGGACCTATGCCGCCATGCAAATCCCCGGCGGCTGGCTGGTGGACCGCGTTCCGCCGCGCATCCTCTACACCGCTGCATTGCTGCTGTGGTCGATCGCCACGGTGATGCTCGGGTTCGCCGGCAGCTTCATTGCGCTGTTCGTCCTGCGCATGGCCGTCGGTGCCCTCGAAGCCCCGGCCTATCCGATCAACAGCCGCGTAGTCACCACCTGGTTCCCGGAACGTGAACGCGCCACGGCCATCGGTTTCTACACCTCCGGGCAGTTTGTCGGCCTCGCGTTCCTGACGCCGGTACTGGCCTGGCTGCAGCATGAATTCGGCTGGCACATGGTGTTCGTCGCCACCGGTGCGGTGGGCATTCTCTGGGCGGTGATCTGGTACGCGGTGTACCGCGAACCGCGTGATTTCAAAGGCGCCAACGAAGCTGAAATCGAACTGATCCGCGAAGGCGGCGGGCTGGTGGATATCCAGGTCGAACAAGCCAAGGTCAAGGCCAAATTCAGCTGGACCGACCTCGGTATTGTCCTGAGCAAACGCAAACTCTGGGGCATCTACCTCGGCCAGTTCTGCCTCAACTCGACGTTGTGGTTCTTCCTGACGTGGTTCCCGACCTATCTGGTGAAATACCGCGGCATGGACTTTATCAAGTCCGGCCTGTTGGCATCGCTGCCGTTTCTGGCGGCGTTCGTCGGCGTGCTGTGTTCCGGCTTCTTCTCGGACTTCCTGATCCGTCGCGGTTACTCGGTAGGGTTCGCCCGCAAGTTACCGATCATCAGCGGCTTGCTGATTTCCACCTCGATCATCGGTGCCAACTTCGTCGAGTCCACGCCGCTGGTGATTGCCTTCCTGGCGTTGGCCTTCTTCGGCAATGGCCTGGCGTCGATCACCTGGTCGCTGGTGTCGACGCTGGCTCCGGCGCGATTGCTGGGATTGACCGGTGGGGTGTTCAATTTCATCGGCAACCTGTCGGCCATCGCCACGCCGATCGTCATTGGTTTCCTCGCCAGCGGTGATTCCTTTGCCCCGGCGATCACCTATATCTCGGTTCTGGCGTTGATCGGTGCACTTTCCTACATCTTGCTGGTGG
Organism: Pseudomonas sp. TNT2022 ID1044; assembly: GCF_028656895.1. NCBI lineage: Bacteria > Pseudomonadati > Pseudomonadota > Gammaproteobacteria > Pseudomonadales > Pseudomonadaceae > Pseudomonas > Pseudomonas sp. TNT2022 ID1044. The sequence goes on along the minus strand of NZ_JAMDHB010000022.1, from coordinate 104,761 downwards.
GCAAGGTCGAGCGTATCAAGTTGTAGTCGTGGCATCCGGGCGACCATAATGCCGCCCGCTCACTCGCTCAACGGTAAAGGCTGGATATGCAGGAAGACGCCCCAAAAATCGCCAAGGACGCCGCACCGACCGGCACTCAGACACTGCTTCGCGGTTTGGGTGTGGTCCAGGCTGTGGCCAGCGGTGCCCGCGATCTCAAGGAAATCGCCCGGCTGATCGGCACCACGCGCAGCACCACCCATCGTCTGGCCAGTTGCCTGGTGGACGAGCGTTATCTGCGAGTGGTGCCGCAAGTGGGTTACCTGTTGGGGCCGAAGCTGATCGAACTGGGATTCCAGGCGCGTGAAGAGGTGCCATTGGTGACCCTCGCCGGGCCGTATCTGGATGAGTTGTCGGCATTGACCGGCGACACCATTCATCTGGCGATACGTGAAGGCGACGAGGTGCTGTACCTGCACAAGAATCCGGGGCGCAATGGCCCGGAGATGCGTTCGCGGGTCGGCCATCGCATGCCTTTGGCGCGCACCGGGATCGGCAAGGCGCTGATGCTCGATGACACACCGCAAGAGTGGCAGCGGCTGTACGAAGTCAGCCTGCCGGCGGGTGGGAAAAATCAGTTCTGGCCGCAGCACCCGGAGCAGTCCTGGGAGCAATTTCAGCAGCGCATGATTGAGTACGTCGCCGGCGGTTATGCCTTCGACCTGGAAGACAACGAACCGTCGATCCGCTGCGTGGCGGCGCCGATCCGCGACGCCAGCAAACGCATCGTCGCCGCTATCAGCATCGCCAGCACCGTGCCCTATATGCCGCTGGAAAAAATGGCCGAGCTGATTCCCCTGATCAAAGGGGTCACAGCCCGGCTGTCGGCGGAGCTTGGCCTCAAGGTTTAAACCTTGAGGGTCGCCATGTCGATGACGAAGCGGTACTTCACGTCACCGGCGATCATGCGCGTGTAAGCCTCGTTGATCTGGCGGATGTCGAGCATCTCGATGTCGCAGGTGATGTTGTGTTCGGCACAGAAATCCAGCACTTCCTGGGTTTCGGCGATGCCGCCAATCAAGGAGCCGGCCAGTACGCGGCGGCTCATCACCAGTTTGCCAGCGTGTACCGGTGGCTCTACCGGCTCGATCAGCCCCACCAGAATGTGCACGCCGTCGAAGCGCAGCGTATCGAGGTAGGGATTGAGGTCGTGCTGCACCGGAATGGTGTCGAGCAGGAAGTCGAAATGGCCCGCGGCTGCCTTCATCTGTTCGGCATCAGTGGAGACGATGACGTGGTCCGCACCCTGACGGCGAGCCTCTTCAGCCTTGCTTGCCGATCGGGTGAACAGCGTCACTTCAGCGCCCATCGCCTTGGCGAACTTGATGCCCATATGGCCCAGGCCACCCATGCCGAGAATCCCGACTTTGTCACCGGCCTTCACGCCGTAGTGCTTGAGCGGCGAGTAGGTGGTGATGCCGGCGCACAGGATCGGCGCGGCACTGGCCGGATCGAGTTTCTCGGGGATGCGCACCACGAAGTGCTCGCTGACCACGATGCTGTCGGAGTAACCGCCCATGGTGTTGCTGCCATCCACGCGGTCCGGAGTGGCGTAAGTCATGGTCGGGCCTTCGAGGCAGTATTGCTCGAGGTTGGCCTGGCAGGCTTCGCAGCTACGGCAGGAATCGACCATGCAGCCAACGCCAACCAAATCGCCGACTTTGTGCTGGGTGACATTCGCACCCACGGCGGTAACTTTTCCGACGATTTCGTGGCCAGGCATCAGCGGATAAACGGCAATGCCCCATTCGTTGCGTGCCTGATGGATGTCAGAGTGGCAGACGCCGCAGTAGAGAATCTCGATGGCCACGTCGTCGGCCCGTGGGCTGCGGCGTTCGAATTTCACTGGGGCGAGGGGGGTGGTGGCCGATTGGGCGGCATATCCGATGGCGGTGTACATGGTGAACCTCGCAAAAGCTTTGACAGGTGAGGTGGCGCATTCTGGGCGCCGAAACCTGTGTCGCAAATGACGATTCCTCCGGGTGTCATGCCTAATCCTCCGGCATGCGGGGGGCAGCCGTCGTATTGGCTAGCGGATCTGCGATGATGCTTTCATCCCTTTTTCCGTGACTTTTTTTGCGAAGAACTTCGATGCTGTTAACCCGTCATCTTGATGCCAACGCCGCGCTGGTTTCGTTGATCGAACCTTTGTCGACCCGCGACGGCTTCGTCCCGACTGCACTCCCGGGCGTACAGGTTTTGCGTGCCACCTGTGACGTGGCCCGTGGACCGCAGATTTATGAGCCGAGCCTGGTGATCATCGCCCAAGGCAGCAAACTGGCGTATCTCGGGCCTCGTACCCTGGAATATGGCGCCGGGCACTATTTGATTCAGGCACTGCCAGTGCCGTTCGAGTGTGAAACCTTTGCCGCACCGAACGGGCCGATGTTGGGCGTTTCCGTCGCCATCGACCGGGTGATGCTGGGCGAGTTGGTGATGGCGATGGGGTTAGTGCCGGGGCGGCATATTCCGGCGCAAACACCTGAGTCCATGACCTCGGCTGTGCTCGATGATGCCATGCGGGGTTGTGTTGAGCGGCTACTGCGTTGCCTGCACGATCCGCTGGAATGCCAGATCATGGGACAAGCGCGGTTACGCGAATTGTTGTTCGTCGCCTTGCGCGGTCCTCAAGCCGATGTGTTGCGGGCACTGGTGGAGCAGCAGGGGCAATTCGCACGGATCGCGGCATCGCTCAGTCATTTGCATGCGCATTACACCGAACCCTTGAATGTCGAGACTTTGGCCAGTTGCGCGAATATGAGTGCGTCGACGTTTCATGAGCATTTCAAGCGCAGTACGTTGCTGTCACCGGTGCAGTATTTGAAACGTTTGCGGTTGCTTCGGGCACAGCAGTTGCTTGTGAGCGAGGGGTTGGGTGTGGCGCAAGTGGCGCACAGGGTGGGGTATCAGAGCACGTCGCAGTTCAGTCGCGAGTACAAACGCTACTTCGAGCGCAGCCCCGGAGAAGAACGCGCCGCTTGATCCCGAAACGAAGCCCTGTGGCAGGGGTTTAAATGCAGGCAACAAAAAGGCCCCCATCCGGGAGCCTTGATGTTCAGCGGTTCGGCTTACATGTTCGGGTAAGTCGGGCCGCCAGCGCCTTCCGGCGTCACCCAGGTGATGTTCTGTGCAGGATCCTTGATATCGCAGGTCTTGCAGTGAACGCAGTTCTGGGCGTTGATCTGGAAGCGCTTTTCGCCGTCTTCCTTGGTGATCACTTCGTACACGCCAGCCGGGCAATAACGCTGGGCAGGTTCATCGTACAGCGGCAGGTTCTTGCTGATCGGGATGCTCGGATCGGTCAGCTTAAGGTGGCACGGCTGCTCTTCTTCATGGTTGGTACCGGAGATGAACACCGAGCTCAGTTTGTCGAAGCTGATCTTGCCGTCCGGTTTCGGGTAGTCGATCTTCTTGCAGTCGGCGGCCAGCTTCAGGCAAGCGTAATCCGGCTTGGTGTCGTGCAGGGTGAACGGCAGTTTGCCGCCGAAGATGTTCTGGTCGAGCCAGTTGAAACCACCACCCACGATCGCGCCGAACTTGTGGATCGCCGGGCCGAAGTTGCGGCTGGCGAACAGTTCTTCGTGCAGCCAGCTGTTCTTGAACGCGTCGACGTAGCTGGTCAGCTCTTCGCTGCCGTCCTTGTCAGCGAACAGCGCGTCCGCCACGGATTCCGCCGCGAGCATGCCGGACTTCATTGCCGTGTGGCTGCCTTTGATCTTGGCGAAGTTCAGGGTACCGAGGTCGCAACCGATCAGCGCGCCGCCCTTGAAGACCATTTTCGGCAGCGAGTTCAGGCCGCCCTTGCAGATGGCACGTGCGCCGTAGCTGATGCGCTTGCCGCCTTCCAGATACTGCTTGAGCACCGGGTGATGCTTGAGGCGCTGAAACTCGTCGAACGGCGACAGGTAGGTGTTGCTGTAGGAAAGGTCAACGATCAGGCCCACTACGACCTGGTTGTTTTCCAGGTGATAGAGGAACGAGCCACCGGTGTTCTCGGTGCCCATGATGTCCATCGGCCAACCGGCGGTGTGGACTACCAGGCCTGGCTGGTGCTTGGCCGGGTCGACTTCCCAGATTTCTTTCAGACCGATGCCGTAGTGCTGGGCATCGGCGTCGGTGTCCAGGTTGAAGCGCTTGATCAGTTGCTTGCCGATGTGGCCACGGCAGCCTTCGGCGAACAGCGTGTATTTGCCACGCAGTTCCATGCCCGGGGTGTACAGGCCTTCTTTCGGATTGCCTTCGCGGTCAACGCCCAGATCACCGGTGATGATCCCGCGAACGATGCCGTTTTCGTCGAACAGCGCTTCCTGGGCGGCGAAGCCCGGGTAGATTTCTACGCCCAGGTTCTCGGCCTGCTGGGCCAGCCAGCGGCACAGGTTACCCAGGGAAATGATGTAGTTGCCTTCGTTGTGCATGGTCTTGGGCACAAAGAAGTCAGGAATCTTCTGCGCGCTTTCGGCGTTCTTGAGCACGAAGATGTCATCGCGGGTGACGGGCGTGTTCAGCGGCGCGCCGAGTTCCTTCCAGTCCGGGAACAGTTCGTTCAGGGCGCGTGGTTCAAACACGGCACCGGACAAGATGTGAGCACCGACTTCGGAGCCTTTTTCGACCACGCAGACGCTGATTTCCTTACCGGCTTCAGCAGCCTTCTGCTTCAAGCGGCAGGCGGCGGAAAGACCAGCGGGGCCGGCACCGACGATGACCACGTCGAATTCCATGTATTCGCGTTCCACAGGCTATCTCCTACTCAAGGCTCAACAGTTTTTTTCTAATTTTGGAGGTTAGGTGTCGCATCCTTGAATCCCGGCGCAAGGTCGGGAGAGGACAATCGAGTGACCACCTTTCTCTTTGGGTGGCGCATTATATCTACACCACTCTCAGGGTCCAATACAAACGTTTGTTTGAATTGGCTCAAAGCCAGAGAAATCAAAGTCACGCGGCTTATGAACGGCTATTTTGCCGTATTGACCGGAATAGGTGTTCCGGTCAAGATACGGGCGGTTTTGCGCTCGCCGTAGGCTGACTGTTGGTTTCAAGAGCACCTCTAAAGACAGGGCAATGGCAGAAGCAAGTGATGCGCCACGACGATTTGGCGCGCAGTTTACACGCCGCGATATTGAATGACTCGTCAGTCACTCCTGACGAACGGTCATCAACATCGTGAGCGAAGCTCACTTGACACGTTTGCCGGCGTTTTTGGAGGTGCCCTTGCGCCCGATGAGCATCAACCGCCAGGTTCGCCTAGGCGACTTTCTTTTCACCGGAGAGTAACGAGGAATCCATGAAGGTTCTTGTAGCTGTCAAACGCGTTGTGGATTACAACGTCAAGGTCCGCGTCAAGGCGGACAATTCCGGCGTCGATCTTGCCAACGTCAAGATGTCGATGAACCCGTTCTGCGAGATCGCAGTGGAAGAAGCCGTACGCCTGAAAGAGAAAGGTGTTGCGACTGAAATCGTCGTCGTCTCCATCGGCCCGACCACCGCTCAAGAGCAACTGCGCACCGCGCTGGCTCTGGGTGCCGATCGCGCCATCCTCGTCGAATCCGCCGAAGATCTGACTTCCCTGGCTGTTGCCAAACTGTTGAAAGCTGTTGTCGACAAGGAACAGCCACAGCTGGTGATCCTTGGCAAACAAGCCATCGACAGCGACAACAACCAGACTGGCCAGATGCTCGCTGCATTGAGCGGCTACGGTCAGGGCACGTTCGCTTCGAAAGTCGAAATCAGCGGCGACAGCGTTGCTGTCACCCGCGAAATCGACGGCGGCGCGCAGACGGTTTCCCTGAAACTGCCGGCCATCGTCACCACCGACCTGCGTTTGAACGAGCCACGCTACGCGTCTCTGCCAAACATCATGAAAGCCAAGAAGAAGCCTCTCGAAGTGCTGACTCCGGACGCTTTGGGCGTTTCCACCGCCTCCACCAACAAGACCGTAAAAGTCGAAGCGCCTGCTGCACGCAGCGCGGGTATCAAGGTCAAGTCGGTGGCTGAACTGGTCGAGAAACTGAAAAACGAAGCGAAGGTAATCTAAATGACTATCTTGGTTATTGCTGAACACGACAACAAAGTGCTGGCTCCGGCCACGCTGAACACCGTGGCTGCTGCTGCCAAAATCGGCGGTGACATCCACGTTCTGGTTGCAGGCCAGGGCGCTGGCGCCGTGGCTGAAGCCGCTGCGAAAGTGGCTGGCGTGGCTAAAGTGCTGGTAGCCGACAACGCTGCCTACGCTCACCAGCTGCCGGAAAACGTTGCTCCTCTGGTCGCTGAACTGGGCAAGGGCTACAGCCACATCCTGGCTGCCGCTACTTCCAACGGCAAAAACATCCTGCCGCGCGTTGCCGCTGCACTGGACGTTGACCAGATCTCCGAGATCATCTCGGTAGAAAGCGCCGACACTTTCAAGCGTCCGATCTACGCCGGTAACGCCATTGCTACCGTTCAGTCGAACGCTGCCGTGAAAGTGATCACCGTGCGTGCCACCGGTTTTGACCCGGTAGCTGCAGAAGGTGGTTCGGCTGCTGTTGAAGCCGTTGCTGCTGCCCACGACGCTGGCATCTCCAGCTTCGTCGGCGAAGAACTGGCCAAGTCCGATCGTCCGGAACTGACCGCTGCCAAGATCGTCGTTTCCGGCGGCCGCGGCATGCAGAACGGCGACAACTTCAAACACCTGTACGCCCTGGCTGACAAGCTGGGCGCTGCCGTCGGTGCTTCCCGCGCCGCGGTCGACGCAGGTTTTGTTCCGAACGACATGCAGGTCGGTCAGACCGGCAAGATCGTTGCTCCACAGCTGTACATCGCCGTCGGTATCTCCGGCGCGATCCAGCACCTGGCCGGCATGAAAGACTCCAAAGTGATCGTTGCGATCAACAAGGACGAAGAAGCGCCGATCTTCCAGGTGGCCGATTACGGCCTGGTGGCGGACCTGTTCGAAGCCATCCCTGAGCTGGAGAAGCTGGTCTAATCCGGCTGCTTCACTTATAAAGAGCCCGACCTTTTGGTCGGGCTTTTTTTTGCTTGTCTGTAGGAGCCGGCAAGCCGGCTCCTACAGGTGGAAATATCGGGGTTTGAGTGGGGTGTATCGGCATGGATTTGCGTGTTGTGTGGAGTTTGCTGGGGTTGACGCTGTTACCGGGGCTTTGCGCCGCCGCAGGCAAGTGCGAGCGCCTTGTCGTGACCGGCAGCCCCGACGCGCCGCCATATCTGTGGCAAGACCCGCAAAATCCCAAGCACCTGATCGGTGCCAGTGCCGATTTGTTGCAGCAAGTGGCAGGGCAGTTGGGAATCAAGGTCGAACTGCTTTACGCCGGCAAACGCGCTCAGGCTCTGGACGAAGTGCGCAGCGGACGCATGGACATGCTGGCCGACGCGCCCTTGACGGTCAGTGAGCTCGAGTCCCTGGATTACATTCATCCACCGTTGCTGGAAAACGATTATCTGGTCTGGACCCGTAAAGACTCGCCACTGGTTTACAACGATGTGCAGGATCTGCAGGGTCACCCCGGCGCATTGTCGGAAAAGTCTCAATTAACCTCGGCATTCGGCACCTATGCCGAACAGAACTTGACCCTCACCCGTACACCCAATCTGACCCAGGCCTTTCAGAAATTGCTCTTGGGCGAGGTGGAATTTGTCCTCGCCGGACGCTACTCCGGCATGGCGATGGCGCAGACACTGGGCATGGCCAACGACTTGATAGCCCGTGTGCAACCGTTCGACAGGCCGGGGTTGTTTCTGGCGGTTTCCCATAACTCGGCATGCAACGATCCCTGGTTGCGCGGACAGCTGGCCAAAAAGATGACAGAATTGCCCGCGTCCGGACTGACGGAGGCTGTGCTGCAACGCAATATCGAGCGTTGGAATGCGCAACAGAAAGAACCTGTCAGTGCCCCAAAACAGTAGGGATTTTTAGTGAGTATTCGACCTCTTTTCGCTGCCCTGGCCGTTCTGGCTCTGGCGGGTTGTGCAGCCGATCCGGCGCCGAATGAACAAATGCGCCTGACCGAACAGGCACTCGAACAAGCCAAGGCTGTTGGCGCCACTGCCGATGAAGTGCCGGAAATGAAACTGGCCGAAGACAAGTTCAAGCGGGCCAAGGGCAGCATGGCCGACCAGTCTTACAAGAATGCGCGGATGCGGGCCGAGCAGGCCGAGCTGGACGCGCGTCTGGCTGAAGCCCGGGTCCTGACCCTCAAGAGCGAGGAACAGTTGAACGTTCTCAACACCCGCATCGCCCGTCTGCGCAAGCAGTTGGGAGATGCCCAATGAATCTCGGGTCCAAAGTGCTCGGTGGTTTGATCCTGGCCGGTTGCGCCAGCCTCTATGGTTGCGCCGGCCAACACAGCGAGGCGGCGTTGCAGCAGGCAAGTGCCGACTTCCAGAAGGTCAAGGAAGATTCCAATGTGCTGCGTATCGCGCCCAAGGATGTGATTCGTGCCGGTGAGTCCCTCGCTCGGGCCGACCGCTTGTCCACTTACTGGGGCAGTGGTTCGGACGTGTTGCAGTACGCCTATCTGAGCCAGCGCTACAGCGAGATCGCTCGGGAGCACACCAATCAGGTGCTCAACGAAGAGCGCGCAGCCAAGCTCGAACTCGAGCGTCAGCGCCTGCAACTGGCCTTGCGCGAATCCAAGCTGCTCAGCGTGCAGCAACAGGGCAAATGGCTCGAAGAGCAGATCGTGGCGTTGGCGACGACGCAGACTGATCGCGGCTTGGTGATGACCTTGGGCGATGTGCTGTTCGATACCGGTGAAGCGGAGTTGAAAAGCTCGGCCAACCGCGTGGTATTGAAGATCGTGCAGTTCCTGCAGCTCAACCCCAAGCGCGTGGTGCGAATCGAAGGCTACGCCGACAGCACCGGCGGCAAGCAGGAAAACCTCAAACTGTCCCGTGACCGTGCGCAATCGGTGGCGGACGTACTGATGGACCTGGGCATCGAAGACAAACGTATTCAGGTCGAAGGTTATGGCGACGAATACCCGGTGGACGCCAACGCTTCCGAGCGTGGACGTGCGCAGAACCGCCGCGTGGAAATCGTATTCTCCGACGAAAAAGGCCAGCTCGGCGCAGCCCGTTAAGGGCGCTTTCCGCTGAAACTCTGCACTCTTACAAAACCCGGCCTGCCAGACAGCGCCGGGTTTTTTTGTGCCTGCCGAATACCCAGCAAAAACAGTACAGTTTTTGCTGACACTGCACTGTACTGTCGACTATTGTGACAACTGTCCCAGTACACTTCCAAACTGTTCCGGTATTGTTTCACACAAGAATAAAACGCCCGTGAAATCGAGTGCTGCGTCATGACCAATCTCTTGCTTTATCAACGTATTGCTCAGCAACTGGCCGAAGACATCCGTCGTGGTGTCTATCAACCGGGCGAGCGCGTGCCTTCGGTGCGCAAGATGAGTTCGCAGCTCAATGTCAGCCATGCCACGGTTCTGCAGGCGTATGCCAACCTGGAAGATCAGGGCCTGATCCGCGCCCGGCCGCAGTCCGGTTATTACGTGCACCAGACGCCGGCCCTGACAGCGCCGACGCCGGACATCGCCAGGGTCGAGCGTCCGGGCCTGGTCACCCGCAGCAGCATCATCCAGCAGGTGCTGGTCGAGTCGCGCCGCGAAGGTGTGTTCCCGTTAGGGGCTGCCGTGCCAAGTGTCGACTATTTGCCGGTGCGGGCGCTGCATCAGCAATTGGCCAAAGTCACCCGTTTCCATAGTCCCCGTGCGTTCAGCTACATGTTCAGCCCCGGTTTCGAACCGCTGCGCCGGCAAGTGGCGATCCGCATGCGCGATGCCGGTGTCGTGGTCGATCCTTCGGAAGTGGTCATCACCCACGGCTGTGTCGACGCCTTGCAGATGTCGCTGCGGGTGCTGACCCGGCCTGGCGATCTGATCGCCGCCGAGTCGCCGACTTACTACGGTTTGCTGCAACTGGCCGATTTGCTGGGCCTCAAAGTCATCGAAATCCCTAGTGACCCGTCCACCGGCATGAGCCTCGAAGCGCTGCAACTGGCGGCCAACCAATGGTCGATCAAGGCACTGGTGCTGACCACTCGCTTGAGTAATCCGTTGGGCGGCACCATGCCCGAAGAGCGGCAAAAGCAGTTGCTTCGCCTGGCATCGGACTTCGACATTCAGATCGTCGAGGATGATATTTACGGCGAGTTGATGTTCGAGCAGGGGCGCACCAAATCACTCAAGGCCTATGACCGGCTGGATCGGGTTATCTACTGTTCGAGTTTCTCCAAGACCCTGTCACCGGGGGTTCGCATTGGCTGGATGATCGCTGGCAAGTTCCAGCAGGAAATTCAGCGGCTACAGACCTTCAGTACCCATTCAGCCTGCAGCGTCACGCAGATGGGCATTGCCGCCTATCTGGAAAACGGCGGTTACGACCGGCACCTGCGCTACATCCGTCAGGAGTATCGCAAGAACCTCAGTGCCTTCCAGCTCGCGGTGCAACAGTACTTCCCCGAAGGCACGCAGATGACGCGGCCGACGGGCGGTTTCATTTTGTGGGTGAGTCTGCCAGGGCGGGTCAACACCCAGGAATTGCATGTGCGGGCGCTGCAGCAAGGCATCAGTATCGCGCCGGGGCTGATTTTCAGTAACACCGAGCAATTCAATCACTGTATCCGGCTCAACTGCGGTATCCCGTGGAACCGCGAAGCAGAGCGCGCGTTGATGACGCTGGGCATGCTCGCGACCCAGCTCTGCCAGGAGATGGCCGGGGGCCTGTAACGGGGATATGGCGTGACTGAGCGGGCTTGTCTTGTTGGTTGCAACAAGCGAGCATAGGCGTCTCTGCCGTTTGCGCCGTTGGGTCCATGAAACCGAATTTTCCTGCTGCCTGGCTTTTGGTCTGCCTGTTGATCAGCGCTCAGCCGGGATTTGTGATGGCCGCCTCCGCTCAGGAGAAACCCGCGGCAAGCACGCCTTCGAAAAAAAAACCAGCCACCCAACAAACGGTGCCGGCTAAAAAGAAACCTGCTGCGGTTAAAAAGCGTCCGCCCATCGCCTCCAAATCGAAACCGGCCAGTGAAGTGGCGAAAACCCAATTGCCTTCCACCCACCTGGATTTGAGCTTGCCCAAGGACATGGTTGAAGAACTTGATCCGGTCGGCACTGTGCCATTGCCCAAGCGCGAACCTGTGTTGCCGCAAATGTTCGGTGACAAAAGCAGTCAGTTTCAACTCAACGGTCGCTTGATCAGTAACGAAATGCAGCTACAGCTACGCAATGAAGAGCGCCACGAAGTCGAAGGTGCGGCGCTGGAGTTTGAGTTCAAGCGATAAGTCGACGCCATTCGCAACCCCTTCGGCAGACGCCTTGTCGGAGACTGGGCAGTCACGCCGCCGTTCAGGTAAAAACCCATGGCCGGGTAATTTAAAACAACTGTTTTAGCGGTTACTCTGTGCCCCGTCCTTTAATACATTGCTCGTCGTGAGGTGCTTGTCGTCATGAAATGCCGTGAGGGCTGTGGCGCTTGTTGCATTGCCCCTTCCATCAGTTCGCCGATTCCCGGAATGCCCCAGGGCAAAGCTGCCGGTGAACGCTGCCTGCAATTGTCTGCCGATAATCTGTGCAATATTTTCGGCCAACCGGAGCGTCCAGCCGTGTGTTCGGCATTCGAGGCGGATGTTGAGGTGTGTGGCAGCAGCAGTGAAGAAGCCATCAGGCTGATTGGCTGGTGGGAGCAAATGACGGCGGCGTAATGTGTCAACGAACGGAACTTCAACAATAAGGAATAACATGATGGGTTCGCTGCATCGTATCGCTGTGTTGTGTGGTTTGACGGCTGTATTGGCCACTTCGGTTGCACAGGCCGAAGACTGGAAAGTCGCCAAGAACGAAGACGGCATCAAGGTCTCCCTGAGTGAAGTGGCGGGTTCGGACTACAAGGCCTATCAGGGTGTGACCCTGATGAAAACCACCATGGCCAAGCTGCGCGCGCTGCAGGAAGACGTATCCGGTGCCTGCGCCTGGATCCACGAGTGCAAGAGCCAGAAGTTGCTCAAGCACGAAGGTGACCAGAGCTGGACATACACTCAATTCAATACGCCATGGCCGGTCACCCCGCGTGACTCGGTGTTGCACATCACCACCGTTGAAGGTGCCGACGGCAGCCTGACCCGCAAGCTTGAAGGCGTGCCCACGTACATTCCCGAAGAAAAGGGGTTTGTGCGGGTGACCAAGATTGAAGGCTTCTGGAAGTTCGTGCCCAAGGGCGATCAGATTGAAGTGACTTATCAGGTTCACACCGAGCCGGGTGGCAGTATTCCTTCGATGGTTGCCAACAAGTTTGTGGTAGATGCGCCGTTCAATACGCTGAAAAATCTGAAGACTCGCGCCGAGAAGTGATGATGTTGCTGGTACTGCGCCCTGACTTGCTCGGGGCGTTTTGTTTGCAGCCTACCCGGCGTACCTGGTGTGTACGTCCCCGACGTCCAGACGTGTTTCTTTTGTTTCCAAATATGCTTTGCACATAATTTTCACAATGCCTCCAAGACAATTCGCCCGCGTTTGCTTCGACGACAGTAATCAATGGCAATGCCGCCGTTGATCGTGCAACATTTGCGCACCGCGCAAGCCCCGGGGCCGGGTATTGGCCAATAGAGGGCAAGGCGCCGCTGTATTTGAAACTTCAACTTCCAATGGGTCCTACAACGACATGGCAATTCCGGACGCCCTGAGTCAGCAGCGAGCTTCGAGTCGCCTGCTGCAACCGACCGTCAAATCGCATCTGGCCTACACGCTGCTGTGTGCCTTGGTGATGATGGTGATGTTTTCCGCGCTGCGCCTTGCGCTGCTGGTCTACAACCGCGAAATGATCCTCGATACACCGGCCTCGACCTTTTTCGAAGCGTTTGCCAACGGCCTGCGTTTCGACCTGCGTCTGGTGGTCTACCTCAGCATCCCGTTGATCCTGGCACTGTTCAGCGCCCGGGCCATGGCCGCGCGCGGGTTCTTTCGCTTCTGGCTGACCATTGCGTCCAGCATCGCGTTGTTCCTGGGCTTGATGGAGATGGACTTCTACCGTGAATTCCACCAGCGCCTCAACGGACTGGTGTTCCAGTATGTGAAAGAAGATCCGAAAACCGTGATGAGCATGCTCTGGTACGGTTTTCCGGTGGTCCGCTACCTGCTGGCCTGGGCCGTTGGTACCTGGCTCCTGAGCCTGGCGTTCAAGGGCGCAGACCGAGCGACCCGTCCTCGTGGTCCGTTCAGCGGCGGCAGCATCAGTACCCGCCAGGTTGCACCGTGGTACGCACGCATCATGGTCTTTGTGGTCTGCCTGCTGATTTGTGTGGTCGCCGCTCGTGGCACCTTGCGCCAGGGCCCGCCAATGCGTTGGGGTGATGTCTACACCACCGATTCCAACTTCGCCAACCAACTGGGCCTGAACGGCACGCTTTCTCTGGTCGCCGCGGCGAAGAGCCGGATGTCCGAAGATCGCGACAACATCTGGAAAGCCACGTTGCCGCAACCGATGGCGCAGCAGACCGTGCGCGACATGCTGGTGATGAAGGACGACAAACTGGTGGATGGCGAAACCGCCGCAGTACGTCGTGACTACACGCCGCCTGCCGACAAGACCCTGCCGATCAAGAACGTCGTCGTGATCCTGATGGAAAGCATGGCCGGTCACTCGGTCGGTGCGTTGGGCGCCTCGGGAAATATCACGCCATACCTCGACAAGCTGTCGAAGGAAGGCCTGCTGTTCGACCGTTTCTTCTCTAACGGTACCCACACCCACCAGGGCATGTTCGCCACCATGGCGTGCTTCCCGAACCTGCCGGGCTTCGAGTACCTGATGCAGACCCCGGAAGGCAGCCACAAATTGTCCGGCCTGCCCCAGTTGCTCAGCGCCCGTGACTACGACGACGTTTACGTCTACAACGGTGACTTCGCCTGGGACAATCAGTCGGGTTTCTTCAGCAACCAGGGCATGACCAACTTCATCGGGCGTAACGACTTCGTTAACCCGGTGTTCTCCGATCCGACGTGGGGCGTGTCCGACCAGGACATGTTCGACCGTGGTCTGGTTGAACTGAAGGCCCGTGACGGCAAGGACAAGAAACCGTTCTATGCCTTGCTGCAAACCCTGTCCAACCACACCCCTTACGCCTTGCCGACGCCATTGCCGGTCGAGCGCGTGACCGATCGTGGCAGTCTGAACGAGCACTTGACGGCCATGCGTTACTCGGACTGGGCGTTGGGGCAGTTCTTCGAGAAAGCCCGCAAGGAGCCGTACTTCAAGGAGACCCTGTTTGTGGTGGTCGGCGACCACGGTTTCGGCAACGAGCGGCAGATCACCGAAATGGACCTGGGTCGTTTCAACGTGCCGATGCTGCTGATCGCACCAGGCATCCAGGAAAAATTCGGCACACTGAACCACACCGTGGGTACGCAGATCGACATCGTACCGACCATCATGGGGCGTCTCGGTGGTGAAGTGCGTCATCAGTGCTGGGGGCGTGACCTGCTCAACCTGCCTGAAGGCGATACCGGTTTTGGTGTGATCAAGCCATCGGGCAGCGAACAGACCACGGCCATCGTCACGGCAGACCAGATTCTGGTTCTGCCACGGGACAAGGACATGGCGCCGAAAATGTACCAGTACGAACTGGGTGCCAAGCCGCACGCCGAGGTTGTACCGGATGCACCGCGCACCGCCGAATTGAAAACCAAGCTTGAAGCGTTCCTGCAAACAGCGACCAAGAGCTTGATCGATAACACTGCCGGTGTTGTCGACGGCACGCCGGACTAAACGGTGACGCAATAAAAAAGAGGCCCTTGAACAGGGCCTCTTTTTTTTGCTTTTTAAACCGTCATATTTTGCCGAGTAACAACAGAATCAGTATCACCACCAACACCACGCCAATGATACCGGACGGGCCATAACCCCAACTTCTGGAGTGCGGGAAGACCGGCAGACCACCGATCAGTAACAAAATCAGAATGACGAGAAGAATTGTGCCCATGTCTATTTCCTTGCTGTAAGAGTTCAGGAATGACGTTGCCGTTATCAGTCAGCGGGAATGTCATTAATTCGAGCTGCTTAAAACTTCCGACCCTCGCGCTCGAAAAATAATTCCAAGTTTTTTTGCTGTTTTTCGAACCAAAGCCCATTCCAGTTCTTGTTGTATTAGTTGGTTCAGCCGTTCCGCCGGTTTGCTCGGGCCATTCAGCAATCTGATGGAGCGTGGGTCGGGCAATATCCTTCGCTACACTCGACGCATCTTCCCCGGAACAACAAGGCTGTTTGCTATGCAAAATCGCATGATGATCACTGGCGCAGGCTCTGGCCTGGGTCGCGAAATCGCGCTGCGCTGGGCGCGTGAGGGCTGGCAACTGGCCTTGTCGGACGTCAGTGAGCCCGGCCTGCAGGAAACCCTCAAATTGGTGCGCGAAGCGGGCGGCGACGGTTTTATCCAGCGTTGTGATGTCCGCGATTACAGCCAGCTGACCGCGTTCGCCCAGGCTTGCGAAGTGAAGCTCGGTGGCATCGATGTCATCGTCAATAACGCCGGCGTGGCGTCGGGTGGGTTCTTCAGTGAATTGTCCCTGGAAGACTGGGACTGGCAGATCGCGATTAACCTGATGGGCGTGGTCAAGGGCTGCAAGGCCTTCCTGCCGCTGCTGGAAAAGAGCAAAGGCAAGATCATCAACATCGCATCGATGGCAGCGTTGATGCAGGGCCCGGCCATGAGTAACTACAACGTGGCCAAGGCTGGCGTGGTGGCTTTGTCCGAAAGCCTGCTGATCGAACTGGCTCAACAGGAAGTCGGCGTGCATGTGGTATGCCCGTCTTTCTTCCAGACCAACTTGCTGGACTCTTTCCGTGGCCCGACCCCGGCGATGAAAGCCCAGGTCGGCAAGTTGCTGGAAAGTTCGCCGATCAGCGCCGCTGACATCGCCGACTACATCTATCAGCAGGTCGCTGCCGGCGAGTTCATGATTTTGCCCCACGAGCAGGGCCGCATGGCGTGGGCACTGAAACAGAAGAACCCGCAATTGCTCTACAACGAAATGACGATCATGGCTGACAAGATGCGCGCCAAGGCCAAACAAAACGCAAGCTGAACTTGCCCGCGCGCGACGGCATCGTTAGGGTGGCCGCCATCGGCCACTCTTACGAGACGTTCGCATGCTCAACTACCTGTGGTTCTTCCTGGCCGCGCTGTTCGAAATCGCCGGTTGCTTCGCGTTCTGGATGTGGTTGCGCCAGGGTAAAAGCGCCTGGTGGATTGTGCCGGCGCTGCTTAGCCTGACCTTGTTCGCACTGTTGCTGACCCGCATCGAGTCGACTTATGCCGGTCGCGCCTATGCCGCCTATGGTGGCATTTACATCATTGCTTCGATTGGCTGGCTGGCGGTGGTCGAACGGATTCGTCCGCTGGGCTCGGACTGGATCGGCGTGGCGTTGTGCGTGATCGGCGCCAGCATCATCTTGTTCGGCCCACGCTTTTCCGCCTCCTGAAAACGGGCGGTACTTTCTACAAGCTTTGTCAGACGTTTCCGTCAGCACCTTGGTCGCAGGCTGTAAGTTCAGTCTGGATTACCGTTGCTGCCTTGAAGGCCCGACCTGCGCCGGGCATCTTCTGGGTTCGGTAATCCTCAAAGGACCAAGGCCATGCTTGTACTCAGTCGCGTTGTGGGCGAAAAGATTTCCATCGGTGACGACATTTCCATCCGCGTTGTCGCCGTCAATGGCAACAACGTGCGTTTCGGCATCGATGCGCCGAAGACCGTCAGTGTGCATCGTTCGGAGATTTACGATCGCATCAAGCGCAAGCTGCCCCGACCGAAAGAATCAGTCGAATAGATGCTTGGGCACGTCGTGCTTGAGCATCAGCTGGCACTGTTCGCTTTCCGGGTCGAAGACGATCAATGCCTGGCCCTTGGTCAATGCCTGGCGCACCCTAAGAACACGGGTTTCCAGCGGCGTGTCGTCGCCATTGTCGGTGCCGTCGCGGGTCACGAAATCCTCGATCAGGCGGGTGAGGGTGTCGACTTCAAGTTGGTCGTGGGGGATGAGCATAGGCACCTCGGGTGAACAATGTGGCGATGCTACGGCGAATGGGTGAGTGCGGCTAGATCTGACGCCTCGGTTGACGCCAGATCAGTCAACAAAAATGCAGTGATCAACTATCCGACCGCTGCCCTACGAGGCTGTCCACCGATGGCACCCGCGTATCGCTTTCCATCTGGGTATCGTGCTCGATCTGGTGGCTGAACCGGTCCAGTGATCCCGTGGCAGGTTGGGCGTCGCTGGCGAAGACCGGCGGGCTGAGGATGTAGGCGCCGAGCAGGCGGCTCAGGGCTGCAAGGCTGTCGATGTGGGTACGTTCGTAGCCATGGGTCGCGTCGCAGCCGAAAGCGAGCAGGGCGGTGCGGATGTCATGGCCGGCGGTGACCGCCGAGTGCGCATCGCTGAAGTAGTAGCGGAACAGATCGCGGCGCACGGGCAAGTCGTTATCGCTGGCCAGGCGCAGCAAATGTCGCGACAGGTGGTAGTCGTAAGGTCCGCCCGAGTCCTGCATCGCGATGCTCACTGCGTGTTCGCTGGAGTGCTGGCCCGGGGCGACTGGCGCGATGTCGATGCCGACGAATTCGCTGACGTCCCACGGCAATGCCGCCGCGGCGCCGCTGCCGGTTTCCTCGGTGATGGTGAACAGGGGATGACAGTCGATCAGCAGCTCCTCCCCACTGTCGACGATTGCTTTCAGCGCCGCCAGCAGTGCCGCGACCCCGGCCTTGTCGTCGAGGTGACGGGCACTGATGTGACCGCTTTCGGTGAATTCCGGCAGCGGGTCGAAGGCGACGAAATCGCCGACGCTGATGCCCAGCGAATCGCAATCGGCGCGCGTCGCGCAGTAGGCATCCAGACGCAGTTCGATGTGGTCCCAACTGATCGGCATTTCATCCACGGCCGTGTTGAAGGCATGCCCGGACGCCATCAACGGCAACACGCTGCCACGGATCACACCATTGTCGGTGAACAGGCTCACCCGGCTGCCCTCGGCAAAGCGGCTGGACCAGCAACCTACCGGGGCCAGGGTCAGGCGACCGTTATCCTTGATGGCCCGCACGGCTGCACCGATGGTGTCCAAGTGGGCGGAAACGGCGCGGTCGGGGCTGTTCTTCTTGCCCTTGAGGGTGGCGCGGATGGTGCCGCGACGGGTCATTTCAAAGGGAATGCCCAGCTCTTCCAGGCGTTCGGCGACGTAGCGCACGATGGTGTCGGTGAACCCGGTAGGGCTGGGAATGGCGAGCATTTCCAGCAGGACTTTTTGCAGATAAGCGAGGTCGGGTTCCGGGTATTGAATAGTCATGGAAACTCCTGATGAGTGAAGAGCATCGATGGTTTCGATGAGTGAGAACGTTGTCGTCGTTGAGCGGCCATCGCGAGCAGGCTCGCTCCTGCATTGGAACGCGTCACCCTGTAGGAGCGGGCTTGCCGATCAGGCTCTACATCAATAGGAAGCTGCTGGCTGGCTATGCGGAAACAACAAATCCACAAAACGCTCAGCCGTCGGTTGCGGCTCGTGGTTGGCCAGCCCGGCGCGTTCATTGGCTTCGATAAACACATACTCCGGCTGATCGGCGGCAGTCACCATCAGATCGAGGCCCACCATCGGGATATCCAGCGCGCGGGCGGCTCGAACGGCAGCGTCCACCAGGGTCGGGTGCAGGATCGCGGTGACGTCCTCGAGAACGCCGCCGGTATGCAGATTCGCCGTACGCCGCACGAACAGATGCTCGCCCGCCGGCAGGATGCTGTTGTAGTCGTAACCGGCCGCGAGCAAGGTGCGCTGGGTTTCATGGTCCAGGGGGATTTTGCTTTCGCCGTCGGTGGCCGCCTGGCGACGCCGGCTCTGGGCTTCGATCAGCGCGCCGACCGAATGCTGACCATCACCCACCACTTCCGCCGGCCTGCGAATGGCCGCCGCCACCACTTCAAAGCCGATCACCAGAATGCGCAGATCGAGGCCTTCATGGAAGCTTTCCAGCAACACACGACTGTCGAACTGGCGGGCTGACTCGATGGCCTGCTGGACCTCTTCGATGCTCTGCAAATCCACCGCCACGCCCTGGCCTTGTTCACCGTCCAGCGGTTTGACCACCACACGTTGGTATTCGTCGAGGAACGCCAGGTTGTCATCGGCATTTGCGGCCAGTTGTTGCGCAGGCAAGTTCAAGCCGGCGGCCTTGAGCACTTTGTGGGTCAGGCTTTTGTCCTGGCACAGGCTCATGCTGATGGCACTGGTCAGGTCGCTGAGCGATTCACGGCAGCGAACACGTCGCCCGCCGTGACTGAGGGTGAACATGCCGGCCTCGGCGTCATCGACATGCACATCGATGCCGCGTCGATGCGCTTCTTCGACGATGATCCGCGCGTATGGATTGAACTCGGCTTCGGGGCCCGGACCGAGAAACAACGGCTGATTGATGCCGTTCTTGCGCTTGATGGCGAATGTCGACAGGTTGCGAAAGCCAAGCTTGGCGTAAAGGTTTTTCGCCTGGCGATTGTCGTGCAACACCGACAAGTCGAGGTAACTCAGCCCGCGGCTCATGAAATGTTCGATCAAATGCCGCACCAGCACTTCACCGACGCCAGGCCGCGAACAATGCGGGTCGACCGCCAGGCACCAGAGGCTGCTGCCGTTCTCCGGATCGTTGAATGCCTTGTGATGATTGAGGCCCATGACGCTGCCGATGACCGCGCCGCTGTCCTCGCCTTCGGCCAGCCAGTACACCGGGCCGCCGAGGTGTCGCGGGGTCAGCAAAGTAGCGTCGATCGGCAGCATGCCGCGTGCCTGGTACAACTGATTGATCGCACTCCAGTCCGCGTCGCTCTGGGCGCGGCGAATGCGAAAGCCGCGAAACACCCGAGTGGCCTGGCGGTAGTCGCTGAACCACAGGCGCAAGGTGTCGGAGGGGTCGAGAAACAACTGGGTCGGTTCCAGCCCCAGCACTTGCTGGGGGGCGGCGACGTACAGCGCAATATCGCGTTCGCCGGGTTGCTCGTTGAGCAGCTCCTTGGCGAGGCTGGCCGGATCGGCAAAGGTATGGCCGATCAGCAGGCGGCCCCAGCCGCAATGCAGGGCAATCGGCTCGCCGCCCAGTGCGCTGCCGTCTTCGGCCAGACGCGCCTGCAAGCGTTCGTAGGAGGGCGCCTGACCGCGTAACAAGCGTTGGCTGAACGCCGTGGCGTGAGGTTTCATCGATCAGATTCCTTGTTCACTGAGCCACAGGTTCAGGGCCGCCAGTTGCCACAGCTTGGAGCCGCGCAGCGGGGTCAGTTGCCCTTGCGGGTCAGTCAGCAGCCGGTCGAGCATGGCCGGGTTGAACAGGCCGCGATCCTGGCTAGGGTCGAGCAACAACTCGCGCACCCAGTTCAGCGTGTCACCCTGCAAATGCTTGAGACCCGGCACCGGGAAGTAGCCTTTCTTGCGGTCGATCACTTCACTCGGGATCACCCGTCGCGCGGCTTCCTTGAGCACCTGTTTGCCACCGTCCGGCAGTTTGAATTTACCCGGCACTCGGGCCGACAACTCCACCAGGCGATAGTCGAGAAACGGTGTGCGTGCTTCCAGGCCCCAGGCCATGGTCATGTTGTCGACGCGTTTGACCGGGTCGTCCACCAGCATCACCGTACTGTCCAGGCGCAGGGCTTTGTCTACCGCTGCATCGGCACCCGGTTGTGCGAAATGGGTTTTGACGAAGTCACCGGCGGCGTCATTGTCGGTCAGCCACTTCGGCTGCACGGTGGCGGCGTAGTCGTCGTAGCTGCGGTCGAAAAACGCTTCGCGATAGGCCGCATACGGATCGCTGGCGCCGTCCACCTGCGGGTACCAGTGGTAACCGGCAAACAGTTCGTCGGCGCCCTGGCCGCTTTGCACCACTTTGCAATGCTTGGCCACCTCCCGGGACAGCAGATAGAAGGCGATGCAATCGTGGCTGACCATCGGCTCGCTCATCGCGCGGAACGCGGCGGGCAGTTGCTCGATGATCTCTTTTTCATCGATGCGCAGTTGATGGTGTTGGGTGCCGTAGTGTTTGGCGATCAGGTCCGAATACTGGAACTCGTCGCCACGCTCGCCACCGGCATCCTGGAAGCCGATGGAAAACGTCGACAGGTGTTCAACACCGACTTCACGCAACAAGCCCACCAGCATGCTCGAATCGACACCGCCGGAAAGCAGCACGCCAACATCGACCGCTGCCCGTTGGCGAATCGCTACGGCCTCGCGGGTGCTGTCGAGCACACGGTCGCACCAGTCTTCGAGTGTCAGATTCATCTCATCGGCGCGTGGGCCGTAGGGCAGGGTCCACCAGGTTTTTTGCTCGGTACGGCCATCCGCTTCGATGCGCATCCAGGTCGCGGGCGGCAGTTTTTCGATGCCGGCCAGCAAGGTGCGTGGCGCCGGGACCACGGCATGAAAGTTCAGATAATGATTGAGCGCCACCGGGTCGAGGATCGGGTTGATGTCGCCACCCTTGAGCAGCGCCGGCAACGCCGAGGCAAAGCGCAGGCGCTGGCCGGTGCGCGACAGGTACAGCGGTTTTACACCGAGACGGTCGCGGGCAATGAACAGGCGTTGCGCATCACGCTCCCAAATGGCGAAGGCGAACATGCCGTTGAGTTTCGGCAGCAGCGCTTCACCCCAGGCGTGGAAGCCTTTGAGCAGCACTTCGGTGTCGCCACCGGAATAGAAGGCATAACCGAGCGCTTCCAGCTCGGCACGCAATTCGGGGTAGTTGTAGATGGCGCCGTTGAAGGCCAGGGACAAGCCCAGTTGGTTGTCGATCATCGGCTGCGCCGAGCCGTCCGACAGGTCCATGATTTTCAGGCGTCTGTGGCCCAGGGCAATCGGCCCCTGGCTGTGAAAACCCCAGGCATCGGGGCCGCGTGGTGCCAGGTGATGGGTAATTCGTTCAACCGCCGCGAGGTCTGCAGGTTGATGATCAAAACGTAACTCGCCAGCTAATCCGCACATAAATTCCTTACCGGTTTTTCCGTTGGGGAGGGGCAATCGATACCGCGCCAAAACGGCGGGTACTCAGAAACTGACCCGGCTCAATCCCCGGAGTTTTAGACCGATAAGTTATAAAGAGCGCTAGCCCTCCCGGTTGGGCGACGGTCACCCAACCTGTAGGCGTCGGCTTGCTGGCGATGGCGTCCATGGATTTGGCGCTGGGTTTGAGGCCCTGTCGCCAGCAAGCCGGCTCCTGCAAGGGGCGCGTCAGGCGTGGGTGCGGCGGATCAGGTTGCGCAGTGCAAACCGGTTCGGGTGACAGGCTTCGGCCACGCTTCTGGGCAGGGGCAAGGGTTCATCATCCAGCCAGGCGGCCAACAGTTCTCCGGACAGCGGTGCGGTGATCAAGCCGCGTGAGCCATGACCACTGTTGACGTACAAACCGTCGAGCCACGGGCATTCGATATCCGGCACCTGCCGGGCGTCCTTGCTCAGGGCGGCGTAAGCCTGGGTAAATGCCTGGCTGTCAGCCAGCGGTCCGACGATTGGCAGGTAGTCGGGGCTGGTGCAGCGAAATGCGGCGCGCCCCTGGAGGCTTTCAGGGGCCAGTTCGGCGATGCGTAATCGGCTGACCAGATCCTCGGAAATCTCTTCGAGCATGGCCAGGTTGCCCAGGTGTTCAGCGGTGGTCGGGGTCAGGTCATCGCTCTTGAAGTCGAAACTCGCGCCCAGTGTGTGCTCGCCCAGACGCGCCGGGGCGACATAGCCCTCGGCGCAGACCACCGTGCTTAACGCCTGACTTTGCGGGGTTTGCATCAGGCGGGTGATTTGCCCGCGAATGCGTTTGAGCGGCAGCCCGGCGCTTTGCGCAAAGCGCTGGATCTCGGCGGCACCGGCCAGCACCACCACCGCAGCGCTGCCGAGCAAGCGTTCGCCGTCCCAGGCTTGCCACTGGCCATCGACCTTGCGCAATTGCACGGCATCGTGATGCGTCAGTAATTGAATGTCGGGGTGCGCGGCCTGCCATTGGCACAACGCCGGAGGATGCACCCAGCCACCTTCGGGATAGTACAAACCACCGTGCGTCAGGCCGATCCCCGCCAGCGCTTGGGCCTGGGGCTGCTCGACCAGGTGCAGCAGGTCCGCAGGAAACGCCTCGGCCAGTTGCGCCTGACGCTCGCCTTCCTTGGCGTTGAACGCCAGTTGCAGCACGCCGCAATCGTCCCAATCAGTGCCGCGTTGCAGGTGTTCGAGTTGGCGTCGGGTGTAACCGAAACCGCTGACGATCATTTGCGACAGCGCGGTGCCGTGAGCGGATAACTTGAGGTAAAGCACGCCTTGCGGATTACCGGAGGCTTCCTGGGCAATGTTGGCGTGGCGCTCGAGCACGGTCACCTGCCAGCCCCGCGCCGCGAGGCTGGCCGCGCTGGCACAACCGGCCAGTCCGGCGCCGATCACCAGTGCGCGGCGTTCACCGGCCAGCGGTGCAGGTCGGGCGAACCAGGGTTTGGCTGGCAAAGGCGCGGGAACCTCCTGCGGCCAACCCAGAAACTCACCGCGCAGGATCTCCCATTTATGGCCGATGCCCGGCGTGCGTTTCATCTTGAAACCGGCGGCGTTGAGTAGTCGCCGGACCCAACCGGTGCTGGTGAACGTGCTGATGGTCGAGCCTGGGGCGGCCAGTCGCGCCAGTTCGACGAACAGTTCGGCGGTCCACATGTCAGGATTTTTCGCCGGGGCAAACCCGTCGAGAAACCAGGCGTCGATTTGTGCGTCCAGTTGCGGCAGTTGCTCCAGCGCATCACCGATCAGCAAGGTCAGGGTTACCCGACCGTTGGCCAGCGTCAGCCGCTGAAAGCCTTGATGGATGGCCACGTATTGCGCCAGCAATTGATCGGCCAACACGTTGAGTTCGGGCCACAGCGCCAGGGCGCGTTGCAGGTCGGCGGGGCTCAACGGGTACTTTTCGACACTGACAAAATGCAGCCGCGCACCGGCCGGCGCGTGTTGCTCGAACACCTGCCACGCACACAGAAAATTCAGCCCGGTACCAAACCCTGTCTCGCCGATAACCAGCCGGCCACCTTGCGGCAACGCGGCAAACCGTTCAGCCAGGCGGTTCTGCTCGATGAACACGTAGCGGGTTTCGTCCAGCCCCGACTTATCGGAGAAATACACATCGTCGAACAGGCGCGAATAGGGACGACCCTGGTCGTCCCAGTCGAGCTGGGCGTGGGGCAATTCAGGTTTCATGGCGGGCTCGGTCACGGCAAGGTGGCCATTCTAGCTGATCGCGGGGCCGTGCTTGATCCGCTTTTGTGGCGAGGGAGCTTGCGCCTGCAAAAATTGGATTTCTTCCACGTGACACCGGTCAATCCGCTAGTCTTGCTCACATCTGGAAGGGAGCCATCCATGTTCGAATCCGCTGAAATCGATCACGCCATCGACAAAGAAACCTACGACGCCGAAGTACCCGCGCTGCGCGAAGCTTTGCTGGAAGCGCAATTTGAGCTGCAGCAGCAGCACCGGTTTCCGGTGATCATCCTGATCAACGGCATCGAAGGCGCCGGCAAGGGCGAGACGGTGAAATTGCTCAACGAGTGGATGGACCCACGCTTGATCGAGGTCCGCACGTTCGATCAGCAAACCGATGAAGAGCTGGCGCGGCCGCCGGCCTGGCGTTACTGGCGGATGCTGCCGGCCAAGGGGCGCATGGGCGTTTTCTTCGGTAATTGGTACAGCCAGATGCTGCAGGGCAGGGTGCATGGCGAATTCAAGGACCCGCGTCTCGATCAAGCCATCAACGGTGCCGAGCGCCTGGAAAAGATGCTGTGCGATGAAGGCGCGCTGATCGTCAAATTCTGGTTCCACCTTTCCAAGAAACAGATGAAGGCGCGCCTCAAGGCGTTGGCTGACGATCCATTGCACAGCTGGCGCATCAGCCCGCTGGACTGGCAGCAATCGCAGACCTACGACCGCTTCGTGAAGTTCGGCGAGCGGGTTTTGCGTCGCACCAGTCGTGACTATGCGCCGTGGCACGTCATCGCCGGGATGGACGCGCGGTATCGCAGCCTGGTGGTGGGCAAGATTTTGCTCGACAGCCTGAACGGTGCGTTGAAGCGGCCGAAGATCCATCCGGAAAAAGTCAGCGCCGCACCGGTGTTCCCCAGCGTCGATCATGTCAACCTGCTCGACAGCCTGGACCTGAGCCTGCACCTGGAAAAAGACGATTACGAGGAACAGTTGGTGACCGAGCAGGCACGGCTTTCCGGGTTGATGCGTGACAAACGCATGCGCCGTCACGCGCTGGTGGCGGTGTTCGAAGGCAATGACGCCGCGGGCAAGGGCGGGGCGATTCGGCGAGTGGCGGCGGCGCTTGACCCACGGCAATACAACATCGTGCCGATTGCCGCGCCCACTGAAGAAGAGCGCGCGCAGCCGTACCTGTGGCGCTTCTGGCGACACCTGCCGGCGCGGGGCAAGTTCACCGTGTTCGACCGCTCCTGGTATGGCCGGGTGCTGGTGGAGCGTATCGAGGGCTTTTGCAGCCCCGCGGACTGGTTGCGCGCCTACAGTGAAATCAATGACTTCGAAGAGCAGATCGCCGATGCCGGGGTGGTCGTGGTCAAGTTCTGGCTGGCCATCGACAAACAGACGCAACTGGAACGCTTCCAGGAGCGCGAAAACATCCCCTTCAAGCGCTTCAAGATCACCGAGGATGACTGGCGCAATCGGGACAAGTGGGACGACTATCGCGCCGCTGTCGGCGACATGGTCGACCGCACCAGCACTGAAATCTCGCCGTGGACATTGATTGAAGCCAACGACAAGCGCTGGGCGCGGGTCAAGGTCTTGCGCACCATCAATCAGGCACTGGAAGACGCCTTCGAGAAGTCCGACAAGCGCGCCAGCAAGGAAAACAAAAGCAAGAAGTGAGGCGATGTTTGCGCATACGCGGGGTGAATGATTGTCGCGGTCGGTAATTGGGTGGGCTTATGCTCGGTCCATTCTCAACCGACAACAACAATGAGGTATGCCATGCGTGAAGTGGTGATCGTCGACAGCGTGCGGACCGGCCTGGCCAAATCCTTTCGCGGCAAGTTCAACCAGACCCGTCCGGATGACATGGCCGCGCATTGCGTCAACGCCTTGCTGGCGCGCACCGGTATCGACCCGGCCAGCGTCGAGGACTGCATCGTCGGCGCCGGCTCCAATGAAGGCGCCCAGGGCTACAACATCGGTCGCAACGTCGCGGTGCTGTCGCGTTTGGGCATCGGCACCGCCGGCATGACCCTCAACCGCTTCTGCTCGTCTGGCCTGCAGGCGATAGCCATCGCCGCCAACCAGATCGCTTCGGGTTGCAGCGACATCATTGTCGCCGGTGGTGTCGAGTCGATCAGCCTGACCATGAAAAGCGTCAACACCGATCACCTGATCAACCCGCTGCTCAAGGAGCAGGTGCCGGGTATTTATTTCCCGATGGGCCAGACCGCCGAAATCGTCGCTCGCCGCTACAGCGTCAGTCGCGAAGAACAGGATCTGTACGCCCTGCAAAGTCAGCAACGCACCGCCCAGGCGCAGGCTGCCGGGCTGTTCGACGATGAAATCGTGCCGATGGCGGTGAAGTACCGCGTTGAGGACAAGGCCACCGGTCAGGTTCAGATCCTCGACGCAATCGTTGATCGCGATGACTGCAACCGCCCGGACACCACGCTGCAAAGCCTGGCCGGATTGAATCCGGTGTTCGCCGAGGATGGTTCGGTCACGGCGGGCAACTCGTCGCAGTTGTCGGACGGTGCTTCGATGACCTTGGTGATGAGCCTGGAAAAAGCCCTGGCGCTGGGCTTGAAGCCGAAAGCGTTTTTCCGTGGATTCACCGTGGCAGGTTGCGAACCGGATGAAATGGGCATCGGCCCGGTGTTCTCGGTGCCGAAACTGCTCAAGGCCAAGGGGTTGCAGATTGGCGATATCGATCTGTGGGAACTCAACGAAGCGTTCGCCTCGCAGTGCCTGTACGCGCGTAATCGGCTGGAGATCGATAACGACAAGTACAACGTCAACGGCGGCTCGATCTCCATCGGCCACCCGTTCGGCATGACCGGTTCGCGTCAGGTCGGGCACATTGTTCGCGAGTTGCAGCGGCGTAATCTGCGCTACGGCATCGTGACGATGTGTGTGGGTGGCGGGATGGGCGCTAGCGGATTGTTTGAGGCGGTGCGGTAAACGCGTCGGATTTTGTTGGTGACTGTTATATAGCTATCGCTAGCAGGCTAGCTGCCCACACTGGATCTGTGTCGCCTATCAGACCCCTGTGGGAGCTAGCTGCCTGCTAGCGATAAAGGCGACTCGGTTTATCTATTTGCCGCCATATTCTGCATCCGCTCAATGTAAGCCTGAACCTCCCGCGCAGCCGCCTCGGCACTCTCAAACGGCCCCTCCAGGGTGTTTTCCCGGGTGCTGAAAAACAACTCTCCATTGACCCGACACAACCGGTCGCTGCGAAAGTGCAGGGCGGGGGCGTTGTCCTGGGCACGCATGCCGTACATGGCGAACTCCTGATGGATTCCTGGTGTGGATCCAATCAGCTTATGCAAGAACCACTTGCGGCGCCTGGCGATCCGATCGACGGCAGATCGCCAATTTAGCGTTGCGACCTGCACAGTTTCATTCGCGGCCAGGCCCTAACTGTCCCTGTGTAGCGCGGGCCAGTGCGCCTAGAATGCGGTGACTTGTCATTGGGTTTCGGGGTTTGCATGCACATTTCATCGGGTCGCTGGGTTTACGGTTTGTTTCTGGCCCTGCTGACCGCGCTGCTGTGGGGAATCCTGCCCATCAAACTCAAGCAGGTCTTGCTGGTGATGGACCCGGTCACGGTCACCTGGTTTCGCCTGATGGTGTCCGGCAGCTGTCTGTTCTTTTATCTGGCCGCGACCCGACGTCTGCCGAGCCGTAAAGTGCTCGGCCCGCGGGGCGGCTGGCTGGTAGCGATGGCGGTGCTGGGGCTGGTGGGCAATTACGTGCTGTACCTGATGGGGCTCAACCTGCTCAGCCCCGGAACTGCGCAACTGGTGGTGCAGATGGGGCCGATCATGCTGCTGATCGCCAGCCTGTTTGTATTCAAGGAGCGTTTCAGCGTGGGGCAGGGCATTGGCCTGCTGGTGCTGCTGATCGGATTCGCGCTGTTTTTCAATCAGCGACTGATCGAGTTATTGACGTCGTTGAGCGATTACACCGCCGGTGTGTTGCTGGTGTTGTTGGCGTCCACGGTCTGGACCTTCTATGCCTTGGGGCAGAAGCAACTGCTGACGGTGTGGAATTCGTTGCAGGTGATGATGGTGATCTATCTGTTCTGCGGGCTGTTGCTGACGCCGTGGGTGCATCCGCTTGAGGCGCTGGAGTTGAGCCCGTTGCAAGGCTGGTTATTGCTGGCGTGTTGCATGAACACCCTGATCGCCTACGGCGCGTTTGCTGAAGCGCTGGCCCATTGGGAAGCTTCGCGAGTCAGTGCGACGCTGGCGATCACGCCATTGGTGACCTTTGGCGCTGTCGCCATCGCCGCCTGGATGTGGCCGGACTATGTGCATGCCGAGACCATCAATGGCCTGGGGTATGGCGGCGCGGTGCTGGTGGTACTGGGTTCGGCACTGGTCGCGTTGGGGCCTTCGCTGATCGCCGGGCTCAGGGCGCGCAAGATGCGGATGGCGGCTAACTAGACCGCGTCATCGTTCATCGCAGGCAAGCCACGCTCCCACAAGGACTGTGTCGGTCACAAATATTGCAATCGACACAAAACCTGTGGGAGCGTGGCTTGCCCGCGATGACGGACTATCCGGCGCTAGAGATCTCAGCCCTTGGCCCCAGCCTCCAGCATATTCTCCGGCCGCACCCATTCATCAAACTCTTCATCAGTCAGATACCCCAACTGAAGAGCAGCCTCACGCAAGGTCAGTCCCTCGGCGTAGGCCTTCTTGGCAATCTCCGCCGATTTGTCATAGCCGATGTGCGGGTTCAGCGCCGTCACCAGCATCAAGCCTTGCTCCAGGTGCTCAGCCATTTTCCCGGCATCCGGTTCCAGGCCGGCAATGCAATGCTGCTGGAAGTTGCTGCAGCCATCGCCCAGCAGGCGAATCGATTGCAGCAGGTTGTGGATGATCACCGGTTTGAACACGTTCAGTTGCAGGTGACCCTGACTCGCGGCGAAACCGATGGCGACGTCGTTGCCCAACACCTGACAGGCGAGCATCGACAGCGCTTCGCACTGGGTCGGGTTGACCTTGCCGGGCATGATCGAACTGCCGGGTTCGTTGGCCGGCAGTTTCACTTCGGCGAAACCGGCACGTGGCCCGGAGCCCAGCAAACGCAAGTCGTTGGCGATTTTCATCAGCGTCACGGCGAGGGTTTTCAGGGCGCCGGACAGCGTCGTCAGCGGCTCGTGCCCGGCCAATGCCGCGAACTTGTTCGGCGCGGTAATGAACGGCAGGCCGGAAAGCGCGGCCAGTTCGGCGGCGATGGCTTCACCGAAACCGTGGGGTGAATTCAGCCCGGTGCCGACCGCGGTACCGCCCTGGGCGAGTTCACACACCGCCGGCAGGGCGCTGCGAATGGCCCGCTCGGCGTAATCGAGTTGCGCTATGAAGGCTGATATTTCCTGGCCGAAAGTGATCGGCGTGGCGTCCATCATGTGCGTGCGGCCGGTTTTCACCAGTTTCATGTGACGCGCCGACAACTCGGCCAGACCGCCCGACAGTTCGCTGATCGCCGGCAGCAAATGGTGCTGCACGGCCTGCACGGTGGCGATGTGCATGGCGGTGGGGAAGCAATCGTTGGAACTCTGGGAGCGGTTGACGTGATCGTTGGGGTGCACCGGCGACTTGCCGCCACGCGGGTTGCCGGCCAGTTCGTTGGCACGGCCGGCAATCACTTCGTTGACGTTCATGTTGCTCTGGGTACCGCTGCCGGTTTGCCAGACCACCAGCGGGAATTGATCGTCGTGCTGACCGTCGAGCACTTCATCCGCCGCTTGTTCGATCAGCCGGGCGATGTCGGCGGGCAGGTCGCCGTTGCGGTCGTTGACCCGGGCCGCCGCTTTCTTGATCAGCGCCAGGCCGTGAAGCACGGCCAGCGGCATGTGTTCGTTGCCAATGGCAAAGTTGACCAGCGAGCGTTGCGTCTGAGCGCCCCAGTAAGCTTCGTCCGGGACTTCAACCTGGCCCAGGCTGTCTGTTTCAATACGGCTCATCGGTCACACTCCTGTAGGTCTGATTGCGCAGTTTAGGCCGTGATCACCGGCCGGGGTTCCATCTGTCTCGATTCTGCCCATTGAAGCCCTCTAAATCACGCGCCACAAGGCTTGGGGTTGAGCGACACACTTTTTTAGGCGCAGAATGGTCGTCCTTGGGGTTTTACCTCGCCTGCTAGAAAAGGAAACTCGATGACTCGTCTTCGTGCCATCTGTACCGCGGTTGCATTGGTTTGTGCCAGCGGCCAGGTTTTTGCCGATACCGCCAGCCACAACGCCAGTGCCGAGGCTTTCCTGACTCTGGCGCATGCTGACAAATTGGGCACTCCGGTGTACATGCAGGTCCAGCAGATGTTCGCCCAGCGCTTCCAGCAAACCAAAGCCCCGGAATCGAAAAAAGCCGTACTCGAAACCTATCAGGCCAAGGCTAACGCCGCCCTGGACCAGGCCATTGGCTGGAACAAGCTGAAACCGGACATGGTCAAGCTCTACACCACCAACTTCACGGAATCCGAGCTCAAGGACCTGGTGGCGTTCTACAAGTCGCCACTGGGCAAGAAAGTCCTGGAAAAAATGCCGCAGCTGACCCAGCAATCGGCACAGATGACCCAGGCCAAGCTGGAAAGCGCGGTGCCTGTGGTCAACAAACTGCTGGCTGACATGACGGCCGAGCTGGAGCCGAAAGGCGCCGCCGAGCCAGCCAAGAAAAAGCCTTAAACGGAGTTCGGTATGACCATGCAACAACGCATCGAATCGACGCTGGGCCTGCTTCAGCCTCAGCATCTGCAGGTGCTTGATGAAAGCCATATGCACAGTCGCGGGTTGCAGACCCACTTCAAGGCTGTGGTGGTCAGTCAGCAGTTCGAAGGCCTGAACCGGGTCAAGCGCCACCAGAAAGTCTACGGCACGCTCGGCGAGCTGATGGGCGAGTTCCATGCGTTGGCGCTGCATACCTACACGCCTGAAGAATGGGCACAGATCGACGCGGCTCCGGCTTCGCCGACCTGCGCCGGTGGTAGCAAACACTAAAGATCACCCCCTGTAGGAGCCGGATTGCTGGCGATGGAGTGACAGTCGACTGCATCGTAGCTGGCTCACCATCGCCAGCAAGCCGGCTCCTACAGGGATGGCTTTTTTGGTAGAATGCCCAACGCGCCGCTCACCCGGCGCGTTTTTTTTCGCATCCGGTTCACCCCTTACGAGGGTAGCCACCTGGAGATTTACCCATGACACAACAGATTGTCGTGGCGGCACTGTATAAGTTCGTCACCCTGGAAGATTACGTTGACCTGCGCGAGCCACTGCTCAAGGCGATGGTCGACAACGGCATCAAAGGCACCTTGCTGATCGCCGAAGAAGGCATCAACGGGACCGTGTCCGGTAGCCGCGAAGGCATCGACGGGTTGATGGCCTGGCTCAAGAACGATCCGCGCATGGACGACATCGACCACAAAGAGTCGTACTGCGACGAACAGCCGTTCTACCGCACCAAAGTCAAACTCAAGAAAGAAATCGTCACCCTCGGCGTCGAAGGCGTGGACCCGAACAAAAAGGTCGGCACCTACGTTGATCCGCAGGACTGGAACGCGCTGATCAGCGATCCGGAAGTGCTGCTCATCGATACTCGTAACGATTACGAAGTCTCGATCGGCACCTTCGAAGGTGCGATCGACCCGAAAACCACCAGTTTTCGTGAATTCCCCGACTACATCAAAGCCAACTTCGACCCGGCCGTGCACAAGAAGGTCGCGATGTTCTGCACCGGCGGCATTCGCTGCGAAAAGGCATCGAGCTACATGCTCAGCGAAGGCTACGGTGAGGTCTATCACCTCAAGGGCGGCATTCTGAAGTACCTCGAAGAGGTGCCGCAGGAAGAAACCAAGTGGCAGGGCGACTGCTTTGTGTTCGATAACCGCGTGACCGTTCGCCACGACTTGAGCGAAGGCGATTACGATCAATGTCACGCCTGCCGCACGCCGGTCAGCGTCGAGGGTCGCGCTTCGGAGCACTACGTGGCCGGCATCAGTTGCCCGCATTGCTGGGACAAACTGAGCGAGAAAACCCGCCGCAGCGCCATCGATCGGCAAAAGCAGATCGAACTGGCCAAGGCCCGCAACATGCCTCACCCGATCGGCTACAACTACAAGCAAGCATCATCTACCGAGGCCTGAACCATGACTGCGCGCCTGCTCTATGTGATGGACCCGATGTGTTCCTGGTGCTGGGGCTTTGCTCCGGTTGCAAACGCATTGGTAGAGCAGGCGGCGGCCGCCGGAGTAGACGTGCATCTGGTGGTGGGCGGTTTGCGCACCGGCAGTGGCGCCGCGCTCGAACCGACCACCCGGCGCTACATTCTCGAGCACTGGCAGGCGGTCACCGAGGCTACCGGCCAGCCGTTCAAGCGCGAAGGCGCATTGCCTGACGGTTTTGTCTACGACACCGAACCTGCCTGCCGAGCACTGGTGACGGCACGTAACCTGGCGCCGGATTGTGCGTGGAAACTGCTCGGGCTGATTCAGCACGCCTTTTACGCTGAAGGTCGCGATGTCACCCGGGCCAGTGTTCTGGTGGAGCTGGCAGAGCAGGCCGGTCTGCCGCGAATTGAATTTGCCGCCGCGTTCGACCGTGCCGATACGCACGCTGCAACATCGGCCGACTTCACCTGGGTCCAGGACCTGGGCATCGCCGGTTTCCCTACGCTGCTGGCTGAGCGAAACGGCCAATTGGCGTTGTTGACCAATGGCTATCAGCCTTTGCGCGAATTATCCCCGTTGCTCGGCCGCTGGCTGGAGCGCGCTGCCTGTGCATGATCTGCCCGACGAAGCCGTACCCGCTAAACGTGTCGACCGCTTGAGCTGGGCGGAAATCCGTCGCCTGGCCCTCCATCACAAGAAATCCCTCTGGATCGCCAACGGCGTGGCCGTACTGGCGACGCTGTGCAGCGTACCGATCCCGTTGCTGTTGCCGTTGCTGGTGGACGAAGTGTTGCTGGGGCACGGCGATGCTGCGCTGAAAATCATGAACCTCGCGCTGCCTGACGTTTGGCAAAAAGCCGCGGGTTACATCGGCCTGATGCTGGTGGTGACCCTGGCCCTGCGTTGTGCCGCATTGCTGTTCAACGTACTTCAGGCGCGATTGTTCGCCGCGCTGGCCAAAGACATCGTCTACCGCATTCGCATCCGCCTGATCGAACGCCTCAAACGCATCTCGCTGGGCGAGTACGAGAGCCTGGGCAGCGGCACGGTGACCACGCATTTGGTCACTGACCTCGACACGCTGGACAAATTTGTCGGCGAAACCCTCAGCCGTTTCCTCGTCGCCATGCTGACCCTGGTCGGCACCGCCGGGATTCTGATGTGGATGCACTGGCAACTGGCGCTGTTGATTCTGCTGTTCAATCCGCTGGTGATCTACGCCACGGTGCAGTTGGGCAAGCGGGTCAAGCACCTGAAGAAACTCGAGAACGACAGCACCTCGCGCTTCACCCAGGCACTGACCGAAACCCTGGACGCGATCCAGGAGGTGCGCGCCGGCAACCGCCAGGGTTTTTTCCTCGGTCGTTTGGGGCTGCGGGCCAGGGAAGTTCGCGATTACGCGGTTAACTCACAATGGAAAACCGACGCCTCGAACCGTGCCAGCGGTTTGCTGTTCCAGTTTGGCATCGATATCTTCCGTGCTGCCGCCATGCTCACCGTGCTGTTCTCCGACCTGTCCATCGGCCAGATGCTCGCGGTGTTCAGCTACTTGTGGTTCATGATCGGTCCGGTCGAACAACTGCTGAACCTGCAATACGCCTTCTACGCCGCCGGTGGTGCGCTGTCGCGGATCAACGAGTTGCTGTCGCGCGCCGACGAGCCGCAATACCCCAAGGGCGTGGACCCGTTCACCGGGCGCGATACCGTGGGTATCGAGGTGCAAGGCTTGAGCTTCGGTTACGGCGACGAACTGGTGTTGAGCCAGATGAACATGTCCATTGCCCCCGGTGAAAAGGTTGCGATTGTCGGTGCCAGTGGTGGCGGCAAGAGCACGCTGGTGCAGTTACTGCTGGGCTTGTACACACCGTTGGCCGGGACCATCCGCTTCGGCGGCTCGACCCAGCAGGAGATTGGCCTGGAAACGGTGCGGGAAAATGTCGCCGTGGTCCTGCAGCATCCGGCGCTGTTCAATGACACCGTACGCGCCAACCTGACCATGGGCCGCGAACGCAGCGACGAGGCTTGCTGGCAGGCACTGGAAATCGCCCAATTGCACGCCACCATCCGCGATTTGCCCAATGGCCTGGACAGCATCGTCGGGCGCTCCGGCGTGCGTTTGTCCGGCGGGCAGCGCCAGCGTCTGGCGATTGCGCGAATGGTATTGGCAGAACCGAAAGTGGTGATTCTCGACGAAGCCACCTCGGCGCTGGACGCCGCCACCGAATACAACTTGCATCAGGCACTGGCACGGTTCCTGAGCAACCGCACCACGCTGATCATTGCCCATCGACTTTCGGCAGTGAAACAGGCCGACCGTGTATTGGTGTTCGATGGCGGGCAGATTGCCGAAGATGGCGATCACCAACAGTTGATCGCCGACGGCGGCTTATACGCCAAGCTGTATGGCCATCTACAACAAATGTAATTTTTGAGGCCGAGTGAATGAACGCTGTTTGAAACTTGTCTGAAGCCCGAAAACAAGAACATCGTCACCGGTCCAACGGCTGTCCAGCCCCTCTCGGGCGAGGCTCGCCGCTTGCCGGGAGCGTAATCGCCACCTAGTCTAGCTGGAGCGATTTCGTCCGGATGACGATCAAGCAGTGCTAATGCAAGGGACCTCATGAATCAAACGCGGACTCTCGGAACGCCACGGTTGTTGGGCATCGTCTGGCCATTTATTGCCGTTGTGCTGTTTCAAGCTTTGTTGGGTGGCGTTAGCCTTTATATGCTGTCGGCGGTTCGCGGCTATGTGGCCGGCGAAAGCCTCTGGTCCAAGGGCCAGAAAGATGCGATCTATTACCTCAATCTCTATGCCGACAGCGGCGATGAAGGGATATTTCGCAAGTACCAGCACGCCATCTCCGTACCTGAGGGCGGGCATGAGTTGCGCGTGGCACTGGATCAGCAACCGCCTGATATAGAAGCGGCACGGCTGGCGATTCTCAAGGGCGGTAACCACCCGGACGACGTCAACAGCCTGATCTGGCTGTACCTTAATTTCCGCCATTTCAGTTACCTGGAAAAAGCCATCGATCTGTGGACGGTCGGTGACGCCTATCTGGTCAAGCTCGACGACGTTGCGCGGGACATGCACCAGCAGATCACCGCCAACCCGGCTTCCGAGGCGGATATCCGGCGCTGGAAAGAGCAGATTTTCGCGATCAATGATGAGGTGACGCCAGCGGCGAAAGCCTTCAGTGATGCACTGGGGGAAGGCTCGCGGGTCATTCTTCGTCTGTTGCTGCTGACCAACCTCGCCACCGCCCTTGGCTTGATCGCGCTGGCGTTGATGCGCACCCACAAGCTGCTCAAGCAGCGCCATGCTTTCGCCGACGCCTTGCAGTTGGAAAAAGATCGCGCGCAGATCACCCTGCAATCGATCGGCGATGGAGTGATTACCACGGATGTCGCTGGCGCCATTGCCTACATGAATCCAGCGGCGGAGGCGTTGACTCACTGGAAGGCCGAGCAGGCAGCGGGGCTGCCGCTCGCGGCATTGTTCAATCTGCTGGATGAAAACGCCCAGGCCGATGGGTTTACCTTGATCGAACGCATTCTGAGCGGGCAGCTCAGCGGTGGCAGCGAGCATTCCAAACTGATTCAACGCCTGGATGGCAGCACCGTTTCGGTGACATTGGTGGGAGCACCGATCAGCAACGCCGGCAAGGTCAGCGGCACGGTGCTGGTGTTGCACGACATGACCCAGGAGCGGCAATACATCGCCAATCTGTCGTGGCAGGCTACCCATGACGCCTTGACCGGCCTGGCCAATCGCCGCGAATTCGAGTATCGCCTGGAACAGGCGCTGCACAACCTGACGCGGCAGCCGGGGCGGCATGCCTTGATGTTTCTCGACCTGGACCAGTTCAAGCTGGTCAACGATACCTGCGGTCATGCCGCGGGCGACGAGTTGCTGCGACACATCTGCGCGCTGCTGCAATCCGGTTTGCGCGAAGGCGATACCCTGGCCCGGCTGGGCGGTGACGAGTTCGGCATCCTCCTGGAAAACTGCGGGCCCGAGGCCGCGGAGAAAATCGCCGAGTCGCTGCGCCAGACCGTGCAGAACCTGCACTTTGTCTGGAAGGGCCGGCCATTCGTGACCACCGTGAGTCTCGGCCTGGTGCATGTTTCACAAGCGCCGACCACCCTTGAAGCCTCGCTTCGCGCTGCCGACATGGCGTGCTACATGGCCAAGGAGAAGGGGCGCAACCGGGTTCAGGTCTATCACCCCGACGATTCGGAGCTGTCCCTGCGCTTTGGCGAAATGGCCTGGGTGCAGCGCTTGCACATGGCGCTGGAAGAGGACCGCTTCTGTCTGTACGCGCAGGAAATCGCGCCGCTGGGGATCGACGCGGAGGGCGGGCATATCGAAATTCTGCTGCGCCTGCATGATGAAGCCGGGCGGATGATCCTGCCTGACAGTTTCATTCCGGCTGCCGAGCGTTATGGCCTGATGAGTACCATCGATCGCTGGGTCGTGAAGAACGTGTTCAAGATCATTGCCCAATGCCGCGCCGAGCGCCCTGGCGAGCCACTGGCCATGTGTGCGATCAATCTGTCAGGCACCACCATCGGTGACGAGGCATTTCTCGACTTCCTGCGTGAACAGTTCGTAACGTATTCAATTCCGGCTGAAATGATTTGTTTTGAAATCACAGAAACCAGCGCGATTGCCAATCTGGGCAGCGCAATTAGATTCATTAATGAACTCAAAGGCTTAGGTTGCCTGTTTTCGCTGGACGACTTTTGCGCCGGGATGTCCTCATTCGCGTACCTGAAACATTTGCCTGTAGACTTCCTGAAGATCGACGGGAGTTTCGTAAAGGATATGCTGGACGACCCGATTAACCGCGCCATGGTCGAAGTGATCAACCATATCGGCCATGTCATGGGTAAGCGCACGATTGCCGAGTTTGTCGAAACAACTCAGATCGAGCAGGCATTGCTGGAAATCGGGGTGGATTACGCTCAAGGATATGTTATTGAACGTCCGCAACCGTTTACCTGCGATAGCCTCCAAAGTCGTCCTGCCAGGCCCCAGCCGTTGTTGTTCAAGGCGCCTGGCACATTCCGTTGAAAACTCTCGATGATCTAACAATCACAATCAAAAGGAGCTCGACAGTGATCGACACATTCAACAGAACCGGACCGCTCATGGAAGCTGCAAGTTATCCTGCCTGGGCCCAGCGCCTGATCCAGGATTGCAGCGAGAGCAAGCGCCGGGTTGTGGAACACGAACTGTATCAGCGCATGCGAGATAACAAACTCAGTGCAAAAACCATGCGTCAGTACCTGATAGGTGGCTGGCCGGTGGTTGAACAGTTCGCGTTGTACATGGCACAAAACCTGACCAAGACCCGTTTCGCCCGCCACCCTGGCGAGGACATGGCGCGTCGCTGGCTGATGCGCAATATTCGAGTCGAATTGAACCATGCCGACTACTGGCTGAACTGGAGCCGTGCACACGGCGTCAGCCTCGAAGATCTGCAGGCACAACAGGTTGCCCCTGAACTTCACGCCCTGAGCCATTGGTGCTGGCACACCAGTTCGGCGGATTCGCTGATCGTCGCCATTGCCGCCACCAACTACGCCATTGAAGGCGCGACGGGCGAGTGGTCGGCGGTGGTCTGTTCCAATGGCGTGTACGCCGCCTCGTTCCCCGAGGAAGAGCGCAAGCGTGCGATGAAGTGGCTGAAGATGCATGCCCAGTACGACGATGCCCATCCTTGGGAAGCGCTGGAAATCATCTGCACCCTGGCGGGCACCAACCCGAGCAAAGCCCTGCAAGTGGAGCTGCGTCAGGCGGTGTGCAAGAGCTATGACTACATGTACCTGTTCCTTGAGCGGTGCATGCAGCTGGAGCATTCAGAGAAGGCGCCGGTAGTTCGGGAACGATTGGAGTTGGCTGAAAGCTGATTCCGAAATACGCAATAAAAACTGTGGGAGCGTGTTTGCTCGCAATCAGGCCGTGTCAGTCAGCAATCATGTTGAATGACACACCGCTATCGCGAGCAGGCTCGCTCCCACATTGATTTGGGTCGTGGCTGAAAATCAGCCGGCCATCGTCAACCGGTTACGCCCCTCGCGCTTGGCGACATACAGCGCATTATCGGCCCGTCGCACCAGGCTCTCGGCGGACTCGCCGGGCAGCAGGGTCGAGCAACCGAGGCTGATCGTCAGCTCGATCGAGCGTCCATCGGCGATGTATTCCTCGGCCTGCGCGGCAAATCGCAGGCGTTCACCCACCAGGGCAGCGGCTTCGCGACTGGTGTTCGACAGCAGAATCAAAAACTCCTCGCCGCCGAAACGAAACACCATGTCGACATTGCGCAGCTGATTTTTGATCGAGGCAGCAACCGCCTTGAGCACGTCATCGCCGGCGCTGTGGCCATGGGTATCGTTGATCCGCTTGAAGTGGTCGATGTCCAGCATCAGCAACGACAACGGTTGCAGATGACGCCGTGACAGCTCGATTTCCCGTTGCAGCGTCTGATCCATCGCGATGCGGTTGCCGGTGTCGGTCAATGGGTCGCGCAAGGCACTTTGGGTGGCGGCGCGGTACAGCAGGGTATTGCGCATCGGGTACAGCAGCGTCGCCAGCAGCGACTCAAGGTTGCCCTGTTCCTGCTCGCTGAAACGCTGGTTGCGGCGAAACACCAACTCACCCAAATGTTCACCCTCGTGGCTGAGGCTGTAGCTGATCGAGTGGTGACCCCGTTGGCCGAATTCCAGTCGCAGGTCGCTGCTCTTGTGCTCGTAACTCAAGGCATCCAGCGGAACCAGGCGCTGAACCTCGCGGAAGAACAAACCGAGAATGCGTTGCGGCTCAAGACTGGTTTGCAGCTGCATGCTCATTTGCTGGCGCAGTTTCGCAAGGCTGACCGGCCTTTCCAGAGAGGGTTGCTGCTGACCAAAGCCCAGGCGTTGCAATTTGGCGCTATCGAAGTCAATTGCGTTGGTCTGGGAAGGTGATTTCATATGGCGTGCGCCCTTGAGCAGTAAGGCTGTCTTACAAGCTGGGTGAGAGCGGCTTTGGGCTGCGCGTCAGTACTGATCCGTCAGTCCCGTAGGACATTTCGTACAAGTTTAATCTGCTTTGTAGAAGTTGAGCATGCTCAAATGCCGCGACGGGAAGTCGACGCGGCACAAAAGCGACGTACGGCATTACTGCGCGTTGAAAGCCTGGCCGTTGATGCCCTTGCTGTCCGGGCCCATCAAGTACAGATACACCGGCATGATCTCTTCCGGGGTCGGATTGTTGAGCGGGTTTTCTCCCGGGTAAGCCTGGGCGCGCATGCTTGTGCGGGTGGCGCCCGGGTTGATGCTGTTGGAGCGCACAGGCGCTACGGTGTCGACTTCGTCAGCCAGGGTTTGCATCAGGCCTTCGGTGGCAAACTTGGAAACGCCATAAGCGCCCCAGTACGCGCGGCCCTTGCGGCCGACGCTGCTGGAGGTGAACACCACCGAGGCGTCCTGGGACAACTTGAGCAGCGGCAACAGCGTGCTGGTGAGCATGAACATGGCGTTGACGTTGACTTGCATGACACGCATGAAGTTTTCGCCCGACAGCTGTTCGATCGGCGTGCGCGGACCAATGATCGAGGCGTTGTGCAGCAAGCCGTCCAGGTGACCGAATTCAGTTTCAATCATCGCGGCCAGCTCATCGTATTGATGGGGCAGGGCGGTCTCCAGATTGAACGGAATCACCGCCGGTTGCGGATGGCCCGCGGCTTCGATTTCGTCGTAGACCTGAGTGAGGTTGGCTTCGGTCTTGCCCAGCAACAGCACGGTCGCGCCGTGGGCTGCATAGGTTTTAGCGGCGGCAGCGCCGATGCCACGACCAGCGCCGGTGACCAGAATGACCCGATCCTTGAGCAAGTCGGGGCGGGCGGAATAATCAAACATAAAAACCTCTACACAATTATGCGGGCACCGAACTGTGGCGAGGGAGCTTGCTCCCGCTCGGCTGCGAAGCAGTCGTAAAACCATTCAATGCGGTGTGCCCGAGATACGGTGGTGGTAGATAGAGGGGCGCTTCGCACCCCGGCGGGAGCAAGCTCCCTCGCCACAAAATCCGGTTCGGCTCAGCAGCTGCACAGGGCGCTATCGAGCACCTTGCGCAGCTCCAGTGGATGATCAACCACCACATCCGCACCCCAATGCCGCGGATTGTCATCCGGGTGGATGTAGCCGAAGGTCACGGCCGCAGTCTTGGTGCCGGCATCACGCCCCGACTCGATATCGCGCAAGTCATCGCCCACGAACAGCACGCTGGCCGGATCCAGGTCGAGCATCTTGCAGGCAAGGATCAACGGTTCCGGGTCCGGTTTGCTGTTCTTCACGTGGTCCGGGCAGATCAGCAGGGCCGAGCGTTCGGCCAGCCCCAGTTGCTGCATGATCGGTTCGGCGAAGCGCAGCGGTTTGTTGGTGACCACGCCCCAGATCAGGTTGGCCTTTTCGATGTCCGCCAGCAGTTCGCCCATGCCGTCGAACAGTTTGCTGTGGACCGCGCAGCCGACGAGGTAGCGCTCCAGAAACTCCAGGCGCAGTTCCTCGAAGCCCGGCGATTCCGGGTCCATGGAGAAGGTCACTGCGACCATCGCCTTGGCGCCGCCGGAGATCTCGTCGCGGATGTGTTTATCGTTGATCGGTGGCAAGCCACGGTCGGCACGCATCGCCTGGCAGATCGCAATGAAGTCCGGCGCGGTGTCGAGCAGGGTGCCGTCCATGTCGAAAAGAACTGCTCTGATACGCATCGGCTTACTCCTCGCGCAGGGTCTGGATCATGTAATTGACGTCCACGTCGGCCGCCAGTTTGTAATGCTTGGTCAGCGGGTTGTACGTCAGGCCGATGATGTCCTTGACGGTCAGCCCGGCCATGCGGCTCCAGGCGCCCAGTTCGGAAGGGCGGATGAATTTCTTGAAGTCGTGGGTGCCGCGCGGCAGCAGCTTCATGATGTATTCGGCACCGACGATGGCGAACAGGTAAGCCTTCGGGTTGCGGTTGATGGTGGAGAAGAACACCTGGCCGCCCGGCTTGACCATGCGGAAGCAGGCGCGGATCACCGAGGACGGGTCCGGCACGTGCTCGAGCATCTCAAGGCACGTGACCACATCGAACTGTTCCGGCATTTCTTCGGCCAGGGCTTCGGCGGTGATCTGCCGGTATTCGACGCTCACGCCGGATTCCAGTTGATGCAGCTGCGCGACCGCCAACGGCGCTTCGCCCATGTCGATGCCCATCACGGTCGCGCCGCGCTGAGCCATGGCTTCGCTGAGGATGCCGCCGCCGCAACCGACGTCGAGGACTTTCTTGCCGGCCAGGCTGACGCGTTCGTCAATCCAGTTGACCCGCAGCGGGTTGATGTCGTGCAGGGGTTTGAATTCGCTTTCACGGTCCCACCAGCGATGGGCCAGGGCTTCGAATTTGGCGATTTCGGCGTAGTCGACGTTGCTCATGGTTTAAGTCCTCTAAAACTTGAAAAATCCTGTTGCCCCGGGGTTGAGTCCGGGGTGCTTACGATTCGGTACGGCCGCTGATGCGCTGGCCCCAGGCCTTGGCGGTGGCGACCAGTTGCTGTTCATCCAGGTGCGTCAGGCGACGGTCGTCGAGCAGTTGCTTGCCGGCGACCCAAACATGTTTCACGCAGTCCCGGCCGGAGGCATATATAAGCTGCGAAACCGGGTCGTAGATCGGTTGCTGGGCCAGGCCGGAGAGATCGAAGGCAACGATGTCGGCGGCTTTGCCGACTTCCAGCGAGCCGGTTTCGGTTTCGATCCCCAAGGCGCGGGCGCCGTTCAACGTGGCCATGCGCAGTGCGCGATGGGCGTCCAGTGCGGTGGCCGAGCCGGCGACGGCTTTGGCCAGCAGCGCGGCGGTGCGGGTTTCGCCCAGCAGGTCCAGGTCATTATTGCTGGCGGCGCCGTCGGTGCCCACGGCAACGTTGACCCCGGCCTGCCACAAGCGCTCCACCGGGCAGAAGCCGCTGGCCAGTTTCAGGTTCGACTCCGGGCAATGAATCACATGGGTGTTGCTTTCTACCAGCAGCGCCAGGTCTTCTTCGCTGATCTGGGTCATGTGAACGGCCTGGAAACGCGGTCCCAGCAAACCCAGCCGAGCGAGGCGGGCCAGGGGCCGTTCGCCGCGCTGTTCGACCGCTTGCTGCACTTCGAAGGCGGTTTCATGCACGTGCATGTGGATCGACGCGTCCAGCTCTTCGGCGATCACGCGGATTTTTTCCAGGTTTTCATCGCCCACGGTGTAGGGTGCATGGGGGCCGAAGGTGATCTTGATGCGTTCGTGATGCTTGAGATCACCAAACAACTCGATGCCCTGACGAATGGCTTCGTCCGCGCTGCTGGCGCCGGGGATCGGGAAATCGAGGATCGGGATCGCAATTTGGGCGCGAATGCCACTGTTGTGCACGCGCTCGCTGGCAACCTTCGGGAAGAAGTACATGTCTGAGAAACAGGTGATGCCACCTTTGAGCTGCTCAGCGATAGCCAGGTCAGTGCCATCACGCACGAACGCTTCATCGACCCATTTCGCTTCGGCGGGCCAGATGTGGTTTTCCAGCCAGGTCATCAATGGCAGATCATCGGCCAACCCGCGGAACAAGGTCATGGCCGCATGCCCGTGGGCATTGATAAGGCCCGGACTGAGCAGCATGTCCGGCAAGTCGCGGACTTCGCTGGCGTCAAGCTTCAGTGCGGCAGTCCGTGGCCCGATAAAAACGATGCGTCCGTCGCGGATGCCCAGGGCATGATCCTTGAGGACAACGCCGGCAGGTTCGACGGGTACCAGCCAGGTCGGCAGTAATAGCAGGTCGAGCGCAGCGGCAGTGTTCGGCATCGAGGGTCCAGTGCTTTTGTAAAGGATGGCGAAGTATACCCGAGCGTCTTCGCGGGGGGATCGCTATAATCGGCGGCTTTTGTTCATGAGTGCGGGGTGTGGGATGCGCGATCGACTGTTGGCTGCGGAGAAGGTGAAGGCCATCGATTGGCGTGATGACGCCCTCTATCTGCTGGATCAGCGAGTTTTGCCGTTCGAGGAAACCTGGATCCCTTACACCAGCGCCGCCGGCGTGGCCGAAGCCATTCGTTCGATGGTGGTGCGCGGTGCGCCGGCCATCGGCATCAGCGCCGCCTATGGCATCGTGTTGGCAGCCCGCACCCGGATTGCCGAAGGTGGCGACTGGTATGCGGCACTCGAAGAGGATTTCGCGCTGCTGTCCGATGCACGTCCCACGGCGGTCAACCTGTTCTGGGCACTGGGCCGCATGCACGACCGGCTCGATCGCCTGAAAGACAATGTCGACCCGTTGGTGGCGCTGGAGGCCGAAGCCGTCGCCATTCATGAAAGTGACCGCGAAGCCAACCTGACCATGGCGCAACTGGGCGTGGACCTGATCCGCAAGCATCAGGGCAATGCCCAGACGATCCTGACCCACTGCAACACCGGCGCGCTGGCGACCGGTGGTTTCGGCACGGCGCTGGGGGTGATTCGCGGTGCGTTCATCGAAGGCATGGTCGAGCGCGTGTATGCCAACGAAACCCGTCCCTGGCTGCAAGGTTCGCGGTTGACCGCGTGGGAACTGGCCAACGAGGGCATTCCCGTGACCCTCAACGCAGACTCTGCTGCCGCCCACATCATGAAGACCAAAGGCATCACCTGGGTCATCGTCGGCGCTGACCGGATCACCGCCAATGGCGACGTGGCGAACAAGATCGGCACCTATCAACTGGCGGTCAACGCCATGCACCACGGCGTGCGTTTCATGGTGGTGGCGCCGAGTTCGACGATTGACATGCACTTGGCCAGTGGCGACGACATTCCGATTGAGGAACGTGACGGCCGCGAGTTGCTGGAAATGGGCGGCGAGCGGGTCGGGGCGGATGTCGATGCCTTCAACCCGGTATTCGACGTGACCCCGGCGGACCTGATCGATGTGATCGTCACCGAAAAAGGCATCGTCGAACGCCCCGATACCGCGAAAATGGCCCAGCTGATGTGCCGCAAGCGCCTGCATTAAAGGATTGTTGTGCCTGAAAGGTCGCCATCGCTGGCAAGCCAGCTCCCACGGGGTTTGCGCCCGCCAATAATCGTGTGGGAGCTGGCTTGCCAGCGATGGGGCCTTAAAAGTCAATAAACAACCGCAAGCCAGGCCTCAAATCTGCATACAAAGAAGCTCTAAGCCTCTCTCGTCCCCTTCA
Source organism: Pseudomonas sp. TNT2022 ID1044 (assembly GCF_028656895.1). Lineage (NCBI taxonomy): Bacteria > Pseudomonadati > Pseudomonadota > Gammaproteobacteria > Pseudomonadales > Pseudomonadaceae > Pseudomonas > Pseudomonas sp. TNT2022 ID1044. Next base: position 60,096 of record NZ_JAMDHB010000022.1, on the reverse strand, counting down.
AGCCTGTCACCGGTCAACTAACTATGCTCCATGCGCATCAGGGGGATAGGTGCGTGGCGGCTCTTGTGATAACATCCGGCGGTTTCCAAGGTTGCCCCGCGGGGCGATCTTTACTGCGCAGATCCATGGCATAACTCGTTGATTTGTCGTAAGTCGGTGCATGGCACTCAGCCTGCAGCGGCGAGCTTCGTTGGTCCCATATGGATGTGACGAAGTTTCACCAGAAAAAGGAATCAGGCTTCTCATGGGCGAACTGGCCAAAGAAATCCTCCCGGTCAATATCGAAGACGAGCTGAAGCAGTCCTACCTCGACTACGCGATGAGCGTAATTGTCGGGCGGGCACTGCCGGATGCGCGCGATGGCTTGAAGCCCGTGCACCGGCGTGTGCTGTTCGCGATGAGCGAGCTGGGCAACGACTTCAACAAGCCGTACAAGAAATCTGCCCGTGTTGTCGGTGACGTGATCGGTAAGTATCACCCGCACGGTGATACCGCGGTGTACGACACCATCGTTCGGATGGCGCAGCCATTCTCCCTGCGCTACCTGCTGGTAGACGGTCAGGGCAACTTCGGTTCGGTGGACGGCGACAACGCCGCGGCCATGCGATACACCGAAGTGCGCATGACCAAGCTGGCGCACGAACTGCTGGCTGACCTGCACAAAGAAACCGTGGACTGGGTGCCGAACTACGACGGCACCGAAATGATCCCGGCGGTCATGCCGACCCGTATTCCCAACCTGTTGGTCAACGGCTCCAGCGGTATCGCCGTGGGCATGGCGACCAACATCCCGCCGCACAACCTCGGTGAAGTCATCGACGGTTGCCTGGCACTCATCGACAACCCTGAGCTGACCGTCGACGAGTTGATGCAATACATCCCGGGTCCGGACTTCCCGACCGCTGCGATCATCAACGGTCGTGCCGGCATCATCGAAGCCTACCGCACCGGTCGCGGCCGCATTTACATGCGCGCCCGCTCGATGATCGAAGACATCGACAAGGTCGGTGGCCGTCAGCAGATCGTCATCACCGAACTTCCTTACCAGTTGAACAAGGCGCGTCTGATCGAGAAGATCGCCGAGCTGGTTAAAGAGAAGAAGCTTGAAGGCATCACCGAACTGCGCGACGAGTCCGACAAGGACGGTATGCGCGTCGTGATCGAGCTGCGTCGCGGCGAAGTGCCTGAGGTGATCCTCAACAACCTCTACGCCCAGACCCAGTTGCAAGCGGTGTTCGGTATCAACATCGTTGCGTTGATCGACGGTCGCCCACGGATCCTGAACCTCAAGGATCTGCTGGAAGCCTTCGTTCGTCACCGTCGCGAAGTGGTCACCCGTCGTACCGTGTTCGAACTGCGCAAGGCGCGTGAGCGTGGTCATATCCTTGAAGGTCAAGCGGTCGCCCTGTCGAACATCGACCCGGTCATCGCCCTGATCAAGGCCTCGCCAACCCCGTCGGAAGCCAAGGAAGCGCTGGTCAGCACCCCTTGGGAATCCTCCGCTGTGGTGGCGATGGTCGAGCGTGCCGGCGCCGATTCGTGCCGTCCGGAAAACCTCGATCCGCAATACGGCCTGCGCGACGGCAAGTACTTCCTGTCGCCAGAGCAGGCGCAAGCCATTCTGGAACTGCGTCTGCACCGCCTGACCGGTCTGGAACACGAAAAGCTGCTGGCCGAGTATCAAGAGATCCTCAACCAGATCGGCGAGCTGATCCGCATCCTCAACAGCGCCACGCGCTTGATGGAAGTGATCCGCGAAGAGCTGGAAGTGATCCGCGCCGAATACGGCGACGTGCGTCGCACCGAGATCCTCGATGCCCGTCTCGACCTGACCCTGGGTGACATGATCCCGGAAGAAGAGCGCGTCGTGACCATTTCCCACGGTGGCTACGCCAAGACCCAGCCTCTGGCTGCGTACCAGGCCCAGCGTCGTGGCGGTAAAGGCAAATCGGCGACCGGCGTCAAGGATGAGGACTACATCGCTCACCTGCTGGTTGCCAACAGCCACACCACGCTGCTGCTGTTCTCCAGCAAGGGCAAGGTGTACTGGCTGAAAACCTACGAAATCCCGGAAGCGTCCCGCGCTGCCCGTGGTCGTCCGCTGGTCAACCTGCTGCCGCTGGATGACGGTGAATACATCACCACCATGCTGCCGGTCGAGGAATACACCGAAGGTCACTTCATCTTCATGGCCACCGCCAACGGCACCGTGAAGAAGACCCCGCTGGAATCCTTCAGCCGTCAGCGCAGCGTCGGTTTGATCGCGCTGGAGCTGGACGAAGGCGACGTATTGATCAGCGCGGCCATCACCGATGGCGAGCGCGAAGTCATGCTGTTCTCCGACGGCGGCAAGGTGACTCGCTTCAAGGAATCCGACGTTCGCGCCATGGGCCGTACCGCTCGCGGTGTGCGCGGCATGCGTCTGCCGGAAGGCCAGAAGCTGATTTCCATGCTGATTCCGGAAGAAGGCAGCCAGATCCTCACCGCTTCGGCGCGTGGCTACGGCAAGCGCACGGCGATCACCGAGTTCCCTGAGTACAAGCGTGGCGGTCAGGGCGTTATCGCCATGGTCAGCAACGAACGTAACGGCCGTCTGGTCGGTGCCGTGCAGGTGCTCGACGGCGAGGAGATCATGCTGATTTCCGACCAGGGCACCCTGGTTCGTACCCGTGTCGACGAAGTCTCCAGCCTGGGTCGTAATACCCAGGGCGTGACCCTGATCAAACTGGCCAATGACGAAACACTGGTCGGCCTGGAACGGGTTCAGGAGCCTTCGGAAGTCGAGGGAGAAGAGCTCGAAGGTGAAGAGGGAGCAGTGTTCGAGGGTGACGTCGTCATTGATGATGTTGCCGAAGACCAGCAGCTCGACGCCGCCGCTGACGAAGAACCACAGGAATAAGCGGGTAAACAGGGGGCGGATGAAAATTCGCCCCCTTGTTGTTTGTCCGTACTGAAATATCGACACCTCTGGAGATCCCACAAATCCCTGTGTCAGCAGGGGACCGGTGTCGGCTGTTAATGTGATTTATTGCGTGATACCACCAGATCAGAGCGAGATTGGATGTGAGCAAGAGAGCCTATAACTTCTGTGCCGGTCCTGCGGCGCTTCCCGAAGCTGTCCTGCAGCGCGCCCAGGGTGAACTTCTCGACTGGCACGGCAAGGGCCTGTCGGTCATGGAAATGAGCCATCGCAGCGATGAGTTCGTGTCCATTGCCACCAAGGCAGAGCAGGATCTGCGTGATCTGCTCAATATCCCGTCGAACTATAAAGTGCTGTTTCTGCAAGGCGGCGCCAGCCAGCAATTTGCCCAGATTCCGCTGAACCTGCTGCCGGAAAACGGCTCTGCCGACTATATCGACACCGGTATCTGGTCGCAGAAAGCCATCGAAGAAGCTTCGCGTTACGGCCACGTCAACGTTGCCGCGACCGCCAAGCCTTACGACTATTTCGCCATTCCCGGCCAGAACGAATGGAAGCTGTCGAAAGACGCGGCCTACGTTCACTACGCGCCGAACGAAACCATCGGCGGCCTGGAATTCCAGTGGATTCCTGAAACCGGTGATGTGCCGCTGGTGGCCGACATGTCCTCGGACATCCTGTCGCGCCCGGTGGATGTTTCCCGTTTCGGCATGATCTACGCCGGCGCGCAGAAAAACATCGGCCCGAGCGGCATCGTGGTCAACATCGTGCGCGAAGACCTGCTGGGTCACGCCCGTTCGCTGTGCCCGACCATGCTCAACTACAAGGTCGCCGCCGATAACGGCTCGATGTACAACACGCCGCCGACCCTGGCCTGGTACCTGTCCGGCCTGGTGTTCGAGTGGCTCAAGGAGCAGGGCGGTGTCGAAGCCATCGGCAAGCTCAATGAAGTGAAGCAGCGCACGCTGTACGACTTCATCGACGCCAGCGGCCTGTACAGCAACCCGATCAACAAGTCGGACCGCTCGTGGATGAACGTGCCGTTCCGTCTGGCTGACGATCGCCTGGACAAGCCGTTCCTGGCCGGTGCCGACGAACGTGGCCTGCTGAACCTCAAGGGTCACCGTTCCGTGGGCGGCATGCGCGCCTCCATCTATAACGCCGTCGATATCGTTGCGGTCAACGCACTGGTTTCGTACATGGCAGAGTTCGAGAAGGAACACGGCTAATGTCTGAGCAAGAACTCAAGGCACTGCGCGTTCGCATTGATGCGCTGGACACCAAAGTCCTGGAGCTGATCAGTGAGCGTGCGCGTTGCGCCCAGGAAGTCGCGCGAGTAAAGATGGCCTCGCTGGCCGAAGGCGAAGTGCCGGTGTTCTATCGTCCTGAGCGCGAAGCTCAGGTGCTCAAGCGTGTGATGGAACGTAACCAGGGGCCGCTGGGCAACGAAGAGATGGCGCGGCTGTTCCGCGAAATCATGTCTTCGTGCCTGGCGCTGGAGCAGCCGCTGAAAGTGGCTTACCTCGGCCCTGAGGGCACCTTCACCCAGGCGGCGGCCATGAAGCACTTCGGTCACGCCGTGATCAGCAAGCCGATGGCGGCGATCGACGAAGTGTTCCGTGAAGTGGCGGCCGGTGCGGTGAATTTTGGCGTGGTCCCGGTGGAGAACTCCACCGAAGGCGCGGTCAACCACACCCTCGACAGCTTCCTCGAACACGACATGGTGATCTGTGGCGAAGTCGAGCTGCGCATCCACCATCACCTGTTGGTCGGTGAAAACACCAAGACCGACAGCATCAGCCGCATCTATTCCCACGCCCAGTCCCTGGCCCAGTGCCGCAAGTGGCTGGACGCCCATTACCCGAATGTCGAGCGCGTGGCGGTGTCCAGCAACGCCGAAGCGGCCAAGCGGGTCAAGGGTGAGTGGAACTCGGCGGCGATTGCCGGCGACATGGCGGCCAGCCTGTACGGGCTGACCCGCCTGGCCGAGAAGATCGAGGACCGTCCGGACAACTCCACGCGCTTCCTCATGATCGGTAATCAGGAAGTGCCGCCGACCGGCGACGACAAAACCTCGATCATCGTTTCCATGAGCAACAAGCCGGGCGCGCTGCACGAATTGCTGGTGCCGTTCCACGATAACGGCATCGATCTGACGCGCATCGAAACCCGTCCTTCGCGCAGCGGTAAATGGACCTACGTGTTCTTCATCGACTTCGTTGGCCACCATCGCGATCCATTGATCAAAGGTGTGCTGGAAAAGATCAGTCAGGAAGCAGTAGCACTCAAAGTGCTGGGTTCCTACCCGAAAGCAGTTCTCTAAGGGGCGGTAGCAAATGAGTGGTAATTTCCTCGCTCTGGCACAGCCGGGCGTGCAACAACTTTCGCCTTACGTTCCGGGCAAGCCCGTGGACGAACTGGCGCGTGAGCTGGATCTCGATCCGGCCAGCATCGTCAAACTGGCGAGCAACGAAAACCCGCTGGGTGCCAGCCCCAAGGCGCTGGCAGCCATCCGCGACGCACTGGCCGAGCTGACCCGTTATCCGGACGGCAACGGTTTCGCGCTCAAATCCCTGTTGGCCGGGCAATGCCGCGTCGAGCTGAACCAGGTCACGCTGGGCAACGGTTCCAACGACATTCTCGAGCTGGTGGCGCGCGCCTACCTGGCGCCGGGCCTCAACGCCGTGTTCAGCGAACACGCGTTCGCGGTTTACCCGATTGCGACCCAGGCGGTCGGCGCCCAGGCCAAGGTCGTTCCGGCCAGGGAATGGGGGCATGACCTGCCGGCCATGCTCGCTGCCATCGACGCCAATACCCGCGTGGTGTTCATCGCCAACCCGAACAACCCGACCGGGACCTGGTTCGATACCGAGGCGCTGGACGAATTCCTGCAGGATGTTCCCGAGCACGTACTGGTCGTGCTGGACGAGGCCTACATCGAGTACGCCGAAGGCAGCGACCTGCCGGATGGTCTGGATTTCCTCGCGGCTTATCCGAACCTGCTGGTCTCGCGTACGTTCTCCAAGGCCTACGGCCTGGCGTCGTTGCGCGTCGGTTATGGCTTGTCCACCGCGGTAGTGGCCGATGTGCTGAACCGTGTACGCCAGCCATTCAACGTCAACAGCCTGGCCCTGGCCGCTGCTTGCGCGGCGTTGAAAGACGAAGAGTACCTGGCAGAAAGCCGTCGCCTGAACGAGGCGGGCATGCAGCAACTGGAAGCGGGTTTCCGCGAACTGGGGCTGGGCTGGATTCCGTCCAAAGGCAACTTTATCTGCGTCGATCTCGGTCAGGTCGCGGCTCCGGTGTTCCAGGGCTTGCTGCGTGAAGGCGTGATCGTGCGTCCGGTGGCCAACTACGGCATGCCGAACCACCTGCGCGTGACCATCGGTCTGCCGGCAGAGAACAGCCGCTTCCTTGAGGCGCTGACCAAGGTTCTGGCTCGTGGTTGATGTCACTGCTCTGCAATCTGCTGAACCTATGATCGGGCGCCTGGTGGTGGTCGGTCTGGGATTGATCGGCGGTTCGTTTGCCAAGGGTTTGCGCGAAAGTGGCTTGTGTCGCGAAGTGGTCGGGGTCGATCTCGACCCGCAGTCGCGCAAGCTGGCGGTTGAATTGGGTGTGGTGGATCGCTGCGAAGAAGACCTGGCGGTTGCTTGCCAGGGCGCCGACGTGATCCAGCTGGCTGTGCCGATCCTCGCCATGGAGAAAATGCTCGGCCGTTTGGCGGGCATGGATCTGGGGCAGGCGGTTCTGACCGATGTCGGCAGCGCCAAGGGCAATGTCGTGCGTGCGGCTACTGAAGCGTTTGGTGGTATGCCGCCGCGTTTCGTGCCGGGGCACCCGATTGCCGGTTCCGAGCAGAGCGGGGTGGAAGCCTCCAACTCTGAGCTGTTCCGTCGCCATAAGGTGATCCTGACGCCGCTGGAACAGACCGATCCGCAAGCCCTGGCCGTGGTCGATCGCCTGTGGCGCGAACTGGGCGCCGATGTCGAGCACATGCAGGTCGAGCGTCACGACGAAGTGTTGGCGGCCACCAGCCACCTTCCGCACCTGTTGGCGTTCGGTTTGGTCGATTCGTTGGCCAAGCGCAATGAAAATCTTGAGATCTTCCGTTACGCTGCGGGCGGTTTCCGCGATTTCACAAGAATCGCCGGAAGCGACCCGGTCATGTGGCACGACATCTTCCTCGCCAACCGCGAAGCTGTCCTGCGCACACTCGATACATTTCGCAGCGACCTCGACGCCTTGCGCGACGCGGTCGATGCAGGGGATGGGCACCAATTATTGGGCGTTTTCACTCGCGCCCGGGTTGCCCGCGAGCATTTCAGTAAAATCCTGGCCCGTCGGGCCTATGTGGACGCTATGAATTCCAACGATCTGATTTTCCTGGCTCAACCTGGTGGCCGCCTGTCCGGTCGGATTCGCGTACCAGGTGACAAATCGATTTCCCACCGTTCGATCATGCTCGGCTCCCTGGCCGAAGGTGTCACCGAAGTCGAAGGCTTCCTCGAGGGCGAAGACGCCCTGGCGACCTTGCAGGCGTTCCGTGACATGGGCGTGGTCATTGAAGGCCCGCACCATGGTCGCGTGACCATTCATGGTGTCGGCCTGCATGGCCTGAAACCTGCGCCGGGCCCGATCTATCTGGGCAACTCCGGTACTTCGATGCGCCTACTTTCCGGCCTGCTGGCCGCGCAGGACTTCGACAGCACCCTGACCGGTGACGCTTCGCTGTCCAAGCGCCCGATGAATCGCGTGGCCAACCCACTGCGTGAAATGGGCGCCGTGATCGAAACCGCCGCCGAAGGCCGTCCGCCGATGGTCATCCGCGGTGGCAACAAGCTCAAAGGCCTGACTTACACCATGCCGATGGCCAGTGCCCAGGTTAAATCCTGCCTGCTGCTGGCGGGTCTTTATGCCGAAGGCAAGACCACCGTTACCGAGCCGGCACCGACCCGCGACCACACCGAGCGCATGTTGCGCGGCTTCGGTTACCCGGTTTCCGTCAATGGCGCGACCGCCTCCGTCGAGTCCGGCGGCAAGCTGGCGGCGACCCACATTGAAGTGCCGGGCGATATCTCGTCGTCGGCGTTCTTCCTGGTGGCCGCTTCGATCGCTGAAGGTTCGGAGCTGGTGCTCGAGCACGTCGGCATCAACCCGACCCGTACCGGTGTCATCGACATCCTGCGTCTGATGAGCGCCGACATCACCCTGGAAAACCAGCGTGAAGTGGGCGGCGAGCCAGTCGCTGACCTGCGCGTACGTGCGGCTAAACTCAAAGGTATCGAGATTCCGCAAGCGCTGGTGCCATTGGCAATCGACGAATTCCCGGTGCTGTTCGTGGCGGCGGCCTGCGCTGAAGGGCGCACCGTGCTGACCGGCGCCGAAGAGCTGCGGGTCAAGGAGTCGGACCGTATCCAGGTCATGGCCGATGGTCTGCTCGCCCTGGGCGTCAAGTGCGAACCCACTCCGGACGGCATCATTATCGACGGCGGCCAGATTGGCGGCGGCGAAGTGCACGGTCACGGCGACCACCGGATCGCCATGGCATTCAGCGTAGCTTCGCTGCGTGCGACCGCGCCGATCCGCATCCATGATTGCGCCAACGTCGCGACGTCGTTCCCGAACTTCCTGGCGTTGTGCGCACAGGTCGGCATCCGCGTTGCCCAAGAGGCTCAGTCGTGATCAGCATTGCACCGGTCATCACCATCGATGGGCCTAGTGGCTCCGGCAAAGGCACGGTAGCCGGGATTCTGGCCAAGCGTCTGGGCTGGAACCTGCTGGATTCCGGTGCGCTTTATCGGCTGCTGGCATTTGCCGCGCATAACCACGGCGTTGATCTGACCAACGAAGAGCTGCTGAAAAAACTTGCCGCTCATCTGGATGTTCAGTTCATCGCGGCGACCGAGGGGCAGCTGCAGCGCATCATTCTGGAAGGCGACGAAGTCAGTGATGTGATCCGTACGGAAAGCGTCGGCTCGGGTGCCTCCCAAGTGGCTGCATTGCCCGCCGTACGCGAGGCGCTGCTGCAGCGCCAGCGAGCATTCCAGGAAGCGCCGGGCCTGGTGGCCGACGGTCGTGACATGGGCACGGTGGTTTTTCCGGACGCGCCGCTGAAGATTTTCCTGACCGCCAGTGCCGAGGAGCGTGCGCGCCGTCGATACTTGCAGTTGAAGGGCAAAGTCGATGGTGTTAGTCTGTCGAGTCTGCTAGATGAGATACGTGCACGCGATGAGCGTGACACCCAGCGAGCGGTAGCCCCGCTCAAGCCGGCGGCTGACGCCATACAGCTGGATTCCACGGAATTATCCATCGATCAGGTGCTGCAACGCATCATGAGCGAGATCGCCATTCGCGATATCGCCGGGTGACCAAGAAGGCCGCAGGGGACCAGTCATAGTTCTGCGACGCTTCTTTTAAATGAAACTAACCCACACCGTCTGGGGTGTGGAGATGGGCGTATTCTTCGCCCTCATCTACAGGAATTAAAATGAGCGAAAGCTTTGCGGAACTCTTTGAAGAAAGCCTAAAAACCCTGAACCTTCAGGCAGGCTCCATCATCACCGGTGTTATCGTTGATATCGATTACCAAGCTCGCTGGGTAACCGTTCACGCTGGCCTGAAGTCTGAAGCACTCATCCCGCTTGAGCAGTTCTACAACGACGCTGGCGATCTGACTATCAATGTCGGTGACGAAGTTCACGTTGCTCTGGACTCGGTTGAAGACGGCTTTGGTGAAACCAAGCTGTCCCGTGAAAAAGCCAAGCGCGCTGAATGCTGGATTGTTCTGGAAGCAGCCTTCGCAGCCGAAGAAGTGGTCAAGGGCGTTATCAACGGTAAGGTTAAAGGCGGCTTCACTGTCGACGTTAACGGCATCCGTGCGTTCCTGCCAGGTTCTCTGGTTGACGTCCGTCCAGTGCGCGACACCACGCACCTGGAAGGCAAAGAGCTGGAATTCAAGGTCATCAAGCTGGACCAGAAGCGCAACAACGTTGTCGTTTCCCGTCGTAGCGTCCTGGAAGCCGAGAACTCCGCCGAGCGCGAAGCTCTGCTGGAATCCCTGCAGGAAGGCCAACAAGTCAAAGGTATCGTCAAGAACCTCACCGATTACGGCGCATTCGTCGATCTGGGTGGCGTCGATGGCCTGCTGCACATTACCGACATGGCTTGGAAGCGTATCAAGCATCCTTCCGAAATCGTCAACGTTGGCGACGAGATCGATGTCAAGGTTCTGAAGTACGATCGTGAGCGCAATCGTGTTTCCCTGGGCCTGAAGCAACTGGGCGAAGATCCATGGGTTGCTATCAAAGCCCGTTACCCAGAAAGCACTCGCGTTACCGCTCGTGTAACCAACCTGACCGACTACGGCTGCTTCGCTGAGCTGGAAGAAGGCGTTGAAGGTCTGGTACACGTTTCCGAAATGGACTGGACCAACAAGAACATCCACCCTTCGAAAGTCGTACAAGTCGGCGACGAAGTGGAAGTTATGGTTCTGGACATCGACGAAGAGCGTCGTCGTATCTCCCTGGGCATCAAGCAGTGCAAATCTAACCCATGGGAAGATTTCTCTGGCCAGTTCAACAAGGGCGATAAAATCTCCGGCACCATCAAGTCGATCACCGATTTCGGTATCTTCATTGGTCTGGACGGCGGCATCGACGGCCTGGTTCACCTGTCCGACATCTCCTGGAACGAAGTGGGCGAAGAAGCCGTACGCCGTTTCAAGAAGGGCGACGAGCTGGACACCGTTATCCTGTCGGTTGACCCAGAGCGTGAGCGCATCTCCCTGGGCATCAAGCAACTGGAAAGCGATCCGTTCTCCGAGTACGTTCAAGAGAACGACAAAGGCGCAATCGTTAAGGGCATCGTGAAAGAAGTTGACGCTAAAGGCGCCATCATCACTCTGGCCGACGATATCGAAGCGACTCTGAAAGCCTCCGAAATCAGCCGTGACCGCGTTGAAGACGCGCGCAACGTTCTGAAAGAAGGCGAAGAAGTAGAAGCCAAGATCATCAGCGTTGATCGCAAGAGCCGCGTAATCCAGCTCTCGATCAAGTCGAAAGACGTTGAAGACGAGAAAGAAGCCATCCAGAGCCTGCGCGACAAGCCAGTAGCTGGTGACGCTCCAGTAGCCACCACCCTGGGTGACCTGCTGCGTGCTGCACAAGCGGAAAAACAGAACTAAGTTCTGACTTTCTGTAAAAAAGGGCGACTTCGGTCGCCCTTTTTTTTGCCTGGAATTTGTTGTTTCAGTGACCTGCAATAGGTGCGTAGCAACAGCGTGAAACAAATCCCTCTTTCGAGATGTCTCTTTCCTTAACAGGATCAATCGTTTATTTGCAGCTAGTCTTATTCAGAAGCGAACGACGCTCGGCAGGGTGCCTGGCATAAGGAAGTGAATGAACAAGCTCATTGTCGCAATAGCATTACTGACACTGGCGGGTTGCACCACAACTGCCAAGACCCATGCGGTACGTGGAGTCAGCGGTATAGAGGTTGATTGCTCCGGGCTGGGCTCGGGCTGGGAGAAGTGTCACAAGCGCGCAGCGAAGGAGTGCAAGGGGGCTGGCTATAAAGTCGTCACCAGGTCGGATGATGCAAAGGAAGAGGACGAGTTCCCGTTCGGCTTCAATCCCGCGGGCTACCTGACACGAACCATGCTGGTGATTTGCAGGTGAGGCGGCGATTGGTGGTGGAACCGACATTGTGTGATGCGTGAAAAGATGTCAAAACCCGGGCTGTTCAAAATCGTGCGGGCATGCTAAAACCTCTGGAGCGATTTTCCTAGCTGCTTGAAAAAGAAGGGAAAAATATGACGAAGTCGGAGTTGATCGAACGAATTGTCACCCATCAAGGGCTGCTCTCATCAAAAGATGTGGAGCTGGCCATCAAGACCATGCTTGAGCAAATGTCCCAATGTCTGGCCACCGGCGATCGCATCGAGATCCGTGGTTTTGGCAGCTTCTCCCTGCACTACCGCGCACCGCGCGTAGGCCGCAATCCAAAAACAGGTCAGTCCGTCAGCCTTGACGGTAAATTCGTTCCGCATTTTAAGCCAGGCAAAGAACTGCGCGATCGTGTGAACGAGGAAGAGGAAGAAGGCCTTTGACACCCTCTGTGATTCAAGGAGCTGCTGATGCGTAACCTCAAGCGAATAGTGCTCGCGGTATTCATCCTGCTGCTGGTGCTGGTGATCCTGGCGTTCGTGCTTGAGAATCAGCAGTCGGTTTCTTTGCTCTTTCTGGGGCTGGCCGGTCCGCAAATGCCCGTATCCTTGTTGATGGTGCTGGCGCTGTTGGTGGGGATGTTGATTGGTCCTTTACTGGGGTGGTTCGTGGGGCGATCGTCCAGAGTTGCACGCAAGCGTCTTGTTTGATAGTGACGCTGCCACCGAGAGTTGCACTGTACTTTGTTCACAGCTTGTCTATATCCATTAGTAAAACCGTCATTAAGCTGTAAAATGCTGCGCTTCTCCGATAGTGGCATATTCCTATATCGGTAAGACTGTCTCTGTCAGAAGCTTCAACTGGTTAGATGGTTTTCGCATTCATGGATCAGGCAGTGCGCGGTAGGCGGCCCTGTCAGCAACGCAAGGGTATGGTTTCGCGTGAAAATTCTAGTAACCGGTGGCGCCGGGTTTATTGGGTCGGCGGTCATCCGTCATATCATTTCCAAGACAGACGACACCGTCATTAACGTCGATAAGTTGACCTATGCCGGCAACCTTGAGTCGCTGTCTCAGGTCAGCCAGAGTTCGCGTTATGTTTTCGAGCATGTCGACATTTGTGATCGCGATCAAATCGATCGCATCCTGCGTGAACATCAACCGGATGCGATCATGCATCTGGCTGCAGAGTCACATGTTGATCGGTCGATTTCCGGGCCATCCGAGTTCATCCAGACCAATATCATCGGGACTTACACCCTGCTGGAGGCTGCCCGCCATTATTGGGCAACGCTGGATGATGCGCGCAAATCCGCCTTCCGCTTCCATCATATTTCCACTGATGAAGTTTACGGTGACCTCGAAGGTCCGGAAGACCTCTTCACCGAAACCACACCGTATCAGCCGAGTTCACCGTATTCCGCCAGCAAGGCCAGTTCCGATCACCTGGTTCGCGCCTGGAGTCGTACCTATGGCCTGCCGACCCTTGTCACTAACTGCTCAAACAACTATGGTCCTTATCACTTTCCCGAGAAATTGATCCCGTTGATCATTCTCAATGCGCTGGAAGGCAAGCCACTGCCGGTCTACGGTAAAGGCAATCAGGTTCGTGACTGGCTCTACGTTGAAGACCACGCTCGTGCTTTGTACAAGGTAGTGACCGAAGGTGTTATCGGCGAGACATACAACATTGGCGGCCATAACGAAAAGCAAAACATTGAAGTGGTACACACCCTTTGCGCGCTGCTGGATGAACTACGTCCGGACTCCGCTCATCGTCCGCATGCCAGTCTGATCACCTACGTTCAGGACCGTCCGGGCCACGACCAGCGTTACGCAATTGATGCCAACAAAATCCAGAGGGAGCTGGGTTGGGTGCCGGAAGAAACGTTTGAGACGGGTATTCGTAAAACCGTCGAGTGGTACCTCGAAAATTCCGAGTGGGTTGCTCATGTAAAAAGCGGTGCCTACCAGCAGTGGATCGACCAGAACTACGCAGGTCGTTCGGGCAAGGCATGAGAATCCTCCTGCTGGGGAAGAATGGTCAGTTGGGGTGGGAGCTGCAGCGTTCCCTGTCTCCGCTGGGCGAATTGATTGCTGTGGACCGGCATGTCAGCGATGGTTTATGTGTCGATTTGACGGATCTGGAGGTTTTGCGCGCCACGATCAAGCGAATCAAACCCGACTTCATCGTCAATGCTGCCGCTTACACGGCAGTTGATAATGCCGAGACCGAGACTAAGTTGGCTGACTGTGTGAATGGGCAGGCCTGTCAGGTCATGGCCGAAGAGGCCTTGGCACTAGGGGGGTGGCTGATCCACTATTCGACAGATTATGTCTTCAATGGTCAAGGTTCGACGCCTTGGCGGGAGGCCGATGTCGTTGGCCCCTTGAATCACTATGGTGTCAGCAAGTTAGCCGGCGAGCAGGCAATTATCGCGTCTGGCTGCAAACACTTGCTGTTCCGTACCAGTTGGGGATATGGCACTCGTGGCAAGAATTTCGCCAAGACCATGTTACGCCTGGCTAGAAAGCACGAAACCTTGCGCGTTGTTTCAGATCAGGTTGGCGCGCCCACCGGGGCCGACCTGATAGCTGATGTGACATCGTTGGCCATTCGGCAAGTGCAGCTACGCCCTGAGCTTGCGGGGTTGTACCACTTGGCTGCGAGTGGCGAAGTGTCCTGGCACGACTATGCCCGTTATGTTATCGATTTCGCCCAGGCCAATGGTGAGCAGCTCGCCGTAAAGACGATCCAACCGGTTGAAACGATTGCATACCCAACACCCGCGCGTCGGCCTCTGAACTCGCGTTTGAATACGCAGAAGCTGCGTGACAATTTTTCTTTACACTTGCCGGATTGGCAAAGTGGTGTAACTCGAATGCTTAGGGAAGTTCTGAATAAATGAGCACAGTCAATCGTAAAGGCATCATCCTTGCTGGCGGTTCGGGCACGCGTCTGCACCCGTTAACCCTCGGTGTGTCCAAGCAAATGCTGCCGATCTACGACAAACCGATGATTTTTTATCCGCTGTCGGTGCTGATGCTTGCGGGTATACGCGAAATTTTGATCATCTCAACACCCGAAGATCTTCCGAATTTCCGCAAGCTGCTGGGAGACGGCAGTCTTTACGGTATCAATCTGTCCTATGCTGAGCAGCCTAGCCCTGACGGCTTAGCACAAGCCTTCATTATTGGGGAAGAGTTCATTGGTGAAGACCCTTGCTGCCTGATCCTAGGTGACAACATTTTCTATGGGCAGATTACGGAGCATCTGCGGTCTGCAGGCAGGCAAGATCACGGTGCGACCATCTTTGGTTACCACGTTTCTGATCCTGAGCGTTTTGGTGTCGTGGAATTCGACAAGGGTGGTCAGGTGCTGAGCATCGAAGAGAAGCCTCAGGTTCCCAAGTCAAATTACGCAGTGACTGGTTTGTACTTCTACGATAACCAGGTAGTCGAAATAGCCAAAAGCATCAAGCCCTCTGCGCGTGGCGAGTTGGAAATCACCGATATAAACCGTGTTTATCTGGAACAGAAGTCCCTGAAAGTAGAAATGCTCGGGCGCGGTTTCGCTTGGTTGGATACCGGTACTCATGATTCGCTGCTTGAGGCAAGTCATTTCGTGCATACCATTGAGAAGCGCCAAGGTCTGAAGGTCGCATGTCTGGAAGAGATTGCTTACAACAGTGGATGGATCTCGGCAGATCAATTGAAGGCTCAAGCTGCGCGCCTTGGTAAGACTGGATATGGCCAATATCTCGAGAAACTACTAGATGTGCATGGACGTTGAGATTTGATCGTTGTCGGGGGTTGATGTTATTTTGATGGCATGCACGTGATTGTTTTCAAATGATTTTTTATCACTGGTCGGCGCATCAGTTATTTATTCCCGGTACTACCTGTAGAATGTCGGCAGAATTATCTGATCCCGGCCAGCATTGCATCTCGAACTCGCTTGCTTCTCTTTTCGTTACCATTGAAGGTGCTTTGTACTGGTTGACTCCATAAAAAATGGAGGTAGTACGGAATATCCGATAGGTGGTAAGGCAGACAATCCGAGAGGCGCACAAGGGTAATCCAATGGGTTTGGATCGAAGTTGAGCTGTCACTCTAGCGGTCGCTTTGAGCAAGATTTTGCATCGATTGCGATGCAGGAATGACTGGAAACATAACTGAGCCCACTTTCTGGACACTTGCCGGAAAGGGGATTAAGGATTTAGAGCATGGAACTGATTCCCGTAATTTTGTCTGGCGGAGTGGGCAGCCGGTTGTGGCCCGTTTCTCGTGAAGCCCATCCAAAGCCGTTCATGGATCTGCCAGATGGCCAGAATCTAATCCAGAAAACTTTCCTCCGCGCCTCGTGCCTGGAAGGGGTTGTGGAAGTTTTGACGGTGACCAACCGCGAGCTCCTGTTCAAGACCGAAGACGAGTACGGAGCAGTCAACACATCAAAGCATCCTCAGGGTTTTATCCTGGAGCCTTTCGGTCGCAATACAGCTGCGGCGGTTGCTGCTGCGGCGCTTCAACTGGAGGCCACACATGGCCCCGACGCGCAGATGCTTGTGCTGGCCGCAGATCATCTGATCAAAGACGAAAAAGCGTTTGGTTCGGCAGTAGCCAGTGCAATGGCATTGGCAGCCGAGGGCTGGTTGGTCACCTTCGGCATTCAACCGATTTATCCTGAAACGGGATTCGGTTACATCGAAGCGCAGAAAGAAACCCCGCTGAAGGGGGGATTGAAGGTCACGCGCTTTGTCGAAAAGCCGAACCTTGAAACCGCTCAAGGTTATGTCAGTGCAGGTAACTATTACTGGAACTCAGGAATGTTCTGTTTCCGTGTCGGCTCTGTTCTCGAGGAACTTCGCCAGCATGCTCCAGACGTAGTCGAAGCGGTCAGTAAGACCATTGAGAAATCGCGTCTCACATCGTCGACTAAATACCGCTGCCTGGCTCTTGATCCTGAATCGTTCGCTGAAGTACCGGACATTTCCATCGATTACGCCTTGATGGAACGTTCGTCCAAAGTAGCAACTATTCCTTGTGATATAGGTTGGAGTGACATCGGATCCTGGAACGCTGTCAGTGAGCTTACCGAGCCTGATGAGAATGGCAATCGCTTTGAAGGTGAGGTGCTTTCGCACAACTCTCGCAACAACTATGTCAACAGTGATAATCGCCTGACTGCATTGGTTGGTGTTGAAGATCTGCTGGTCATCGACACCCCTGATGCTGTGATGATTGCTCACAAAGACCACGCTCAAGATGTAAAACATATCGTTAATCAGCTTAAGGCATGCAGTCACACCGTTCATTTGCTCCACCGTACTGTGCACCGCCCATGGGGCACGTATACAACGCTGGAAAATGGCGAGCGCTTCAAGATCAAGCGTATTGTGGTGAAACCTAAGGCCTCTCTCTCATTGCAAATGCATCACCACAGAAGCGAGCATTGGATCGTCGTCAGCGGCATGGCCGTGGTTATCAACGACAAGCAGGAATTGATGTTGAATACCAACGAGTCCACCTTTATTCGCGCCGGTCACCAACACCGCCTGATGAACCCGGGAGTCATAGACCTAGTGTTAATTGAGGTGCAAAGTGGAGACTATCTCGGCGAGGACGATATCGTTCGCTTTGATGATAATTATGGCCGCGCCGATAAGTAACCGCCTGTCTCTGTTGCAAGCCGGATCGGTGAGTTTCATCGGTCAGGCTTTTTTGCATTTGACCAGGTCATGATGTATTTCCATTTCTGATGAAAGCACAGCCGCCTGCGGCAACGCTTCCACATACCTCAGCAAGAGAGCGGTATGACTGCCCCGATCAAAACCCATTGTTTCAAAGCCTATGACATTCGTGGCCAAGTGCCCTCAGATCTCAGTGAGGATGTGGCTTACCGGATTGGTCGGACCATGGTTGTCGAATTGCAGGCCAAAAACATCGTACTGGGGCGGGACATGCGGCTCGAAAGCCCGATGCTGGCAGATGCGATGACACGGGGCTTGCTTGAAGGCGGTGCCAACGTCATCGATATCGGGCTGTGTGGTACCGAGGAAGTCTACTTTGCCACCAGTGCGTTCAAGGCGGACGGCGGAGTGATGATCACTGCTAGCCACAATCCTAAAGGTTACAACGGGATGAAGCTAGTGAAGTCCGAGTCCCGTCCAATCAGTGGTGACACTGGGCTCAACGCCATACGCGACCGCGTGGAAAGTGGTGATTTAGGTGTATTAGCGGATATTCCAGGTCAAGTCCGTTTTGAGCTGGAAAAAACAGCCTACATCGAACATCTTCTCAGCTACATCAATCTGGCAGACCTAAAACCGCTGAAAATATTGGCCGACCCGGGTAATGGCGCCGCGGGGCCGGTATTGCAGCAATTGATCAAAAAGCTGCCTTTCGAATGGGTGGTCATCAATGCCGAACCCGATGGCAACTTTCCCAATGGTGTACCTAATCCGCTTTTGCCAGAAAATCGTGCGCTGACTAGAAATGCGCTGCTGGAGCACGGCTGTGACCTGGCGATTGCCTGGGATGGTGACTTTGATCGCTGCTTCTTTTTCGATCAGGATGGTCGTTTCATTGAGGGCTATTACGTGGTTGGCCTGCTGGCGGAAATGCTGCTCAAGAAAAGCCCCGGCTCCAGAATCATCCACGACCCGCGGCTGACCTGGAACACGATCGATCAGGTTCGATTGGCGGGCGGTGTTTCAGTACAATGCAAAACCGGCCACGCATTTATCAAGGAGCGCATGCGTCTGGAGAATGCGATTTACGGTGGTGAGATGAGCGCTCACCATTACTTCCGGGATTTTGCTTACTGTGACAGCGGTATGATTCCGTGGCTGTTGGTGACCGCATTAATGTCTGAATCGAGTAAGAATTTGGCTCAGCTTGTCGATGAGCGAATTGTCGCCTATCCATGCAGCGGTGAAATCAACTATCGGGTGAACGATGTGGCTGCCGCGCTAGACGAGGTACTGAAGCATTATTTACCTCAAGGTCCTCGGCTGGATAAAACTGATGGCGTCAGTTTGGAATTTTCGGAATGGCGATTCAACCTCCGCGGCTCTAACACAGAGCCTCTGTTGAGATTGAACGTAGAAAGTAAGGGCGACCCAGAACTGGTGGCGTCGAAAGTTAAGGAAATTGAGGGACTGCTGAACAGTAGATATATGGAATGACAAGATCGGTCTCGCTTCCACAAGGAAGTTGAGAGCAGCGAAAAGCTGGCTCTCAGATAGAGACTTACTGTTCGATTGATTAATTTAAATTGGTGAAAAAATGAGCGACAAGAAAGTAGCGTTGATTACGGGCATTACTGGTCAAGATGGTGCATACCTTGCTGAGTTCCTGCTCAAGAAAGGTTATTCGGTACACGGCATCAAGCGCCGTGCTTCCCTGTTCAATACTCACCGTATTGACCACCTCTACCACGACCCGCATAAGAAAGGCTATGATCTGAACCTGCATTACGGCGATCTGACCGATTCGAGCAGCTTGATTCGCATCGTGCAGGAAGTACAACCAGACGAGGTGTACAACCTCGGGGCGCAGAGCCACGTTGCCGTTTCCTTCGAATCGCCAGAATATACTGCTGACACTGATGCCATGGGTACACTGCGCATCCTTGAAGCAATCCGCATCGCTGGCCTTGAGAAGAAGACCAAGTTCTACCAGGCATCGACTTCAGAGCTATATGGCCTGGTGCAGGAAATCCCTCAAAAAGAAACCACGCCTTTTTACCCGCGCTCTCCATATGCCGTCGCCAAGATGTACGCTTATTGGATCACTGTGAATTATCGTGAGTCCTATGGCATGTATGCCTGCAACGGTATTCTTTTCAACCACGAATCTCCAATCCGTGGTGAAACCTTCGTAACTCGCAAGATCACGCGCGCATTGGCACGTATCAAGGTCGGACTGCAAGATTGCCTGTACCTCGGTAACATGGACGCCCTACGTGACTGGGGTCATGCCCGTGATTACGTGGAGATGCAATGGCTTATGCTGCAACAAGAAACTCCGGAAGACTTCGTGATTGCGACCGGCGAACAGCATTCCGTCCGGGAGTTTGTTGAAGTTGCAGCGAATGAAGCCGGTATCAAGATTCGTTGGGAAGGCAGCGGCGTAGACGAGAAAGGTTACGACGTCGAAACCAACCAATGCATCGTTGCCGTCGACCCTCGTTATTTCCGACCTGCCGAAGTTGAGACACTGTTGGGTGACCCAAGCAAAGCCAAGGCCAAACTGGGCTGGGAGCCAACTACCTCTTTCAATGAGCTTGTAGAAGAAATGATGCGTGAAGATCTGCGTGAAGCCAAGCGTGACAAGTTGGTCGCTGAACACGGCTTTAAATACTTCCAAGGTCAGGAATAAAGGGGGCTGGGATGATTCCTGTATATCAGCCCTTTTTGGGCGGTCGCGAAAAGGAATACGTAAACCAGTGTCTTGATTCGACCTGGATTTCTTCCCGTGGAGAGTTTATCTCCCGCTTTGAGAGCGAGTTTGCCCGTTACATTGGCGCAGAACACGCGACCACAGTGAGCAATGGCACCGTAGCGCTTCACCTGGCAATGGAAGCATTGGGGCTTGGGCCTGGCGATGAGGTGATTGTTCCGACGCTGACCTATGTCGCGTCGGTCAACACCATCATGCAGACTGGGGCGAAAGTCGTGTACGCTGAATCTTTAGCGGATACCTGGAACGTCGACGTTGCTGACATTCGCAGTCGTGTCACGCCGAAAACCAAAGCTGTCATGGTCGTGCACTTGTACGGCTTGAGCTGTGACATGGACGAAGTCGTCGCGCTTTGCAAAGAGCACAATCTGCTGCTGATCGAAGACTGCGCAGAAGCTTTTGGCTCTCTGTACAAAGATCAGCATGTCGGCACCTTTGGTGATGTCGCAACTTTCAGTTTCTTTGGCAACAAAACCATTACTACCGGTGAGGGTGGGATGGTGGTTTGCAAGAACAAAGACATTCACGATCGAGCCTGCCACCTGAAAAGCCAGGGCGTGTCCAAGACTCGTGAATACTGGCATGACGAGTTGGCGTACAACTACCGAATGACCAACATCTGCGCCGCCATTGGCCTCGCTCAGTTGGAACGTGCTGACGAGATCATCGCGCTCAAGCGGCAGGTCGCGGACTGGTACCGTGAAGCACTCGAAGGGCTTCCATTGCAGATGCACGCAGAGCAGCCAGGAACCCGTCACTCCTACTGGATGTGCTCGGTGGTGCTGGATGACGCTAGCCAGCGTCAGGCTTTGCGTGATCATTTGAAGAGCAACGGTATCGAAACGCGACCGCTATTTGCTCCCGCTAACACCATGCCGCATTGCAAGACGGATGAAACCTTTCCGGTCGCACAGGACCTTAGCTTGCGAGGGATGAATCTTCCGAGCTATCCGACGCTGACTCGTGAGCAGGTGCAGCAAGTAGTAGAAGAAATTCGATCTTACTTTGCCAGCTGATGTTGCTTTGGAATTGGGGCTGGAGACAGCCTCAATTTTCATAAAATTCAAAGAGGGCAAATAATGTCCAGACTTTCGAATTTAATTATTCAGGGGAAGTAATGTTTTCGTATTTTTCTCGCGTGTGGGCAGCTCGATACTTTTGGGTGCATCTTGCTCTAGCTGATTTGCGGTCCCGCTGGCGCAGATCGTTCATGGGGGTGACGTGGTCGATTATTCAGCCCCTGGGAATGACGTTGCTCCTTACGCTGGTATTCAGCCGACTGTTCAATACTGATGTCCTGACCTATGCTCCCTATGTTCTCTCCGGCATTATTGTATGGGAGTTCATTTCCGCTAATACAATTGGCGGTTCGTTGTCTTTCGTTCAAGCAGATGCCTACATTAAGCAATGTAATCATCCCTTAGCTATTTATACCCTGCGAACTGTGCTTGGTAGTTCGATTGTACTCATGCTCGCCAGCGTTTCCCTCTTTGTGTGGGTTGCGATCATGATGCCGCAGAATTTCGGATGGAGTTGGCTAGCGACTTTAACAATATTTCCTGTCGTCGCGTTGATAGCATGGCCTGTGTCTACACTTCTATCCTATATCAGTACTCGCTTTCGCGATGTGCCCCATGCACTTGGACTCGTGATGCAGTCTTTATGGTTCGTATCCCCTGTCTACTTTGAAGCGAAAATGTTTCAAAACGGCGGGCTCCACGCTCTGGTTGACTACAACCCGATTTACCACATTCTTCAGTTGTTGAGGGCGCCGCTGCTCCAAGGTGAATGGCCAACCCTTGCAAATTACACGTTTAGCTTGGGTACCGCCCTGTTCTTTGCCCTGATCGCGATGTATGTGGGCTACAAAGCTGAGCGGAAGGTGATCTTTTACCTATGAGAACAAATAAAATCAACCAGATTAATGTTAAGAACGTCAATCTCCATTACGCCTCCGCGGCTTATAAAGAGCGTTCATTAAAATCGTTGATGGCTAACGTTTTTTCGAAAAAACAGGCTACCCAGCAAGTAGCCGACATCCACGCACTAAAAAACATCAATGTTAAAATTGTCAGCGGCGAGCGAGTAGGCCTCCTAGGGCACAATGGTGCCGGGAAAAGTACTTTCCTGAAAACTGTTGCCGGTCTATATCCTATCTCCAGTGGAGAGTTGATGGTTGAAGGTCAAGTCCGCTCTTTGTTTGACTTGAGCTTGGGCTTTGAGCCAGATGCGACTGGTCGGGAGAATATCCTCTATCGCGGGTTGCTCCTTGGTCTGTCTCCGAAGTTTATGCGAGATAAGATCGACGAGATTGTAGCCTTCGCTGATCTCGGCGAGTTTATCGATTACCCGATTAAAACCTACTCTGCAGGGATGCAAGTACGACTGGCTTTTGCGATATCAACTACCGTAGGTGGTGATATTTTGCTGTTGGATGAAGTCATCGGTGCGGGTGATGCGAATTTTATGGCGAAGGCCAAGGTGCGCATTACTAGCCTGATCGAGAAAGCAGAAATTCTCGTGTTGGCATCCCACGATTTTGGAGCCCTGCAATCTATTTGTACCCGTGGATTGGTGTTTCACCATGGCGAACTTCTGTACGACGGTGAAATATCAAGCGCGATAGCTGAATATAAAAAAATAAATGGACTTACTGATGCGAACTAAACCGTTTCGTGTTATGTGGTTGTTGAATCATGGTGCTGCGCGAAAGTTCGAGCTCCAGATGCTCAGATCCTTGGGAGTTTCAGAGTTCTTTCTTCCGAAGTCATTTCCACAGGAAATCGGATTTCGATCGGCGAGCATCGACTGGACCGAGGATGCCAATCTTACGATCCCGGCCGAAGATTTAGCCATTTTGAACGAGCAGAATTGGTTTGTCTCACCCTCGAAAGAGGCTTGGGATATTGCCAATAAGTACTTCAATGTTTGTTTCTTTATTTGTCATTCCAAAGGCTTCATGAATGAGGTTTCTCGCTCATTCAGCGGTGCCGCGATTTGGCATGCTTATGGTTTGGATAAGACGCTGAGTTATACCGAAGTAGTCAAGGTGCTGACGTTGGGCACTCAATCCGTCAAAAAGCTGGGGCGACGCCTGTGGCTAGGGATTGCATATGAACACCTTGCAGACTCCGAAGCCGTCTATCTGCAAAAAAGAAAATCATTTTTACCTTTAGGGCTGAGCAACTGCACTATTAATGATGTATGGAACGGTAGCCAGAAACATATTTTTTTCGTGTGCCCGGATATTGGTTTTAGTAGTTATTACAAAAAAGTTTATGAAAATTTTGTTTCGGATATGCAGAGTTTTCCATACAAAATTGGTGGGTCCCAACCGATAGAAGTGGATGACCCAAATGTATTGGGCTTTGTCACTAACGAAGAACATGAAAACAATATGAGAGAGTCACGGGTGATGTTTTATCACTCCAGTGAGCCAAATCATATTCACTATCATCCGTTCGAAGCTATTCGCGTCGGCATGCCCTTGATTTTCATGGGAGGGGGCATTCTCGATCGCATGGGCGGTTTGACGCTTCCTGGCCGATGTGAAACCGTCAAAGAAGCAAGGGATAAGATTCGTCGTATCCTGAAGGACGATTGGAAGTTTATTGAGCAAGTACGCAGCAGTCAGGCGGTTTTACTTGAGCCCATGCGTGCTCAAAACTGCGAAGCCGCTTGGCAAAGCAGTTTCAAAGAGATAATGGAAGAGTTGGAAGTAAGCCGGTTGGAGCAAAGTGAAAGACCGGCCAAACGGAAAAAGATAGCAGTAGTAGTGCCGGTTGAGTACCGCGGAGGGAGTCTTCGTGGTGCCAGACTTCTGGCCGAAGCGTTGCATGCAGGAAGCCGTCAGTGGGGTGAGGATGTTGACGTAGTCCTCCTGCATCTAAAGTCTTCCATCGATCCTTCGGAAGACTCATCCGAAAAAGATGAAAGAATTCAACTGCGATCTTTCCAGTGGAAAATACTCGATGCGCAAACTGCACGCAGAGCAATGCGTTATGCAGGTCACGAAGGGTGGGAACCAGATTCTGTAAGATATGTCGTTCCGGATGACGGTATAAAGCAACTCTTGGACTGTGATGCCTGGATTGTGGTGTCTGATCGAGTCGCAGCGCCATTGGTGCCTCTGCGTCCATGTATCTTCATGGTTTACGATTACCTGCAACGCTATGAAAACGTACTTTCTCGCACGGGTGATGAGAACTTTATTAGCGCGGTCAGAAGAGCGCAAAAGGTTCTGGTTACCACTGAGTTTACAAAACAGGATGCGATTCAGTATGCCGGCGTGGAGCTGGGTCGAATAGCGAAAGTACCCATGCTTGCTCCAGAGTTCTCTAAAATTGAAGCTGAAGAGTTAGTAGTACCAGACCAGCCTTATTTTTTGTGGACTACGAACACAGGTGCACATAAAAATCATGAAAGCGCTATAAAGGCCTTGAAGTTTTACTATGAAACCTTGGCGGGGCAGTTGGAATGCCATGTGACAGGCGTAAATACGGGCAGCTTACTGGAAAGTAAACTACCGCACTTGAAAACTCTTTCGTCGCTTGTTGGTTCGAGCTTCAAACTCCAACAAAAAGTCAAGTGGTTGGGTGAGCTGCCTGACTTTGAATATCGCTGTGCTTTGGCAAATGCAAATTTTGTATGGCACGCGGGAAAAATAGACAACGGCTCTTTCAGTGTTGTTGAGGCCGCTGGTCTCGGTGTCCCTGCACTGAGTAGTGATTATCCGGCGATGCGTGAGATGGATTCGCAATTTTCATTGCAACTGTCTTGGATGAATGCTGGCGACTACAAAGACATGGCTCTTAAGTTAAAAGAGATGGAGTTGACTTACTTATCCAAGAAGGCACTGCTTCCATCGCCTGAGCTATTGGCTGAGCAAGGCGTTGAAAAACTGGCAGGAGAATATTGGGGAGTCATACGAGAGTGTCTATAAAGAATTATGGCATTTACCTGGCTTACGCGCCGGGTTTAGACCTTCGTCACGAAGGCTTGGGTCGATACTTGGCTGCTTTTCTGAAAGGCGCAGGTCACCGTGAGGATGTGCGCTTTGTGCTTGTGTGTCCTAGCTGGTCTAAAGAGGGCCTTGAAGACCTTTTCAAAAGCGAAGGAGTTCCAAAGGATCGCTTTGAAGTCGTTAGTCCAGCAAAAAAGCCAATGATTTTGCGGGTTTACGAAGCTTATGTTGCTCGAAAAAAGCGTAAGCGTGGACCTGGTCTCATCAAGAAATTATCCAATGGTTTCTTGAAGGTGCAAACGGCCGTTGCTGACTATGTCATGCATCGGTTAGTCACCACCAATAACTACTCAGGGCTGCTACTCCTTTTATTTGAAGGAATACTGCTTGCCTGTGTAATCGGATTGCTCAGCCCGATTATTGTAGTGGGATTGTTTATTCAGCTCCTGATTAGAATGAAGTTTATTGCAAGAAGGCTGATGAGACCCCTAAGACGGTACTCGTCTCGTGCCCAAGTGGCAGTGAGCGAACCTAAAGATAACGCTTTTATCTTCCGTCTTTACAAGGTGATGGAGCGGATCGAGTCTGAACGCATGCTTCAGTTGATTGATAATCTGGTGGATGTGAAAGCATGGTATAGCCCAACTGCTTTCTGGCCCGCGTTCAATAAAATCAATCGTCCAAGGCTCATGTGTGTGCCGGATGTGGTGCTATCAGATTTTCCAGTTGGTTTTTCAAATGTGGGAGGTGAGCGCTTCTTTCAGACCTATGAGGATGTTCGTAAATCGATCCAGACCGGTCAGCATTACGTTACCTACAGTAATGCAATCAAATGGGAAACATTGGTTGACCAATATTCGATACGCGCTTCTGATGTGTCGGTGATTCACCATGCTCCGAACAAGTTAAACCAGTGGGTGACAACACGAGGCTTTGCGGACCTGGAGGCGACTTCACTCCACTATGCGCAAACGCTTCTCGCCAGTGCAATGCGTAAATCCTCGAATAAAAACTATACGGTCGGATTCGCAAATACGTCATTCAAGTTTTTGTTTTATGCAAGCCAATTCAGGCCTAATAAAAACTTGCTTATGTTGATGCGAGCGTATGAGTTTCTTCTGAGAAAAAAATATATCAGCCATAAATTGATTTTGACCGGTGATCCCGAGCGTTATCCGGCGGTAAAGAAATTTATTGAAGAACATAATCTGGAAAATGACGTCCTGTGTTTACACGGATTGTCGGTGCAGGAGCTGGCTGCTTGCTACAAGTTGGCTGATCTTGCGGTAAATCCCAGCCTGAGCGAGGGTGGTTGCCCATTTACCTTTACGGAGGCTCTGTCCGTAGACACTCCTGTGGTAATGGCGCGAATCCCGGTTACCGAGGAAATCCTCAATCAGCCAGAGCTCCAGGACACGACATATTTTGACCCGTATGATTGGGAGGACATGGCTCACCGGATTGAGTGGGCTCTGTCTCATCGTGAAGAACTGCTTGTGCAACAGAAAGAAATTTATCAATGCCTGATCCAGCGTACCTGGACGGATGTTGTAAATGAGCATATTGCCGTACTTGAGTCTATTTCTGTTGGTGGGGATCAACCCTCTGGGGCTCATCTATGACTCCGATCACAGGCATGCTTATTCTAGGGTTTGGTGGCCACGCTCGCAGCGTAGCGGATGTCGCGCTTGCCTCCGGAATAACGCAGTTGTGCTTCCTCGATAGCAACGCCAGGCCGGGAGAGTCGTTTTCTTCCTTTCCTGTGAAGTCCTCCTTGGACTTTGAATTGCCTGATGATTGGGCAGTCTTTCCTGCGGCTGGAGACAACAGCAAGCGACTGGAGCAGTGCGATTGGGTCATTCAGCAGGGATGGCATTTGGGGACACTCATTGCTCCGAGCGCCACCGTAGGCGTTGGGGCCCAAATCGACGAAGGAAGTTTCATCGCTCATCATGCACATGTGGGGCCGATGGCCTCGGTGGGGCGTGGTTGCATAATCAATACGGGCTCAATTGTCGAACACGAGTGCGTAGTGGGTAACTACAGCCATGTTTCCGTAGGAGCGGTGGTTGCCGGACGCAGTCGTATTGGTGAACGTTGTTTCCTGGGAGCCGGATCTACGGTGATCGACGGCTTGAAGATAACGGACGATGTCATGTTGGGTGCTGGTGCGTGCGCTCATCGTAATATTGATGTAGCTGGTACGTATGTGGGAGTTCCTGCAAAGCGCTTGGGGGACACCCATTGAAAATCCTGCACTTTTTCAAGACGTACTACCCTGACACTATGGGGGGAGTAGAGCAGGTCATCTTTCAGCTCGCTGAGGGCGGAATACAACACGGTATAGAGTCCGAGGTGCTGTATCTCAGTCCCCGTGGCTCAATGCGAAATGAGAAACTCGCTCACCATGTAACACATCGCTCATATGAAAATATTCAGCTTGCTTCCACCGGTTTCTCGATGGACGCATTCAAAGACTTTTCCGAGTTGGCTGAGCAAGCTGATATTATCCATTACCATTTTCCCTGGCCATTCATGGATATGGTGCACTTCCTGACAAAAGTCAAGAAGCCAACTGTTGTTACATATCACTCGGATATCGTCAAACAGAAGCTGTTACTCAGATTGTATAGTCCGCTTTTGCACGCGTTTCTTCGTAATGTTGATGTCATCGTTGCTTCATCTCCCAATTATGTTAAGAGTAGTGAAGTGCTGAAGCGGTACGAAGATAAAGTTAAAGTTGTTCCTATCGGTATAGATCGGAATACATACCCTGAAGTGAGTAATGTAACAGCGGCGCAGTGGCGTGAAAAACTAGGCGAGCGTTTCTTCCTTTTCGTCGGTGCGTTACGTTACTACAAAGGTCTTGATTTTTTGTTGGATGCCGCGCAGCAGACAAAATTGCCTGTCGTTATCATGGGGAAAGGCCCTATGGAAATCGACCTTAAACGAAAGGCGAAAGAAGCGGGGTTGGATAATGTCTTTTTTGTCGGTGCATTACCTGACAGCGATAAGGCTGCATTGATGAGTTTGTGTTTTGCTTTGGTATTCCCGTCACATCTCAGGTCGGAAGCCTTTGGGATTTCTTTGCTGGAAGGGGCGATGTACGGAAAGCCGCTAATTTCCTGTGAGATTGGAACGGGTACCACTTATATCAATATTGAGGGGGAAACAGGCATTGTGGCAAAGCCGGGCGATAGCGCCTCTCTCGCCGGTGCAATGAGGACACTTTGGGACGATCCGATAGCGTCTGCCCGAATGGGGGGGGATGCTCTGAAACGTTATGAAGCGTATTTCAAGGCTGATGATATGGTTAAGTCTTACAGCGAGATTTATCACTCTTTGGTAGGCAAGAAATGACCATTAGTGAGACCAAAAATTTAATATCACATTCAAAAAAAACCAATGACCCAATAAGGCATATTGGATACAGACCGGACATCGATGGCCTTCGTGCTGTTGCTGTTCTGGCTGTTTTGATTTTTCACGCATTTCCAACCGTGATGCGCGGTGGTTTTGTAGGTGTAGATATTTTCTTTGTTATTTCTGGTTATCTGATCTCAAAAGTTATCCTTACGACGTTGGACCAAGGTACTTTCACGATAGCTGACTTTTACTCTCGTCGCATCCGCCGAATTTTTCCAGCACTTGTGACCGTATTGGTTAGCTGCCTGGTGTTCGGGTGGAATACGATGCTGGCTGATGACTTGGCATTACTGGCAAAGCATATTCTAGGCGGTGCCAGCTTTGTTTCAAATTTTGTTCTGTGGAGCGAGGCGGGGTATTTTGATAAGGCTTCAGAGTTGAAGCCTTTACTACATCTCTGGTCATTAGGAATCGAAGAGCAGTTTTATGTGGTTTGGCCCCTTTTGTTGTGGGCTGGATGGCGCATGCGGCTGCCCTTACTACTAGTTGTAGTCCTTATTGGGTTGGCTTCCTTTGCGCTAAACATTCTGGGAGTTTACGAAAATCCAACCGCGGTTTTTTACTCTCCACTCTCTCGTGGTTGGGAGTTGATCATCGGAGCTTCGTTGGCATGTCTTACATCCGACACCGGTACGAAAGCTATTTCGTGCAATAGGTTCTTCGTAGCTATTAACTTGGTGTTTGGCTCAGAAAAAACGCGCTCAGCGGTTTCAATTCTCGGCTTGCTGTTCATTGTCTATGCAATGTTTCGGATTAAAGACACGCTTCCATTTCCGGGCAAGTGGGCGCTGATTCCGACAGTGGGTGCCTTTCTGCTAATAGCAGCGGGGCCAAGTGCATGGGTTAACAGGGTGCTGCTCAGTAGCCGCTTGATGGTTGCGATAGGATTGATCAGCTTTCCTCTTTATCTCTGGCACTGGCCGTTATTGACGTTTGCTAGAAGTTCCTATCCGGAAGGTTTGTCTTGGGGGGCTCGGTTGGGGATATTGGGTGTGAGTGCTGTACTGGCGATTCTTACCTATCTTTACATTGAAAAGCCGTTTCGTTCAGGATCGCGTAAACGATTCAAGGTTACTGTTTTATGCCTTTCCATGTTCGTGGCGGCCGTCATGGCAGGAGTCATATTTAAATCCGGCGGTTTCGCGTCCCGCTATCCTGAAATTATTCAGCGGGCGACGGAGTACGATCTTGACGGCTATCGCGCAGGGTTGCGTAATCAGGTTTGCTTTATGGAGATGGGGCAGGATGCATTGCAGTACGCCCCAGAGTGCATAGATAAAGGGACTGCGCCATTGTGGGTATTGTGGGGCGATTCAGGTGGAGCCGCTATTTATTCGGGCCTGCGTGGTCTTGCAGATCGCAGCGGTCAATTCCGGATCGCACAATTTACTTCCTCGGCCTGCCCTCCAATGCTTGGTTACGAGGGAGATAATCTGGCATGCAGACGCAATAATCAGTGGACGATCGAAAAAGTTCGGGAGCTGGTGCCTGATACGGTGATCTTAGCCGGGATGTGGGGGGAATATAACAAAGAACTCCTGCCTGCTACGATCAAACAAATACAGAGTGCAGGCGTGCGCAGAGTCATAATCCTGGGACCAGCCCCTGGGTGGAAAGATTCTCCGTCTCGCATAGCCTTCAATTTGTGGAGTAGTGATCCTCTTCACAGGGTTCCGTCGGAGCGGTTGGATTACGCCAAGTATGGGCGAGGCCATGGTGTTGAAGCACGTGATGGGCTTGATAACCGAATAGAGGCTGCGGAGAAAATTCTTCGATCTGTAGCTCAACAGACAGGCGCGACGTATATATCTGTTGCGGAAAAACTGTGCAACGAAAACGGTTGTCTCATGAGAGAGTCTGAATCCAGCGGTGATGCTTTCTATTTAGATATTGTTCATTTCACTTCTCATGGTGCAAATTTTGCAATTAAGGCAATTGCACCTGAGCTGGGTGTAAATGATCGTTAGTTATATAAGTGCCTCAATCACTATATGTAATTGAGGCTGTTAGTAGATGAGATTACGAGGTTGTCTCGTGTTGCCTTTTAAAAGGTTCCAACGCGGCGAGGCTTCGTAAGCCTCCAGCGAAGTCCTTCGCATAGTGCGATGGACTTGAACTGCTGTGGAGCCCCAATTTCATTTCATGAGAGGTGGCCGTACAAGAACCTCGATACTCCATTGATTAGTATCGATGTGAGAAGCCCGTATATAGCGCTCCTGCAATTGCTTGCCGGACTCTGACGGAGCAGCAGTCCAAGGATCGGTGACGTTCAACACCACTGATGGTAAGTTGGCTTCGAGCCCATAGAACTTGGAGATGGCCCTGTCGATCTTGGGTGTCGCCCCGTTTTGTTGACTGAAATCCCACGTTGACAACGTTTTTGGTCGCATGCCAGTGAGCAGATAGATGCTGGGAAAGCGTCCTATCACGGCGACTGAATCACCAGGGATTGTTGCTAAAAACGTAGTGGTATCGATAATTGCCCGGGCCTTATCTTCGGTAGTAAGCAGGCCGGCAAATACTCCGCTCTCAATTCGCTTCGCAGATGCTGAACTTAACGGATTTACACCTTCCCCGTAAATAAAGTTGAAATTGCTCATTAATAAAAGGGCAACGACTACAGAGAGGAGCGCTGGGTGAGAATGACGCTCAACTTCTCCTTTCGGGAATATGGCGAGAATAAACATGCAGACACAGATAAACCCACCAACGGCGAAGTTAACGATGCTGTTTGTGGCGGTTGTCGACGTTACGATGCCGGCGAAAAGCCCTACGAAAAAATACGCAGTCATTGCAAGGTCATTTCGGGCTTTCGTGATCGTTGCGGTTAGGAAGAAGGCTGTCCCTGCGATAGCGAGCAAGAACACGTAATCATGAGATGTAGCATAGAGGAAAGGGCCGGCGAGCAGGTCGGTAACAAGAATCCCCGTTATGGCTGCACTTATGATCCATCCATGGAAAGAATTGCGTGTATCTCTCCCCGCAAAGATACCGACGGCGATTGATGCGAGACACAAGCTTACGAAGATTTTGCTAGCGCCAAGTAAGGCTGCGGCCTTCGACAATTTACCTCCAAGTCCGGTTGAAATTTGAAGTGATGCATTGGTGAACTCGATGATCTGCATCAATCGGCCGACGCCGTACGTTGACAATAAGAGGACTAGTCCAAGGACCTGAAATATCAGGCACCACACAAAATAACGGCGAAGGTTAGGCCTTAGTACTGGTACGACTGCAATGGCAACCAGGAAGCTTGCCAAAACGGCCACGAACGTGGGGTAGGCGAGTACGGACACCATCCACGCCGCCGCTGATGTTATTAACCAGCGGGGTTGATGCGTTTGTGCATAGGTAGCAAACGCTGCAACTGCGCTCAGCATGCTTAGCATGCCCAAGGTGTTGTATGACGGTGAAGGAAGGCTGAAGGGTATGAAGCTCGTTACCGCCATTCCACACAGCACTGCGACCGGAAATGTTTGTCGAGTACGAGCGAAACGGAAAAAGCAAAAACCGGAGATAAGACTGGCTACCAGATATATAAACCTGTTGAACAGAGCTAAACCCTGATCGTTTGGCATCAAAGCAGCAAAGATTTTGACGAGGGGAAAGATCAGTAATTCAGCGGTCTGATGTAACACCAGGGCGTTACTGTCCTGAAAGCCAGTCTTCAGCCACCCATCCAAAAAAGACAAGTAGTAGGACTCGTCTGTGAGATCTACGCCTATCGTCATGCGATAACAAAGCAAAAAGGTTGTGGCGATCGCTAGTAATACCATTCCTGCGCGCAGCACAACATCGGAGCGGCAGCCAACGTTATTCGAAGTGGATATGGACATCTTTGAAATCTCTTGTGGGCGCGCGAAAGGTCGCTATGGTACCAGACACCGCTTCGCTCTCTGTAGCCGGTTCCACTTGATTACAGTGTGATTGATAAGGTGAAAGAGGCGGATACGGTGATATGGGATAGAGGGAGGCATGGCTAGGAAATAGCCGTACTGCCAAAGTGTTTCCAGCAGTACGGCCTGTGCAGGTAAAGATCAGGGTAAAGTGAACGATACGCTGGTCATGGCCGCAGTGGTTATGGCCAGAAAAGAGGCAGCGAGTAAAGTATATGCAGCGAGGATTGGCAGCCAGTACTTTTTTAGGAGGTTTGAAAAGTGTGACCACTCGAATTGGGTTGCGATGGCACCAAACAAAACCAGGTAAAGAGGCATGAAGAATCGGGTTTCGACCGCTCCCGGTAGAATCGCCAATATTGGAATGAGCAGGGGGGCGAGATAAGCAACTTCAATCCATCGAGGCTTTAGTCTCGTGCAAAAAATCAAGGCGCCAAAAAAGAATAGGCTGTAGCAGAGGAACGCGACCATACCCTTATTGATTGATGGCTTATTGATGTAAACCATCCCATCACGAACATCAATGCCGTTAATGAAGTGTCTTCCATAAATACCAAGAAACTGAATGGGGTACTTCGCAACCAGCGAAATGTATCCGCCAATAGTGGGGTCGCCTGTGAATAGCGATTGATCAAGCGAGCGTAGCGCGATTCCGACTGGGTCTCTATAGTAAAGGCTAGGTGCTGGAGTGTCTCCACCGTTGTAGGTTTCGTAGCGCTGTATAGTTACACCCCAGTACAGTTGAGTCGCCATTAATGATTTGCCATTGACGGTGGCGAACACTAAGGGGGTCGCGACATCATGGATACGTTTATTAATGGCGATTTGCGGTGCTGCGACAGCGAGTGCCCCTAAAATAAACGCAGCCAAGCCAAGTCCGCGAGCGCTCCAGGATTTACTGCGTAGGAAAACAAATGGAATGAGGAAAAGTAATGCAATGAAGGCGAAGAGGTAGATCGTTCGAATATTGTATGCCGCGCTAGCGGCCGCTCCGGAAAAGAACAAAAAAGCTAACCAGTGTTTGCGTTTTGCACTGTCTGCGAGCGTAATAGCTATTATTAGAGCTATCGCCGCGGGCATGTCTGACAACGGGTAAAGGAATAATCCAGGGAAAAGAGCAATTGCAAACAGCGCGAAAAAAATTCGCCGAATTGCAGTAAGGCGACCACCGAAACATTGGAGGAAAAAGTTTGCCACCGGACCGGTTAATAGATAGGCATAGATGGCAGAGCTGCTGAACCTGAAAATGATACGGTTTGTGTCGTTAATAGCATCGCCTAAAGTATGTATTGGAAAGAGCAGATAGGCGTAAACGTAACCTCTAACAATATCTGGAAAACTTTGAATGGACGCAGGCGTGCTTAACTTCCAATAGGTTGCGGCGTCAAAAGGGTAGTCGACAATACCAAAAATAAGGTGAATGACGAACAAGACCAAAAACACTGCATAGAAAGAGCAGAGTTGGGCTTTACTCTCTAGTAACGAATAGAAAGAAGGTTTTCTCTCTGTTTTCGAAAAGTGTTCCATTAGTTTTCCAATATTAATTTTTTAGGTATCACTATTGCCTGGAGATAAATCATCTATTGTTGATTTATTTTTCCATCGAGCCACCAATCGACCTGAAATCCTTCGAAATCATCTTTATCGAGTTCGGGGGGCACAACCAGGTTAACCCCATTAAATTCTACAACCTTAACGTTTTCGTAAGGGGTCACGGTTCTATCAAAGAAAGCGGCACCATTTGTAACCCCATCCTTGCCGAAACCTACTCTCCATACTGAGTCATATGAAGGCAATGGGGACGGTGATTTCATGAGTACACGTAAAAAGGTTTTCTCTCGTCCTATAACGGTTGCGGCATAGGAGGGTAGAGTAGGCTCGCTGCCAACTTTTGGACTTACCGGATTGACCACTTTGATAATGTAGTTGACTTGTTTTGTCTGACCTTCGTCCAGAGTTCGCAATGCCACGCCTAAGTTTCGTTGGTAAAGTGTAATGATGGTTTGAGAATGATTGAATGCGAACGCTACAAATATAATTTTTGTACATAAGGCCCATAACACAGTCGTTACAACAGCGGTGCGAACTGTTTGCGGGCGGATAATAGTAGCGACGATGAAAATCAGACAAACCAAAAATAAGGGTTGCCAGACTTGCTGCACCATTATTGAGCGGCTTCCAGGACCCCATGTTGGGTTTCCGGCCTCAACGAAAATAGTAGGAGTGCCAATAGAAATGAGTAACACCAGTACCCAACCTATAGGAGGGAATAAAGCTTGTTGACGTGAGGCCAGGGTTGATCCATAGACAGTTATTGCGGAAAAGATACCGGCAACTGTGTACCAGTATGCTCGTTGTCCTGATGGGAATTCGGCGTTGGCTAGACCGAGGAACTGTCCAACCGACGGTGGGTAAATAAACGCTTTGATACTGATAATTGCATTTGACATCAACTCGGCCAAGCCGATTTTAAATCCACTATTTGAGCCGGCAAAGTAGATCCAGATAGCAGTGTAAATTGCAAAGGCAGAAAAAAATAAAGCAGAGTCGAGTGTTGTATATTTTAGTCTGTTTTTTATCGGTCCTGGAGTTCTGAAAAAAGCAATGAAAACTACAGCAATTATTGCTCCGCTTTGTATCGTGTATGTCGATAGTGCGATCAGATAACATGCGATAGCGATTGCAAGAGTTGATCTTTTAACTCGTTGATTATCAATAAATTTAGTATAAAAATATATTGACAGTAGTGTGAAGGCTAATGCTATAACCATCACTCTGTCGACATGGTCATGGCGTGCAGGGAAATTCCATAACAGAACAACTAGTCCTGTCATTAAAGAGAAAAGGCGATGTTTTTTGTGCCCAAGGCGATCTAGAGTTACAAAGGTTATGCAGGCTACGATAGGTGAGACTATCTGAGCTATTGCATGTAAGCCCCAGTCCGAGAGCTTGATAATAGGTGAGGCCAGTATCCACCAGAGTGCGGCCATAGGATTTCGATGATCAAGCGCCCAAAATTCTTGGAATGTTTGTACCGGATTCCCGCTTTTTAACAAGTATATCCAGTTACGATCTTCGCCTATTGGCCAGATCTCAAATCCAACCCTGGTATCGAGTATTTGCAGCAAACCGAACATTGCCAGATAAATTAGCCACACAGCTAAGATCAGGGCGAGCGGATGTTTTGATTTTATTGGCAGTAGATGAACCGCATTTAATATGTTGTTGCCCAATTTGCTCATCCTTTTTTCTTGCAATCCAGATCGCAGCCAAGATTGTGAACTGGCGCGTGGCTTATGATGCGTGTTACTCGGTATTGTTGTTAAATACTATTGCTGATCGGATTTTTTAATTTCAACCCACTTTAATCGTGCAGAAAAGCCATAGTATTTTTTGTCAATATCTGATGTGAATTTTAATTCGTTAGTGCCGGTAACGAATTGGTCTGGCGTGGCTGTTGCTTCAAATTCACCATTGTGTTGCCAGCGAATTGGCACCTCTTTCCCATTTAGAAGCAGTCTCATGCCGTTCTTTATGTCCACGCTTACAATGTAGTCGAAGTTTCCAGTTAACGTATATTTCAGTTGTTTTGGAGAGAACCGGAAATAAAGATACGCGTTTTCGCTTGTTTTCCAGGCAGCAGTTTCATGGTAAAAGCTGTTGACCCTCCATTCCCCCTCACGCCAGCCAGATCCTATTGTAGGGATTTCTAGGCTCCACCACTTCCCAAAGTTCCAGTGGTAGAAGTCTTTATTTTGGTCATCGGTGAAGCTTAAAAATCTTGCAGACGACACAGAGCGATTAACGAAACTCAGAGCGGCTCCTTTAAATGACGAAGTTTGCAGAGGCAATTGTTGTTTGTTGATGTCGGGGTTTATGTCGATGACTATCAAGTCTGCTTTGCGTACCTTAACGCTTTCTTTTTGGACTTGTGTCGGCATGTCTGGGCCTGATACAGGGGCTGGATAATGAAAGGTCCATTCCTGCGGACCTTCTTCACAGTAGCCTTTTCTAGCTAGACTGTCCGTTTTTTGCCATTCGTGACTGGGCAAATGACAGACTTCAACTGCGTCTATGGTGTGTCCATAAATATATGTTAATGCGCCGCGAAGATTTAAATCAGGAAGCATCCATGTATGGCCGATTTGATTGCTATGATCAAGTATCAGCAGTGTTTTGCCTTCTGCATTTCCATCAAATTTCTCGGATACTTCATGTAATATGGAGACTTGAGCGTTAGATATTTTGACGTAGTGGTTGAATTGATATAGCTGAAAAGATAGGCCGAAGACTGTCAAGGCCGTAGCTGCTGCAACAGTGAAGGCTTTTGACACTTGGTAAGCTGCTATCAATAAGCCTACAGAAAACAATGCAGCTCCAAGTGAGGAGAACAGAAAGGTTCGCTGGCTAATATATTGGTGAGGGACCGACAGGAGGAACGGCGCATATCCCGAAATTATTAAAGCTATGCCAATACAAAGAAGGCGCCTCGCTTTTTTTAAGTGGTTACTTTTTTTATCATCGCGCGAGTGGCTCTGGTCCGTTCCTGAGACCAATAGAGTGGTTGTTAATAGTAAGATTACGGTTGCTAGGGCGTACCAGTAATTTGTAAATTCTGAAGCGGTTATTCTTATTGCATCGAACCAGCCGCCTAAAACACTTCTCAATAGTCCAACACTAAACAATTTTGGAAAAGAGTTTACGATGGTCTGAAAAATGCTGCTTTGACCGATGATGTCACCTTGATAGGTGGATATGAGTCGAGCCGTCATGACTGCATATACGATATAAATTAACGACCCTGTCCACCATATTAGATGGTGCCGATAATGTTGCTTCAGGTTTTTTACACTATAGGCACTCCCTCCTTTGGTCCAGATGATAAGCAGAGGTAAAATCGAAAGGAGCAATGATGCTTCATACATTGCGCACGCAGCAGTAAAAGTTACTGCTGAGACAATGCTTCCTGATATTGATATGATTTTATTTTTTGATTCGATCGAATATATAAATATGGTTGTGGCAAGTGTTGCTAGTGCCAGTGACCAGTTGATGTGCATAGAGCGGAATGACAGCTGCATAGTGTCTGCTGGGTAGACAAGAAACAATGCGCTGGCCGCGATTCCCCATTTAAGTGAGTTGGTGATTTTGGTCATTATAAGGCTTATGCACCAGCCCTTTATCAATAACGATACAATCAGCAGGATGTGCCAATATTTAAAGCTTTGTGGGTCAAGAAAATAAGCTATTGCTTGAGGAAAGATAGTAAGCGGTCGCAGGGCGTGCGCTGACATTGGACTGGTTAAGTCAGTGAGAAAGAAAACACCATGCTCGGTAAATGACCCTAATACCAACCATTCCTCTATGACTCCTGTCATAGCAAATCCGAATGGAATCCATATCGCAGTTACAATAATTAGCGTTGGCAGGATGTGGCCTGCTAGACGTTTAATTACTTCAGGCTTGATAGGGGCGACCGTGAGAAAGCTACCATCCAATTTGGCTTTATTTTGGGACTGAGAGCCGATATTTGTCTGTGGTTTGTGCGAGGCCTTCAGTACCGTTTTGCTCAGAATATAAGTAACTGGTAGAAGTGCTACGATGATAAATAGTGGGGCTATTTCCTTCGGCAAGCCGAGAGACTCCACGAGTACGTGAAGTAGTGCGGCACCAATAAGATATTGAAATAGATAAACGCTTGGGTATATTAGTAATCCCCTCCAGGTTTTTTTTACTTTGAAAACTATTTGTGAATTGAATAGGTATGAAAATAATATGCCAGAGATGTAGGCTGCGATGTAAGATATTTGATAGCTTATGAATAAGTTTAATATCAAATATATTCCGTATGTCAGGGCGGTATTTAAACCGCCTCCGACCAGAAACAAAAACCATTTGTTCAATCGTTCGCTTTTTAGTACTGGCACTTTATTCGAGGCTCGAAGTAATTTTTGTGAACTCTGAATAGTCTCGAATGTAATCCGCGGCATCATAGTAGTCGGAAGTGAACACAAGCAGAACGGCATCTTCAGAGTACTTGTACTGAATGCCCCAAATCATCGGAGGCAGATAGATGCCTTTGTTAGGTGCGTCAAGTAGTACTTCTGCGCGATTTTCACCATCATCGACCACGACAGCACAACTGCCTTTCACGCAGATAAGGAATTGATGGCAGTTATGGTGAGCATGCTCACCACGGGTTTTCTGGCTTGGTACGTTGAATACCAGAAAGTAGCGTTTTGGCGTAAAAGGGATTTCTTTTTCAAACTCACCAACCGATAAGTCACCCCGCATGTCGGCAATGTACTTGAAGTTGTGGAGGGTCACGTCACCCACGCCGACTCTTGTGATCTGTTCTTCGGACTGTGGGTTCTCAAGGTGTTTCGCATTGTCGGTTGTGGCGCTGCTCTCAGTGTTTTCCACGTACCCGGTAATGCGTGCGGGCGAGCCAGTCACGATGGCATAAGGAGGCACTGATTTGGTGACGACTGCACCTGCACCCACCATCGCTCCAGTACCAATGGTTACGCCGGGCAGGATAACTGCGCCGCCACCGATGGAAGCCTTGTCCTGTATCGTCGTTGGTAGAAACTCTTGCGGATAAACCTTGGAGCGGGGGAATTTGTCATTGGTAAAGGTGACGTTGGGGCCAATGAACACATCATTGCCGATCCGCAAGCCATCCCAGACATAGACGCCGGACTTGATTGTGGTTCTGTCACCGATGATGACATCGTTTTCAATCAGGCAATGGGAGCAGATGTTCACATCCGCACCGATCACAGCGTCAGGAAAAACGACAACGTACTGCCATACGCGGGAGTTCTGGCCAATGTTGGTGCTTTTGACATCTGCGCTTGGATGGATGGTCGGGTTAGACATGACTGGTTTGCTCCCTGTTGTTCAATTGCATGCTTACGACAGCCAACGGACGCTGCTTGGTATTTTCATAGGCTCGCCACGCATAGGTACCTACCAGGCCGAGGCCCAGCAGATTCAGCGTGCCAAGGAGCAATACCACGACCATGGTGGCGGCGTAGCCTGGGACTGGAATAGTGCCATGGATGCGGGCAATGATGACCAGCAGGCCTATGGCTGCGGAAATCAATGAGCCGATGGCGCCCATTTTTATCAAAAGGCGAATCGGGTAATCGGTAAACGCGAAGACGCTGTCCATCATGTATTCCAGCTTCTTCTTGAATGTCCAGGCGGACTTGCCTTCCTGGCGAACCTGACGATCGTAGTCCACGAACTTTCTTCTGAAACCGAGCCAGAAAATCAGTGCAATCAAAGAGGACCTTGATTCTTCAAGTTTCAGAAGCTGTTCTTTGAATGCGTTATTGCAACCGAAAATATCAACGCCACCTTTTGGCATGTCGTGGACGACCAGCTTCCGGTAAAGACCCCAGAACATCGAGGAGGCCAGTCGGCTGAAAAGGGGATCTTGGCGGGCATTGCGGGTACCGATGGCTACGTCACATTCATCGTTCGACAAGGCCTGGAAAAAGCTAATTAGCAACTCCGGCGGTTCCTGCAGATCGGCCGCCATCACACCAAAGTATTCTCCGGTGGCTGCCATCAGGCCGGTACGAATCGCCGGGAATGAGCCGAAGTTTCTCGAGTGAGCGATCAGTTGCGCAGCGAACGGCAGATTTGGCAGTTCTTTTTGAATCAACGCAAATGATGCATCTGGGCTGCCGTCGACGACAAACACCGCTTCCACTTTGTTGCTCAGACTTTCATTGATTTCGGTGATTGCCTGAAGCAAGCGCGGTATGGATTCAGCGTTTTTGTATACCGGGATGACGATGGAGTAGGTCATGCAATCCATCCATTAACAGCTTTGATTACCGCGCTGACTTCAGTGTCGTCCATTTCTGGATAGCATGGCAGTGTCAGAATTTCCTTTGCCAGGCGTTCGGTGTTTATCAGGTGCACGTCGGCGTGGGCGTTCTGGAACACTGGTTGTTTGTAGTCGGGAATCGGGTAGTGCACTTCCGACGCAATTTGCAGGCCACGCAGATGCTGCTGCAGTGAATCGCGTTTAGGGCTCTTGATGACATATAGGTGTGCAACCCACGCATCGCTACCGCCTTGAGGATGAGTGATGTCTAGTTGCTTTATTTCGTTGCGATAGCGTTCGGCGATCTGATTACGTCGAGCGTTGCCCTCATCCAGACGCGGCAAGAACTCGGAGAGGATGGCGGCTTGCATTTCGTCCAGGCGGCTGTTTCTGGCACCGCCCAACTCTACGCAATATTTGGAAGACCAGCCGTATTGGCGCAGTTGAGCAACTTGCTGCGCGATCTCGGCAGAGTTGGTGACGACTGCACCACCGTCGCCAAGGGCACCGAGGTTTTTAGTCGGGTAGAAACTG
This sequence comes from Pseudomonas sp. TNT2022 ID1044, assembly GCF_028656895.1. Lineage (NCBI taxonomy): Bacteria > Pseudomonadati > Pseudomonadota > Gammaproteobacteria > Pseudomonadales > Pseudomonadaceae > Pseudomonas > Pseudomonas sp. TNT2022 ID1044. The sequence goes on along the minus strand of NZ_JAMDHB010000022.1, from coordinate 19,386 downwards.
AAGCTCGAAGCGTCCCCGAATGTGCCTACACGTTTGCCATGCATGCTGGCGCCGTGAGCTTGTGCACAGTCTTCCAGGAGTGGAATGCCGTTGTCCGCACAGAACGTTGCAATCTCCTGAATTTCCGGGATGGCCAAGCCATAAAGGTGAGTGACAACGACGACTTTGGCGCCCGCTTCAACGGCACGCTTCACTTCCGCGAGTGTGACGACTTGGGTATCGAACTCGACATCCATGAAGGTGGGGACTGCGCCGATGGCCAGGACCGAGGTGGTGGTATACATGCCAGCGTTAGCGACTGTCGCGACGATGTCACCTTTTTCGACGCCCAATGCCTTTAGTACCAACTCGATTGCATCGGTGCCATTGGCTACGGTTACGCAGTGGCTAGCGCCGAGATATTCTGCGAACGAGGCTTCAAAGCGTTTGACCTCTGGCCCTAAGACGACCCACCCGCTGGAAACTACGCGCTGAATGGATGCATCGATTTGATCGCGGTATTTTGCAATTTTCGCGCTGAGATTATTGATTTGCTGCATCGATATGCTCCCTTCGAGGCGTAGCCTGCTGAATTTAGGTATTTTGAATGACTTACTGACGCCTCCCATCTCTTGGAGGCGGCTCCAGCTCTATTCATAGAGCGTTTAGTCAAAATTGGGGGGATTCTATCTCTCCCGCGTGTTTGCTCCAACCTGCGTAATGGCAAATTGTGTTGGGAGGCAGAGTTTTGTGATTTCAGCTGGCAGCTAGCCCCTGCCCCCTAAGCGCAGCGCTAGGCGCTCGGCGCAAATTCAGGGCTCAAAATGACGCCTATTCGTGATAGATTATTTCATTGCTATCTATTTTTTGAATCGGTTCGAAATGTCGAAAAAAATACTTGTGACCGGCGCGACCGGGTTTCTAGGGGGTGCCTTTGTAAAGCGTTTCTGCACTTTACCGGAAACATTGGTTTTAGCTCCTCTAAGAAATCTGAATAGCAAGTTACCCGATTCAGTAGAAAAAACTCATATATCAAACATTGATCAATCCACCGAATGGACTCAGTCCCTAACGGGTGTGAGCGTGGTTGTACATTCGGCGGCCCGAGTACATGTCATGCATGAGGATCCAGTGCAGTCGCTGGAGAAGTTTCGTGCAATTAATGTTGAAGGCACGCTTAATCTTGCACGCCAGGCAATACAGGCGGGCGTTAAGAGATTTATCTTCATCAGTTCGATCAAGGTCAATGGAGAAGCGACTCTACCAGGAAGTGCGTTCTCGGCAGATGACCTTCCGCAGCCATCGGACCCTTACGGTATTTCCAAATTCGAAGCAGAGCAACAACTCATCCAGCTTGCCAGTACGGGAGCGATTGAAGTTGTCATCATCCGTCCAGTTCTTATTTATGGTGCTGGTGTGGGCGCGAATTTTCAGCAAATGATGCGCTGGCTGGTAAAGGGCTTCCCGCTGCCGTTCGGGGCGGTGGATAATCTTCGAAGTCTTGTTTCACTGGACAATGTCGTGGATCTAGTCACAACGTGCATTGATCATCCCCAGGCTGCGAACCAAGTATTTTTGGTGAGCGATGACGAAGACGTTTCAACGACCGAGTTAATGCAGCGCCTGATTACCTTTTTGGGTGTCAAAACCTGGCTTGTTCCCATCCCCGTTGGGGTGCTGGTTTCCCTCGCCGGCTTGTTGGGTCGACGCGCAACCGCACAGCGGCTTCTCGGCTCCTTGCAGGTCGATATCAAGAAAACAAAATTGGTACTGGGCTGGCGTCCCTCTGTCAGTCTGGAGGAAGGATTGAAATCGACGGCGCAGCATTTTCTAGAGGCTCGCAAATAATGAGTTATGCGTGGTTTATTCCGGTGGCCGCAGGTCTCTCTTTTTTGCTGACTGCAGCATTACGCAAGTACGCAATCTCTCGAAGCCTGATGGACATTCCGAACGCACGCAGTTCCCATGCGATCGCGACACCACGGGGCGGTGGTATCGCCATTGTCGTGGCTTTTGTCGCGTCGTTGGTTTTTCTGTACAGCGCAGGACTGATTTCCCCATCGACCTTTTTCGCAGTGGCTGGGGCGGGTATTTTTATAGCGCTGATTGGCTTTATGGACGACCACGGACACATCGCCGCACGTTGGCGTTTAATCAGCCATTTCGCTGCAGCGGCCTGGCTGCTGGTCTGGATAAGTGGATTGCCTGCCGTAGAGCTGTTCGGCACTCATGTTGATTTGGGTTGGGCCGGTCATGTGTTGGCCGCTTTTTATCTGGTGTGGCTGCTCAATCTCTACAACTTCATGGACGGCATCGATGGCATTGCCAGCGTGGAAGCCATTTGTACTTGTCTGGGTGCTTGTCTGCTTTACTGGTTGGCGGGCCTCGATACGCTGATTTGGGGACCCTTCCTGCTCGCAGTTTCCGTTGCCGGTTTCCTTTGCTGGAATTTCCCACCGGCAAAGATTTTCATGGGCGACGCCGGAAGCGGCTTTCTTGGCATTGCTTTGGGCGGGCTTTCTCTGCAGGCAGCGTGGGAAAGTGCGCCGATGCTGTGGGCCTGGTTGATTTTACTTGGAGTATTCATTGTCGACGCGACGTTCACGTTGTTCCGCCGTTTGATGAGGGGGGACAAAGTTTATGAAGCCCATCGCAGTCATGCTTACCAATTCGCCTCGCGTCGTTTCGGCAGGCATTTACCCGTCACTCTGGCAGTGGGCGTGATTAATCTTTTCTGGTTGCTGCCGATAGCGATGTGCGTGACTCGTTTTGATCTGCACGGGGCATTCGGCGTCATTTTGGCTTACGTGCCATTGATCGCACTGGCTATTAAGTTTCGAGCTGGAGATCTGGACGATCCTGCAGTTAAGAACTAAGCAACTACTACTATGTCATTAGGTTTAGAGTGAACGCGCAGTGCCTATGAGATTTCACCACGGTGAAAAGGGTGCTGATAGGAGGGACTGAGGTGTTTGAAGGGTTTATGGATAAAATCAGAGCGTATCTGGTAGGGCTCCCTCGGCGCCGAAAAAGGCTGATACAGGTCGCGACGGACATCGCATTGGTCTGGATAGCCCTGTGGTTGGCGTTTATCGTCCGTCTCGGCATCGACGATATGTACAACCCTCTGAAGGCCCATTTTTGGCTCTTCGTTTGTGCCCCTGTTATCGCGATTCCTTTGTTCGTACGTTTCGGTATGTACCGAGCCGTCATGCGCTATTTCGGCAATGACGCGCTCATTGCGATTATCAAAGCCGTAAGCCTTTCGTCGCTTATTCTGGCTGTTGTTGTCTACTGGTACAGCAACCACGAAGCCGTAGTACCTCGCTCCATCGTCTTCAACTACTGGTGGCTCAGCCTCGTCATCATTGGCGGCCTACGCCTCTGCATGCGGCATTATTTTATGGGTGACTGGTTTGCCGGTGCCCAGCACGTCCCGTTCACCAACCGCGATGATGGCCTCACCAAAGTCGCCATCTACGGTGCGGGTGTGGCCGGTAACCAGCTTGTTGCCGCGCTGCGCATGGGCCGGGTCATGCGCCCTGTAGCGTTTATCGATGATGATCCGAGCATCGCGGATCGGGTGATTGCGGGGTTGCAGGTTTATAAACCCAAGCACATTCAACAGATGATCGATGAGTCGGGCGCCAAGGAAATTCTTCTGGCGCTGCCTTCATCGACCCGGGCGCGGCGCCGGGAAATTCTGACGTTTCTCGAGCGTTTCCCGTTGCACATTCGAAGTGTTCCCAACTTCACCGACCTCGCCAGTGGCCGGGTGAAGGTTGAAGACATTCAGGAAGTCGATATCGCTGACCTGCTTGGGCGCGATTCGGTGCCGGCGCAGCCGGATTTGCTGGAGCGGTGTATCAAGGGCAAGACAGTGATGGTGACCGGTGCCGGGGGGTCGATCGGTGCAGAGCTTTGCCGTCAGATCTTCAGCCTTGGACCGACCACGCTGTTGCTGTTTGATCACAGCGAATTCAACCTGTACAGCATTCTGTCGGAGCTGGAGCAGCGCGGGGCTCGGGAGTCGGTTCCCGTTCAGTTATTGCCGATCCTCGGTTCGATTCGGCATCAGCACAAACTGCTGGATGTGATGAAAACCTGGGGGGTGGACACGGTCTATCACGCGGCGGCCTATAAGCATGTGCCGATGGTCGAGCACAACATTGCGGAAGGCGTGCTGAACAACGTCATCGGTACGCTCAACACTGCCCAGGCCGCGTTGCAGTCGGGTGTTTCCAATTTTGTCTTGATCTCCACGGACAAGGCGGTTCGCCCGACGAATGTCATGGGTAGCACCAAGCGCCTGGCCGAATTGACGCTCCAGGCCTTGAGTCGCGAGATCGCGCCGGTGCTGTTCGGTGACACGGCGAATGTGTCCCGGGTCAACAAGACGCGCTTCACGATGGTTCGGTTTGGCAATGTGTTGGGGTCGTCCGGTTCGGTGATTCCGTTGTTCCACAGCCAGATCAAATCGGGCGGGCCGTTGACGGTGACGCACCCGAAGATCACCCGCTATTTCATGACCATTCCCGAAGCCGCGCAGTTGGTGATTCAGGCCGGCTCGATGGGGCAGGGCGGTGATGTGTTTGTGCTCGACATGGGCGAACCGGTGAAAATCGTAGAGCTGGCGGAGAAGATGATTCATCTGTCCGGTTTGAGTGTTCGTTCGGAGAAAAACCTGCAGGGCGACATCTCGATCGAGTTCACCGGTTTGCGGCCGGGCGAGAAGCTGTATGAGGAGTTGCTGATTGGCGACAACGTGTCGGCGACGCAGCACCCGATGATCATGAGCGCCAACGAGGATCATCTGCCCTGGGATGTGCTCAAGGGCCGTTTGACGGAGCTGTTGATTGCCGTTGAACAGGATGATTATTCCCGCGTTCGCCAGTTATTGCGCGACACGGTCAGCGGCTACACACCCGATGGCGAAATTGTTGACTGGATCTACCAGCAACGCCGCCTCGAACCCTGATTGTTTCACATCCTGTAACGGACACATTTTTGACAGGCTCCAGCCATCGCCTAAGTTTGGGAGGCAGCTTCGGAAAAGCTGCTTTCTCAATCGATGTCATGGAGCTTCATTTATGCGTACCGGCTATTTCACTTCTCTGGTTTTTGCCCTCCTTACCAGCGCCTCTGTTGCCGTCATTGCTGCGCCGGCCGTCACGCCGTCAGTGAATGACGCGCCGTTGGCGCAAGAGGTTTCCGCCACGGCGCAGTCCGGCAAGCTCGACCTCAATGTCGCCGATGCGCCAACCTTGCAACGCGAATTGGCCGGTGTGGGAGAAGCCAAGGCCAAGGCGATTGTTGCGTATCGGGAAACCAATGGACCTTTTGCGTCCATTGACGAGCTGCTCGAGGTGAAGGGAATTGGCAAAGCCATTCTGGATAAAAATCGCGAGAAGCTAGAGGTGAACTAAGCTTGTAAGTCAGCGTCAGGGGCCGGTCATTGATCGGCCTTTTTGCTTTCTGGCCACCGCTACGAGGTTTTGCCTTTTGTCGGCTCTATTTAAATTATGGCTATCATACGCCGCTTAAATTATGCCTATAATTATTTCGATTTCCGTCGAAGCGTCCTGAGCCTCAGGCGCTTGGCTTTCCCTTCAAGCATTTCCCTGGAGCATAGTCATGACTTCTACTCAGTCCCAAGGCACGGCCCTCGTCACGGGTGCATCTTCCGGTATCGGCGCGGTGTATGCGCAGCGTCTGGCGGCGCGTGGTTTTGATCTGTTGCTGGTCGCTCGCGATCAGCAGCGGCTGGAGGAAGCGGCGAGCACGTTGCGGGATGAGTACGGTGTTCAGGTCGAAGTGTTGAAAGCGGACCTGACGCAGAAAGACGACGTGCTCAAGCTTGAGCAGCGCCTGCGCAGCGATTCCAGCATCAGCCTGCTGCTGAACAATGCGGGTGTCGCGGCGGATGGCTTGTTGGCCAATGCCGATAACGATCTGCTGGAGAGACTGATTCAACTGAACGTCACGGCGGTCACCCGTTTGGCCTCGGCGGCAGCAGCCAGTTTTGCCAAGGCTGGCCGCGGCACGATTATCAATATTGCGTCGGTGGTGGCGTTGTTCCCCGAGCGTTTCAATGCCACTTACAGCGCCAGCAAGGCTTATGTGTTGAGCCTGACTCAATCCTTGAACGCCGAGCTCGATGGCACCGGGGTCAAGGTTCAGGCTGTGCTGCCGGGCGTGACGCGTACCGAAATCTGGGAGCGCTCCGGAATCGACGCTACGCAGATTCCGGCGGAGATGGTCATGGAAGCGGGTGAAATGGTCGACGCGTCGTTGGCGGGCCTGGATCAAGGTGAGCTGGTGACCATTCCGTCACTGCCAAATGCTGCCGACTGGGATGCTTTTGTCGCGGCACGTCTGGTCATGGCACCGAACCTTTCCAAAAGCCAGGCCGCTGCGCGTTACAAATGAGCGCCATCAATCGGCATGAGGTAGTTGCGGTATGAGTGATCGTCGAGTGGTTGTAACGGGGATGGGGCTGGTGTCTCCGCTGGGTAGCGGGGTCGAAGCGGTCTGGGCGCGCCTGTTGGCCGGGCGTTCCGGGTTGCGCAACCTGCCGGACGCGGTGGTCGCCGATTTGCCGGCCAAGGTCGGGGGGGCGGTGCCGACGGTGGCGGACGATGCCGAAGCGGGGTTCGACCCGGACCGGGCAACGCCGCCCAAAGAACAGAAGAAGATGGACCGTTTCATTTTGTTCGCCATGGAAGCGGCGCGTCAGGCGTTGGAACAGGCCGGTTGGCAGGCGCAGACTGCCGACGCCCAGGAACGTACGGCGACCATTATCGGCTCGGGTGTGGGTGGCTTCGGTGCGATTGCCGATGCCGTGCGCACAACAGACAGCCGTGGCCCACGGCGTTTGTCGCCGTTCACCATTCCGTCGTTCCTGGTCAACCTGGCAGCGGGGCATGTGTCGATTCAGCACGGTTTCAAAGGACCGTTGGGTGCGCCGGTGACGGCGTGTGCCGCCGGGGTGCAGGCGATCGGCGATGCGGCGCGATTGATTCGTTCCGGTGAGGCGGACATCGCGGTGTGTGGTGGTACCGAAGCGGCGATCGACCGGGTCAGTCTTGCCGGTTTTGCAGCGGCGCGTGCGTTGTCCAGTGGCTACAACGACACCCCGGAGCGCGCCTCGCGGCCGTTCGACAGTGGGCGCGATGGCTTCGTCATGGGGGAAGGCTCGGGCTTGCTGGTCATCGAGTCACTGGAACACGCCTTGGCCCGAGGCGCCCAACCGCTGGCGGAGCTGGTCGGCTACGGCACCAGTGCGGATGCGTATCACCTGACCGCAGGCCCGGAGGATGGCAGTGGTGCGCGTCGCGCGATGTCGCTGGCGTTGGCTCAGGCCGGTATTTCGCCGGGGCAGGTTCAGCATCTGAATGCTCATGCAACCTCAACGCCCGTTGGAGACTTGGGCGAGTTGGCGGCGATCAAGTCGTTATTCGGTGCAGATAACAAGATTGCGGTGACATCGACCAAATCGGCGACCGGGCATTTGCTCGGTGCTGCGGGCGGTATTGAAGCGATCTTCACCCTTTTGGCAATCAGAGATCAGGTCGTACCGGCGACCCTGAATTTCGATAATCCGGACCCTGCCGCCGAAGGCGTGGACATTGTTCACGGTAAAGCCAGGCCGATGAACATCGAGTACGCATTGTCCAACGGCTTTGGCTTTGGCGGGGTGAATGCCAGCGTCTTGTTCAAACGCTGGAAGGACTAGTCTCGGTCTGGTTCAAGTGGGTGCGCGTGACGTCGAGAATCTGCTGGGCCAGCTCGCGGTTCTCGACACTGCGCGAAAGCAGCAAAGCCCCCACCAGTGTCGACATGATGACGATGCTGCGTTCTACCGTGTTTTCACCCGCAAGCGTGTCCTGGATTTGTTGAAGGCGCGCATTCAGCACCACATCGGAAGTGGGACTCGGCTGCCCGCGCATGCCGAGTTCCGACGACATGGTCGGCAGCGGGCACCCTTCATGGGGCGAAGTCTGGTGCCATTCGGACAAATAAGTATTGATGAATACTTCCAGCGGGCGATCCGAAGCGAATATCTGGGCACATAACCCATCCACCTGTTTGCCTGCTTCTTGCAGCGCCTTTTCCACCAGTTCGTCCTTGGACTTGAAGTGCGAATAAAAGCCACCGTGAGTCAAGCCCAGCGCCTTCATCAAGGGTTGCAGACCGGTCGCGCCGATACCGTCACGGCGAAAGCGTTCCGAAGCTTCCTTGATGATGCGTTGGTGGGTCTGGGCTTTATGGTCCTGCGAGTAACGCATCTGATATCTCCCCATCAATGCACCCCCATAGTAACCAATGAAAATTGGATGGTGACTGTACTTCTACTGCTAAAAAGCATGCAGATGCATCGAATCTGATCCAAACGTGTTGTGGTGCTTGCACGAGCATTGATGACTCGGGCGCTGAGAAATTTATCGCTTGGAGAATTCGTTGCGCGAAGGCTGGAGTCAGCTCGAGCGCCGTTTACAACGGCCTGCGCGGATGCACATCGCCAGGGCCGACAGGGAGAAGTGAAAAAACAATGTCCTGTCATTCGAGATGAATGACAGGACATTTTTGTCAGCGGTCCTGCGCTTCCTTGGCGTCCGCTTCCGCGTTGCGTTCGGCGACGCGTTTGCGCTGTTCATCGGTCAGCTCAACCTTGTTGGCGGTGTCGCGCAGCATCATCAAACCGCCAACGATAGAGCCGATGGCTATCACCAGAATTAACCAGGCATACCAGGGCATGGGACTCTCCTTGAAGGCAGGTCACATGGCGAAGGTTTCGCCATGTGCTCGTGCATATCATTTTGAGCGATGTGATTTCCCAAGAGTTCCATCGCAATGACTCCATTCTATGCCTGATATGCCAGGATCACCCGTGCTGCATCACAGACCGGTCAACATCGCATCCGCCGGTGCGTCCGCGCGCAGTTGCGCCGTGAGCATGAAGTACACGAAACCCACCGCCATGAAGGCGAGGAAGATCAGCCCGATCAGCGTGTTGAACCAGGCCATGGCCACCAGGCACACCACCGCCAGCAGCAGTGCAATGAACGGCACAAATGGGTAGCACGGCGCGCGGAACGTGCGCTCCAGGTTCGGTTCGGTTTTGCGCAGTTTGAACAGGCTGAGCATGCTCATGATGTACATCACGATGGCGCCGAACACGGCCATGGTGATCATCGCCGCCGTCAGCGTCATGCCGCCCAGGTTGATCAGGCCATCGCTGTAGATCGCCGCGATGCCGATCACGCCGCCGGCAATGATCGCCCGGTGCGGTGTCTGGAAGCGTGACAACTTGGCCAGCGACGCCGGCAAGTAACCCGCGCGAGCGAGGGCGAAGAACTGCCGCGAGTAGCCGAGGATGATTCCATGGAAGCTTGCGACCAGGCCGAACAGGCCGATCCACACCAGCATGTGCAGCCAGCCGGAGTTTTCACCGACCACGGTCTTCATCGCCTGTGGCAGAGGGTCGTTGATGTTCGACAGGGTGCGCCAGTCGCCGACGCCGCCGGCAAAGAACATCACGCCCATGGCCAGCAACACCAGGGTCAGGATGCCGCTGATATAGGCCTTTGGAATGGTGCGTTTCGGGTCCTTGGCTTCTTCGGCGGCCATGGCCGCGCCTTCGATGGCGAGGAAGAACCAGATCGCAAACGGGATCGCCGCAAACATCCCGGCAATCGCCGGTGCGCCGAACACATCGGACCCGGCCCAGCCGTTGAGGGCAAAGTTACTGAAGCTGAAGGCCGGCGCAACCACGCCCATGAACACCAGCAACTCCGCCACGGCGAGTACGCAGACCACCAGCTCAAACGTCGCTGCCAGCTTCACGCCAAGAATGTTCAGCCCCATGAATACGATGTAGGCGCCGACCGCCGCGTGCTTTGGATCGAGGGCTGGGAACTGCACATTGAGGTAGGCGCCAATGGCCAACGCGATGGCCGGCGGGGCGAAGACGAATTCGATCAGTGTCGCCAGCCCGGCGATCAAGCCACCTTTCTCGCCAAAGGCCCGACGACTGTAGGCAAACGGCCCGCCCGCGTGGGGAATGGCGGTGGTCAGCTCGGTGAAACTGAAGATGAAACAGGTGTACATGGTGGCGACCATGAACGAGGTCACCAGAAAGCCCAGCGTTCCGGCCACACCCCAGCCATAACTCCAGCCGAAATATTCCCCGGAAATCACCAGCCCGACCGCAATGCCCCACAGGTGCAACGTGCCCAGCGTGGGTTTGAGTTGTGTGTTCATGCGTTTGCTCCCTGAACGGATTGGAAAGCTCGGGGGAGGGCGTGTGCAGTGGGCGTGCCAGTGTTGTGATGGCAGTCGTAAAGCGTAAAAAGGTGTCGTTTCGGGGATGTTCGCTGCGGGATGTGAGATTTTTGTGCGTCAGTAAAGGGCATTGCTGTCTGTTGTGCCGTCATCGCGGGCAAGCCCGCTCCCACAGGTTTTTGCTGTGCAGGGACGAACGCGTTCCTTTGTGGGAGCGGGCTTGCCCGCGAAGAGGCTTGTCCTGACACCCCTGTAACCCCCGCATAAACCCACTCTTTACGCATTCTTTATGCCCCACCCGCACCCTCGGTCTCGTTCCTTTACAGCCTCCCTCCCGACAATGACTCCACACGCGGCAATACGCCGTAACACGGAGAATTTCCATGAGCGTTCTGGACGGGGTGTCACTGCTGTTGGCAGTGGGGCTGTTCATTTATCTGTTGGTTGCGCTGTTGCGCGCGGACCGGAACTAGGAGCGGCTATGCACAGTTATGACTATTGGCTGATCCTCGCGTTTTTCGCGTTGGTGTTGGTCCCGGCGCCGTTTCTCGGGCGCTTCTACTACAAGGTCATGGAAGGCCAGCGCACCTGGTTGACGCCGGTTCTCGGCCCGGTGGAGCGCGGCTGCTATCGCCTGGCGGGTGTCGATCCGCAGGCGGAGCAGAGCTGGCAGAAGTACGCGCTGGCCTTGCTCGCGCTCAACCTCGCGGGCTTTTTGCTGTTGTTCGCGATTTTGCTGTTCCAGGATCACTTGCCGCTCAACCCGCAAAATCTGCCGGGTCTGGAGTGGACGCAGGCGTTTAACACTGCCGTCAGCTTCATGACCAACACCAACTGGCAGTCCTACAGCGGTGAAGCATCGCTGAGCTACCTGAGCCAGATGCTCGGCCTCACCGTGCAGAATTTCGTCAGCGCCGCCACCGGGCTCGCGGTGCTGGTTGCGCTGTGCCGCGGTATCGGTCGCAAGTCCAGCCAGTCCTTGGGTAACTTCTGGATCGACATGACCCGCGCCACCCTCTACGGCCTGCTGCCTCTGTGCCTGTTGCTGGCGTTGTACCTGGTGTGGCAAGGCGTGCCGCAAACTTTCGCGCAATATGTGAATGCGGTGACGATGCAGGGTGTTGATCAAGTGATCCCGCTCGGCCCGGCTGCCAGCCAGATTGCGATCAAACAACTGGGGACCAACGGGGGTGGCTTCTTCGGCGTCAACTCGGCGCATCCGTTCGAAAACCCGACGGCGTGGAGCAACCTGTTCGAGGTGGCCTCGATCATCCTGATCCCTGCCGCGTTGGTGTTCACGTTCGGTCATTACGTGAAGGATCTGCGTCAGAGCCGCGCAATCATCGCCTGCATGCTGGCGCTGTTCCTGATCGGCGGCGCGACATCCATGTGGGCTGAATATCAGCCGAATCCGATCCTGAACAACGCCGCCGTCGAACAGACCGCGCCGCTGGAAGGCAAGGAAGCGCGTTTCGGCACCACCGCCACCGTGCTGTGGTCGGTGACCACCACCGCGGCATCGAACGGTTCGGTCAACGGCATGCACGACAGCCTTAACCCGCTGAGCGGGATGGTCGCGCTGGTCAACATGATGGTCGGCGAAGTGATCTTCGGTGGTGTCGGCGCCGGGCTCTACGGCATGTTGCTCAACGTGCTGATCGCGGTGTTCCTCGCCGGCCTGATGATCGGGCGCACCCCGGAATACCTCGGCAAGAAACTGCAAGCCAGGGAAGTGCAGTTGTTGGTGGTGACCTTGATGGTCATGCCGATTGGCGTACTGGTGCTGGGCGCGATTGCCGCCAGCCTGCCCGGGCCTGTGGCCTCGGTAACCAATCCCGGCGCCCACGGTTTCAGCCAGTTGCTCTACGCCTACACCTCGGCCGGTGCCAACAACGGTTCGGCGTTCGGTGGCTTCGGCGCCAACACCCCGTTCCACAACCTGATGCTGGGCCTGGGCATGCTGATCGGCCGTTTCGGCTACATCCTCCCGGTACTGGCATTGGCCGGCAGCCTGGCGATGAAGAAACCCGCACCAATCAGCCAGAACAGTTTCCCGACCCATGGCCCGCTGTTCGTGACCCTGCTGACCGTGACCATTTTGCTGGTGGGCGGCCTGACCTTCCTGCCGACCCTGGCGTTGGGCCCTATCGCTGAACATTTGAGCATGGGCTTCTGAGGACTATTTGATGAATATGCCCGCAACCAAACCGGTCGCCGCCAAGGCGCCGGAGCAACCGAAAACCGCGATCTCGGCCCTCTGGCGCCCGGCGCTGGTACAAGCCTTCGTCAAGCTCGACCCACGGCAACTGCAGCGTGCGCCGGTGATGCTGGTGGTCGAACTGACCGCGATCCTGACCACCGTGCTGTGCTTCATTCCCGACGCGGCGGTGCCGACCTTCGTCGCTGCGCAAATCGCCGTGTGGCTGTGGTTCACCGTGCTGTTCGCCAACTTTGCCGAGGCCCTGGCCGAAGGTCGCGGCAAGGCCCGCGCCGATAGCCTCAAGGCCGGCAGTGAAGGCTTGAGCGCCCGGCGCAAAACCAGCAACGGCAGCTTTCAAGTGGTGCCCGCCGCCAGCCTGCGCCAGGGCGATGTGGTGCGTGTCGAAGCGGGGGAGATGATTCCCGGTGACGGCGAAGTGATTGAAGGCATCGCGGCCGTCAACGAGGCGGCGATTACCGGTGAATCGGCGCCGGTGATTCGTGAGTCCGGCGGCGACCGCTCGGCCGTCACCGGTAACACGCGACTGGTGTCCGATTGGCTGCTGGTGAAGATCACCGCCAACCCTGGCGAATCGACCCTAGACCGCATGATCGCTCTGGTCGAAGGCGCCAAACGCCAGAAAACCCCGAACGAAGTGGCGCTCGACATCCTGTTGATCGGCCTGACCCTGATCTTCCTGATAGTCGTGGTCACCCTGCAACCGTTCGCCCACTTCGCCAATGGCAGCCTGCCGCTGGTGTTCCTGGTGGCGCTGTTGGTCACGCTGATCCCGACCACCATCGGCGGTCTGTTGTCGGCCATCGGGATTGCCGGCATGGATCGTCTGGTGCGCCTCAACGTGATCGCCAAGTCGGGACGTGCGGTGGAAGCGGCGGGTGACGTGCACGTGCTGCTGCTGGACAAGACCGGCACCATCACCTTCGGTAACCGTCGTTGCACTGCAGTGGTTGCGGCCCCGGGCGTGAGTAGCCAGGAGCTGGCCGAAGGTGCGTTGTTCGCGTCGCTGGCCGATGACACCGCTGAGGGCAAATCTATCGTCGAGTACCTGCGTGGTACTCAACCACAACCGGAACCGGCCGCCGAGTTGTTGACCGCCGTGCCGTTCAGTGCCGAGACGCGTTTGTCCGGTGTCGATTATCAGGGGCGCGTCTACCGCAAAGGCGCGGTGGATTCGCTGCTGACCTTTGTTGGTATGAAACGCGCTGATCTGGCCCCGGCCCTGTCGCGGGAAATCGACAAGATCGCGCAAAGTGGCGGTACCCCGTTGCTGGTCTGCGCCGACGGTAAATTGCTCGGCGCGATCCACCTCAAGGACGTGGTCAAACCCGGCATCCGCGAACGTTTCGCCGAGTTGCGCAAACTGGGGATTCGCACCGTCATGGTCACCGGCGACAACCCGCTGACCGCCGCCGCCATTGCCGCCGAGGCGGGCGTGGACGACGTGCTGGCCGAAGCCACCCCGGAGAAAAAACTGGCGCGCATCCGTCACGAACAGAACGACGGTCGCCTGGTCGCCATGTGCGGCGACGGTGCCAACGACGCCCCGGCCCTGGCCCAGGCGGACGTCGGCATGGCGATGAACGACGGCACGCAAGCGGCCCGCGAAGCGGCAAACATGGTCGACCTCGACAGCGATCCGACCAAGCTGCTGGACGTGGTGCAAATCGGCAAGGAGTTGCTGGTGACCCGCGGCGCGCTGACCACGTTCTCGATCGCCAACGACGTGGCCAAATACTTCGCGATTTTGCCGGCGCTGTTTGCGGCGATCTACCCGCAACTGGGCGTGCTGAACGTCATGCACTTGAGCAGTCCGCAGAGCGCGATTCTGTCGGCCATCGTGTTTAACGCGCTGATCATTGTGGTGCTGATTCCATTGGCGCTGCGCGGTGTGCGGGTGCACGCAGCCAGTGCGGCGGCGTTGCTGCGGCGCAATTTGCTGATCTATGGGCTGGGCGGGATTTTGGTGCCGTTCGTGGGCATCAAGGCGATCGACATGCTGTTGACGGCGTTGCATCTGGTTTAGCGGGTAGCGGGTGGCTGGAGAGGGGCTTTTTGTGGCGAGGGAGCTTGCTCCCGCTGGGCTGCGAAGCAGCCCCAACCCAGACACCGCATTTGTTCAGGCGCATCACATTTACCAGGTTTACGACGGCTGCGCAGTCGAGCGGGAGCAAGCTCCCTCGCCACAGGTGATGTGTGTTTTTAGAGAATTCGAGGATTTTGAAATGTCCACAATGATACGCCCGGCCCTGAGCCTGCTGGTCCTGATGACCCTGATCACCGGCGTCGCTTATCCGCTGGTGGTGACCGGCGTGGCCCAGGTCGCCTTCCCGGACCAGGCCAACGGCAGCCTGCTACGCGATGCCGACGGCAAGGTCCGCGGCTCGTCACTGATCGCCCAGGATTTCGTCGGCGACGCCTGGTTTCATCCACGGCCATCGGCGGGTGCCTTTGCCACGGTGTCGAGCGGTGCCAGCAACCTGTCGCCGAGCAACCCGGCGCTGGCGACTCGGGTGATCGACGACGCCAACAAGCTGCTGGTGCCTGGCCAGGGGGCGGTGCCGTTGGCCATGCTCACCACCTCCGGCAGCGGTCTCGATCCGCACTTGCCACCGGCCGCGATTACCTATCAACTGGCGCGTGTTGCGGCGGCCAGGAATGTGCCCGTGGCAACCCTGCAGAACCTGCTCGACGCTCATATCGAGCAGCCGCTGGTGGGGCCACCGGTGGTGAATGTGCTTGAGTTGAATCGGGCACTGGAAAACCTGTAGATCGGCGGTGATCCCATTCGCGAGCAGGCTCGCTCCCACATGGGCATGCGTCCCCCGGTGGGAGCGAGCCTGCTCGCGAAGACGGCAGAACAGCCACTACATGAACATCTGAAAAAAAGAGATTCCCAGACATGAGCAACTCCGGCCGCGCCGACGCGCTGTTAGCAGACCTGCCCCGCAATGGCCGTGGCCGGCTCAAGGTATTCCTCGGCGCCGCGCCCGGTGTGGGTAAAACCTACGCCATGCTGCAAGCGGCCCACATCCAGCTGCGCCAGGGTGTGAAAGTCATTGCCGGCGTGGTCGAAACCCACGGCCGGGCGGAAACCGAAGCGTTGCTGGGCGGCCTGCCACAGCAACCCTTGGTGCGCTCGGAATACCGTGGCGTGATGCTCGAAGAAATGGACCTCGATGGGTTGCTGGCCGCCAAACCGAAGCTGGTGCTGGTGGATGAGTTGGCCCATACCAACGCGCCCGGCAGCCGCCATGAAAAACGCTGGCAAGACATTCAGGAACTGCTTGCCGCCGGCATCGACGTGTTCACCACCGTCAACGTCCAGCACCTGGAAAGCCTCAACGATCAGGTGCGCGGCATCACCGGTGTGCAGGTCCGCGAAACCCTTCCGGACTGGGTGCTGCAAGAAGCCTTCGAGCTTATGCTGATCGACTTGCCGCCACGGGAACTGCTTGAGCGTCTGCGCGATGGCAAGGTCTACGTGCCGGAGCAGGCGAGGGCGGCCATCGACGCGTTTTTCACCCAGACCAACCTCACAGCCCTGCGCGAACTGGCGATGCAAACCGCCGCCGCACAGGTCGATAACGACCTGACCCTGGGCTATCGCCAGATGGGCCAGGCGGCGCCGACGGTGCGCGGTCGCTTGTTGGTCGGTGTCGATGGCGATGCCCAGGCCGAACGGCTGGTGCGCCATGCCAGCCGTGTTGCCCAGCGTCGGCATCTGCCGTGGAGCCTGGTGCATGTGGACAACGGCAGCGTGCGGGACGAGCAATCGCGCCTGCGCCTGCAAAGTGCCCAGCAACTGGCTGAACGCCTGGGCGGCGAAGTGGTATTGCTGCGGGCCGGCGAGGTGGCGAAAACCCTGATCCAGCACGCCGCCGAACGTCGAGCCAGCCTGGTGTTGGTCGGCCAGTCGCGGCCACGTTGGCGCCGACGCGTGTTCGGCGGCGGGTTGGCGGCGCGCTTGTTGCGCAATGCCCGCGGGCTGGAAATCAACGTCCTCGACAGCGATCACGAACAACATCAGCCACGCCAGCGTTCGATGCAGGCGCTGGTGTGGTTCGACTATGCCCTGGCCGTGGTCGCGACGCTGTTGGCCACTGCCTTGGCCTGGGCGGTGGCGAGCGTTTTGCCGCTGCCGAATATCTCCCTGGTGTTCCTCGCCGCGGTGCTGCTGGTGGCGGTGCGCAGCAGTCTCGGCCCGGCGCTGGTCTGTGCGGCGCTGTCGTTTCTGACCTACGACTTTCTGTTCATCCCCCCGAATTTTTCCTTCAGCATCCAGCGCGAAGAAGACGTGCTGACCCTGCTGTTTTTCCTGTTGATGGCCGCGCTCACCGGCAACCTTGCAGCGCGGCAACGGCGACAGCTGCAGGCGCTGCGCGACACCCAGGAAGAAACCACTGAGCTGCTCGACCTGTCGCGCAAACTGACCGCCGCCACCGACCGTCAGGCCGTGGTCAGCGCGGCCGCCCAGCACCTCAATGGCTGGAGTGATTTGCAGCTGTGCCTGCTCAATCGTGACGGTCAAAGTGGCTGGAAAGTCGAAACCGGAGGCCCGCTGGAATTCACCGAAGCCGAGCGCGCCGCCGCCGATTGGGCCTGGCAACACGACCAACCCGCTGGCGCCGGCACCGGCACATTGCCGTTCGGGCGCTGGTGGTGGTGGCCGTTGTCGGTAGAGGATGGCCCGCTGGCGTTGCTGGGGGTGTGTGCGAAAGAAGGCCGGACCCTGAGTGGCCAGCGCCGCCGTTTGTTGACGGCGCTGAGCCAGCCGCTGGCGCAGGCGCTGGCGCGCGCACAACTGGCGGATGATCTGGAAGCGGCGCGGCTGCACGGTGAAACCGAGCAATTGCGCAGTGCCTTGCTGGCGTCGGTGTCCCACGATTTGCGTACGCCGCTGACCTCCATGCGTGGCAGCATCGACAGTCTGCTGGCGCTCGGCGAAGCGATCCCGCTGGAGGATCGCCGGGAATTGCTCGAAGGCACCCGCGATGAAGCCGAACGTCTCGACCGCTACATCCAGAATCTACTGGACATGACCCGACTCGGGCACGGCGCCCTGAAGCTGGCGCGGGACTGGGTGTCGCCGGCTGACATCGTCGGCAGTTCGCTGAGTCGCTTGCGCGCGGTACTGGCACCGTTGCAAGTCAGCACTGATGTTCCGGCGCAGTTGCCGCTGCTTTACGTCCATGCCGCGCTGATCGAGCAGGCGCTGATCAACGTGCTGGAGAACGCCGCACGCTTTTCACCGGCCCACGGTCGTTTGCAACTGCGCGCCGGGGTGGACGACAAGGAGCTGTTTTTCTCGGTCAGCGACGAAGGGCCGGGGATTCCGGAAGCGGAACGGGCAAAAATTTTCGACATGTTCTACACCGCAGCGCGCGGCGACCGTGGCGGGCAGGGCACCGGGCTGGGTTTGGCGATCTGTCAGGGCATGGTGGGCGCCCATGGCGGGCGGATCAGCGTGGCCGATGGCATCGAAGGGCGCGGCACCTGCATCACCTTGCACTTGCCGTTGCAGGAGCAGCCAGCCTTTGAAAGTTAACAGCCGAAAGTGAAGCCTGATCGTGCTTGCGTTACTCTCTTGCCACTTCTTTGTGTTGATGTGAACCCATGAGCCAGACCGCGACCATTCTGGTCATCGACGACGAACCGCAAATCCGCAAATTCCTGCGCATCAGCCTCGCTTCCCAAGGCTATAAAGTGCTGGAGGCCGGCACCGGTGCCGAAGGGTTGGCGCAGGCCGCGCTGAACAAGCCGGACCTGCTGGTGCTCGACCTCGGTTTACCGGACATGGACGGCCAGCAGGTTTTACGCGAGTTTCGCGAATGGTCGACGGCGCCCGTGCTGGTGCTGTCGGTGCGTGCCAGCGAGGGGCAAAAAGTCGAAGCGCTGGATGGCGGCGCCAATGACTACGTGACCAAGCCCTTCGGCATTCAAGAGTTCCTGGCGCGGATACGTGCGCTGTTGCGTCAGGCACCGGCGGGCGAAGCCCAACAAGCGGCGCTGACCTTCGGCCCGCTGACGGTGGATCTGGCGTATCGCCGCGTGCTGCTCGAAGGCATCGAAGTGGCGCTGACCCGCAAGGAATATGCCGTGCTGGCGCAACTGGCGCGCCATCCCGGGCGGGTCATAACCCAGCAGCAGTTGCTCAAGGACATCTGGGGGCCGACCCATACCGACGACAGTCATTACTTGCGGATCGTGGTTGGGCATTTGCGGCAGAAGCTGGCGGATGATCCGACCGCGCCTCGGTTTATCGTGACCGAGGCGGGTGTTGGGTATCGGTTGTTGAGTGAGGGCAGCCTCTGATCTTGTGTTGTCTGAATAGGCCCCATCGCTGGCAAGCCAGCTCCCACAGTGTTTTGTGGTGACCACACATCCGGATTTCACGTACATCCTGTGGGAGCTGGCTTGCCAGCGATGAGGCCTTCTCGTGCACTCGAGAACTCAAGAGTCCCGCTCACTCTCCCACAGTGTTTTGTGGTGACCACACATCCGGATTTCACGCACATCCTGTGGGAGCTGGCTTGCCAGCGATGAGGCCCTCTCGTGCACTCGACACATCCGGATTTCACGCACATCCTGTGGGAGCTGGCTTGCCAGCGATGAGGCCCTCGCGTGCACCCGAGAACTCAAGAGTCCCGCTCACTCTCCCACAGTGTTTTGTGGTGACCACACATCCAGATTTCACGCACATCCTGTGGGCGCTGGCTTGCCAGCGATGAGGCCCTCTCGTGCACTCGAGAACTCAGGAATCGCGCTCACTCTCCCACAGTGTTTTGTGGTGACCACACATCCGGATTTCACGCACATCCTGTGGGAGCTGGCTTGCCAGCGATGAGGCCCTCTCGTGCACTCGAGAACTCAAGAGTCCCGCTCACTCTCCCACAGTGTTTTGT
>NZ_JAMDHB010000021.1:0-117387 GCF_028656895.1 Pseudomonas sp. TNT2022 ID1044 | reverse complement strand
AGCTACAACGCCTACGGCCAGATCACCAACGACGTGGACGAGTTGGGGCGGGTCACGCGCTATGAATACGCCGACGACCTGCACCTGGTCAGCCGGCGGATCAACCCCGACGGCAGCGAGCTGAAGTACCGCTACGACCACGCTCAACTGTTGCTCACCGAGATTGAAAACGAAGTCGGCGACCGCTATCGGCTGGACTACACGCCCACCGGCTTGATCCGTCAGGAAACCGGCTTTGACGGGCGACGTACGGCGTACGCCTACGACCTCAACGGCCAGTTGCTGGAGAAAACCGAATTCGGCGATGACGGCTCGCAGCTCGTCAGCGCTTATCAGCGCGACAGCGCCGGCCGGTTATTGGTCAAAACCCTGCCGGACGGCAGCAAGGTCGAGTATCGCTATGACGGGCTGGGGCGGCTGGTCAGCGTCGACGACGGGCAGGACCACCCGCTGGAGTTCGAGTACGACGCCCATGACCGGCTGATCACCGAGCATCAGGGCTGGGGCACGTTGCGCTACGGCTACGACGCCTGCGGCCAGCTCCAGCACTTGCGGCTGCCGGACAACAGTCGTCTTGAATATCACCGCGCGCAAGGCGGGGCGCTGACGGCCATTGACCTCAACGGTTCGCGGCTGACCGCCCACACCTTTGTCGGAGGCAGGGAACAACAACGCCAACAAGGCCTGCTGCACAGCGACTTTGCCTACGACGAGCAGGGCCGTTTGCACGCCCACGCCGTCCGGCAAGCCGAGCGTCCGCTGTACCGCCGCGATTATGCCTACAGCGCCAACGGCAACCTCGCACAAGTCAACGACACCCGTCACGGCGAGCGCCACTACCAGTACGACCCGCTCGACCGCCTGACCGGTGTTCGCCACGCCCGCGATCAAGACCCGGAAAACTTCAGCCACGATCCGGCCGGCAACCTGCTGATCCACGACCGCCCCGGCCCCTGGCACCTCAAGGGCAACCGCCTGCTGCGCCACGCCGACCGGCATTACGACTACGACGCCTACGGCAACCTGATCCGCGAACGCCGCGGCCAGGCCGTCACGACCTACACCTACGACAGCCAGCACCGCCTGACCGGCTTCACCGCCGCCGACGGCCGCGAAACGTCCTACCGCTACGACGCCTTCGGCCGACGCATCGCCAAGACCGTCGACGGCCAGACCACACAGTTTTTCTGGCAAGGCGACCACCTCATCGCCGAAAGCAGCCAAACCCACTACCGCAGCTACCTCTACGAACCCGGCAGCTTCCGCCCCCTTGCCCTGCTCGACGGCAAAGGCCCAAAACACGCCTGCCCGTTCTACTACCACCTCGACCACCTCGGCACCCCGCAGGAACTCACCGACTACAGCGGTGAAATCGTCTGGTCGGCCAAATATACGGCCTACGGCAAGCTCAGCCAGTTGAGCCATGGCGGCGGCGAACAACTGGAACAGCCGCTGCGTTTTCAGGGGCAGTACTTCGACGCCGAAAGCGGACTGCACTACAACCGCCACCGCTATTACCACCCGGATACGGGGCGCTACCTGACGCCGGATCCGGTGAAACTGGCGGGCGGGTTGAACGCGTATCGGTACACGCCGAATCCGACGGGGTGGGTGGATCCGTTGGGGTTGAGTGGGAAGTGTCCGGGAAGCAATAAAAAAGGGCGATTAGGTTGTTCTTTACCCGATGACGTAAGCAAAAGCTCCGTGAATGACGGAGCTCCAATCCTTCCTAAACCGTTGTCAAAAGAAGAGGCTAAACGCCAAGTCTTTGCATGGGAAAAAGAATATAACATGCACAGTGTTGCCAAGCATGGCCCTGATATATCCGATGCCGCACTGAAGCAGCGATCAATAGATGGTTCACATCCAACGAGAAGGGGGCGAAGGGGGGAAGTTAATGCTAGTTCGCAGTTTACTTGCTGGACTTTACAGTGTCAGGCGATCGGTTACGCTATTTCTAAAATGGATAAAGATATACCTGAGCCGACCGGGTACGACAATAGAGGTAATCCAGTCGTTAGAGTGAAAATACCTGGAGTAGGACGAGGTTATAAACCGAACGATAAAGATCGGAATAATCCGAAGTATGTTGAGGCTATGAATGAAGCCGAGGTAAGGTTTGACAAAAATAATGTTAAACGACCATTCACTGCGTTTCCGAGAAAGGGAGGATAAAAATGAGGTCGCCGTTCAAAAATGTAGAACTGTCATGGGAACCTCAAATTTCGTATTTGTTGGCTGGTTTAGATCTAGATAGTTGTGATGATGAAGTCCGAGAAAAAATGAAGACTTATAATCCGAATTGCTCTTCTGATAGGTCTGAAATTGTTAGGTTGTTTGTGTTGCCAGCTTTGGAGTATTTGAGTTATAGACATCGTTTTGCTCTATTAGAATTGCTTGAGGCTTCCTTGGCTAATAAAGGGTTTGATTTTTCAGTGCAATTTGAAACTGACTATGACGAATGCAGTTCCACAGTCTGGGATGAAACCGAAATAGAAGACCCTCGTGGTTTTTTTGAAGAAGTATTTAAGTTGGCAGGCGAGCAATGGAAAGATGATCTCCAGAAGGCAAGCTTAGAGGACCAATCAACCTGGTAACGAGGGCTTAAAAAATTACGGCCGCCATCGAAAGTTGGCTCGCTTCTAAAAGATTGGTGCGATTTCCAAAATGGTACATAACTTTGTAGGAGCAAGCTTGCTCGCGATGACGTCCGATCGGTCAGCGCTGCCCCGTCAGCCTTACACCTTCTGGCTCAGGCGCAGCCAGACTGTCTATCACATGCACGCTATACCCCGGCACATTCTTCGCGTGGTGTTTAGCCTGTGAGGCCATTTCCGCCAACTGGCTGGCATCGATTTCCCCACAGGCTTCTGGATGCAGGTGCACCACGCCGATGGACAGCGAAAGCAACGGGAATTCCTGGCGCACGCCTTGGCGATTGGGGGCGATGAAGCAGCCGGCTTCGAGGTGTTCGGGGCGGTAGAAGCGGCGGCACTGGCTCTGGAAGTCGTCCAGGAGCTGGTTCAAACGTTTGCCCCAGTCTTCCGGGCCGAGCACCAGCAGGAAGTCATCGCCACCGATGTGGCCAACGAAGTCGCGGGACGGGTCGACGCGGTCGTTCAGGCATTGCGCCAGGCACAGCAGGACTTCGTCGCCGCGGCCGTAGCCGTAGATGTCGTTGAAGGGTTTGAAGCTGTCAATGTCGACATAGCAGATCACTGATTCGCGCTTCTGCTGCAACAGCCGCGTCAGGCATTGCTGGATCGGCACGTTGCCCGGTAACAGCGTCAGCGGGTTGGCGTAGCGAGCCTGCTGAATCTTCAACTCGGTAATCAGCTTGAGCACATCGATCACCCGTCCCAGGCCCAGATAGCCGCCGTTGAGGGTGATGATGAAATCTTCTTCGATGCGTTGCCTGGCGCGGCTGGTGATCAGGCGGCTGACCTGTTGCAGCGACTGGCTCATCTCGACGGCCAGGAAGTCATCGTTCATCAAGCGGCTGATGGGTTTGCGGGCGAACAGATCAGTCGCAAACGGCTTGAGCAGCGCGTCGGAGAGGGAATGCCGATGGACGATGCCGCAAGGCTGGCCGTGTTCGTCCAGCACCGCCAGCGAGTTGAGATTGGCCTGGCGCCGAAAGGCTTCCAGTACCGTGGCGGTGGGGGTGTTGCGGCCCACTGCCGGCTGGTCGTTGAGCAGGGCGCTGAGGTCGCTGACTTCATCGTTCAATGCCACGGCGGAGCTGTCCTGTCTTGGCATCAGGGTCCGGGCATCCTTGGGTGGATGCTCCTGTGGACGGCACAGCAGATAGCCCTGAACCAGATCGACGCCCATCTCGGTCAACACTGCCAGTTCTTCCGGCAACTCGATACCTTCGGCGATCACCTTCGCCCGCGAGGCCTTGGCGATTTGCAGGATCGAACCGACGAACTCGCGTTTGAGCGCATCCTGATGAATACCGTCGATGAAGTGCCGGTCGATCTTCACGTAATCGGGTCGCAATTCCGACCACAAGCGCAAACTCGAATAGCCCGCCCCCAAGTCATCCAGGGCAATCGAAAAGCCCATCGCCCGATAGTGATGCAGGGCGGTTTGCAGCAACTGGAAGTCGTCGATCGGTGTTTGTTCGGTGAGTTCGATCACCACCTGACTCGGCGGGATACCGAAGTCCTGCAGCAATTGCAGGGTACGACCCGGTTGATGAGCGGCTTCGAGCAGGGATTCGGGTGACACGTTGAGGAACAGCTTGCCGAGTAATTGCTGTTCGTTGAAACGTCGGCAGGCACTCTGCCGGCAGGCGATTTCCAGTTCGCTCAAACGACCGGCCTGGCGGGCGACGGCGAACAGCGCGATGGGGGAGTGCAGCGGGCTGTTCGACGGGCCACGGCTAAGGGCTTCATAGCCGAGAATTCGTCGCTCAGAGAGACTGATGATGGGCTGGAACAGGCTGTGCAGGCCGCCTTGAGTCAGAATTGAGCTCAACGCACTCAGCTGTTCGGTCGTGGTCATGGCGATCTCTGGCGATAAAAAAAGGGCTGGGCGTGCTCTCGGTAAAAGAGAACACGCCCAGCCCTGTATTTCACGACAGATTGATGACTGTATGATGACGCTCCGCGGAGCGTCAGCATTAAATTGCCATCATTTGCGGATAAAGACTCAGTGCTTGGCCACCGCCGTGTTGAGCTTGAGGTAGTCCAGCAGGATGCGCCCGGTTTCGCTCAGGTAGGCATCGTCTTCCGGCTTGGTTTTGTCTTGCTCGGCCGCGATAGCGTCTTCGTCCTCTTTCTTCAGCTCTTTGAGCGGTTCTTCGCCCTTGGCCTTGCGACGGATATTTTCCATGGTCAGTTGCTTGGCTTCGATGTCGGCGTGTTGGGCGCGACGCTCGGCTTCGTTGAGGCTGACGGTTTTTTCGTTCATCAGCTTCTGGGCGAGCGCCAGCTTGTCACGGATAAACACGAACTCGGCGTCTTTGGCCGTACGCACGTCATGATCGGATTTGAGCTGGGAAATGTACGGCTTGAACGGGTCGACCGCAGGCTTGATCGCCGCACGGATGGTGTCCCACGGCATGGCTTCGGGCAGGGCGCTTTCGCCGATTTCCTTGGTGTCGATGATCGACGGGTAATCGATGTCCGGCAGTACGCCCTGGTGCTGGGTGCTCTGGCCGGAAACCCGGTAGAACTTGGCCAGGGTCAGCTTCAGTTCGCCATGGTTCAGCGGTTGAATGGTCTGCACGGTGCCTTTGCCGAAGGTCTGGCCGCCGATGATCAGCGCGCGGTGGTAGTCCTGCATGGCGCCGGCAAAAATCTCCGAAGCCGAGGCGGACAAGCGGTTGACCAGCAACGCCATCGGGCCTTTGTAGAACGCACCCGGGTTTTCATCTTCCAATACATCAACGCGGCCGTCGGCATTACGCACGAGCACGGTCGGGCCTTTGTCGATGAACAGGCTGGTCAACTCGGTAGCCTCTTGCAAGGAGCCGCCGCCGTTGTTGCGCAGGTCGATGACCACACCGTCGACTTTGTCTTTCTGCAACTCGGTCAGCAGTTTCTTGACGTCGCGAGTGGTGCTCTTGTAGTCCGGATCACCGGCGCGGAACGCCTTGAAGTCCAGGTAGAAGGCCGGAATTTCGATGACGCCGAGCTTGTAGTCCTTGCCATCCTGCTTGAGGTTGAGGACTGACTTTTTCACGGCCTGATCTTCAAGCTTCACCGCTTCACGGGTGATCGGCACGATTTTGCTGGTCTGGTCGTTCGGCGCATTGCTGGCCGGAATCACTTCCAGGCGCACCACGGTGCCTTTTGGACCACGGATGAGCTTGACCACTTCATCCAGGCGCCAGCCGACCACGTCGACCATTTCCTTGTTGCCTTGGGCTACGCCGATGATCTTGTCGGCCGGTGCCACCAGCTTGGTCTTGTCGGCAGGGCCTGCCGGCACCAGACGCACGACTTTTACCTGGTCGTTATCGCTCTGCAACACGGCGCCGATGCCCTCGAGGGACAGGCTCATGTTGATGTCGAAGTTTTCCGCGTTATCCGGCGACAGATAATTGGTATGCGGGTCGTAGGACATGGCGAAGGTATTGATGTACGCCTGGAAGATGTCTTCCGCGCGGGTCTGGTCCAGGCGCGCCAATTGGTTCTTGTAGCGCTTGGTCAGGGTTTCCTGGATCTGCTTGGAGTCCTTGCCGGCGATCTTCTGGCGCAGGACCTCGTCCTTGACGCGCTTGCGCCACAGGTCGTCGAGTTCTGCGGTGGACTTGAGCCAAGGGGCGTCCTTGCGGTCGATCAGCAAGGTTTCCTTGGTGTTGAAGTCCATTTTGTCGACACCCTTGTTCAACTCGGCAAGGGCAAAGTCCAGACGCGCTTTGACGCGATCCAGGTAGCGCTTGTAGATGGTGAACCCGGCGTTGAGGTCGCCGCTTTTGAGGAAGTCGTCGAACTGGGTCTTCCACTTGTTGAATTCGGTAATGTCGCTGGCCATGAAATAGCTGCGCGACGGGTCGAGCAATTTCAAGTAGCTGTCGTAGATGATCACCGAACGCGCATCATCGAGCGGCGGTTTGCTGTAGTGGTGGCGCTTGAGCAGTTCCACGACATTCAGACTGGCGATGACTTCGTCACGATCAGGTTGAAGCTTGTCCCAGCTATTGGCTGCGAAAGTATTGCCGGACATCGGCAGCAGGCCGATACCGATGAAAAGGGCGAGGGCGGTGCTGGGGAACAAACGCTTCATGTTGATTCGACGCGGGGACAATTGATAACGCATATTAGGCCGTCTTTGAAGTCGCCGGTTCCACAAGGGCCGGTCGCATAATGCAAAAAGCCCGGCGCTACAGCTTCGGGCTCAGTCCAGACTCACTATGGAGGCACTGTGAAAGCATTGCAAGGCGTTGACGGTCAAGTGGAGTGGGTTGAAGAGCCGAGTCTTACGTGTGATGTAGGACAAGTGCGCATTCGAGTGGCGGCAGCGGGTCTCAATCGCGCTGATTTATTACAGAAGGCAGGGCTGTATCCACCACCGCCAGGGGCCAGCCAGGTGCTCGGTCTAGAGTGTTCAGGGGTGATCAGCGAGGTCGGCGCCGGTTCGTCCTGGCACGTCGGCGATCGGGTTTGCGCCTTGCTGGCCGGGGGCGGGATGGCCGAGGAAGTGGTTGTCGACGGACGGCACGTGCTGCCGGTACCCGACGAAATGTCGCTCGCCGAAGCGGCTGCGTTGCCGGAAGTCTATGCCACGGTGTGGTTGAATTTGTTTCAGCTCGCTGCGCTCAAACCGGGTCAGAAAGTTCTTCTGCACGCCGGAGCAAGTGGAATTGGTTCAGCTGCCATTCAGCTGTGCAAGGCATTCGGTAATCCGTGCTGGGTCAGTGTCGGGTCCGCCGAACGGTTGGCCTATTGCGAAAAGCTCGGCGCCCAGGGCGGTGTGGTTCGCACCGACGATTTGGAAAGCCTGCGGGATCTGGGTCCGTTCGATGTCATCCTCGACCCGGTAGGGGGGCATTACTCCGCGCTGAACCTCAAGTTGATGGCGCTGGATGGTCGTTGGGTGCTGATCGGGTTGATGGGCGGTCGTGAGGCCAAGCTGGACCTGGCGCAGGTGCTGGCCAAGCGAGTGCAGCTGTTGGGTTCGACCTTGCGCAGCCGCGATGATCAGTTCAAGGCCGATCTCTTCAGCGATCTGAGCCAGCACGTATGGCCATTGTTTGCTGAAGGTCGATTGAGCCCGCAACTGGCCAAGACTTTCCCGATCAAGGATGCCGAAGCGGCGTTTGCGGAGTTGGCGAGTAACACGGTGGCGGGGAAGTTGGTGTTGGTGATCGACGAAAGCCTCACCTGACAACGTTGAAACCTGTGGGTGCCTTTGTGGCGAGGGAGCAAGCTCCCTCGCCACAGGGGATCGCGGTTACTTCCAATTGTGGATCGGCCAGCCGGCCTTTTGCGCCTGCTCGAGCAGCACCGGGTCTGGATTGACCACGTGGGGAAAATCCACCTTCAGCAGCAACGGCAAATCATTGCGTGAGTCGGAATAGAAACTCGCGCCTTCAAGATTTTCTTCTTCCGCATCCAGCCACTCCAGCAGCCGGGTGATCTTGCCTTCGCGATAGGTCAGGGTCCCTACGGTCTTGCCGGTATAGGCCCCGTGCGCCACCTCCAGCTCAATCCCGAGAATTTCGTCGATGCCCAGTCGCTCGGCAATCGGTTTCACCAGGTGCGTGCCTGAGGCCGAGATCACCAGGATCCGGTCACCGGCCTTGCGATGGGCGGCGATGGTTCTGGTCGCGTCGCTGAAGATGATCGGTTCGATGAAGTCTTCCACCCACGGGCCGACCAGATGCTCGACTTCCTCGGGGGGGCGGCCGATCAATGGCTCCAGGCTGAAGGCCATGTAGTCTTCCATCGCCAGGTGACCCCGGCCGTAGGCATCCATCAATTCCTTGTCGCGACGCAGGAAGGACTCGCCGTCGACCCAGCCGAGGCGGACCATTTGTTCGCTCCACAGCGAGGCGCAGTCGCCATGGATCAGGGTTTCGTCCAGATCAAAAATTGCCAGGGCCATCAGTGCAGTTCTCTCTTCAACGTCAGCAAGGTTATCAGGCTACCTCACAGAGAGCCGTCGGATCGATGGAAAGTGCCAGGCGCTGACCATCGGGATGCAGATCGGAGGCCGAGCGGTTGAGTACATCCACCACGAGTTCCACGCCGCGGGCTTCGATGCGGTAGCGAATCACGTTGCCCAACAGGCTGTGGCTGCGTATTTGCGCGTCGAGTTCACCGTTGAGGCTCAGTTCGATGGCTTCCGGGCGAATTGCAATTCGATGATTGATCGGCCGCTGCAACAACTTGGTGGCGCTCTCGGCGTCCAGCAGATTGTAGTTACCGATGAACCCGGCAGCGAACACATCGACGGGCGCGGTGTAGAGGGTTTCAGCATCGCCGCTTTGTACGATTTTTCCCTGATTCATCAGGAAAATCCGGTCGGACATGGTCAGGGCTTCTTCCTGATCGTGTGTGACGAAAATCGTAGTCAGGCCCAGTTCGCGCTGGATCTGACGAATCTGTTCCCGCAGGTGTTTACGAATCCGCGCATCGAGTGCCGACAGCGGTTCATCCAGCAGCAGCAGGCGAGGCCGGGTCACCAGCGAGCGGGCAAGGGCCACCCGCTGGCATTGGCCGCCGGACAGTTGATGCGGATAGCGGGCGGCAAAATCATGCAGCTCTACCAGTTTCAAAACGTCGGCGACGCGCTTTTGGCTGTCGTCGGCATTGACCTTCTGCATGCGCAACCCGAAGGCGACGTTCTGTTCCACGGTCATGTTGGGGAACAGTGCGTAACTCTGGAACACCATGCCGATCCCGCGTTTTTGCGGGCTCAGCGGCACGATGTCGACCCCGTCGAGCAGGATCTTGCCGCCATCCACGGGCGTCAGCCCGGCGATGCAGCGCAGCAGGGTGGATTTACCGCAACCGGATGGTCCGAGCAGGGTGACGAATTCGCCTTTCTGGATTTCGCAGTTGATGTCGCTGAACACCGTGGTGCCCGCGTAGTTTTTCTGAAGATGTTGGACGCTGACATAGCTCATTCGCTTTTGTCCCTGTTCAAGATATTGGCGATCCAGGTCAAGACCAGCACAAAGAAGAAGTAGGAAATCACCAGCGCACTGGTGAAGTGACCGCTGCTGTTGCGCATGTTGTTGAGGTAGACCTGCAGGGTTTCGTAACGGGTGCCGACGAGGATGTTGGCGAACACGAACTCACCGAACAGGAATGAGAACGACAGCAGCAACGCCACCATCAAGCCCTTGCGCAGGTTCGGCAGCACCACGAGGAACGCAGCCTGAAAGGTGCTGGCGCCGAGCAGTTGGGCGGCGTCCATCAGGTCGCGCAGGTTGATCGCTTGCAGGTTGTTGGTGATCGCCCGGTACATGAAGGGCAGCGCCACGGTGAAGTAGCAACCGATCAGGATCCACGGTGTACCGACCATCGCGAACGGTCCGGAACCGTAGAGCTGCAAGAGCCCCACCGACGACACCACGGGCGGCACCGCAAAGGGCAGCAAGATCAGGATGTTCATCAACGCATCGAGTTTCGGGAAGTGGTAATGCACCACGAACAGCAGCGGCAGAATCAGCACCACCGCCAATACCAGGGCGCCGACGCACACCAGCAACGATTGACCGAATGCGCTCAGAAAGCGCGGATCGCTCCACAGCTGCGCATACCACTTGATGCTGAAACCGCTGGGCAAAATGGTTGCCGACCAACTGCTGGAAATCGAGTAGATAAACGTACCGAGCAGCGGCATCAACATAATCGCAAACAGCAGGTAAACCACCACGCGATGGTAGATGCCGGCAGGCCCCAATTCAGCGCGAGACATGGTAGCTCCTCTTCAGCAGCAGTTGATGGACGATGGTCACCAGGGTCATCAACGCCACCAGCACGACGGCCAGGGCACTGGCCAGGTTCGGGTCAAGGGAAATGTCACCCGAGACCATCGCCGCGATACGGATCGGAAGCACGTTGAAGTTGCCGGTGGTCAGGGCGTACACCGTGGCGTAGGCGCCGAGGGCGTTAGCCAGCAGGATCACGAAAGTACCGAGTAGTGCCGGGGTCAGCACCGGCAATCCGATGTGCCGCCAGAACTGCCAACCGTTGGCGCCGAGCAGCGCGGCGGACTCGCGCCAGTCTTCGCGCAGGGCATCGAAGGCGGGGTAGAGCAGCAGTACGCCCAATGGAATCTGGAAGTAGGTGTAGAGAATGATCAGCCCGGTTTTCGAGTACAGGTTGAAATCCTCAATGATCCCGGCCTGCTTGAGCATGATGGTGAAGCTGCCGTTGAAACCCAGCAAAATGATGAAAGCAAAGGCCAGGGGTACGCCGGAGAAGTTGCTGGTCATGTTGGCGAATGCGTTGACGAAGTTGCGCAGTTTCGAGTCCACCCGACGCAGGGAATAGGCGCCGAGTACCGCGATGATGATGCCGAAGAAGCTGGACCAGAAACTGATCTCGAGGCTGTACTGGATCGCCTGCAAGTAAAACTTCGAATTGAATATCTTGGTGAAGTTGGCCAGGCCCCAGCCGAACTCTTCAGACTCCAGGCTGTTGATCATGACCCACATCAGCGGGGCAATTTCGAACACGATAAAGAACAGTGCGAAGGGCACCAGGCACAAGGCCGCCAGCCATTTCCCGCGAGTGATGGAATTCACTTGAGCAGCTCCCTGCACACTGGTTTGTCGTGAGGGACGCCCAGCAGCTGGCAGACGGTGCCGCAAATTTCCGTCTGTTTCGGCGCGGCATGGGCATCGAAACTGAAGGCATCGCCGAGCACGAACAGCGGTACTTCGCGTTCCTCGGGCAGCAGGCCGTTGTGGGAGCGGTCGTTATTCATGCCGTGATCGGCGGTCACCAGCACCTGATAACCGGCGTCGAGCCAGCCTTGCAGACAGTCGGCGAGGTAAATGTCGGCAAAGCGTGCGCTGTTGCGATACTGCGGGGTATCCAGGCCATGCTTGTGCCCGGCGTCATCGATGTTCATCGGGTGGACCAGCAGGAAATTCGGCGCATGGCGCAGACGCAGGTTTTCGGCGTCGGCAAACAGATGCGAATCCGGGTAGTGATCGCTCCAGTAGAAATGCCCGTACTGGATGGGTAACTCGGGGTTGTCGGTGTGACGATCCCGGGCGTCCACGAACGGCGAACGGTTGTATAGCTCGCTGACCCAGTGATAGGCCGCCGCGGCGGTTTTCAGACCGGCATCCCTGGCGTAGTGGTAGATGCTGCGCTGGTTCGACAGGCGTGAGACGTTGTTGTGAACGATGCCGCTTTCGATGGGCGTGACGCCGGTCAGGATGCATTCGTAGAGTGGGCGGGACAGGGCGGGTAACTCGCACTCCAGTTTGTAGAGCGCTGCGCGTCCTGCGCCAACGTACGCCTGCAGGTGCCCCATGGCGTGTCGGGCGACTTCGTAGTTGAGGCCGTCGAGCACGACAAGGATGACGTTGTGTTTCATAGAGGAGGAACTCCGTGGGTTCTCTCAAACCTGCAGGAGCCGGCTTGCTGGCGATTGGATCACCATGGTGCCCAGTGGGACCGAGGTGTCTGAGATCGCCAGCAAGCCGGCTCCTACAGATGAAGCATCACTTCATTTCGACAAGGACTTCTTCGTTCCACTTCTGCGGCAAGGCCTTGGAAGTTTTCTCCCACGCATCCGCATCCTTGATCGGCGTGACCTTTTTGTACTGCTCGTTCGGCAGCAGTTTGGCTTTTACGTCATCTGGCAGCGTGATGTGCTCGGCACGGATCGGACGGGCGTTACCTTTGGCCAGGTTGATCTGGCCGGCGTCGCTGAAGATGTACTCGCGGGTCAGCTTGGCGGCGTTCGGGTTCTTGGCGTATTTATTGATGATGGTGGTGTAACCGGAGATCACCGAGCCATCGGACGGAATCAACACTACGTAGTCATCCGGGTTGGCCATCTTCGCTTTGTAGCTCAAGCCGTTGAAGTCCCAAACCACACCGACTTCGATCTCGCCTTTTTCCATGGTGGCGATGGTCGGGTTAGCCATCGACAGACGACCCTGTTTGGCGATATCGGCAAACAACAGCAACGCAGGTTGCAGGTTTTTCTCGTCGCCGCCATTGGCCAGTGCTGCTGCCAGGACACCGTTGGCCGCCTGGGCCGCGGTGCTCACGTCACCGATGGACACTTTGTATTTGCCGGACTTGAGGTCAGCCCACTTGGTTGGCACTTCGGAGCCGTGCAGCAGCTTTTTGTTGACGATGAAAGCGATGGTGCCGGTGTAAGCCAGCGCCCAGTTGCCGTCCTTGTCTTTGGCCCAGTCCGGTACTTGATCCCAGGTGGACGGTTTGTACGGTTGCACCACACCTTGCTTGACCGCGATCGGGCCGAAGGCGGCACCGACGTCGCCGATGTCGGCACTGGCGTTGTCTTTTTCCGCGGCGAACTTGGCGATTTCCTGAGCCGAGCTCATGTCGGTGTCGATGTGTTTCAGGCCGTATTTCTTGGCCAGGTCGTCCCAGGTGCCTTTCCAGTTGGCCCAGTCATCGGGCATGCCGACGCTGTTGACTGCGCCTTCCGCTTTCGCAGCGGCTTCCAGGGTTTTCAAATCATCAGCCGCCATGGCGGCGGTGCAAATGGCAATGGTCGAGCCTAACAGTGATGCCAGGAAAAACTGTTTCATTCCGAAGCTCCTTGGGTCGTGTTCAACGCTGCGATTGCGGTTTGTGTTGGTCTAGGTCAGCAATACCTGAGCCAATTTAAGGGGGCTGGATGACACTTTGATGTCGTTCGTCGCCCGACTGGCGTTTTATTTGCCCGGTACTGACGGCTGCCAAGTAAGCGTAGACCATAGGTAAAGGCCCGCAGAGCAAGGACTTGGCCGATGTATTGCAGCGTTTTTAGTGCACTGCCGAGTTGACCGTCTGGAGACTTGTCATCTATCAGTCATCTGCACTGCCTACGCTTGCAGAACGTAGATTGAGTCGATTTTCAGTGCGGCTCTGCCCTGAAACAGTGCTGGTCTAGTCCAGATAGGTAACGTTGATGCGCGACGAGGCAACAAAAGCGGTGACGGCGATTGGCCAGGTTCTTCAGGAGCAGCTCGACCATGGGTTGCTGGCCCCAGGGAGCAAGCTGCCGGCCGAGCGCAAGCTCAGTGAGTTGTTTGGAACGACGCGCATCACTGTGCGCGAGGCGTTATTGCAGTTGGAGGCTCAGGGGCAGATTTATCGCGAAGAGCGCCGGGGCTGGTTCGTGTCGCCGCCGCGACTGGCCTACAACCTGATGCAGCGCAGCCACTTTCACGCGATGGTCGGCGCGCAGGGGCGGGTGCCGTCCACTGAGGTGATTTCTGCGCGTTTGCAGCCGGCGTCGGCGGCGGTCTGTGCCTGGTTGCAGCTGCCGGCGCTGTCGAGCGTGATTCAGATCTGCCGGTCGCGGCGTATCGACGGGCGCCTGGTGTTGTATGTGGAGCATTATCTGAACCCGCAGTATTTTCCGGGGATTCTGGCGTTTGATCTGAATCAGTCGATTACCGAGTTGTATGCGCGACATTACGATTTGCACTACGGGCGGGTGCGGTTCGAGATTGTGCCGACGGCGTTGTCGGTGGATGCGGCGGCGGCTTTGCGGGTGTCGGTGGGGAGTCCGGGGTTACGGATTGCTCGGGTTAATTATGATCAGTATGAGCGGTTGATTGACTGTGATTTGGAGTTTTGGCGGCATGATGCGATTCATGTCGGGGTTGATGTGGTTTGAGCTTTTGACCTTTTGACCTTTTGACCTTTTGAGCTTTTGAGCTTTTGACCTTGGCGGCCTCTGGGCCGACCATGCGCTTGGGTGGTTGAGTACATATCCGTTGCTGCGGTAACGGCGGCTTATGGTTTCGCCCTTACGGCGACTCACTTTTTTACAAGCGCCTAAAAAAGTAAGCAAAAAACGCTCGCCCCTTTCGTACGGCCCCTCGCTGGGGCTCGGGGTTCCTTCGCTCCGGCATTCATCCGGGGGCATCGCCTCCGGTCTGCTTCGCGACGACCTCCTCTCGATGTGTGCGGCTTCGCCGCACGGCGCTGCGCGCCCACCCCCGGATAAACGCCTCCACTCAGCCTGCCGAGGGGGCGGGTGAATCAAGATCAAAAGCTGCAGGCGAGCTAACGCTCGGCCTGTTGAGTGGGGGAAAGCGGTGGGTGTGCGCCGATCATCTGTGGGAGCCGGCTTGCTGGCGATGGCGGCCTGACAGCCGACCAATTTCCCGAGTGTATGTATTCCAGCTGTAGGAGCCGGCTTGCTGGCGATGGCGGCCTGACAGCCGACCCATTTCCCGGGTGTATGTAATCCAACTGTAGGAGCCGGCTTGCTGGCGATGGCGGCCTGACAGCCGACCAATTTCCGGGGTGTATGTATTCCAGTTGTAGGAGCCGGCTTGCTGGCGATTACGCCCTCCCAACCAGTACCCACGCCTTAGGAACTGCCGAAGGCTGCGAGAGCTCCTGCAGGTAACCAGGCCGGCGCTTATTCCTTCTGCTCCCCACCCCCGGCGGTTATCACCTGCACACTCATTCGCGGCATTGCTAAATCCATCCCGGCCTCATCCAGATGCCGTTTCAGCGATAGATTGAACGCTCGGGAAACTTCCCACTGCTTGATCGGCGCGGTCTTGAAACGGGCGCGCAGGATCGCATTGCCTGACTCGAAACTTTCCACACCCTGGAATTCCAGCGGCGACCAGATATTGCGTCGTTGCAGTGGGTCGGTGCGCATTTTCTGGCCGACTTCGCGCATCAGTTTGATCGCGCTATCAATGTCCATGTTGGCGGGGACCGCGACGCGGAAGATGGCGTAGCCGAATTCCCGGGAGTAGTTCTTGATGCTTTTGATTTCACTGAACGGGATGGTGTGGACGATGCCGTCGATGTCCCGCAGGCGCACGGTACGGATGGTCAGGCCTTCGACGGTGCCGAGGTGGCCGCCGACGTCGACGTAGTCGTCGATGGCCAGGGAGTCTTCGATGATGATGAACAACCCGGTGATCAAATCGGCCACCAGCGATTGCGCGCCGAAGCCGATGGCCAGGCCGATCACGCCCGCACCGGCCAGCAGTGGCGTGACGTTCATGCCCATGTTCGCCAGCGCGACGATCAGCGCGATGATGAAAATCGTCACAAACAGCACGTTGCGGATCAGCGGCATCATCGTTTGCGCGCGGGCGTTGGCCACGCCTTTGCGGGAGCGGGTGAGGGCGTGGTGCACGGCGGTGTCGCTGAGGATCCAGATCAGCCAGGCAAAGATCAGTGTCCCCGCGAGGCTGAACAGTTTGACGCTGACTTCATGGCCTTCGCCTTCGGTGAACGCAATCAACGACATGCCCCAGACCCGCAGGCCGAGTTCGATGAAGGCCAGCCATACCAGCAGGTGGGCGAGGGTGTAGAAGAAGCTCTTCAGGCGTTCGGAATACAGCGCGTGGCGTTTGATCCCGCGTTGTGGTTTGAGTGAATGGCGGCGTACCAGTCCGTTGATCACCATACACAACACCAGCAACACCGTGCAGATCAGCGACTGGCGCAGGGCCGTGCTGGTATCGCCTGCCGAAACAAAAGTGGCGAACAGTGAAATGCCCACCAGCACCAGTGCCGGGACGTACCAGAAGGTGCCGAGGATTTCGATGGTGTCGCTGAGCGCGCGGCGGGTCAGGCGGCGGGACAATGGCTGGTTGCGAATCAGGTGGGCTATCGGGCGACGGAATCGCAGGATGAATAAGCCGGTGGACAGCGCCGCCAAGACGTTGGCCACCGTCGCGGCGGTGTGTGCCAGATGTGCACCGAGGCTTTCGATCAGGCGCGGATCGTTGAGGGCTTCACCGAAAGCGGCGAAGCTGCCGATCAGCCACAGTGGCCGAAACGCCTGATGCCGCAAGATGTACAAGGCGCGGTGGCGGTGCGGGCCGTCGAGCAGGGAGAAGGCGATCACGCAGATTGCGGAGAAGCAGGTGCCGACCACCAGCGCATAGGCCAGCACCATGGCCAGGCTTTTGCCTAATGACGACGGCAGGACGTAGCTCATGTAGACGGTGATGACCAAGGCAATCAGCCATGGCCCGAGCTTGCGCAGTGCGAAGCGCAGCATGTCCACGGCTCTGGGATGTTGTGGCAGTTCTTCGGTCAGTCCGAAGCGCATACGCACCCGGTGGCTGATCCAGATCAGCGCCGCCGCCAGCAGGCTCCAGAGCATCAGAATCACGGCGAACGCGAAGATGATCGGCAGCCATTCGTTGGCCGGCAATATCAGCGCAGTGAATTCGTCCTTGGCCTGGTCGAACTCGTTGGACCAGCGCGTGATCGGGCTGTCGGCTCCGGTAAACTGTTTTTCGAAGCTGGCGAGCGTGCCGCCAATCAAGCCCAGAACACCTTCCTCGGTGACGGGTTGCGCCTTTTTCGTGGCGTCGCGCAGCTTCTTCAGGTCCGCCAGCAACTTGGTTCGTTGCTGATCGTTTTCCAGGGACTTGATCACTTCATCCAGCGATTGCCCCAGTGGCTCTTGCGCCTCTGGTTGGGTTTTCGATGAGCTGTTGAGCAGGCTTGGCAAACCGACTGCCTGGGCAGACGCCATCGGCAGCAGCGTCATCAGGCAGACAAGGAGAAAGTACGGCAGAGCGAAAAGACGAGCGGACACTAGGCGGTCAACCTCGGAGTGAGCGGGTCGACCGAGTGTACGAGCCCGTCAAATTCAAAGCGAGTCAGGGTGAGGGATTTATTCGTTGAGTTTGGCGAGGATCTTGAAAATCACCGTGGCGAGGATCAGCAGCATGCCGAGCCACATGGCGAGTACGCCGGCGTTTTTGTCACGAAAGTTAAAGCCGACTGCCAGCATGAACATCCCGATAAGAATGGGGATCAGCATGGCGTGGAATGAGGACATCGTGATCATGGCGACTGCCTTGTCGAAAGGGATAATTAAAGTCTAGTGCGCTTTTGGACGAACGGTGGTCAGGGGGCGAAACCGTTGCAGGAGCCGACTTGCTGGCGATTGCATCAGCGCAGTATTCAGTAAAGACCGCGGTGTACCGATCGCCAGCAAGCCGGCTCCTACAGGTTTATGGCAGCTCGCGGCAGGCGTAGAACGCGCTCAGTACTTTGACCAGATGCGCCAGGTCATGGCTGCCGCACAGTTCGCGGATCGAGTGCATGGCGAACGTCGGCAGGCCGATGTCCACGGTACGCACACCCAGATGGCTGGCGGTGATCGGGCCGATGGTCGAGCCGCAGCCCATGTCGCTGCGCACCACGAAGCTCTGCACTGGCACTTCTTCGGCCATGCACAGGTGGCGGAAGAACCCGGCGGTTTCGCTGTTGGTGGCGTAGCGCTGGTTGCTGTTGACCTTGATCACCGGGCCGGCGTTGAGTTTCGGGCCGTGGTTGGCATCGTGCTTGTCGGCGTAGTTCGGGTGTACGCCGTGGGCATTGTCGGCCGAGACCAGCAGGGATTTCTGAATGGTGCGTACGAATTCATCACCCTCGGGCAGCAGGCGACGCAGGGTTTGTTCCAGCATCGGGCCGTCGGCGCCGCAGGCCGAGCACGAACCTACTTCTTCGTGATCGTTGCAAACCAGTACGCAGGTTTCATCGGTGTCGGCAGTCAGCAGCGCTTGCAGCCCGGCGTAGCACGACAGCAGGTTATCCAGGCGTGCGCCGGCGATGAAATCACCGTGCAGGCCGATGACGGCGGCGCTTTGGGTGTCGTAGAAACTCAGCTCGTAGTCGAGCACCACATCGGCGTTCAAACCGTGCTCGCGGGCGAGTTGGTCGGTGATCACGGCGCGGAAGTCCACGCGCTCGTCACCGGCAAATTGTGCCAGGACGGGCGGCAACTCGGTCTGGGCATTGATCGCCCAGCCCATGTTGGCTTCACGATTGAGGTGGATGGCAAGGTTCGGAATGATCGCGATCGGTGCCTTGAAATCGATCAGCTGGCTCTCGACCTTGCCGTCACGGCGGAAGGTCACGCGACCGGCCAGGGACAGGTCACGGTCGAACCACGGTGCCAGCAGCGCGCCGCCATAGACTTCGACACCCAACTGCCAGAAACCCTGGCGTTGCAATTCCGGTTGCGGCTTGACCCGCAGGCACGGGCTGTCGGTGTGGGCGCCGACCAGACGAATGCCGCCGTGCAGCGGCGAGTGGCGGCCCATTTTGATGGCGACGATCGAAGAGTCGTTACGGGTGACGTAGTAGCGCCCGTTGGCTTCGGTGGTCCAGGGCTCGCGCTCGTCGAGGCGCTGATAGCCCGCCGCTTCCAGTCGCTGAACAAGGCTGGCGGTGGCATGGAACGGGGTAGGGGAGGCCTTGAGGAAGTCGATCAGGCCTTGGTTCAACTCTTCGCGCATAAGTAGCTCCAGACAGCAATGGCGCCAGTTTAACGTATTGGCCCACGGCATTGCAGACACAATGCCGTTTGGCGCGCGCGTGTGGAGTCAACCGGTGATCAGTGTGCCGTTGAGAAACACTTCGCGACGTTGCTTGCGGCCAACATATTCATGCTTGCTCGCAATATAGACAGCGTCGAATTTTGCACGGGAGATGCCGCAAAGCCGTTCGACATACTCATACACCAGTCGATCGTAATCGGCTTCGGTGATGAGTTTGTAGATGTCCCGGCGGTAGAAAAAACCCAACTGGAATCCAAGGGTTTCGCTCATGTGAGCGGTTTTCCCGGCGAAGCAGTTTTCGAAGTCGATGGCTTTGAGCGGCTCGTGCGAGGCTTGCGGGATCATGATGTTGCCGATCCAGAAATCCATGTGCGTGATGTTCTTGCGGGCCAGTGAACTCAGCAGTTCGAACGCATCGAGAATGAAGGCTTCGACCTTGTCGGGATTGCGTTTGAGCCAGTGCACGCCGTCGATATGATCATCGAGCAACTGCGTGATGATGAAATATTCCTGGGTCAGCCCCAGCCGATCTCGCGTGTAGCCGAAGCCTTGCAGCGGCGGCATCTGTACGCCTCGACGTTGCGCTTCAAGGGTGTTTTTCAGCTCTTCGAGTGGCCAGTCGAATCGACCGTTGCGCTGGGGTTTGCCCAGGGTCACCCGCACTTTTGCCTTGAATGTATCCAGTGGCTGGACTTTGGCAAACAGTGGGGTAGATCCCGAGGCCAGGGGTGCGCTGGCACGGGTGAGTTTGCTCGAGCGGCGTTTCTCGATCAGCTGTTCCAGGGCCCGACGCGCTTCGACGCTTGGCTGCTCCGTCAGGTACAGGGTGGTATTGCCGACAACAAAGGTGATGGGGTAGTCGCATTGGAGCGCTTTACTGCTGAGCACGAGGGCATCCTGCCTACTATCAAAGTGCTAGCATTTTACGTTTTTTTACAAAATTGTGACAATATTTTCACGCCATTTATATGTCACATTATTTGTAACAGGAAATAAAGAGAGCCCTTCAATCGAAGGGCTTTTTGATGCAAGCCGCACGCTTATCAAAAGGGTGCAGGGCACTCGAAGCGCAGGCGCTCGCCACTTTGCGGGTGGGTGAAGCTGAGCATGCTGGCGTGCAGGCACAGGCGTGGCCAGGCGGCCAGGGCTTGCTCGTGAGCGTACAGCCCGTCGCCCAGCAGAGGATGGCCGATCGAAAGCATATGCACGCGCAACTGGTGCGAGCGTCCGGTGATCGGCGTGAGCTCGACGCGGCACCAGTCGCCGCAGCGTTCCAGTACACGCCAGAAGGTCAGGGCATTTTTGCCGAACTCATGGTCAACTACATGGCGCGGCTTGGTCGGCGGGTCATAGCGCAACGGCAAATCGATGCTGCCGCTGTCCAGCTCGGGTTGGCCCCAGCACAGTGCGGTGTAGGCTTTTTCGGTTTCGCGGTCGTGAAACTGGCGGGACAGTTCGCGGTGCGTATCGGGATCGCGGGCCAGCAGGATGATGCCGGAGGTTTCCCAGTCCAGGCGATGGACGATGCGGGCTTCCGGGTAACCGTTTTCCTGCAGGCGGGTAATCAGGCAGTCCTTGTTGTCATCGGCCCGGCCCGGGACGGAGAGCAGC
Organism: Pseudomonas sp. TNT2022 ID1044; assembly: GCF_028656895.1. Classification (NCBI taxonomy): domain Bacteria; kingdom Pseudomonadati; phylum Pseudomonadota; class Gammaproteobacteria; order Pseudomonadales; family Pseudomonadaceae; genus Pseudomonas; species Pseudomonas sp. TNT2022 ID1044. Next base: position 96,830 of record NZ_JAMDHB010000021.1, on the reverse strand, counting down.
AAGGTGGGTTTGTTCACCACCAGTACGGCGGCGTCCTGATGGATGATGTGGACGTTGGACAGCGGCATTAAAACAGCCTCGTAACAAACGCCAACGGCGACTCGATCACTTGATTCCCTACCTGTAGGAGCCGGCTTGCTGGTGATGTCATCAGCGCGTTGTAACAGATACAACGCGTTGCCTGCATCGCCAGCAAGCCGGCTCCTACAAAAATAGGGCGCTCAAGTGATCGAGCCGCCGTGGCTCCAGCCGGATCGACTCAGCGATCTGGCAGGGTGATATTGAGTTCCAGAATCGAGCAGCTGCCCTGGCTTTCCAGTGCGACGTGCACGTCATCGGACCCGATATTGACGTACTTGCGAATCACCTCGACCAGTTCCTTCTGCAAGGCTGGCAGGTAGTCCGGGGTACTGCGTTGGCCGCGTTCGTGCGCCACGATGATCTGTAGACGCTCTTTCGCTACCGACGCGGTGCTTTGCTTTTTGTTGGCACGAAAGAAGTCAAAAAGGTTCATTGCTTAGTTGCCTCCAAACAGGCGCTCGAAGAATCCCTTCTTCTGTACATCGAGGAATCGATGATCCACGGTCTTGCCCAGCAGGCGATCTACGGTGTCGCTGTAGGCCTGGCCGGCATCGCTCTGGTCGTCGAGGATCACGGGAACGCCCTGGTTGGATGCCTTGAGCACCGCCTGGGATTCCGGGATCACGCCGAGCAGGGTCACCGAAAGGATATCCTTGACGTCTTCTACGCCGAGCATTTCGCCTTTGCTCACACGTTCCGGGTGATAACGGGTAATCAGCAAGTGTTCCTTGATCGGGTCTTCGCCACGTTCTGCGCGACGGGACTTGCTGGCCAGCAGGCCGAGCATGCGGTCAGAATCTCGAACCGAGGACACTTCCGGGTTGGTCACGACGATCGCTTCGTCAGCGAAGTACATGGCCAGATGGGCACCTTTCTCGATGCCGGCCGGGGAGTCGCAGACCACGAACTCAAAGTCTTCCTTGAGTTGCATCAGGACTTTTTCCACGCCTTCGACGGTCAGCGCGTCTTTGTCGCGGGTCTGGCTGGCTGCCAGCACGTAGAGGTTTTCCAGGCGCTTGTCTTTGATCAGGGCCTGTTGCAGGTTGGCTTCGCCGTTGACCACGTTGACGAAGTCATACACCACGCGGCGCTCGCAACCCATGATCAGGTCAAGGTTACGCAAACCCACGTCGAAGTCGACGATCACTGTTTTGTGGCCGCGCAGAGCGAGGCCGGTACCGATAGCGGCGCTGGTGGTGGTCTTACCCACACCACCCTTGCCGGATGTAACCACGAGAATCTTGGCCAAGGTGTTTCACCCCTAAGGAAAAAGGACTTTTAGCCCCTGAAAAACATCTCTTGAAAAACTACTGCAGTCGGACAGCCTTGGCTGGAGTTCGGTTTTGAGCGGCGTTTACCCCCGGTAAACACTGCTTTCGGCCTGTTTCCTACTTCGTTTGAGCCGTATTCGCTACGTTTTAGAGATGCTTGGAAAATGCGGCAGTATCCGTTAAAGCCGAATGATGTTCAACACATCGCCCGACAGGCTGACCTGGACGCCCGAACCCCACAAAGGGTCGCGGCGCAGATCTTCGGAAACCTTGTAATGTCCTGCGATGGAGACCAGTTCAGCGCTCATTTGCTGACAGAAAATCCTGGCTTTCGTGTCGCCTTTGACCCCGGCCAACACTCGACCACGCATGGGGCCGTATACATGGATGTTGCCATCGGCGAGAAGTTCCGCCCCCGGGCTGACCGAGGAGATCACCACCAGGTCGCTGCCTTGTGCATAGATCTGCTGGCCACCACGTACTGGCGAAGTGATGATTTTCGTCGGTTTGATCGTCGGCTCCGGTGGTTTCTCCGGTTTTTTGGCGACGACGCCTTCGTTCAGATCCAGCGCGCGCTCACGGGCGCCAGACGGCGGCAGCACCGGCAGATCGACCGCAATGGCAGCGGCGATGTCTTCAATACGGCTGGCGCGGATCGCCAGGGTGCGCAGGCCATGCTGGCGGCAGACACGCATCAGGCCCGGCAGATCGACCGCGCCTTCGCTGGCCGGAAGTTTGTCCAGGGCCAGGACCAACGGCGCATTGCTGAAAAAACCAGGCGCCTGGGCGACCTTGGCGGCCAATTGCCGGTCGAGGCCTTCGAGGTCGTTACGGGCCAGTTCCAGCACCGTAATGGCGAGCATGCTGCCCTTCAGCTGGAACACGGGATCTTGGTCTAGCGGTTCGGTTTGGCTCATGGTCGGCATACAACGACTTGTCACTAAAAGTGCCGAGACTTATAACGAGAACGCCCGCAGGCCGCAAGCCGGGTCGAACGATGTAGAATGCGCGGCCATTGTCTTTACGGATGTATTAATGGATCGCCCGCGTTTTCAAAAAACCTTTCTATCTCCACGTTTCTGGCCGCTGTGGTGTGGCTTGGGGCTGTTGTGGCTGATTGTGCAGCTGCCATATCCGGCATTGCTGCGCCTTGGTCGCGTGCTCGGGGCCTTGATGTATCGCGTGGCGGGCGACCGACGGCGCATTGCCAGGCGCAATCTGGAGCTGTGTTTCCCTGAAAAGTCCGCGGCTGAGCGTAAACGCCTGCTCAAGGAAAACTTCGCCTCCACCGGTATTGCGTTTTTCGAAATGGCGATGAGCTGGTGGTGGTCCCGTGAGCGATTGGCGAAGCTGGCCCATATTGAAGGGCTCGAGCATTTGCAGCAGGCCCAGCGCGAAGGCAAGGGCGTGATCCTGATGGCGGTGCATTTCACCACCCTGGAAATCGGTGCGGCGCTGCTGGGCCAACAACACACCATCGACGGCATGTACCGCGAGCACAAGAATCCGTTGTTCGACTACGTCCAGCGCCAGGGGCGCGAGCGGCACAACCTCGATTCGCTGGCGGTGGAGCGTGAAGACGTACGCGGCATGCTCAAGTTGCTGCGTTCAGGCCGCGCGATCTGGTACGCGCCGGATCAGGACTACGGCGCCAAGCAAAGCATTTTCGTGCCGCTGTTCGGCATTCCGGCCGCGACCGTCACCGCCACCAGCAAGTTTGCACGGCTAGGCAAGGCGCTGGTGGTGCCGTTCACCCAGGAGCGTCTGGCGGACGGCAGCGGTTATCGCCTGGTGATTCATGCGCCGCTCGAAGGCTTCCCCGGCGAAACCGAAGAGGCCGACTGCCTGCGTATCAACCAGTGGATCGAAGGCGTGCTGCGCGATTGTCCGGAGCAATACCTGTGGGCGCATCGCCGTTTCAAGAGTCGTCCGCCCGGTGAGCCGAAGCTGTACGCAAAACGCGGCTGAACGGCCGATACCGACATGCACCATGGAGCGTTGCGATGAGTCCTGCTGAACCGGTAACAGGTTTGATTCTTTCCGGTGGCGGGGCTCGGGCGGCCTATCAGGTGGGCGTGCTGGCGGCGATCGCCGAGCTCTTGCCCTTGGGCGCGGACAATCCGTTTCCGGTGATTGTCGGCACCTCGGCCGGGGCGATCAACGCAGTCAGCCTCGCCAGCGGAGCCACGGACTTTCGCGCTGCCATCGAGCGGTTGACCGCTTTCTGGCAAGGCTTTCGCAGTCATCTGGTGCTGCGCAGTGACTGGCCTGGCGTGATCCGTCAGGCCAGCCGCTTTGTCAGCCACAGCTTGCTGGGCCTGGGTGCTCAAGTGCCGGTGGCGCTGCTCAACAGTTCGCCACTGCGCGGTTTGCTCAACGACAAGTTGCACATGAACGGTATCGCCGAAGCCATCGCGCAAAAGCAGTTGCAGGCGGTGGCGGTGACGGCGTTCGGTTACGACTCGGGACAGGCCGTGACCTTCTATCAGGGCGGCGGCACCATCGATGCCTGGTTGCGCCATCGCCGGATTGGCGTGCCGACGCAATTGTCCGTTGATCACCTGCTCGCCAGTTCGGCGATTCCGCTGTTGTTTGCCCCGGTAAAGATCGGCGAAGAATATTTCGGCGATGGCGCGGTGCGGCAGTCAGCACCGATCAGCCCGGCGCTGCACCTGGGCGCCAGTCGTGTGCTGGTGGTGGGCGTCAGTGGCAACCCGCGCGGCGTCGACCCCGAGCAACCGCTGCAACGCGCCTACACCGGGCAACAACCGACCCTGGCGCAAATCGGTGGGCATATGCTCAACAGTACGTTCATCGACAGCCTGGAAAGCGATATCGAATTGTTGCGACGCTTGAATCAGTTCAGCCACCTGATGCCCGACGGTACTCCGACACGCGCCTTGGGCGTGGCGCCTGTGGAGGTGTTGGTGATTTCGCCGAGTCAGCCGATCGACGAGATCGCTGCACGCCATCGCCAGGAACTGCCGGCGGCACTGCGCCTGTTCCTGCGCGGACCGGGAGCGACCAAGACCAGTGGGGCGGGGGTATTGAGTTATCTGCTGTTCGAGGCGGGGTATTGCAGCGAATTGATTGATTTGGGGCGGCGGGATGCGTTGGCCAAGAAGGAAGAGTTGAGTCGGTTTTTAGGGTTGCTGTAACAGGAGCGAGCCTGCTCGCGATGGACTCAAGGGCAACGCGTGAAATCAGGAAACACGCGTTATCGTTAACGTCCATCGCGAGCAAGCTCGCTCCTGCTAAATCAGAAGTGAACCTTGACCAGGAAGCTGGTCACGCTCTGATCAGTCTTGAAGCCCTGGCTGTCTTCGATACCGTACTTGTTTTTCCAGTAGTCATACTCGACACCGACGTACAACTGCTTGGCGCCCAGGTTCAGCGCCTTGCCCAAGTCGTATTTGATCTGCGGGTTGAAGTGCAGGTTGGCGTGGTATTCGCCTTTGTCGTTCACGTCGTTGTCGACAACCCAATCCATGAATCCGTCGATCAGCACGTCCGAGTCACCCACCGGGATGGTGTAGGACCAGGCCGGAGTGATCTGCCAGACATCGTCACCCGCGCGGCTGCCTTCGGTGTGACGGTTGTAGAAGTTGAGCTGGAAGTAGTCGAAGCCAGGAATGGCCAGGTCGAAACCCGGACCGATCAAGTAAGACTCGGTATCGTTTTCACCGAATTCATAGGTCATGGCCAGCAACACGTCTTTGATTGGGCCGAATTCCAGCTTCTGATCGAAGATCTTGTTGAACGACAAACGCGGGCTGAACTCGCCGTAGTGGGTGTTCTCCCCTGCGAAAGAGTCTTCCTTGCCGTTGTAGAAGATCTTGTCGATGAAGAAGAAGTTGTCGCCGTATTTCCAGCCATCGGCGTGTTCGAAGGTCACCGTCTGCTGAATGCGCGGATTGACCTGGAAGTCCTTGCCATAGAGGTAGGTCAGGCTGTTGTCTTGCCATAGCAGCAGATCGCCCGCCATGGCCTGGCCCCCAGCCAGCATCGAACCTGCCAGCATCAGGCTAGTGCACGTACGTTTCATTCGGTTGCTCCCAAAAAGTAGGTGTTCCACGTGTTTTTTTTAAGGTCGGCGCTCTGGTGTGGCGCCTTTTTCTGTAGCTGCAAAAAAATCATCCATTCGGTCAGCTTTCATGCTGTTAGCAAAAGCTGCGCCAAGGCATTCGAAAAACAAAAAAACTCCCGCTCGGCTGCTCAAAAACAGTCGATTGAGAGTGGTTTGGAGATGCCTTGATACCGTCCAGAGCCGGGATAAGTTGGCTTTCTGGTCAGGAATTAAATCCGGGCTTTTTTTTAAAGCGGATTCAGGCGGTCGCGGAGAATACTGACTCCTCGGCCAGGTCTCAAGTGCCCCGCAACAGCGCACCGACGACAGGTTTGGGGCACGGTTGCGGGTCATCTTAGAAATGCACCTTCACCAGCAGGCTGGTGGTGTTTTCATTGGTGTCGAGGTTGCCGTTGTTTTCAATGCCGTATTTGTCCTTCCAGTAGCTGTACTCGGCGCCGACGTACACCTGCTTCTCCCGCCAGCCGAGGGCTTTGCCCAGGTCGTATTTGATCTGCGGATTGACGTGTACGTTGGCGTGGTAGGTGCCGCGCGAATTCTCGTCGTTATCCACAACCCAGTCGATGTAGCCGTCGATCAACAGGCTCGAATTGCCCAACGGGAGGGTGTAGGACCAGGCCGGGGTGATCTGCCAGACATCGTCGCCCGGGCGCGAGCCTTCGGTCTGGCGGTTATAGAAGTTCAGGGTGAAAAAGTTGAAGCCGGGGATCGCGAGGTCGAAACCCGGGCCGATCAGGTAGGCCTCGGTGTCGTCTTCGCCATTCTCGTAGGTCATGGCCAGCAGCACGTCCTTGATCGGGCCGAATTCGAAACGGCGGTCGAGGATCTTGCCGAAGGAGAGGCGCGGGCTGAACTCGCCGTAGTAGGCGTGAGAGCCTTTGTTGCGGTCTTTGTCGCCGTTGTAGTAGGTGCTGTCGACGAACAGGAAGTTGTCGCCGTACTTCCAGCGGTCGGCGTGTTCGAAGGTTATCGTCTGCTGGATCGACGGGTTGACCGCGAAATCCTTGCCGTACAGATAGCTCAGGCTGTTGGTCTGCCACAGCAGTAAATCGCCGGCCATGGCCTGGCTCGCCGCCAGAAGTCCACCGCCCAACAGCATGCTGGTTTGTGTACGAATCATCTGTTGCTCCCTCTTGTTGTTATTTTAAAGGCGCAGGAAACCCCAACCCTTGCAGGAGCCAGCTTGCTGGCGAAGAAGCCAGAACATCCAACATGGATGTCGTCTGACACTCCGCTTCGCCAGCAAGACGGCTCCTGCAGGGGGTATGTGTTTCCGGGTTAATGTGTGTGGGCGTGGCAGTCGTTGATGGCCGCGCGTTCGGCGCCGCCAAGGATGTTGAACAGCAGGTTCAAAGTCAGCGCACTGAGGGTGGCCATGGCGATCCCGCTGTGGGTGATCGGGCTCATCCACAGGGGCAGATGGGCGAAAAACTCCGGACGCACCACCGGGATCAGGCCCATGCCGATGCTCACCGCCACCAGCAACTGGTTGCGACGGTCACCGATGTCGGCTTCCTGAAGAATCTTGATGCCGGTGGCGGCAACCATGCCGAACATCGCAATGGCTGCGCCGCCGAGTACTGCTGGCGGAATCGACGCCACCAGGAATGCAGCTTTCGGCAACAGGCTCAGGACGATCAGCAAACCACCGGCGACGATGGTCACCGAGCGGCAGCGCACGCCCGTCATCTGCACCAGACCGATGTTCTGGGCGAAGGAGGAATGAGTGAAGGTGTTGAAGAACCCGGCAAAAAACGAGGCGCCGGCATCGCACAGCAAACCGCGACGCAGCATCCGTGGGCAGACTTCCTGGCCGGTGATTTTACCGAGCGCGAGAAACATCCCGGTGGACTCGACAAAAATGATCACCACCACCAGGCACATCGAAAGGATCGGTGCGAGTTCGAACTTCGGCATGCCGAAGTGCAGCGGGGTGACGAACTGAACCCACGGTGCGTTGGCCATGCCGCTCAGGTCAACCATGCCGATAATGCCGCAGAGCACGTAGCCCAGGCACATGCCGATCAGCACGGAAATGTTGACCCAGAAGCCGCGCATGAAACGATGGACCAACAGGATGGTACCCAGCACCAGCGCGGCAATGATCAGGTAAATCGGTGAGCCGAATTGAGTGGCAGTCGCGCCGCCGCCGGCCCAGTTCACGGCCACGGGGAACAGCGACAAACCGATCGAGGTGATGACCGTGCCGGTCACCAGAGGCGGGAAGAAACGCACGACCTTGGACATGAACGGGGCGATGATCATGCCAAAAAACCCGGCGGCGATGGTTGCACCGAAGATCCCTTGCAGGCCGATGCCAGGCATTCCGGCCATGGCGACCATGCTGCCGACCGCAGCAAAACTGGCGCCCATCATCACCGGCATGCGGATGCCCATGGGGCCGATGCCGAGCGACTGAACGATGGTGGCGATGCCGGCGACCAGCAGGTCGGCGTTGATCAGGAAAGCGATTTCTTCACGACTCAGGCCAGCGGCCTGTCCGATGATCAGCGGCACCGCGATGGCGCCACCGTACATCAGCAGAACATGTTGCAGACCGACCAGGATCAGTTGCAAAAGGGGCAAACGCTGAATGGCGGGTGCGTCGGGGATGCGTGCTGGGGAGAGCTCGGACATGCAACACCTCGGATCTTTTTTATTCTTGTGATTTTGTGCATCAGGTAGACCGCGGCGCGGCCAATCGCGAGCAGGCTCGCCCCCACATTGATTTTGTGTCGATCACAAATCCCCTGTGGGAGCGAGCCTGCTCGCGATGCTTTTCAACAATTAATTGGTCTGGGCTCCCTGAACAATCCAGGCACCGATCAGGTCACGTTCCTGCTGGGTCATCTGCGTGATGTTGCCCAGTGGCATGATCTGACTGGCGACAGCTTGCGCCTGGATCCGCGCGGCGTTCTGGCGGATCTGCTCGGGGGTGTCGAGCATCACACCGGCCGGGGCTGCGCTGAACAGCGGGCTGGTCGGTTTCGCCGAGTGGCAAACCGTGCAGCGTTCCTGAATCACGTTGTGGACCTTGTCGAAACCCGGGCCTGCATTCGATGCTTGCGCCGGGGCGGCGGCAGGCGCTTGTGCAGGTTTGGCTTCGGCCGGTTTCAAGCCACCGCCCACTGCTGTTTCCGGCAGTGGCTGGTACTCGATGGCGGCAGGAGCCTTGGCTACTTCAGGGGCGCTGGACATCGGCTTCGGACCGGACACATACGCCAGGCAAATCATGCCCACCGCTGCCACCGGCAGGGTCCAGGCATACTTGTGGCTGTCGTGACGGGTGTTGAAGTAGTGACGCACCAACACCGCCAGCACCGCGATCCCGGCCAGGATCAACCAGTTGTACTGGCTGCCATAGGTGCTCGGGAAGTGGTTGCTGATCATGATGAACAGCACTGGCAAGGTGAAGTAGTTGTTGTGACGCGAACGCAGCAACCCTTTGGCTGGCAGCGCCGGATCCGGCGTGCGGTTCTCGGCAATTGCCGCCACCAGTGCACGTTGTGCCGGCATGATGATGCGGAACACGTTGCCGACCATGATGGTGCCGATGATCGCGCCGACGTGCAGGTACGCACCACGACCGCTGAACACTTTGCTGAAGCCGTAGGCCGCGCCGATGATCAGGACGAACAGGATGAAGCCGAGCAGGGCAGGGCGTTTGCCCAGGGCCGAGTCGCAGAGGAAGGAGTAGACGAACCATCCGATGAACAGCGAGCCGATACCGATGGCCACGCCTTCAGGGCCGCTCAGGGTGCTGCCCGGAGCCAGCAGGTAGAGCGTCGGGTTGGAGTAGAACACCACGCACAGCAGCGCGATCCCCGACAACCAGGTGAAGTAGGCTTCCCATTTGAACCAGTGCAGGTTGTCCGGCATGGTCGGTGGAGCCAGTTTGTATTTTTCCAGGTGGTAGATACCGCCGCCATGGATCGCCCACAAATCACCGGCCAGACCGCTTTTCGGGTTGACCCGATTGAGGTTGTTTTCCAGCCAGACGAAGTAGAACGAAGCGCCGATCCAGGCCACGCCAGTAATCATGTGAACCCAGCGCACGCTCAGGTTCAGCCATTCCAACAGATGTGCTTCCACAGTCTTTACCTCTCGCCTGTCACTCTGTTGTCGAGTGATCAGACCTTCTCTTATTGGTGGGGGGCGAGGATCAAACGCTCATCCTCTTTGAAAAAATGCTCATCGCAGTTATTGCCTGTGCCACTGCGATCAACCACCAGGAAGTCATCCCGCTTTTCGATCGTCAGCACCGGATGGTGCCAAACGCCGCGATGGTAATTAATGCCCTGCCTGCCGTTGGTGACGAAGGCGCGGACCAAGCCTGATACAGGTTCATCGCCAAGTGGCGCGACCACGATCAGAAAGGGGTTGCCGAGCAGCGGAATGAAAGCCTGGCTGCCCAGCGGGTGACGCTCCAGCATGCTCACGGTCAGCGGCATGTCCTGCGCGTCGGCGCGGAAAATGCTGATGATCGCGTTGTCTTCTGGCTTGGCGGTTTCCACCGTCGCCAGTTTATGGAAGCGCATGGTCGAACCGTTGTTGATCATGAAGTGATCGCTGCCGTCGGTTTCGATCACGTCACCGAAAGGGGCGAAGGCTTCTTTGGTCAGCGGTTCAATCTGTAGTGTGCGCATGCTGTTCTTCTTAATCTCAAATGTGTTGGTGTGTTGCTTTTGTAGGAGCCCGGCTTGCCGGCGATGGCGTCGGTGAGGGCGCCATCGCCGGCAAGCCGGCTCCTACAGGTTTCATCAACCCTTATTTAGCGACCTTGCCCAGTACGCGCAGGCGACTCACACCACCATCCGGGAACACGTTCAGGCGGATGTGGGTGATCGGGCCCAGCGCCTTGATCTGCTCGGCGAAGGTGTGTTCGGCGTGCATTTCCAGCTTCTGGCTTGGCAGCAGTTCGCGCCAGAACAGCGACTGGGTTTCGATCTGGCTGTCGGTGCCGCCCTTGACGAATGCGCCCTGGATCGAGCAAGTGTCCGGGTAGTTGCCTTTGAAGTGCAGGGTGTCGACGATGATTTTCTCGATCTCGCCCGGGTGACCCAGCGCGACGATGACCCAGTCATTGCCCGGCGTACGACGACGCGCGGTTTCCCAGCCGTCGCCCATGTTGATGCCACGACCCGGGTTGAGGATGTTGCTCATACGGCCGAAGTGTTCGTCGGAGCAGGCGAGGGCGCGGCCGCCGTTGAGGGCTGCGGCCAGGTCGACTTGCTCGTTGTCGCCAACAGCCGACCAGTCGCGGAACGGAATGCCGTACACGCGCAGACGGGCAACACCACCGTCCGGATAGATGTTGAAGCGCAGGTGGCTGAACGCCTGGTCGTTGCTGATTTCGTGGTAGTGGTGGCTGTTGCCTTGCAACTCGACGGCAGACAGTACTTCAGTCCACTGGGTGTTTTCGTTCGGTTCGCCTTCGGCCAGGAAGCAGGCTTCCAGCGAGGCCGACGGCGGGAAGTTGCCGGTGAAGAATGAAGTGTCGATGTCGACGCCCTTGATCGAGCCCGGTACGCCCAGGCGGATCACAGCGCTGTCGTAGCCTTCGAAGCGCTTGCGGCGCGACTCCCAGCCGTCCATCCACTTGCCGTTGTCATCGAACACGCCCTCCTTCCACACGGCCGGGGTCGGTTGGAACAGACGGTTGGCGTCTGCGAACCAGTCATCGGTGACCGAGATGATTTTGGTGCCCAGGCGGGCGTCGGCCAGGTTGACGAACTTCTCGAAAGGTACGGCGTAAGCTTTCATTCTTCTTGTCTGCCTTTAAATAAGTGGCTTGGGATGCTCTCAGGGCCCTGGGTGTTTTTCGCGTTCAAGGACACTCGGGCCAGGATCGCTATAGGGTCAGTAAACGGAACAGGGCGATCTTGTTGATCTCTGCCAGCGCGCATTTGAATTCGGTGTCTGCCGAGTTGTGAATGCGCGTTTCGAACGCTGCGAGGATCTGATGCCGGTTGCTGCCTTTTACCGCCATGATGAAGGGAAACTTGAACTTGGCTTTGTAGGCGTCGTTCAGCTCGGTGAAGCGCTGGAACTCTTCGGCCGTGCATTGGTGAATACCGGCGCCAGCCTGTTCATGGGTGCTGGCTTCGGTCAGTTGGCCCTGGACGGCGGCTTTGCCGGCCAGGTCCGGGTGAGCGTTGATCAGGGCCAGTTGGCTTTCATGATCGGCGCTCAACAGGATGTCGCTCATGCGCTGGTGCAGGGTTTCGATCTCGTCGATCGAAGCGTCCTGGCCCAGGTCGAAGGCCTTTTCGGCGACCCATGGCGAATGTTCATAGATGTCGGCGAAGGCTTTGACGAAGGCGTCGCGGCTCAATGTCGAGGGTTTCAATGTTTGAAAGGCGCTCATTTTGCGGCCCCTTGGTGCGGGTGGGTTTCTTGCCAGTGGCGTGCGATGTCGACGCGACGGCTGAACCACACCTGTTCGTGACTTTTAGCGTATTCGATAAAGCGCTTGAGCGAAGCCAGACGCGCCGGACGGCCGATCAAGCGGCAGTGCAGGCCGATCGACAGCATTTTCGGCGCGTCGGCGCCTTCGGCATACAGCACGTCGAACGCATCCTTGAGGTATTCGAAGAAATCGTCGCCCTTGTTGAAACCCTGGACCTGGGTGAAGCGCATGTCGTTGGTGTCCAGGGTGTACGGGATCACCAGGTGCGGCTTGCCGGTCGGGTTGTTCGGTTCCCAGTAGGGCAGGTCGTCGTCGTAGGTGTCGCTGTCGTAGAGGAAACCACCTTCTTCCATCACCAGGCGACGGGTGTTCGGGCCGGTGCGGCCGGTGTACCAGCCCAGCGGACGTTCACCGGTGATTTCGGTGAGGATGCGGATCGCTTCGAGCATGTGCTCGCGTTCCTGCGCTTCGTCCATGTACTGGTAGTCGATCCAGCGGTAGCCGTGGCTGCAGATCTCGTGGCCGGCATCGACCATCGCACGGATCACGTCCGGGTGGCGCTGGGCGGCCATGGCGACGGCGAAGACGGTCAGGGGGATGTCGAATTCCTTGAACAGCTTCAGAATCCGCCAGACGCCGGCGCGGCTGCCATACTCGTAAAGGGATTCCATGCTCATGTTGCGCGCGCCTTGCAGCGGCTGGGCGGACACCATTTCCGAGAGGAATGCTTCGGACTCTTTATCGCCATGCAGGATATTGCGCTCGCCGCCTTCTTCGTAATTGAGTACGAACGACAGGGCGATGCGGGCATTGCCCGGCCAGTGTGGGTGCGGAGGGTTACTGCCGTAACCGATCAGGTCGCGAGGGTAGTCAGCGCTCACTGCAGTCTTCCTTCTTATATGCGTGGTGACAGAGGGTGTGACGCGACTAAAAGATGGATCACTGGCTGGCGTCACAGCGATGGGATGATTGTATACAACTTTATATTCAATTTGTAAGCCTGATTTTTTGCATTTTTCGTTAACGGTCATCTTTGCGTGGTATTGACACGCACCTGCAAGAAACCTGCCTGACTGGTCAGTTAATGATTACAAGGTCCAGAGAGCATAAGGTTGCGCAGGAAACCGGCGGGATTTACTGCGATGGCGTTGTCAGTCGCAAAAATGTCGTTTTTATTGTGTACAATTTTTTTGAAAAGTGTCTTAATCAATCGCTCGCCGCAGCTTTTCGTGCTCCGAATCGGTGCGGTCTCCTTTTCACCTGACTTCGGGAGGCGCGAAGTCTGACTGCTCCACGCAGGCAGGCGCGCAGAATCAATGGGACGTTTGACTACACACGTTTTGGACGCTGCACATGGTTGCCCGGGCAGCTCGATCAAGGTCGAGCTGTACCGCGTTGAAGGCTCGCAACTGGAATTGGTCGCCAGTGCGATAACCAACAGCGATGGCCGTGTCGATGCACCGCTGCTGCAGGGCGATGATTACCGTACCGGGGTTTACCAGGTGCAGTTCCATGCGGGCGACTACTACCGTGCCCGTGGCGTTCAGCTGCCGGAGCCTGCGTTCCTCGATGTGGTGGTGCTGCGTTTTGGCATCTCCGCCGAGCAGGATCACTACCATGTTCCGCTGCTGATCTCGCCTTACAGCTACTCCACGTACCGCGGCAGCTGATCCCCCAAGCAGCTGCCACCCCCTGGAAGCGACTGCGCATATAGCTTCTTTGGTCTTTCGCCCGCTCACACTGCGGGCTTTTTTTCGTCTGGAGACAAGGGGGGCCTGTGATGACGCCATCGCTGGCAAGCGGGCTCCCGCAGGTTCAGGGTGTTCACATGTTCTGTGTACGACCCGGACACCGTGGGAGCTGGCTTGCCAGCGATGCTTTTGCTCTTAGCGGCTCAGCAGGGATGCCGCGCCCGCGCCACTGAACAACCCGGCACTGATCCGGTTAAACCAGCTCTGCCCCTTGCCACTGCGCAGATACCGCGCCGCACCATGGGCGCCGAGGCCGTAGGCCAATTTGCACAGCAGGTCCAGCACGGTCCAGGTCACAATCATCACCAGCAACTGTGGCAGGAACGGTTGTTCGGCACTCAAGAACTGCGGCAGAAACGCGGCGAAGAACAGGATGTCTTTCGGGTTGCTGGCACCGAGCATGAACGCACGACCGAACAGTGCACGAAAGCGGGGCACAGGCGCTGCCAGCGGCACTTCAGCGCCATGGGACGGTTGGCGCGATTGCTGCCAGCTCTGCCAGGCGAGGTAGAACAGGTACAGCGCGCCGACGATTTTCAAGGCGCTGAACAGCTGTTCCGATGCCAGCAACAAGGCGCCCAGACCCAGTGCCGAGGCACTCAACAGGCAGATCGAGGCAATCACGCCACCGAGAAACGCCGGGTAGGAACGGCGCAGGCCGTAGTTCAGGCTGTTGCTGATCATCAACAGCGACAGTGGCCCCGGGATCAGGATCACTACCAGCGCAGCGCCGCTGAACAGCAGCCAGGTTTCCAGACTCATCACTTTCCTCCATTTGCACAAAAGCCTCACCCGACGGGGTGAGGCTGTTTTGAAACGTGTCCCGCCTAAGGCTTACAAGAAGATGAACTTGGCGATGAAGATCGCGCAGAGCACCCACAGGCTGACGGAAATTTCCTTGTACTTGCCGGTACCGGCCTTCAGCGCCACGTAGGTGATGAAGCCCAGTGCGATGCCGTCGGCGACCGAAAAGGTCAGCGGCATCATGATGGCGGTGACGATCGCCGGAATGCTGTCAGTGGCTTCGTCCCATTCGATGTGGGCCATGCCGCCCATCATCAACATCGCTACATAAATCAGCGCGCCGGCGGTGGCATAGGCAGGGATCATGCCAGCCAGCGGAGCGAAGAACATGGCTGCAATAAATAGCACACCTACGGTCAATGCGGTAAGACCAGTCCGACCACCCGCTGCAACACCGGCAGCACTTTCCACGTAGCTGGTGACGGGTGGCACGCCGACCACGGCACCGAACACGCTGGATGCACTGTCAGCTTTCATGGCGCGGGAGAGGTTTTCGATCTTGCCATCAGCACCGACCAGATTGGCGCGTTGAGCCACGCCCATCAGGGTGCCGGCGGTGTCGAACATGTGCACGAAGAGGAACGCCAGGACCACGCTGATCATGCTCACGTTGAACACGCCGGCCACATTCATGGCCATCCAGGTCGGGGCCAGGCTCGGCGGCGCCGACATGATCCCTTCGTAATGCACCAGGCCCAGGCCCCAACCGGCGAGGGTGACGGTGACGATGCTGATGAGAATCGCGCCGAACACTCGGTGGTAGCTGAGAATGGCGATCATCAGGAAGCAGACGGCCGCCAACAGCGGGCCAGGCTCGTGCAAGGAGCCGAGTTTGATCAGGGTAGCCGGGCTATCGACAACGATGCCGGCAGTTTTCAAGCCAATCAGGCCCAGAAACAGGCCCACGCCCGCGTCCATGGCGTAGCGCAGGCTCACCGGAATGCTGTTGAGCAGCCATTCACGAATCCGGGAAAACGTCAGGATCATGAACAGAACACCGGAAACAAACACCGCGCCGAGCGCAGTTTCCCAGTTGTAGCCCATGGTGCCGACGACGGTGTAAGTGAAGAAAGCGTTCAATCCCATGCCCGGTGCCAGACCCACCGGCCAGTTGGCGTAAAGGCCCATCAGCAGGCAGCCCAGGGCGGCGGCGATGCAGGTGGCGACGAAGGCTGCGCCGTGGTCAATCCCGGCGTCGGCCATGATGTTCGGGTTGACGAAGATGATGTAGGCCATCGTGATGAAGGTAGTCAGACCGGCAATCAGCTCTGTCTTCACCGTGGTGCCATGCAAGCTGAGTTTGAACAGGCGTTCCAGCAAGCCATTACGTAGTGGCGGCGAGAGATCCAGCGTCGATGCTTCGGATTTGCGGCTTTCCACAGCGAGTACTCCTCAAGAGTTTTATTTTTATTTCCAGGGCCGGACCCATGAGGGTGGCAGCGGCCCTTTGAGGCACTTGCGAATTTGTTGACCGTATGGTCAGGAACTCGCACGAAGTGGATTATGCTTTTGTATACAAATAAAGCAAATAATGTTTTTGGTTTTGTCGACGAAAAAATTGGCTTTAGGGATATATCGCCTGTTAAGGCGCTATCGCGGGCAAGCCACGCTCCCACAGGTTCTGTGTCGTTCTCCGACACTGTGAACGACGAAGAACCTGTCGGAGCGTGGCTTGCCCGCGATGACTGACTTGAGGACAGCTAGGTTCTTACTGACTTTTCCCCAGCGCCAGATTCACCGCCAACCACCCATTCACCGCCGTCTCCCCAGCCTCGGCAAACACCCGCTCCAGCAATTTCACCTGCTCTCGCCGTAGCGACTGCTCGAACCGCGCCCCGTCATCGGTCAGCTCCAGCAAGCGTTTACGCTTGTCCGTTTCGGAAGCAACGCTGTTCACCAAATGCATTTCCACCAATTGCCGCAGCGGCATGTTCAGCGCCTGCTTGCTCACGCCGAGCAACGCCAGCAGCTCCTTGACGCTGAGGTTCGGGTACCGGGCGATGAAAAAAACGATGCGCTGATGGACCCGACTCAAGCCTCGCCGCTCAAGCATTTCATCAGCCTTGGCCGTGAACGCCTGGTAACCAAAGAAAAACGCTTCCATGGCCTGTTGCTGGGAAATCGGGTTTTTAAGGTCAATCATGTTGACGTATCCGCTTGGGCTGTCGTAATTTCGGTCAATAAGTTTGACTCATTTTCCTCAAGCCTCGCTACCGGTGACCTCCATGGCTTTTTCCGAACGTGTCTCGCGCCTTAAAAGTTCTTTGATCCGTGAAATCCTCGCTGCTGCTCAGCGTCCGCAGGTGATGTCGTTCGCCGGAGGCCTGCCGGCCGAAGCCATGCTGCCCAAGGTCGATTGGGCTGACATGCCGGTGTCTATTGGCCAATACGGCATGAGCGAAGGTGAGCCTGCGTTGCGCGAAGCGTTGGCGATGGAGGCCCGGAAGTTGGGCGTGCAGTGTGAGGCGAGCCAGGTGTTGGTGGTCAGCGGTTCCCAGCAGACGCTGGACCTGGCCGCCAAGCTGTACATCGACAAAGGCACCGAGGTGTTTCTCGAGGCGCCGACTTACCTGGCGGCCCTGCAAATCTTCCAGTTGTTCGGCGCGAACTGCATTACTGTGCCGCTGGAGGCCGATGGCCCGGACGTGGTGCAGTTGCGTACTCGCCTGGAGGCACATCGTCCGGCGTTCATCTACCTGATCCCGACTTTCCAGAATCCATCGGCCGTGCGTTACAGCGAGGCCAAGCGCGATGCCGTGGCGGCACTGCTGGATGAATTCGGTGTGACCTTGATTGAAGACGAGCCCTACCGCGAACTGACTTTCGATGGCGGCAGCGCCACGCCCATCGTCAGCCGCTTGAAAAAATCCAGCTGGATCTACACCGGTACCGTGTCAAAAACCCTGATGCCCGGTTTACGTGTCGGCTACCTGATCGCCAGCCCGGATTTGTTCCCGCATTTGCTCAAGCTCAAGCAGTCGGCGGACTTGCACACCAATCGCATCGGCCAGTGGCAAGCCTTGCAATGGATCGGCAGCGAGCGGTATCAGCAACATCGCAGTGACTTGCGGGATTTTTACCGGGTGCGTCGGGATGCGTTCCAGGTGGCGCTGCACACTCATTTTGCTGATCTGGCGGATTGGACCGAGCCGCAGGGCGGGCTGTTTTTCTGGTTGAAGCTCAAGCAGCCGCTGGACACGCGAACCTTGCTCAACGCGGCATTGGCCAATGATGTGGCATTCATGCCGGGCGAACCGTTTTTCCCTGAGCCGGACAAGCATCATGGGTATCTGCGGCTGAACTTCAGCCACATCGACCCGGCGCGACTGGATGAGGGGCTTGGGCGATTGGCAGCGGTAGTGCGAGAGGCTCAGGCGGCGCAAGCGGCCTGAAACGAATAAACCGGCTCATGGGCCGGTTTATTTTGGTCTGGGCTTTGTAGTGTCTGGACGGAGCCTATCGCCAGCAAGCCGGCTCCTACAAATAGGCAGCGCAAACAAGATCTGTTCACGCCGCACAACCTGTAGGAGCCGGCTTCTGGCGATGGCGTCCGTCAGAACGCCACAAAAAACATCAGGCTGCCGCGAACCGCTTATCCAGATAATCAATAATCACCTTGGACTCGTACATCCAGGTGGTCTCGCCATTCTCTTCAATCCGCAGGCACGGCACTTTGATCTTGCCGCCTTGCTCCAGCAAAGCCTGGCGGTCCTGCTCGTTGTTCTTCGCGTCACGCAACGCCACCGGCACATTCAGGCGGCGCAGGGTGCGGCGGGTTTTCACGCAGAACGGGCAGGCGTGGAATTGATACAGGGTCAGGCCCTTGGCGGCGGATTCGACCTGAGCCTGAGCAGCGGCGGGGCGCTTCTTTTTGCTGGGGCGGGTGATGAAGTCGATGAAGATGATCAGTTGGCCAAGGCCGACACGAAGCGCTTTTACGAACACGTTGAAAGCCTCACGGTGTGAACAAAGAAAGGCGCGCAGCTTACCTGATTTTTTTCAGGCGAAAAAAAACCGGCGATGAACGCCGGTTTTCTTTGTGTTGCCAATTACTTGATGAGGCTGAGGAATTCGCTGCGGGTCGCGGCGTTCTCGCGGAACTCACCGAGCATCACCGACGTGATCATCGACGAATTCTGCTTTTCCACACCGCGCATCATCATGCACATGTGCTTGGCCTCGATCACCACCGCAACGCCCAGGGCGCCGGTGACCTGCTGGACCGCATCGGCGATCTGGCGGCTGAGGTTTTCCTGGATCTGCAGGCGGCGAGCGTACATATCGACGATTCGCGCGACCTTCGACAGGCCCAGCACCTTGCCGCTTGGGATGTAGGCAACATGCGCCTTGCCGATGAACGGCAGCAGGTGGTGTTCGCACAACGAGTACAGCTCGATGTCCTTGACCAGCACCATTTCGCTGTTGTCGGAGCTGAACAAGGCACCGTTGGTGACTTCCTCGAGCGTCTGTTCATAACCGCGGCAGAGATACTGCATGGCTTTGGCGGCACGTTTTGGCGTGTCGAGCAGGCCTTCGCGGGACACGTCCTCGCCCAATTGGCCGAGAATCGCGGTGTAATTCTGTTCCAGTGTCACAGGGGCTGATTCCATAAGGGTTTCAGAGGGGTACTGTTTCAGTCTGTACCAATTTTGTACCAATCAGGCTGTTTTCGAGCTTCCCGAGTTCGCCCCAGTCGGTGCTGGAGTTAATCCATCGGGCGTAGGTCGATAGCAGCATCTGAACGCTATGACCGAGCTGAGTGGCAATAAATGCAGGGTTCATACCCGCCATGAGGCACATGGTAGCGTAAGTGTGCCGGCAGTTGTATTGCCGACGGGCGCGAATCTTCAGGGCGGTCAGCGCGGCCCGGAAATGTTTGTCGGTGACGCTCGATTGTTGAATGAACTCGAAGTTCTTCGTTGGTGGGAATACGTAGGTTGATTCGGTGCGTTTGCGCCGGCTCTGTGCGGCACGTTGTTGCGCCAGCAGCTCGGCCTGTTCGATAGCGTGCAAGGCGCGACTGTTGAGCATGAGCAAGTACGACACCGGGTCGCTGGCTGCAAAACTGGGCAACACCCCGGCGGCAGATGGCGATGGCCAGCGCTATCGCGGTCGCGGTCTGATCCAGGTCACCGGCCACGACAATTATCTGCGCTGCAGCTTGGCGTTGTTCGGCGACGAGCGATTGCTGCGCACCCCTGAGCTGCTGGAGCTACCGCAGTGGGCCGCTGAATCGGCCGCGTGGTTCTGGTCTGTGAATGGGCTGAACGCGCTGGCCGATCAAAACGAGTTCAACACGATCACCCGCAGGATCAATGGTGGTCTCAATGGCCTGCAGGACCGACTCGAACTATGGGAGCGGGCGAGGGCGGTGCTATGCGTATCGACGAACTGATCCCGGCACCGTATCGGCTGCTGGCAAAAGGCGTGCTGATGGTCGTCTTGGTCGGTGGTTGTGCAGCCATTACCTGGCAAGTCCAGGACTGGCGATATGGCAACCAGCTAGCCGAACAGGGCCGCCTGCACACCGAAGCGCTCAATCAGATAACCCTTGCTTCGGCCGCGCAGCAGCGTGCTGAACGAGACAAACGCCTCGCGCTCGAGCAGCGCCTGGCAACCAGTGAACAATCCCATTACCGAGCCTTGAGCGATGTCCAACGTGATCAAGGTCGCTTGCGCGACCGCCTTGCCACTGCTGATCTGCGCCTGTCAGTCCTACTCGACGCCTCCACCGGCGCCGGCAACGGATCGGTGTCAGCCACCACCGCCACCGGCCGCGTGGTTCATGGCCCCACAAGAGCCGAACTTGACCCAGCGCATGCTCAACGAATTATCGGCGTCACCGATGACGGGGACCGGGGGCTGATTGCCCTCGCGGCCTGTCAGGCCTACGCCAAAGAAGTCTCAACACCAAAGTGAAAAGAGCGGCCGGGGTGGATGCGTCAACATCCAATCCGGTCGCCGTCCCCGCAGATTGCCCCTGCAAGTCCAGCCAAGGCTCTTACTCCGTGCACGAAGCGCGGCGAGCCTAGCACCTGTCTATATATACAGTAAAGGTCTTGCTCTCTATGTCCACACCCATCATTCCTTGGATGGGCGGCAAACGCCGCCTGGCCGATCGCCTGATCCCGCTTTTTCCGCCACACGAATGCTACGTTGAAGTCTTTGCCAGCGGTGCCGCGCTCTACTTCATGAAGCCCCAGCCATCGCCGGTCGAAGTCCTCAACGACATCAACGGCGACCTGGTCACGCTTTACCGCGTCGTGCAGAACCACCTCGAAGAGTTCGTGCGCCAATTCAAATGGGCACTCAGCTCGCGGCAGGTGTTCGAATGGCAGAAAATGACCCGCCCCGAAACCCTCACCGACATCCAGCGCGCCGCCCGATTCTTCTACCTGCAGCATCATGCATTCGCCGGCAAGGTTACCGGGCAAACATTTGGCACTGCCACCACCGGCCCGGCCATCAACCTGCTGCGGATCGAGGAAAACCTCTCGGCCGCCTGGCAGCGCCTGTCCGGCACCTACGTCGAAAACCTCCCCTGGCTTGAATGCGCCGAGCGCTACGACCGGGCCCATACCTTCCACTACATGGACGCGCCGTATTGGCAGACCGCTGGTTACGGCGTGGATTTTCCGTTCGAGAACTACGAGCGCATGGCTGACTTCATGCGACGTTGCAAAGGCAAGGTGATGGTTAGCATCAATGACCATCCCGACATCCGCCGCGTGTTCGAAGGCTTTCACTTTGAGATGCTGGACATCCGCTACAGCAACACCAATCAGCGGCAAGGGAAAGCTGAGGTGAGCAGCGAGTTGGTGATCATGAATTGGATACCATCCGCCTTGGGAGGATTGTTCTGATTACCATGGAGTAAAGCCAGGACAGCCAATACCCCAGAGCTGCAATAGCTCAGTGACTTTGATAAGGAACTCTACTGTCGTCATTAGAAGAATGATCACGTTCATTTTTGTTCTCGCAAAGAAAGCTGCCGCGCTTAATGGCGCGGTAACGTGGGGTGAAGAGTAGATCTAGTTTTAAGCTGGTTGTTTGATACGGTATTCGTCAATAGTTAGTTTTGGGTAAAGCAGAAAATATGAAGGGCACTATTCGTGTGTTGCTCGAGGGCTGAATGTGTATGCCGTATGCGAACCTACTTTGTTATAGGGCTATAGGTGTATATGAAAAGAAGGGAGTAGGGCAATGGGTGTATGCGGCGGGCTCGTATTGAGCGATTTTTTGGCAGTTTCTGGTCGGTGTTATTTACACGAAAAGTGAAAGTTACGTACTTACGTGATTAATTAAGTGTGTAGGCGTTTCCTCTGGTTTTGAGCGGAGATGATTGTTCTTGATAGGTCGCCGAATTTGTAGATAGACGAACATTTAAAATGTTTGCTACACGGAAAGTGTAAGCCATACGTTAGCTGCTCAATCAGATTGAGCGTTTAATGACCATCATTGAGTCGATGGTCCCGGCAGTTGAGGTTTACAGCATCCATGAGGCGTTTGCCGATCTCACAGGTATACAAGGGCTGGACCTCCTCGGCCGGTACATTCGCAGCCAGGCGCTGCATTGCACCGATTTCCCGATCAGCTTGGGTATCGCTCCGACCAAGACTTTGGCCAAGCTTGTAAACCACACCGCAAAACGCGTCGTGCTGCGACTGTGCCGTGGGGCATGCGTCGGGAGATGATGAGTCAAAGTCACACGACCAAGCTTGATCTGCTTTGGGAGGTGGCGTGCAGGTGGGGGCTACTACTTGCCGTTAGTATGGCGTTGGGACGAATGGATTTTTGGAGGCTGACTTAGCTGTGGTGTCTGTTTCAATTGGTAGGCAGCCTATGAAAACTAGAAACAGACACCTTGACAGACACCTTGTTGAAGCGGGATAGGCTGGAGGCCTTGAAAATAGTGGAACGGGTGAAGGGAATCGAACCCTCGTTATCCGCTTGGGAAGCAGGGTGCGCGGTCGCTGGGGCGAGGCACTGTTCCTGCGTACTCATATGCGACCAACCTTGCAGGGCGGTGAGATCAATTAAGAGGCGTTCAAGTGAAGGGTAAGTCGGTCGAGCCGTGCGCATAATCAATGTACGCCATTCGACATACAGTATATCGCTACTATTCACGAATATAGCGTTGCTATTGTACAAGTGGGTGCCAGAGTAGTGAGGGCCTTACTGCGGTCGCTTTAGCGCGCAAATTTTATGGAAAATCTCTGTCAGTAGGCTATATTCTTTTTAATTAATGTGTCCTCACGCGCTCCTTTGAGAAAAAAATATGTGCGATCATTCAGGTTCGTCAGGATTAAGGGGTACTAATAATGAAGTACTTTTTCAGGCGGGGAGCTATAAGGCGAAAACTGAAGGAAATTACATTAGCTTTAATGATTTTTCTAACATTTATGTTGGTTGTAAATTACTTCGTTCCACCTAAGGCGGAATGGTATATTTACGATGATAATAATGCTGATATGTGGCCTGGCCTAGGCAGTATTGGTTATCCGCAACTTTCGAAACTTGAGGAGCCCCGCTCCGATCTGCTTTCTTACTTTCCTACTTTTCTCTTCGAGTCCGAAGCG
Source organism: Pseudomonas sp. TNT2022 ID1044 (assembly GCF_028656895.1). Lineage (NCBI taxonomy): Bacteria > Pseudomonadati > Pseudomonadota > Gammaproteobacteria > Pseudomonadales > Pseudomonadaceae > Pseudomonas > Pseudomonas sp. TNT2022 ID1044. The sequence goes on along the minus strand of NZ_JAMDHB010000021.1, from coordinate 73,848 downwards.
GGTGATATGGATTTATTTTTTGATTATACTGATGAGTTGGTGATAATTGCTTACAATCCTTCATATATAGAATTGGGTAGTTCCCGTTCTTTTAGAGCGGAGGTTTATAGCCGTTCTAAGTTTAGGGAGGAGAGTGAAAAGCCTAAAGCTACGTTGAAAAAAGAAAAAGCCGCGATCGAAAAAAATAAAAGATCAACAAAAAAAGACGAAACTATAGTCGATAAAGAAATAGCGCAAATGCAAGTGAATCTTAAGAGTGGCTGGTTTCAAATCGAAGCACTTTTGCCGGAAACACAAGGACTGGATTTGGAAAGCTACTATACCAAGTGGAAGTGGGAGATAAAGCCAAGTCATCTAGGTAGTAACAAGATCAGTTTGGCGGTTAGTCGGATGCAAGCTGTCGCGGGTGGATATACTCCGGTGATCGCTTTCTCGGATGAATTTGACGTTGATGTTGGTATATCATCTTGGGCAGGAGTATGGGGGGCAATTGAAGCTTACTGGAATTACCTTGCTGCCACTATTTGTGCGATCTGGGCAGTAATTATTTCAGGGTTGTTTAAACAAGGAAAAAACAAAGTTAATTAAAGCCTAAGATAAAAATTAAGTATCGATTAAGTCTGAGGAAAGTATGCGGCAAGAAAATGTAGCGCACAGGTCGCTACCGGCAGCTATTGGTTAAAACGGCCTCATATTGGCAATCATTAGGCTTTCCGAAAGCCACCAGAAATCTCTGAAGCGGGTACGGCTCAGCGCTGCAAATGCGGGAAAGGCTTAGGGCATATTTAGGGCAAGATCAGGGCCGCCACAGGCCGCAGCATACCTACGACAGATTGCTATAACGCCGTTTTTTACGGTTTGTAGCGGACCGGCTGGAAACTTGAAGGGGTTCGAATCCCTATCCATATTGCGCAAGGCCGTACTTCCTTAACGGCCTTCGCCCAGTGGGGAGATCAGTCTATGTGAGCAAGTAGCCTATTAGTTTCCAGCAATCCTGGTAACATTTCCGCTAGAAGAGATCGGAATTATTTCGAATCGCTGTGAAAACAGCTCCATCCATTCCTTTATTCTTCGACGCGCCAAAACCCAGGTCAGACGGATTTGCGGGCCCTCCATGACGACCCGAGTGTCCCCCTTCCACACATTCAAAGGGTTTAGATCCGCCTCCACCTTCTTGTCCCCCCCCGCCTGCTGAACCTGGAAATCCTGGTGTTCCTGGAGGGGCGCTGGTCAGAATCATTTCAATCTTATCGATATCTTTCTGTTCGCTTGCTGGACCAATGAAAAACAAAGAAGCGCCGTTCCCGCCTCTGCCGGCATCTCCGCCTCTTCCTCCTGAGCCACCACGACCGCCATTCCCTCCTCTGCCTGGTCCTGAGGCACAAGAGCATATTCCAAACACGCAGTCTCGGTCCCCCGGAGTACCTCTAGATCCTTGGCCGCCTGGTCCCCCGTCTCCACCACGGCCACCATCCCCGCCTTGTACCCCCGTGCCTTCAATCCTCAAAGCCGTGACAATCGAAGGGAGGGTATTATTCAAAACGATTTCATTGTAGAAAATATAAATGTTCGGATAACTATAAGTTCTTCCATTTTGCCCCGGGTTTCCGTCTCCTCCAGTTCCCCCATCTTTGCCATCATCCTGGCCGGATGTCGTACCGGTTGCTCCAGTCGCTCCTTTAACTCCATCAATTCGATGAGCAGAGTCATCCGCTATAATCTTCAAGTTAGCCATCTCGGAGGCTTTATTTGGAAAATTTAGAACGAGGCGCTGGGCTGCAATTGCAACAAAATCACCGGTATTTTCAGTCTCAGGTAGCGTCCAATTTAGAGTGGAAAGAGGGTTGAAGACCAAGTTTTTGCATCTAATTATTTGAGTTTCAATGTTTACAGTCTGGGAAATTGGTATTACGTCCTTTAGTGGAGTTAATAGTATTTGCTCTACTATATCGTTTGGAATTAGTTGTGGGGATATTTGATAGGCTATAGTCTCTGTCAGGTTGGTGAGTTTTTGATAGTCAATTTTGTTCGCGTCAAGAATTTGTATTACCGAGCTTTTCTCCATGACAACTCCCATTCGATCGTTTGCCTAAAATGCGATCAGTATGGAGTTGGAGTTAAGACGGAGTGTGTTGGAAAGTTAGATTTTTTTGCTATAAAGGTAATTCGGATTTGGTTTTGCGTTATTTAAATAATTGGGGCTACTTGAGTGTGTTGCACAGTCGTGCGCGGTTCAGATGCAAGTTGTTATTTTGAAATTCGCCCTGGTACGTTAGGCAAAGGGCACGGCTTCTCAAGTCCCGTTTAAAGGTTTGAATGATCGAGAAAATAAATTTTCTGGTACAGGATAGGTAACGAAAAATGTAAGTGTTGAGGATAGCCATTATTTACGGGCTTGTTGAGATTGGTAGGTCGAATCCATACTCGGGTGGCCTGCCCATAGACGTGAAATGGGGCAAAAATGGGGAAGCCCGTACGCCATTCCATGCCATTTGATGCCAAGTGATCAAAAAATCCGAGATGTCAAAACAACCGTATAACCTTTTTTGGGGGGGCTATAGTACTTTTTTGCGCTAGTACTCCGACACAATCGGCGTATGTTTATAGCTGGATACGATGCGTGAAGAAAGTATGCCGGTAAGGATGACGTGGAGGCTAGTCCACACCATCATCGAAGTCATAACCACCTTCAGCGGTGCATAGGTGATCAGACTCGTGATAATCGAATAGCCCGCCGAGATAGGTCATCAGAATTCGAAATTGATCAGCTGAATCCAGAAGCCACTGAGAAGTTATTCCCTCCATGTAGCTAGGCTTCAATGTCCGATTCTTCTCACTGTGGGATCCATCGGGTTTTCCTTGCACCCATTCCCCGCAGACCCGTTCTGGTTTTCCATGAGCTAATCCATCGCGAAATTTAAAAATTTTTCCAGCAAACTGTAGCGGGCCTTGACCCCAGTTTGGCTGTGCTCCTGCGACTTTGTGTAAGATTTCTAGCTTGGTACGCCATGAAAGCCGTTCGATGTCATCCCAAAAGGCGATATTCCTAGGACCCAACGTATTCAGATAGGCCTCCAGTGAGAAAGCCATGAAGACTATAACTGTCGGATATTCCCCTTCAGATAAGTCGCCTTTTTTAAATCGACCGATCATGAGATAGAACGCTTGCAGCGCTGTCGATTGCGCTGTGAAATTCATATATGGCCGCCACTGAATTGTTCCCATAACCACTGACCTTGGTATTAAAAGGAGAAGGATAGCTGGAGCGAGGCTGGCCAGGTACTGGGCGGTGTTGGATAAGTGGGTTTATGGCAAAATTAGGGCAGATTCAGGGCAGCCATAGACCGTAGGACGCCACGTGCAAGGAGGAAAGAGCCGTAATTTGTGGCCTTAAGCGGTCTACAAAGACGCTAGAAGGGATTCGCATCGCTATCCAAATGCCCACGGAGCGCGCAAGCCGTAGGAAGTCTACTCAACGGCGGAGTCAGGCAACGCATTGTCAGACTTCTACAGAGAATAAGAATGGAAACTCTGATTGGCTCCCATTCTTTAATTTTATGAAAAGAGTGTCAGCTTCTTCTCTTAGGCCTTCCTCATGAGTGGCTAAGTCTAAATAATAGTTACTATTTTCGTATTTTGCATATATTAGCCAATCGCCTGTTAGACCTCTTTCAGCGCGGTCTGTGAAACCTCCGATGATCAGTCGGTGAGCTAGATAGCTTGGCCAAGAATTCGGATCTTCGCCATATTGAATGACAACATCACGAATCATCTTGTCTAAGTCTTTGTTGCCGCCATCTGACATATTCCAACGAATGCCAACGTTTTTTATTAAATGTTGTGCAGAAGAAAAATGCTTATGCCAAAAAGGGAAAAGTGGTGGTTTTTTGAATTGAGCCTCTGACTTCGTTCTTGAGACTTTTGATATGCCTTCTAGATAGTCAATTTCATCAAGAACGGCAAAAGGGTTAAATCTAGGGTCTGATGAATCTAGAAGCCGGCATGCTAGAGCAATACTAACTCGCTCGACATAAGGTTTTCCTCGGACTGCCTCAGCCTTTAGATTGCTTATCTGCTCTTTATCAAGACTGATTTTTACGAGCTCTGGATCGGTCATATGAGTAACCTAACGATTAAGCTAAGGGGGGCGGTATTCAGATACGGCATGCGGTCTTGCTCACTCAGGTGTAAGAAATACCGCGAGTGTCATCTTAATAAACTCTTCATTCTTGTCGATCGTCTGCAGCGCGCCGCGTACGTTTCCACCAACCTCGATCGCTCCTCTACCCAAAGCGTAAGCTCCAGGATGGCGGCCTCAAGGGCCAATTGGTTTTCGTTGATCTTGTAGAGCAGGGAAGGGAATAGGTCTGAATTTGGCATCGTGAATCCTCCGTGAAGAGTTCAGCGTAGCAGTTGTGTGGAGAGGGTACTGCAACCTTTTCCTGAGCATTGCCCGAGTCTCCACGACCAAAAGGAACCCGTAGTGCCCGTGACAGGCATGTATTAAAACTTGCTTAAAAATTGCTACAAGGTGGAGAGATAAAGCAGGGCGGGCTAGACGAGTGGGGCTGCGGTGGATTGCTACATCCAATCCATCATTGGGGGCAGCGTGTCCGGTTGAATCCACAGCTCCTAGTTGCCTTTCACGACGGGTTGCCACCGTCCGATAGCTGACGTTTGCTCAGTCACAAGAGGCCAAGGTCGACGCGTCCTAGTAATTAGCAGCTTATCGCTGAAAAAACACCGTGGGGCGGACGAGCTACGTCGAGCATAATAGGTAGTGAACTACTATCTATGCCAAGTTCTCCTAGGTCATACTCCAGATTTGCAGTTTACTGTTACGTTTCTCTGGTATTTTCGCCGTATTAAGCTGTGGAGTTTGCATTCGAATTTATTGTGATTTTGCAATTGAAAATGTGTGGTTTAATTACGCTGCGCAGTCGCGACCAAGTTCAAACTTATTCCAAATATTGTCTTCATCAGTATGGCTGTGTGGCAAGGTGTAAGCTGTGCCTTCAGCAGAAAAGATCTCGAATTCCAAGCCTGTAACATCATCTTTTTCGAGTCCTTCGCGTCGTGATTCATATCGCTCTGTCGCAAACGAAACCAAGACAAGAATTATCTCTCCGGGTTTTATAATCGCTGGTAACGTATCGGTCTCTCCAATCTTGCCATAAGTTTCGAAGGATAATACGGCTTCCTTGATAGCAAATTGCACGTTTCCGGTATTGCAAAAAACGTACTGATATTCGTCCTTCAAGCGATCTTCACTTATTCCCATAGAAATCATAGAGCCGCAAAGAGCTTCGCGCGGAACGTATTGATGATCATGAGCTCTTGTGCTTAAATTTAAATCTGCTTGAGTTACTTTCACAAGCTCCTTCTGCTGCTCTACTGAAAGATTAAGCTCTTTAACTTGAAGTTTTATGGCCTCGGTATTGAGTCTTAGCTCCTCGCCCTGTTGGTAATACCCAAAAACCAGCCACATTAAAGCGACAGGTGAAAAAAAACCTGCGAGAAAATCACCAACTTCGTTCGGTGACATTGGGCTGCTTGACTGAAAATTGAATCTAAAAAAAACCGCACTAGCTAAAACCCAGAGCAAAGTTAACGCAAGCGGTATTGTGTTTTTCATATGCGCTCAGACTTTTTATTATCGCGAGTGTAGGATGCTAATACGCTTGCTGCAGAAAAAGCCCCACGTCATGACGATTGAAGCGGAGGCTCGATGTAAAAAACTTCGTACCAATTTCCGTACCAATCCTTGCGTTTTAGTGAGAAAAATCAGGTAGCTCTGAGCGCGAAATCCTTGATTTCATTACCTCTTAGCACCAAGCAGAACCCACCCTACATAGCGGTGTAATTCTGTTCCAGGGACATGAAACTACCTGTGGGATTTTACGCAAAGGGCAAGGGTACGGTGGTGGACACGGCGCTGCAAGCGTGATGCATCAGCTTTTATTCGTCGCGACCTTCCATCATGGTGCGTTTGAGCATCACATAAACGGCTCCGGCACCGCCGTGTTTCGCCTGGCACGAAGTGAAGCCAAGCACCTGCGGATGCTGGCGCAGCCAGGTGTTGACGTGGCTTTTGATCATCGGCCGCTTGCCGTCCAGGCGCACGGCCTTGCCGTGGGTGACGCGCACGCAGCGGATTTCGAATCTGGTCGCTTCAGCGAGGAAAGCCCAGAGGGTTTCCCGGGCCTTTTCCACATTCATGCCGTGCAGGTCGAGGCTGCCTTCGAACGGAATCTGGCCAACCTTGAGCTTGCGCATCTGGCTTTCCTGCACGCCGTCACGCGCCCACATCAGTTCGTCTTCCGGGCCGACGTCGATCACGAACTGATCAGACAGCCCGTCGACGGTGGTGGCATCGGTACGCACGGTGGCGGCCTGGCGCAGCTTGGCGATCTGTGCGCGGTCAGCTTTGGGTTTGCCGGTTTCGGCGCGATCGTGCTTGATCGGCTTGACGCCTTGGATCGCGCTTTTGAACAGGGAAAAATCGTCGTCTTGCATGTCAGCCTCCGCGAAGGGCGGCCAGTTTACCCAACTCGAAGCGAATGGGCGCGCGACAAAGTGCGCAGCATTGGGCTCAGTCGTGTTTTTTCATCAGATGCGGAGACATGTTCAGCGCCCGCGACTGTCGCGAACGGCGCCGGCAGCGGCGCCACATCCACACGCCGAGGTACAGCACGAGCAGGCCAATCACCAGAATCACGGCCGCACCGACCCGGTTGGTATTCATCTCACCCAGGGCCGGGGCGTGGCCGAGCAGACTGGCGACGCCGGCCATGGCGAGCAGTACACCGCTCATTGCCAGCAGCGCAGCGAATGCTGCGCCGATTCGAAAACGCCAGTTGCTTTGGCCTTTGGGCCGCAAGCGGCGAGCGTCAAAACCATCGGATAACTTCATTCCGACCTTCCTCAATGGGTATCGGCCCTTCGACCGGGAGTTGACCGGGATGTTCCTGAGGCTAAGACAATTACGGCTAATGAGAGACTTTTGCGGATGAGCGGCGGTGCAGACCGCTCATGGACGTATTGATCAGACCAGATCGCTGGTCTGGGCGATGGCGGCAAAGTTGTCTGCCATGATCGCCATTTCGGTCTGCTGAACATGCTCGGCGCTCAGGACACCGTCTTTGTAGGGCAGATCGCGGGTAGCACAGGCGTCTTCCACCAGCGTGCAACGGAACCCCAGGTTTTTCGCGGCACGCACCGTGGTGCTGACACTGGAGTGACTCATGAAGCCGCACACCACCAGGTCCAGGCCCAGCCCTTCCAGGCGGTTTTTCAGGTCTGTACCGTGAAAGGCGCTCGGCAGCAGTTTGCCAATCACAGCTTCGTCGCCTTGCGGCTCGAGGCCCGGGATGAATTCTCCGCGCTCGCCTTGTGGGTCGAACAACCCACCGACGGTGCCGAGGTGGCGGACATGTATGACCGGCCTGCCCGCCGCACGGGCAGCAGTCACCAGTTTCTTGATGTTCGCGACAGCCGCATCCATGCCGCTCAGGGCCAGGGGACCGCTGAGGTATTCTTTCTGGGCATCGATGATGATCAGGGTCGCTTGACTCAGTCTGGCTGCTGCATAACCGCGGCCGCTGAGTTGAAACATCGTTTGTGGAACGGACATTCTGGGGCTCCTTTGAGTGGGGCTTTTGCGACATTGTCCTCTGGCTGAGCGCTTCTGTGAATCGCTACTATTGTAGGCACCGTCGTTACTGGCGTGCAGCGTTGTCAAGTGCCCCGTTTTGTTCAATACCCAGCTGATAAAAGAGATTAGTCCTACATTTGCTCCGGCGTTTTTCCCGCGTCGTCGTGGCGTCGTTTGGCTGGTAGAATCGCCAGTCGATTTTTCTGGAGTTTGCCGTCGTGATCACTTCCCGCCTTCGTACCCTGCGTGACCATATCCGTTGGGCCGTCAGCCACTTCCATGGGGAGGATCTGTTTTTCGGCCATGGGACCGACAATGCCTGGGACGAAGCCCGCCAACTGGTGTTGGGTGCGTTGCACTTGCCGTGGGAAATCGCCGACAGCTACCTCGATTGCAACCTGGAAGAAGACGAACTGGTCCACGTGCAGCGGTTGCTCAAACGCCGCATCGAAGAACGCGTGCCGACCGCTTACCTGCTGGGCGAGGCCTGGTTCTGTGGCATGTCGTTCATTGTCGACGAGCGTGTGTTAATCCCGCGTTCACCGATTGGCGAGCTGATCGAAAACCGTTTCACGCCATGGCTGGGCACCGAGCCTGCAAGGATTCTCGACCTGTGCACCGGTTCCGGTTGCATCGGTATCGCCTGCGCCTACGAGTTCCAGAACGCCGAGGTCGTGCTCGCGGATCTGTCGTTCGAGGCGCTGGAAGTGGCCAACCAGAACATCGAGCGTCACGGCGTTGATGAGCGGGTCTACGCCGTGCAGGGCGATGGATTTGATGGTTTGCCGGGCCAGCGTTTCGACCTGATCGTGTCGAACCCGCCGTATGTCGATGCCGAAGACTTCGCCGACATGCCGGATGAATACCAGCACGAACCGGAACTGGGCCTGGCCTGCGGTGACGATGGTTTGAACCTGGTGCGACGCATGCTCGCCGAAGCGGCGGACCATCTGACCGAGAAGGGCTTGCTGATTGTCGAAGTGGGCAACAGCCAGGTTCACGTCGAGGCGTTGTACCCGGAAGTGGACTTCGCCTGGCTGGAGTTCGAGCGTGGCGGGCATGGCGTGTTCATGCTGACGGCCGAGCAGTGCCGCGACCATCAGGCTCTATTCGCTTCCCGCGTCTGACCTCAAATAGTGTGGCGAGGGAGCAAGCTCCCTCACCACAGATGGGTCACTACCGGCCTATCAGCGGTGCGTAGCAATCCAGATCAACAGCCCCGCCTGAAACACCGCAAACGCCACCAGACACGTGATGGTGAACCGCAGCCCGGCGTCTTCACGCTTGTACTTGCTGACTTTCTCTTCGTGTTTCTTGAGCTTCACTTCCTGCTCGGCCAGGTTCTGTTCGGCCTGCTGGAGCATCTGCGCCGCTTCAAGAATTTCCACGATCTGCAGTTTTTCCGTGTTCCAGTCACTCAACAGGTCGCCGACCCGCACTTCTTTGACGCTACCCTTCAAATGCTGGGCGTCGGCGTAGACCACATCAAACCCGTGCACCCGTAAAAAATGATCGCGGCGCAGGCGCGTGTCTTCGTTCAGCGCGTCCTTATTGTTCAGGTCAACGCCATCGACGGTGTAGCCGGGCCAGCGTTTTTTCGCCCAAGCGATGCCTTGGGCGGCCATGAAGCGGCCGATGCCGCGGTTCATCGGCTCGATCTGCAAGCCGCTGTCCGGGCCGAAATGCACGCTTTTTTCGGTGTGATCGACCCACACGTCCAGATGATTCTGTTCCTTGCGCACACGCTGGCCGGGCAGGGTGATGCTCATGCGCATCAGGCTGCGCTGCTTGTCATTGCGTTCGGCATAGCCGAATTCGACAAAGCGCAGGGGACGGCCACCCGTACTGCGATCGGTCTGCAATGGCGCCAGACGGAGCATTTTATGGTGCTCGACGTTGACGTCCGCCCATGGCAGCTCAACCGCTGGCGGTGCGTCTTTTTCAGCGGTGTCGTCGGGTGAAGTCTGGGTATCAGTCATAACGGCGCGATCCTGTCCAAGCTCAACGTGTCACCAGTCATTGCGCTGGCGACAAAGGCTTATCGGCCGTTTTTTTCAGGACTGGAGTGCAACATCGCTCAACTGGAGCGAAGTCCGTCAATAAACTCGAGGATTTTCGCGCCCAACTCGGCCGCCAGTGGCAAATTCGGATCCTTATAGGAAGCCAATTGCCGTTTGACGTCGTTGGGCACGATGCGCAGGACGTGGTTCATGCCTTCGATCAGCGCCAGTTCGGCGTCCGGTTTGGCGGCCTTGAGCAGACGGGCGTCGTTGACGCCGACCTGAATGTCATTACTGCCCTGAATGATCAACGCCGGCATTTTTAGTTTCGCGAACGCAGCGGCCGGGTCCTGGCGGAACAGGGAAATCAGGTAGGGTTGCACACTTGGACGGAAAATCACCTGGAGTTGCGGCGGCACGTTGTCGTCGGTCTTGCCGGCCTTGAGGCTGTCGAGCAGTTCATTGCTGCGCAGCATCAGCGCTGGCGGCAGGCGATTGCTCAATTGTTGGCGAATGACCTGATCAACCGGCCGGGCGCTGCCGGACATGGAAATCACCGCCGTCGCATCGATGCTCGGCGCGGCGAGGCTGGCAATCAATGCGCCTTCGCTATGACCGAGCAGAATCAGTTTGCCGAAACGCGGATCGGACTTGAGCTTGCGGCCCCAGGCTTCGGCGTCGGAAACATAGGCATCCAGCGTCAGATTGCGCTCATCCGGCGTGGCTGCCAGGCTCGCCGCCACGCCGCGTTTGTCGTAACGCACGCTGGCGATGTTGTGTTTGGCCAGCACCCACGCCAACCGTTTAAGGCTGTCGTTGCGCCCGCCATCGGGGTTGTTTCCGTCACGATCCGTAGGACCGGAGCCGGAAATGATCAGGACAACCGGTACCGGCGTGTCGGATTTTGGCAGCAACAGCGAGCCGAAAAGCTCTCCGGTGCCGGTGTCCAACGAGATCGGCCGTTGCAGGACGCTGGCCTGGACGAAGCCTGTAAACAAGGTAAGGGTCAAGAGCAAAACTCGCAGCATCATCACGCCATCATCAACAAGATGCCGGTTGGACTAGCAGACACCCATAAGGTTCGAGGATGAACTACTTGGGTAGCCTGCGTATACTGGCGCGCATTACGTATTTGGGTTCGATTTCACGGAGCGTCCTGCATGTCCGGCAATACCTACGGCAAGCTGTTCACTGTCACCACCGCGGGCGAAAGCCATGGTCCGGCGTTGGTCGCCATTGTCGATGGCTGCCCGCCGGGCCTGGAGATCTCCCTTGAAGATCTGCAGCGCGACCTGGACCGCCGCAAGCCCGGCACCAGCCGCCACACCACCCAGCGCCAGGAAGCCGACGAAGTCGAAATCCTCTCCGGCGTGTTCGAAGGCCGCACCACCGGTTGCGCCATCGGCCTGTTGATCCGCAACACCGACCAGAAGTCCAAGGACTACTCGGCGATCAAGGACCTGTTCCGCCCGGCCCACGCCGACTACACCTACCACCACAAATACGGCGAGCGCGATTATCGCGGCGGCGGTCGCAGCTCGGCGCGGGAAACTGCGATGCGCGTGGCGGCCGGAGCGATTGCCAAGAAATACCTGGCGTCCCAAGGCATCGTCATTCGTGGCTACATGAGCCAGCTCGGCCCGATTGAAATCCCGTTCAAGACCTGGGATTCGGTCGAAGAAAACGCCTTCTTCAGCGCCGACCCGGACAAAGTGCCGGAGCTGGAAGCGTATATGGATCAGCTGCGCCGCGACCAGGATTCGGTCGGCGCGAAGATCACCGTGGTCGCCGAAGGCGTGATGCCGGGCCTCGGCGAGCCGATCTTCGACCGCCTCGACGCTGAACTGGCCCATGCGCTGATGAGCATCAACGCGGTCAAAGGCGTGGAAATCGGCGCCGGTTTCGCCAGCGTCGCCCAGCGTGGCACCGAGCATCGCGACGAAATGACCCCGCAAGGCTTCCTCAGCAACAATGCGGGCGGCATTCTCGGCGGTATTTCGTCCGGTCAGCCGATCGTTGCGCATCTGGCATTGAAGCCGACATCCAGCATCACCACGCCGGGCCGATCCATCGACATTCATGGCAACCCGGTGGACGTGATCACCAAGGGCCGGCACGACCCGTGCGTCGGCATCCGCGCCACACCAATCGCCGAAGCGATGATGGCCATTGTGCTGATGGACCATCTGCTGCGTCACCGCGGGCAGAACGCCGACGTGCGCGTGAGCACGCCGGTGCTGGGTCAGCTTTAATGGTTGACCTCACGGCCGCTGCAATCTGATGGTTGCGGCGGCGCTCCCGTACTGGCGGCTCTCCAGTTTCTATCTGTTCTATTTCGCCTTGCTCGGTTCGACAGCGCCGTTTCTGGCGCTGTACTTCGATCACCTGGGGTTTTCCGCTGCGCGCATCGGCGAACTGGTGGCGATCCCGATGCTGATGCGCTGCGTAGCGCCGAACATCTGGGGCTGGCTGGGTGACTACACCGGTCGGCGGCTGGCCATCGTGCGTTTCGGCGCGGTGTGCACATTGCTCACCTTCTCACTGATCTTCGTCAGCAAGACCTACGCCTGGCTGGCGATGGTCATGGCGCTGCACGCATTCTTCTGGCACGCGGTGCTGCCGCAGTTTGAAGTCATCACCCTGGCGCATCTGCAGGGGCAGACTTCGCGCTATAGCCAGATTCGCCTGTGGGGCTCCATCGGGTTCATCATTACGGTGGTTGCGCTGGGGCGTCTGTTCGAATGGCTGAGCCTGGACATCTACCCGGCGGCGCTGGTGTTGATCATGGCCGGCATCGTCCTGAGCAGCCTGTGGGTGCCTAACGCCCAGCCGGCACCAGGCAATCGGGTGGCGGGGGAAGGGTTTCTCAAGCAACTGCGCAGCCCCGGCGTGCTGGCCTTTTACGGCAGCGTAGCGTTGATGCAGATGAGTCACGGGCCGTATTACACCTTTTTGACCCTTCACCTTGAGCGTCTGGGCTACAGCCGCGGCGTGATCGGCATGCTGTGGGCCGTTGGTGTGGTGGCAGAAGTGTTGATGTTCATGGCCATGAGCAGAATTCTTGCGCGTTTCTCGCTGCGCCGGGTATTGCTGGCGAGTTTTCTGCTGGCGGCGCTGCGTTGGTTGCTGCTCGGCTCGCTGGCCGAGTTTCTCTGGGTGCTGCTGTTTGCCCAGGTCTTGCACGCGGCGACGTTCGGCAGCTTTCACGCCGCCGCCATTGCCTTCGTGCAACGCAGTTTCGGTGCGCGCCAGCAAGGGCAGGGCCAAGCGTTATATGCCGCGCTCGCCGGTACGGGCGGCGCCATGGGCGCGTTGTATTCCGGCTACAGCTGGAATGCCCTCGGCGCGGCATGGACCTTTAGTATTGCCAGCCTCGCCGCCGTCGCGGCAGCCGTTATCATTGCCACACGGATGCAAGAGGACAGGCCTTGAGCCGTCCTTGTGAACAGCTTGCCCGGCAAACGAGGCTTTTGAATTTTTGTTCGAGTGCGAGTTGAAGACACGCTCGCTCATAACCGTTAAGGAGTTGCCCTGATGAGCAGCCTGTCCGTCTATCACGTCTCCAGCCCCGAGATTCCCAACAAGGTGCTGACCCATCTCGAAGACATTCAGTCAACCCTGGCCGCGCACGGCGTGCATTTCGACCGCTGGCAAGCCGCTGCGAAAATCCAGCCCGGTGCGAGCCAGGAAGAGCTGATCGGCGCCTACCAGCAACCCATCGACAAGCTGATGACCGAGCGCGGCTACATCAACGTCGATGTGCTCAGCGTCAACAGCGATCACCCGCAAGTGGAAGAGCTGCGCGTGCAGTTACTCGAAGAACATCGCCTTGAGGAAGACGACGTACGATTTTTCGTCGCCGGCCGTGGCCTGTTTACTCTGCACATCGACGATTACATCTACGCCGTGCTCTGCGAGAAAAACGATCTGATTTCGGTGCCGGCCGGTACCAAGCAATGGTTCGACATGGGCGAACGCCCGCATTTCATCACGATCCACCTGTTCAACAACCCGCAAGGCCGTGTGGCCAACTTCACCGGCGACAAGATTGCCGGGCAGTTTCCGCGTCTTGAGGATTGAGACGATTCAAAGCGTGGGTGAATCCCGCTACCTTCCAGGCACCGTATAAACCTGTGGGAGCGAGCTTGCTCGCGATTGCATCGGATCAGACCACATCAATGTGTCTGACAGACCGCTATCGCGAGCAAACTCGCTCCCACAGTGTTTGATATTTACAGCGAATGATAAGTCGGCAGCGCAAACCGTTGCTGGCTCTGCAACATGGAAATTTGCGGCAGCTCACTGGCTTGTTCGGCAAGGTCACGGCGAATGGCGCTGATGACCCACGACAGTTGATCGCCATTGTGCAATTGCTGGTAGGAAATCGAGCGTTTGAACTCTCTGCCTTCACCCCCGCGCAGGGTCAGCAGAATTCCACCGTCAGGGCGAGGCTGGGTGGCGACTTCGAAGTTGGAGAACAAAGACGAAAATTTTTCTTGGATCAGGCTCATGTCTATCAGCTCCGTTAGCTCTTGAATGGCAAGCATGTACAGAGAGTTGCAGTGATTGTGCCAGTATCCGCCGCTTTATAAATTCCTTTAAAAACATATAGTTAGATATTTTCTGTTTTTTCACTTCCGTGCAATTTGCATGAAGGGCCATCGTGCATCCTGCATTTTGCAGGTTCCTCGGCAATCGGATGGAACCATTGCCCAGGCAGGTGCTCCCGCATTCGCCCGGTACGGGTGCGGATACAAAACATTTCAAAAACCGCGTGTACAGCTCAAGAACCGTTGACGTATTTTCGGGCTCAATCAACGCCGCCCGACAATAAAAAGATCGAACGGGAGCAGACATGAGCCGCACGCCAAGCGACACGATTACCTGGGGCATGATGCTCCGCAAACTGCCCTCCATAGCCAAAGCCATTCCGCGCGTGGTGAAGGGGATGAAGGTGGCCAACGTCAAGGACCCGACCCAACCGTGTGGCCTGGGGTGGAGTTTCGAGCAAGCCACCTTGCGCAACCCTGATGGCCCGGCATTGCTGCATGGCGACGTTGCGCTGACTTATGCACAGGTCAATCAATGGGCCAATCGCATTGCCCACCACCTGATCGAGCAAGGCATCGTCAAGGGCGACGTGGTGGCGGTGTTCATCGAGAATCGCCCGGAATTGCTGGTGACGATCCTGGCAGTGGCCAAGGTTGGCGCGATCACGGCATTGCTCAATACCTCGCAAACCCGTGACACCCTCGTGCACAGCATAAACCTGGTGAAACCGGCCGCCATCGTCGTTGGTGGAGAGTTGGTCCCCGCGTTCCTGACAGTGCGCGAGCAGGTGTCGATCGATTCGGCGCGCACCTGGTTTGTCGCCGATCAAGACACTTGGAGTCATCCGGGAATCGCCCCGTCGGGGTTCATCAATCTGATGGCCGCCAGCATCGACGCCAACAGTCAAAACCCCGCCAGCAGCCAGCAGATTTTTTTCGACGACCCTTGTTTCTATATCTACACCTCCGGCACCACGGGGTTGCCCAAGGCCGGGGTGTTCAAGCATGGGCGCTGGATGCGCAGTTCCGCCAGCTTCGGGATGATCGCGCTGGATATGCGTCCCGAGGATGTCGTCTATTGCACCTTGCCGCTGTATCACGCCACCGGTTTATGCGTGTGCTGGGGCTCGGCCGTCAGCGGCGCTTCGGGTTTCGCCATCCGCCGCAAATTCAGCGCCAGCCAGTTCTGGAGCGACGTGCACAAGTACCGGGCGACGACCATCGGTTACGTGGGCGAGTTGTGCCGTTACCTGGTCGATCAACCGCCCAGTGCCGACGACGGTAAACACGGGGTCAGGAAAATGATCGGCAACGGTCTGCGCCCCGGCGCATGGACCGAGTTCAAGACACGCTTCGCCGTGGATCACATCTGCGAACTGTATGCCGCCAGTGACGGCAATATCGGTTTCACCAACATTCTGAACTTCGACAACACCGTCGGTTTTTCCCTGATGTCGTGGGAATTGGCGGCGTATGACCACGACAGTGGTGCGCCGACCCGTGGCTCCAACGGCTTCATGCGCAAGGTCGGCAAGGGCGAGCAGGGCCTGTTGCTGGCCAAAATCGACGACAAGGCACCGCTGGACGGCTACACCGATCCGCAGAAAACCGAGAAAGTCGTCCTTCACGATGTGTTCGAGAAAGGCGACCGATACTTCAACACCGGAGATCTGCTGCGCAACATCGGTTTCGGGCACGCCCAGTTTGTTGATCGGTTGGGTGACACCTACCGCTGGAAGGGCGAGAACGTCTCAACCACCGAGGTCGAGAACATCCTCCTGCAGTACCCGCCTATTTCCGAAGCGGTCGCCTACGGCGTAGAAATCCGCAACACCAACGGCCGCGCCGGGATGGCCGCAATTACGCCGGCGGAGTCATTGGCAACCCTGGACTTCAGTGAACTGCTGGCTTTTGTCCGCCAACACATGCCGGCCTATGCGGTGCCGTTGTTCCTGCGGGTGAAAGTGAAAATGGAGACCACCGGGACTTTCAAGTACCAGAAAACCCGGCTCAAGGACGAAGCGTTCGACCCGGGCAGAACCGGCGATGACCCGATTTACGCCTGGCTGCCCGGCACCGACACTTACGTGCAGGTCACCGAGCAGGTGCTAGCGGACATTCAGGCTGGCAAGTATCGTTATTGAATGTGGCTATAGGCTCGCATCAGAAAAAAGAAGTGACAGTGTCGGGGCTGCTCGGGAAACTGTCGGCTTTTACGAATGACACAATGGAGTGCCCAATGTCCGACAAAAGCCGCCAGATGACCCCCGAAGAAGCTGCCGAGTTTGCCGAACAGGTATTCAACAAGGCGCGCGAGGGGGATGCGGCCATGATGGCTGCGCTGCTGAGCAAAGGCCTGCCGCCGAACCTGCGCAACCACAAGGGCGACACCTTGCTGATGCTGGCCGCGTATCACGGCCATGTCGATACCGTGAAAGTCTTGCTCGAACACAAGGCCGATCCGGAAATCCGCAATGACAACGGCCAAAGCCCGATTGCCGGCGCCGCGTTCAAGGGTGACCTGGCGGTGATCAAGGCGTTGGTTGAAGGCGGCGCGCAGGTGGAAGGCTCGTCATTCGATGGCCGCACGGCGTTGATGATGGCCGCGATGTTCAACCGCGTTGAAGTCGTCGATTACCTGATCAGCAAAGGTGCCGACCCGAAAGCCAAGGACGCCAATGGCATTACCGCGCTTGATGCCGCCAAGACATTGGGCGCAACCGACACCATCGCGCAGCTGGAAAAACTGCTGGGCTGATGTGCCTGCGAAAGATCGCAACCTTCGACAGCACCCTGTAGGCGCTGTCGAAGGCTGCGATCTTTTTGGTTTTTGCGGTTATCCTTCGCACCTCAAAATTCCCTCGCTACAGGATCTACCCAATGAAAGCCGCACTCGTCGAACTCATCAGCAAAATCAGCTCCGGGTGCATGGGCGATGACGAAATCCAGAAAGTCGCTGACGAAGCGGCCCAGGCCTACGCGGATCCAGAGGGTTTTCTGACAGCCAACCCGGACATCAACTACGATGAAACCTTCCCGATTCCGTTGGGCGAGTGGGTCGTCGTCGGCAGTCTGCCGGAAACCGTGCTGTTCCAGGCCGACACCTACGCGGACCTGTTCGCACAGATCGTCGCCTCGTTTGGCCCAGGGGTCGATTTCAACCTCAAGCCCAAGCAATTGGCCAAGACCGAAGCGCTGACCGCGCTCAATCGCATCCAGGTGCAGATGAGCAGCCTGAACAAGGAAAACGGCGGTTACACGCTGATGAACTTCAGCCAACTGCTGGACGACGAGTTGCAAGTGGTGCTGGTCTACGGCAATGACCTGCCACGGGTGCTGGAGCTGTGCGCCGAAGTCGGCATCGCAGCGGCGCCATCCCTCGAAGCGTTGAAAGTGGCCATCCACGTCTGAGGCCACAAAGCTGTCAATAAAAGGGAACCCTGGCCATGGCCGGCTATCCTAAGGGGGCATACCACTCTTCAGGAGCGTCACCATGGGTTCCACCTTTAACAGCCTGGTAGGCCTGATCATTCTTGCCCTGGATATCTGGGCCATCATCAATGTACTGAAAAGTGGCGCCGAGACCGGGATGAAAGTCCTCTGGGTGCTATTGATCCTGTTGTTGCCGGTTTTGGGCCTGATCATTTGGGCGATTGCCGGGCCGCGGGGGAATGTCAGAATCTGACCGGATTCTCAAGCCCGACGCATTTCCCCGGCAGGAGCGAGCAGGCTCGCTCCTGCATTCTGGACGCCAACTGATCCAGTGGAACGATTAGCCAGCTACCCAGGTCGAGATAGTTGTAAGCCCATTGCAGGTTTGATCGAGGAGACTCCGATGTCCAACTGGAAAGTCACTTTCGTGGATGATCACGGTGAAACCGTCGACGAAATCTTCGAGTGCGAGGAATGCCCGAGCCATGAGCAGGTTGCCAAGCTCATCAAGGAACGTTTCCTTCCTGTCGCCGCGAAGCTGGATCTGAACGATTTCGAAGGGCGAACCGCTGACGCCAGCGTGAAAAACCTGAAAGCCCAGAACAGCATTCAAATCCTCGGCATCACGCCAATCTGAACACCTCCTGTCTCATTCACAACCAGGCCTTGGCAGCAGCTCTATCTTGGGGCTAATCTGCAATCGAGATCAGCGAATGGATCGCTAAGGTCTGGTCTTGTCAGCTCCATGCTTGTTTCCCGTCGGCACATCGGTTGCCGAATCGCTCGCACCAGCGGGTCGCGTGCGTCAGGGAGTACGGAAAGTCTATCCATCAGTTTGAGGAGGACGTTTCATGAGCACAGCCCATCAAGAAGACATCAGCAGCAGTGTGCTGCGCCGCATGAAAGAAGGCGGTTTTGATTTTTCACGGTTCCATCCCATCGAGTTCTACGCCATTTTCCCGGACGAGGAGCGGGCACGCAGGGCGGCACGTCATTTTCATCATGGTGAATCGCTGAATGCGCAGATCAGTGTGCGCGACGACGGCGCATGGGCGCTCGAACTGAGCAAAGTGATGTACGCCACTTACGATGACATCGGCGATTTCGAACAGGGTTTCGAAGCGGTGGTCGAGCCATTGGGCGGCATCATTGAAGGCTGGGGTGTCAAGCAGGAGGTACGAGGGCGACTCGCATAACGCTATGAACAGTAACAAGCATCAGCAACGGCTGACCTTTGGGTTGGCCGTTTTTGTTTTTGATTCACAACATTTCAAAAAGGCAAAAAAAAGCCGCCCAAAACGGGCGGCTAAAGGGAAGTTCGGTGAGCTTTTCAGCGAATGCACGGATTATCCCCAGCGTTAACCGGGCAGTGAAATCAACTCTGACTATGCTGGTGATAGGCGACAACAACGCCTTGCAATGAAGCGGGGGCGATCAGGTTGGGGCGTTTGCCGCACAGGATTGGTGCGGTGTGTCCGCGTTGAATATCCAACCGATTGAAATCAAAGCGTTTATGCCGATGGCACGGGCCTTGCGAAGGCCTGCATGTCCGGGTGACAAGGAGTACGGCATGATCCGCACCTATTTTGATGAGATGTACGATGCCGGCGGCCAGGTCCGCCCGCATTATCGGGAGTTTGCCCGTTGGCTGGCCGAAACGCCTGACGAGCTTTTGGCACAACGGCGACGCGAGGCCGATCTGTTATTTCATCGCGCCGGGATTACATTCACGCTCTACGGTGATGAGCAGGGGACAGAGCGCCTGATTCCCTTCGACACCATCCCCCGCAGCATCCCCGCCAGCGAATGGCGAGTGGTCGAGCGCGGTTGCATCCAGCGGGTCAAGGCGTTGAACATGTTCCTCGCCGACCTTTACCACGAGCAACGCATCATCAAGGCCGGAATCATTCCAGCCGAACAGGTGCTGGCCAACGAGCAATACCAGTTGGCGATGCAGGGCCTGGATCTGCACCGCGATATCTATTCGCACATCTCCGGCGTCGATCTGGTGCGCGACGGCGACGGCACGTACTACGTGCTCGAAGACAACCTGCGGACCCCGAGCGGCGTCAGCTACATGCTCGAAGACCGCAAGATGATGATGCGCCTGTTCCCCGAGCTCTTCGCGGCGCAACGCATTGCCCCCATCGACCACTACCCGAACCTGTTGCTCGACACCCTGAAAAGCTCAAGCCCGATCGACAACCCGAGCGTGGTGGTACTGACCCCGGGACGGTTCAACAGCGCGTTCTTCGAACATGCATTCCTGGCACGGGAAATGGGTGTGGAACTGGTGGAAGGCGCGGATTTGTTCGTGCGTGACGACAAGGTCTACATGCGCACCACCGACGGCCCCAAAGCCGTCGACGTGATCTACCGTCGCCTCGACGATGCGTTCCTCGATCCGCTGGCGTTCAATCCGGATTCGATGCTCGGCGTACCGGGGCTGCTGTCGTCCTACCGTTCCGGCAATGTGGTGCTGGCCAATGCCATCGGCACGGGGGTGGCGGACGACAAATCGGTGTATCCGTTCGTGACTGACATGATTCGCTTCTACCTGGATGAAGAGCCGATTCTCAAGAACGTTCCTACGTGGCAGTGCCGTAATCCGTCTGAACTTTCTCACGTGCTGGCCAATCTTCCAGAACTGGTAGTCAAGGAAACCCAAGGCTCAGGCGGTTACGGAATGCTGGTAGGGCCGGCGGCGACGGCAGCGGAAATCGAATCCTTTCGCGCACGGATCATTGCCAAGCCACACGCCTATATCGCGCAACCGACGCTGTCGCTGTCGACCTGTCCGACGTTTGTCGAAAACGGTATCGCACCGCGGCATATCGATCTGCGTCCGTTTGTATTGTCAGGCCGTGAAACCCGGGTCGTGCCCGGCGGTTTGACCCGTGTCGCCCTGCGCGAAGGCTCCCTGGTGGTGAATTCCTCCCAGGGTGGCGGAACCAAGGACACCTGGGTGGTCGAGGATTGAAGGAAGCCTGTCATGCTAAGTAGAACTGCCTCGGATTTGTATTGGATGTCGCGTTACCTGGAGCGGGCGGAAAACCTCGCACGGATGCTCGACATCAGTTACTCGCTGTCACTGATGCCACAGGATGGCCGTGGCAACGGCTTGCACGAACTGGCCATGCCGCTGTTGATTACCGGCACGCTGGACGATTACCTCGAACGCCACGGCGAATTGCACGCCGAGCGGTTGCTGCATTTCTTCGCCCTGGACGCGGCCAACCCGGCCAGCATCTACAGTTGTCTCGGCGCGGCGCGGGCCAGTGCTCATGCGGTGCGTGGGCGAATCACCGCCGACATGTGGGAAAACATCAACGCCACCTGGCTGGAAATTCGCGGCATCGCCGAACAGGGCCTCAGCCGCTATGGCATGAGTCGTTTCTGCGAGTGGATCAAGGAACGTTCCCACCTGTTCCGGGGCGCGTCCTACGGCACCATCATGCGTAACGACGCCTTTCGCTTCATTCGTCTGGGCACGTTCATCGAAAGGGCCGACAACACGTTGCGCCTGCTCGACGCCCGTTACGAAATGGCCGGTGATCAGGCCGAAGCGGTCAGCGACGGCACGGCGCACGCCTATTACCAGTGGAGTGCGCTGCTGCGGGCCCTCTCATCCTTCGAGGCCTACACCGAGATCTACCGTGACGCTCCCGGCGCGCGGCATGTAGCGGAATTACTGTTGTTGCGGGCAGATGTCCCGCGTTCCCTGCGCGCCTGCACCGAAGAAATCGACCAGATCCTCGCCCAGTTGCCGGGGGCCAACGGCCGTCCCGCGCAACGTATGGCGGCGGAAATAGACGCGCGTCTGCGCTACACCGGCATCAACGAAATTCTCGACGAAGGCCTGCACGCCTGGCTGACCGAGTTCATCCCGCTGGTGCGCCAGTTGGGCAACGCGATTCACAGTTCTTACCTGGAGGCTGCATGAGACTTTCCATAAGCCACGAGACCACCTATCACTACGAAGATCAGGTGCGGGCGAGCATCCAGTATTTGCGACTGACGCCCCACGACAGCGAGCGCCAACATGTACTCAGCTGGCAGCTCGACCTGCCGCGTCCGGTGCGCGCGCAACTCGATCCGTTCGGCAACATTCTGCATGTGCTGACCATGGACGAGCCTCACGAGGCGATCATCATCGGCGCCCGTGGTCAGGTCGATATCGATGAGCTGCGCGAAGCCGAGCACGAGAGTCAGTCGGCGCTGCCGTTTTTGCGATTTACCCGTCTGACCGAGGCTGACCAGGCTTTGCGCGCGTTCGCCGAAAAGGAATGCAAGCAACGCCGGGACCGTACGGCGCTGATCGACTTGATGCACGGCCTCAACCAGCACATGACCTACACGCCGGGTTCCACCGAAGTGGACACCAGCGCCGCACAAGCCTTTGCCGGGCGCTCTGGCGTGTGCCAGGACCACACCCATGCATTCCTCGCCTGCACCCGCAGCCTGGGCATTCCGGCGCGGTATGTGTCGGGGTATCTGTACAGCGAGAACAGTGAACACCTGGCCAGTCACGCCTGGGCTGAAGCCTGGCTCGATGACGCCTGGTACAGCTTCGACGTGACCAACGAACTGGCGCGCCCCGAACGACACTTGAAACTGGCAGTAGGGCTTGATTACCTCGATGCCTGTCCGGTACGTGGCATGCGTCGGGGCGGCGGGTGTGAGCAGATGCACGCCAAGGTCCTGGTGACCCCGACGCCGGCACCGGTGATTTCCGTTCAGCAGCAGTAGTAACGATCACCGCACATCTCTTGTAGGAGCTGGCTTGCCAGCGATGAGGTCATCACAGTCGACATCAATGTTGGATGTCAGACCGCTATCGCTGGCAAGCCAGCTCCTACAGAGCGGAGTGTCTCAGGGCTTAACCTTGCGTCCGGCCATGTGTTTCAAATAGCCCACCAACATCCCCAGGTCCTCATCCGGCAAGACCTCGGCCGAAAACCCCGGCATCTTCGCTTGCGGCCACTGGCGCAAACTCTGCGGATCGCGGATGTAGCGCTTGAGGAAGTCCGCGCCAAAATATTCGGTCGGGTTGTACGGAATGTTCAGGTCAGGCCCGAACTGCGCGTCTCCGGCACCGTTCAATCGATGGCAGGCCAGACAGTTCTTCTGAAACAACGCGAAGCCCTTGTTGACCGGATCGTCGGCCTTTAACGCCGGGTCCGGCAGCAGGGTCGGGAAGCGCTCGGCCACCGGTGCCATGCGCTTGATGCTGGCGACTTCGAACGGCCATTGTTCCGGGCTGATGTTGCCCGCCCGTGGGTTGGTCCAGACCAGATAAAACGGCCCGGCGCTGTGCTTGCCTGCGGAGAGGGGCGGCCACGGCTTGGCGGGGTCTTCAATCGCCAGCCAGGCGCGAGCCCCCTCGGTATTAAGCAGAGGCGCAGCCGCCAGTTCAGCGGCAAAGCCATCAAGCGCCACGGCTTGCAGGTGATCGTCAGGCTTGATGCCGGTCAGCAACGCCGCCAAAGGCACGGCGCGATAGCTCATGTCACGTTTGTAGGAAACGTCATTGGCAATATTGATGGTCTGGGCTTGAGGATGCTTGAGCAACTCCTCGGTCTGCCAGGTGCGGCTGTCCGCGCCCAGCTCCAGGTTGAGCTGTGCGGCATACAGAGGCGTGCTGAGCAGCAAGGCCCCGAACAGAAGGAGCGTTTTCAAAGGATCGCCGTCCATGTCGTGGAAGTGCCGCAAAGATTGGCACAGCCACGCTGGCCCGGGTAGCGAGCCAGTCACATTTTTGATGTGGCGATAATCAACTCTGGCGCGTGAGTCAGCCGATCACCTTGGTCAGGTTCGGCACGATTAACAACAATGTGGTGGCGAAGAGAATGAGCCCGGCTTGACGAACTTTCGAATGTTTGAACATGGCTTGACCGCCTTTTTTGTTATTTCCTGATGCCTGCCTGCATATCTCCATGACGGCAGCGCGATGCACTTCCTGTAGGACGAGCGCCTCGGCAAAACCCGACGACAACTTCGTACACCTTCACCTTAGAGCCCGCGTCACGCTTGGTTTAGATCCATTTAGTATGGTGCTCTTTAAAAGAGCTATCAAAAAGGCATGAGGCCTATTGCCAGCTTCTTGGGCGGCCTTTTGCTAGACACCTGCGTGTCCTGAACCGGTTCACCCAGCCCTGGATGACCGTCCGTCTGAGCGTGTGCGTCAACGCCACTGAGCGTTGCGGTCATTGAATCCGTGCCAGCACGGAATAAGGTGGGAGCTCCTTCAAAAGATCAAAAATCGACAACAACAAGATCGAGGACGCCATGACCCAAGCTTTGATTTTCGACGCATTACGCACGCCCCGAGGCAAGGGCAAGGCCGATGGCGCCTTGCACAGCGTCAAACCGGTCAACCTGGTGGCGGGGCTGCTCACGGCGCTGCAACAGCGGACGGCCCTCGATACCCGTCAGGTCGATGACGTGGTGCTGGGCTGCGTGACGCCCATCGGCGATCAAGGCTCCGATATCGCCAAAACCGCCGCTCAAGTCGCTGATTGGGATGTCAGCGTGGCCGGTGTGCAGATCAATCGATTCTGTGCCTCCGGATTGGAAGCGGTGAACCTGGGGGCGATGAAAGTGCGTTCCGGTTTCGAAGATCTGGTGGTCGTTGGCGGTGTCGAGTCGATGTCGCGGGTGCCGATGGGCAGCGACGGCGGGGCCTGGGCGCTGGATCCTGCCACCAATCTGCACAGCCATTTCACTCCGCAAGGCGTGGGCGCCGACCTGATCGCCACCCTCGAAGGCTTCAGCCGTCAGGACGTCGATGCCTACGCTCTGCACTCGCAGCAGAAAGCCGCGCGGGCGCGGGCCGATGGTTCGTTCAACAAATCACTGGTACCGGTGCAGGACCAGAACGGCATCATCCTGCTCGATCATGATGAATTCATCCGTGCCGAATCGACCCTCGAAGGTCTGGCCAAGCTCAAGCCGAGTTTCGAGATGATCGGCCAGATGGGCTTCGACGCCACGGCGCTGCGGGTCTACAGCCATGTGGAACGGATCAACCATGTTCACACGCCGGGCAACAGCTCCGGGATCGTCGACGGCGCAGCCTTGATGCTGATCGGCTCCGAAGCCAAGGGCCGGGCGCTCGGCTTGCAGCCCCGGGCGCGGATCGTCGCCACGGCGGTCACCAGCACCGACCCGACCATCATGCTCACCGGCCCCGCGCCGGCGACGCGCAAGGCCTTGGCCAAGGCCGGGTTGCGGGTCGAAGACATCGACCTGTTCGAAGTCAACGAGGCCTTCGCCTCGGTGGTGTTGAAGTTCATCAAGGACATGGCCGTCGACCCGGACAAGGTCAACGTCAACGGCGGCTCTATCGCCATGGGTCACCCGCTGGGCGCTACCGGTTGCGCGATTCTCGGCACCTTGCTCGATGAACTGGAAACCCGGCGCCTGCGTTATGGCCTCGCGACCTTGTGTGTCGGCGGCGGCATGGGCATTGCCACCATCATCGAACGCCTCTGAGCCTGCCTTCAAGGAACCTGTTTATGAGCCAAGCCATTCGTTACGAAAAGGGTCAGGACCAGATCGTTGTCCTGACCATCGACATGCCGGGCCAGAGCGCCAACACCATGAACGCGGTGTATCGCGAAGCCATGGCCGATTGTGTCGCCCGTCTGGTGAGCGACAAGGACAACATCGCCGGTGTGATCATCACGTCCGCCAAGAAAACCTTCTTCGCCGGCGGCGACCTCAATGAGCTGATCAAGGTCGGCAAACCCGAAGCCAAAGCCTTTTACGACATGGTGCTGACCCTCAAGGGCCAGCTGCGCACCCTTGAAACCCTCGGTAAACCGGTGGTCGCCGCCATTAACGGCGCGGCGCTCGGCGGTGGTTGGGAAATCTGCCTGGCCTGCCATCACCGGGTGGCGCTGGACAATCCGGCGGTGCAACTCGGCCTGCCGGAAGTGACCCTCGGCCTATTGCCGGGTGGTGGCGGGGTGGTGCGCATGGTGCGCATGCTCGGCCTGGAAAAAGCCCTGCCGTACTTGCTTGAAGGCAAAAAAGTTCGGCCACAACAGGCGTTGCAAGCGGGGCTGATCGATGAGCTGGCCGCGGACCATGATGAACTGTTGGCCAAGGCACGGGCATGGATTGTTGCCAATCCCGGCGCGGTGCAACGCTGGGATGTGAAGGGCTATCAGATTCCCGGAGGTACGCCGTCGAACCCGAAAGTTGCGCAGATGCTGGCGATTGCGCCGTCGATCCTGCGCAGCAAAACCCAGGGCACGATGCCTGCGCCGGAGAAAATCCTCTGTGCGGCGGTTGAAGGTGCACAAGTGGATTTCGACACGGCTCACCTGATCGAGACCCGCTACTTCACCGAACTGACCACCGGCCAGGTCTCGAAAAACCTGATTGGCACCTTCTGGTTCCAGCTCAATGAAATCAATGCCGGCGGTTCCCGACCTCAGGGTTTCGCGCCCTATGCAACCAGGAAGGTCGGCGTGCTCGGCGCCGGGATGATGGGCGCCGGCATTGCGTTTGTCAGCGCGTCGGCGGGTATCGACGTGGTGCTCAAGGACATCAACCTCGCGGCCGCCGAAAAGGGCAAGGCGCACTCGGCTGCGCTGCTGGACAAGAAAGTGGCGCGCGGGCAGATGAGCGTCGAGCAACGTGAAACCGTGCTGGCGCGCATCCATCCCACTGAAAACGATGCCGACCTGGCGGGCTGCGACCTGATCATTGAAGCGGTGTTTGAAGACCGTGAACTGAAAGCCAAGGTCTCGTTGGCCGCGCAGAATGTCGTCGGCGCGGATTCGGTGATCGCGTCCAATACCTCAACCCTGCCGATCAGCGGCCTCGCCACGGCAGTGCCGGACCAGAGTAAGTTCATCGGTCTGCATTTCTTCAGCCCCGTGGAAAAAATGCCGTTGGTGGAAATCATCAAGGGCGCCAATACCAGTGACGAAACCCTGGCGCGCGGCTTCGATTTCGTCCTGCAAATCAAGAAAACCCCGATTGTGGTCAACGACAGTCGTGGTTTCTTCACGTCGCGGGTGTTCGGCACTTTCACCAATGAAGGTATCGCCATGCTTGGCGAAGGCGTCAGTGCGCCGATGATCGAGACCGAGGCGCGCAAGGCGGGCATGCCTGTCGGACCACTGGCGATCTCTGACGAAGTTTCCCTCAGCCTGATGAGCCATATCCGTCAGCAAACCGCCAAAGACCTTCAAGCAGAAGGGAAACCGCTGATTGAGCACCCGGCGTTCGCCGTGATTGACTTGCTGCTCAACGAATACAAGCGGCCAGGCAAGGCGGCCGGAGGCGGTTTCTACGAATATCCGGCCGGGGGCCAGAAACATCTGTGGCCTGAACTGAAAACACGCTTTGAAAAAACCGATGGGCAGATTTCGCCGAAGGACGTACGCGATCGCCTGCTGTTCGTGCAAGCCATCGAAACCGTGCGCTGCGTGGAGGAGGGCGTGCTGACCTCGACGGCGGATGCCAACGTCGGATCGATCTTCGGCATCGGCTTTGCCGCCTGGACCGGCGGCGCGCTGCAGTTTATCAATCAGTACGGGGTCAAGGACTTCGTTGCGCGCGCCCAGTACCTGGCCGGGCAGTACGGCGAGCGTTTCGCACCACCGGCGCTGCTGTTGGAAAAGGCTGCCAAAGGGGAGACGTTCTAAGGGGCAAGTGACGCACCGGGGGCTTGCCTTGATACCGTGTTTCAAGGCAGGCTCTGAGGTGTGCATTATTCCCATCACGTGTCAGGTATTTTTTATGTCGTTACGCATCTGCATTCTGGAAACCGACAACCTGCGTCCGGAATTGGTCGACCAGTACCAGGGCTACGGGCAGATGTTCAAGCGCCTGTTTTCGCAGCAACCGATTGCCGCTGATTTCACCATCTACAACGTGGTGCAGGGTGAATACCCGAGCGATGACCTGACCTTCGACGCTTATCTGGTCACCGGCAGCAAAGCCGATTCCTTCGGCACCGACCCGTGGATTCAAACCCTCAGGGACTATCTGCTGACCCGCTACAAGCGCGGCGACAAACTGTTGGGCGTGTGTTTCGGCCACCAGTTGCTGGCCTTGTTGCTCGGCGGCAAGAGCGAACGCGCGAGCCAGGGCTGGGGCGTCGGCACGCACAACTACAAACTCGCCGCCAAGGCCCCGTGGATGAGCCCGGTGCGTGAAGAGTTGACCCTGTTGATCAGCCATCAGGACCAGGTCACCTCATTGCCGGAGAACGCCACGGTGATCGCTTCCAGCGATTTCTGCCCGTTTGCCGCGTACCACATCAACGATCAGGTACTGTGCTTCCAGGGCCATCCGGAGTTCATTCATGATTATTCCCGAGCCTTGCTGGAGATTCGTCAGCAAGCGCTGGGTGAGCAGGTGTATTCGCAAGGCATCGCCAGCCTCGACAGCGAGCATCACGGCACCACGGTAGCCGAGTGGATGATGCGGTTTGTGGCGCACAAGCCAGAAACCGTTTAATCAGCGGCTACCTCGCTCCCACAGGCGCAAAACCTGTAGGAGCGTGGCTTGCCCGCGATCGAGTGCGAAGCACTCGCCGACGATCTAAAGCCAACCCGATTTCTTGAAACTCGCCCACAAACTCACGCAACCCACCGTAATAAACCCCAGTACGGCGAAGTACCCGTAATGCCAGGTCAGCTCGGGCATGTTCTGGAAGTTCATCCCGTAAATCCCTGCCACCGCCGTCGGGAACGCCAGAATCGCCGCCCACGCGGCAAACTTGCGCTGCACCACACTTTGCCGTGACGCCTCCAGCAACACCCCGACCTCGATGGTCTGACTGGCGATATCGGCCAGGGTCGTCAGGTCTTCCATTTGCCGTGTCACATGAATCTGCACATCGCGGAAGTACGGACGCATGTTCTTGTCGATGAACGGAAAGCTGAGCCTTTGCAGTTCCTCGCCAATTTCCACCATCGGCGCTGCATATCGGCGCAAGCGCAACACATCGCGGCGCAGGGTGTGGAGTCTTTGAATGTCGCGCTCGTTCAGCGAACCGCACATCACATTGCGTTCCAGCTCATCGATCTCGTCATGGATCGCTTCGCCCACTGGCTGATAGTTCTCAATCACGAAATCGAGGATGGCATAGAGTACGAAATCTTCCCCATGCTCCAGCAACAACGGACGCGCCTCACAACGTTGGCGGACGTAGGCGTAGGACGCCGAGTGACCATTGCGTGCGGTAATGATGTAGCCATTGCCGGCAAAAATATGGGTTTCGATGAACTTGAGTTTGCCGTCTTCGCGAATCGGCGAATAGGTGACGATGAACAGCGCATCACCAAAGGTTTCAAGTTTTGGCCGGCTGTGTTTTTCAAGGGCATCTTCAATGGCCAGTTCGTGCAGGTTGAACTGTCGTTGCAGATTGAACAGCTCTTCTGCATTCGGCTCTTCAAGGCCGATCCAGACAAAGTGACCAGGCTTTGCTGCCCAGGCCGCGCCTTCGTCGAGGGTGATGTTGGTGACTTTTTTTCCAGCGCTGTAAACCGCAGCAGCAACAACTCTACCCATGGTCTTGGTTCACTTATCGGCAGCTTTTATTGATCGCTTTCTAAAACTAAAGAAGGCCGTGGCAGGCAGTCTCCAGCTTAGCCTTGTCTACAGACTGAGAGTCAGTGAAATCTGCGGAGTTCGCCGGTAAAAATCCACAGGCAAAAGAAAACCCGCACACGGCGGGTTTTGTTTTAAGCGGCTTGCAGTTGCCGGTCCATCGAGTCGATGCACTCACGCATCTGTTCGCGACACTGGGCAATCAGCATCGGCATGTCATCAAGGCTCAAACCCGCGGTTGGAATCGCCGGCAGCGAACGGATCAGAATTTTCCCACTGCGCCAGCGGTTCAATCGCATGTGCTTGACGTAACTGCTGACACACACCGGCACGATCGGCACACCGGCGGCAATGGCCATCTGGAACGCGCCTTTCTTGAACGGCAACAACTCTTCGCCCAAATTACGTGTGCCTTCCGGGAACACCCAGATCGAGGTGTCTTCGTTTTGCAGGGTGTGGGTGGTGGTCAACATCGACTGGCGCGCCTTCTGCGCATTGCCACGGTCGATCAACACGTTACCGGCCAGCCAGAACAACTGACCGAACAGCGGCACCCATTTGAGGCTCTTCTTGCCGATGCACACGGTCCGGCGAGGCACGACGTTGCCGAAGACGAACAGGTCGTAGTTGGACTGGTGGTTGGCGATGATCACGCAGCTGGCGGGTTTATCCATCAACGGGCCGACATCGGCCTTCACTCGCAAACGCAGAATGCACATTGCCGGCCACGCATAGAGGCGTGCGCACAGTCGGCTGTTGTCCGGATTGAAGGGGCGACACAGGCCGAGAATCACACCCAGCACACCCGCCACAATAAAGTGCAGGCCCATCAATGACATACGTAAAACAAACAGCATTTTCAGGCCCCACCGGGACAAAAGGTGGCGCAGTGTACGGATGTGCACTGTTTTCGGCAATTGCCGCTATATAGGCGGAAGATGGCCGATGTTTGTGCACATGTTTCTGAATCTCGGGTAAGACGTGTTCTAGAGCGCTCGCAGGCTTTTCGCTAGCGCCTGTACGAAAAAGCCCGACACGACGGTCGGGCTTTTCGCTATCGCAGGTTTGGGCTTAACCCAGATGCTCCTGATCCTGGATGATCGCATTGTCCAGGGCCTCCAGCAAAGCTTTGCGAACTTTCAACTTGGTGTTCTTGTGGGCCGTCATGTTGATCTTCTTCAATTGACGGGCCGCCGCCAGCGCAGCGCCTTGCAATTCGTCAGCCGCAACCACCGCGTCGAGGAAACCGGCCACCACGGCTGTCTGGGGATTGAACATCTCACCATTGACCACCGAACGTTGCAGCGCTGCTTTGCTCAAGCGGTCGCGAGCAATCTCGATCCCGGCATGGTGCATGGTCATGCCGATCTGCACTTCATTCAGGCCAATGCTGAACGGACCCTCGACACCGATGCGATAGTCGGCCGACAGTAGCAGGAACGCACCCTTGGCCACAGCATGCCCAGGGCACGCCACGATCACCGGGAACGGATGCGACAACAGGCGCCGGGCCAGCGTCGAGCCGGACGTTACCAACGCCACTGCTTCTTTAGGGCCGGTCGTCATCACCTTCAAGTCGTAGCCACCGGACAGAATCCCTGGCTGACCGGTAATGATCACCACCGCACGATCAGTCACCGCCTGATCCAGCGCAGCGTTGAAGGCAGTAATCACGTCTGGAGAGATGGCATTGACCTTGCCATTGCTCAAGGTCAGGGTCGCGATACCGTCTTCGAGATGGTAGGAAATCAACTCACTCATGACGCTATTCCTTTCAATAAAGTAGGGCAGAAGTTACCCACCGCCACCGGCCAGGTAAAGCGCCGTGACTGACCCGCCAGTCACCCTTTACCCGCCCGGCAAGCGTAGCCCGCCACGCCGGCCACGCATTGCCCTCTATATAGAGGAGGGCGCGAAGCCGGAGATTGGCCGGTTTGCCCTGTCCCTGAACGATCGCAATCAACCAATCGCGTTAACCGCATGAAAATTCTGAAAAAAATGTTTGCCATCAGAAATGCTTTCGACTACATTAGCGCGCCTCGACAGACAGAACATGTTTGAAGAGATACGGTGAAGTGTCCGAGTGGCTTAAGGAGCACGCCTGGAAAGTGTGTATACAGGAAACTGTATCGAGAGTTCGAATCTCTCCTTCACCGCCACATTTAGTAAACACAAACCCCTGATTTTCCTAGAGAAAGTCGGGGGTTTGTGGTTTTTGGCGTCTGAAAAAGGGCCATATGGGAACAATATGGGAACGCGGGAAGCTTTGTCGGCCGTATCGAGAGGATAGAAATTGAATTTTGCACCGCTTTGAAGGGGTACTGGGGCAGGCCGTGTTGATGTCAGTGCGCCAGTGTTGGAGTATGCAGCGCAAACCTTCAACCTAATGCTGCAAGGACGTCTCATGGCTCGGACCATTTACGACAAACCCACTCGTGTCTTGCTTAAGGACATGCTGGTGAGCTGGAACCTCCAGCCCGGCGAAGTATTCACTGCCGCTCGTGCAATCAAGTGGTTTGAGTCGAACTATCCAAAACTGAAGCCAGGCAGTATTCGTGCTCACTTGGTTCAAGCGGCTACGAACGACCCTAGTCGCTTACATCATCCCTCAACGAATACCACTGACGATATTTTGTTCAAAGTTGCCCCTGGCGAATTCCGGCGGTATGAGGCGAGTACAGATCCGGCACCCATTCGTGAGATGGTCAAGGGCGATGTTGCTGCACAAGAAATCGAAGAGATTGAAAGCAATCGCGACGACCCTGAATTAACTAATCTTCCTGGCTCTACTGAGTTTCTGCTCGAGAAAGACCTGCAGCGTTATTTGGCGGAAAACCTAGAGTGCATCGAGCCAGGTTTGAAACTGTATGAAGACGAAGATTTACGAGGTATCGAATACGAGGCCGGTGGAGGCAGACGTATCGATATTCTCGCTGTTGACCGCAATGGTGCTTTCGTTGTGATTGAGCTCAAGGTTTCTCGCGGTTACGACCGCGTGATTGGTCAACTGCTGCGCTACATGAACTGGGTGCGTCGTGATCTCGCGGAACCAGGTCAAAAAGTGCGCGGTATCATTGTGTGTCGCAGTATGTCCGAGGATTTGCGGCTAGCCTGCTCGAGCATGACGGACGTGGAGTTGTTCGAATACAAACTTTCCGTAGAAGTATCTAAAGTGCCTACGCTTCAGCTACCGGATTGAAGTGAGCCGCCGCTTGTCCGCCTCACGCCCTGAGCATTGCCCTGCAAACAAGGAAGATTCGATGTTCGAAGTAATCACCGATCCGACCAAAATAGCCAAGCTCAACACCAAGCTAGCAAGGATTATGCGCAAGGCTTTCCCTCATGAAGAGTCACGCGAGCTGACTTACCCTGCTGGACACCACACCGGCAGCGTCCATTTTGAAGAGGACCATGGCCAGCGGGTCCGTGGTTGGTCGCCGAGGGAACACGATCCCGCCAAGCACGTGAACCAACTGCTATTTGGCGCTCCGAACAACTCAAGTTGGTTGGAGATGGCGGTGCAGTTGAACTTCCCCAAGAAAACCTACAATCGATCCTATGCGGGTGCATTCGTCCGTGACACTTCCGGAGAGGTCTTCCTTGCCCACAGAGGAAAACTCACCAAAGGCAAAGCGGGATTGCAGAAAAATCTGGTTCTTTCTCAATTCAGCACCTGCACTGAGGTTCAGGATGGCAACCAGGTGAATCGAGTGATTTTGATAGCTGGTCTAGAGCAGCCAGACATGATCGACAAGCTCTTTGCATTCGCCCAGGAGGCGCGAGAAGTCGCAACGCGAATTGCAGGTGGCATCGATGAGGATGAGAGTGAAGGCGACACAGGTAGCAGCCAAGCTACAGGTGAAACTCATAGAAAGGGCGCGGCAGCCGAAAGCGACCCCATGATGGGGTTATCTGAATATTTCGATGAGTTTTCGGGTGAGGTCAAAACCAAACCGCCTGTCTTCAATGGTATTCGCGTTGTCGAGCATGGAGCCATTGTGGCCGCGCTAGCCAAGGCATTGGGAGGTGGTGGCAATCTGAGAAAAAGCCAGGCGATTGATCTGGCGGCAATTCGCAGAGGAAAGGTAGATCTGTTCGAGGTGAAGACCTCAGCGAGTACACAGAATGTCTACACCGCTGTCGGCCAATTACTGATCCATGGAGAAGGCATCAGAGCCCGCTTGAATAAGCCGGTTCGGCGTTTTCTGGTTCTGCCTGAAATGCCCCGTAAGGACTTTCTCGAACCCATCGCCAAGACGCTTGAGGGCGCGATCATCACTTATCGGCCCGACGGTGACGGCTATTGCTTCAGCGGGCTGTAACCGCTACAGAAAGTCTGCATCAGAGCCAGGGGATTCCTTGGCTCTGGCTACAGCTTCAACACAACCTCCAACATCCCCACAACATCCGGTCCATCCTCATT
This sequence comes from Pseudomonas sp. TNT2022 ID1044, assembly GCF_028656895.1. Taxonomy (NCBI): domain Bacteria; kingdom Pseudomonadati; phylum Pseudomonadota; class Gammaproteobacteria; order Pseudomonadales; family Pseudomonadaceae; genus Pseudomonas; species Pseudomonas sp. TNT2022 ID1044. The sequence continues at coordinate 40,215 of NZ_JAMDHB010000021.1, read as the reverse complement.
AATCCACGTCCCATAATGCTGCCGGATCATATTCCCATTCGTATGCCCCATCTGCTCCGCAATCCAGTCAATCGAAGCCACCCCCGTCGTCAGCAACTGACTGGCATACGTATGCCGACACTGCCCCGGCCCGCGATACCGCACCCCAGCCGCATTCAAGTGCGCCTTAAAAAACCGATCCCGCACCACAAAATCGCTCACATGCGGCAGCCCGCTTTTACTGTTCAAAAAAACAAAGTGCAGAGTGTGCTGCCGCACTGTCTTGTTATCCCGCTCAACGACATCCACCGTATCTACGTTCTTCTTTCGATTGATCGCATCAATCTTGCGCAACGCATCCCAGGCAGGCGCCAATAGCCGCACCTTCCGCGTCGATCGCCGGGTCTTCGTTACCCGATAAGCTCCACGAACCTTCGACCTCCGAAAAATCACCGTCCCTCGCTCCAGGTCAACATCCTCCCAAGCCAGCGCAATCGCTTCTGAAACCCGTGGCCCAGCCCAAATCATGAACTGCACCATCAACAACTCTTGCGTGCGGCTGGTCGGCGTTTCCAGGATCTGCTTGATCTCCGCCCTGGTGAACGGGTCCGGCGCTTCAGGATCCGGCAGCCGCACAAACAACCCTTCGGTCGGATCATGAGCCACCTTCTTCCGCGTGCGATACAACCTAAACACCTGTCGCACATTGCTGATGATGTCGCGAATGGTCTTGTTCTTGAGCCGCTTCGACAGCGTGTCCTGCACCCATTCCTGTAAATCCAGGTGATCGATCTGGTCGATCTGCACCTTGCCCCATCGCGGCCGCACATGCACCTCAGCCTTATTGGCATACCCCCGGTAGGAGGTGGCCGCTACGCTGTTGCTCTTGATCTTCAGCCAGAGATCCAAGTAATGGCCAAAAGTGTTCTCGACCAATTTGGGCGAATTGGGAAAGTGCCGGCTGTACTCAAAAGTACCGGCCTGAATCTCGTACTCGATGATACTCACCAGGCGCGCTGCATGCTCCCGGTTGGCCGCTGTGTTGCCGCCCGGCACGAGCTCTCGGCACAACTCGCCATTGAAACGAAAATACACCCGTACCGAATTGCCCCGGGCTTCTACGCCATCTGCCATGTGCGTCCCCACGCGATGAATTGAAAAACCGAACAACCTCCGGATAGAAGAAAGGCCCGTTGCCGGGCCTTTCAGGGTCAAGTGTTGCCGATCATTCCTGGCGAAGTAACCAGAACAATCCTGCGCTTTTTCTAGGGTGCGGAGTTATCCCGGCCCTTTCTTCTTCAGCCCTGCGCCGCGCGTTGATTGCCTGGCGCGCTTTGCTGCACCGGCGGTGGTTGCCATGAGCGCGGGATCTACCGCATTGATCGCAAGTACCTGATAGCTCCAGGTTCCATGGGAAGGATTTGCCATTGTTCATGCAGCCTCCCGTTTTTCATCGCCGACCACAAAGGCGATCGTGATAGCCTCTGCCGTGCTACCGCTTCGGTGTTGTGCTTGCATGGTGCTTCTCCTTGGGGTGGTAGGTGTCGGGGAGGTGCAACTCCTCGACACCGTCTTTTCAGGCCTGTTTGGCCAAGTCCTTCTGAATGATCTCGATGACTTCATCCCGGTCTTTCGCATACGCGAAGGGCAGGGTGCCGTCGGGCCGAGTGATGGGGTATCGCATGTCCGGTAACCGGCATTCGGCAACGGTATAGCCGCCGTCAGTCACCCAGCAGTGCGGGATGATTTGTCCGTCACGGTTACGCTTCGAAGCCCACTTCATGCCCAATTCCTGCGCAAGTTCTCCCAGATGGCATCGCCGTTATGGACGTAGGTGTGCACCTCCTGCTCTGGACTGTTATCCAGCCGCAGGACCGCAATGCAGTCGTCGAACAGCCCCGCGTCCAGACTGCGCAACTCGGTCAGGTCAAACGGATGCGCCGGGCCGTTGTACAAGCCCAACAGGAAGCGGGCGACGACACCGCTTTGGCCGGTATCGCGCTGGGCAACCGGCACCAAACGCAGCAAGGCATCGATGCCTATTGCGCGAATGGCAGGGCGTTCTGCCCGGCACTGAAACAACTCATCGAAAAACTCTCGTGCAGCAGGATTGGGCATGGTGCTTCTCCTTGAAGTGCAGAATTCAGGCGTTACCGCCCTTGGTTGTTACGCGCCCTGGAACACCCAGCAGCGCACGGTTAAGGGTTTGTTGAACATCGCATTGCCCGCACCCTGCGACGCGCGAACGGCGCTGTAGGTGGGCTTGTTGGTATCCAGCAGCTTGCGGCTGCGACACTCGGTCAGCAGCGTGCGCAAGGTCTTGAGGTCAGCCAGGTTCTGCCGGTGCTCGCTGGCCTTTTCGGCGAACTCGTTGAGGTTGATCGCGATAAGTTTCGGGTCGGTGCTGTGGTTGACCTGCGGGCCTTCGCCCAGGCTTTCGAGGTACTCGTAGACTTCCCAAAACTCGGCAACCAGCGGGTGATCAGCGCTGATCGCGGCTTGCCGTTCCAGGGCCATGACCATCAACGCCTGCTGAGTCGTGGCGATATGGTTTTCATCGAGCGGGCATACCAAGCGCAGACAATCCACCAGGGCCATCAACTGGCTGTGGTTCTTGATGATCCGTTCCACGCGGATTTCTTTGAGCTTGCGCAGCTGCTGTTCGTGAACAAGCACGCGCTGGGCAAACTTCGCCATCACCTGCGCTTCCGATCGCACGGCCAGCAACAGAAAATGGCTCAGGTGTTCGACCGGGATCAGGTTCAGGTTGTCGGCCGCTGCGCGGCTCTCGGTGGTGACCTCCGGGCGCGCAAAGTGCGATTTGATAATCCGCGTAAGGATTGCCTCAGACGCGTTGACATCGGCGTTCTGGCTAATCGCAATAGCGCCGCGAAACGGCGGCTCATAGGTCTCGTTACCGCTGGTTTTCATGCCCTTGGTGCCGAGCGTGCCGCCGCCGTAGAAGTCCTTCAGCTCGTCCCAGTCAAAGCCCTTGGCGTGCGCCTTGTCCGGTTCGTTGCGGTCGCCCTCGATCAACACCACCGGCATGTTGGAGACCTGGCCCATGGCCCGCTGGCGGCCGGCGCGAGTTGATTTCGACGGGTCAAAGCCTTCGTGTTCGCGACCCAGCAGTTTCCACAGGAACATCAACAGAGTGGTCTTGCCGGCACCGGCTTCCCCGGTGACCTCAAGGAACGGAAACGACTTGTACTGCGCCCGGATCTGCTCGGCGAACAGCGCACCAAACCAGAACGCCAGGGCAACGATGCCCTTGGCGCCAAAGCACAACCACAGCATCGGCAGCCAGTCACTGCGGTACACCTTGCTGTCGCGCTGAATGTGCATGGCAATCGACTTCTGAAGCGTCTTCAGCCGCAGCTTGCCGAACTCGAAAAAGTCCTCTTGGTTCACCTGGCTGACAATGCCGTTGCGCACTGCAATGTCACCAAACACGTAGCACGTGTGCTGCTTGCTGTAGCCGATGAAGTCGATGGTCTCCACGGTTTTCAGGCCGAAGAGCTGGTCTTTCATGATCTTGTCGAGCTGCTGGCCACTGCCGGTGAATACCGCGCCGGCAGCCATGCTGAGCAGGCGTTTTTTGAATTCGCTGGCAGCAGCGACCTGGCCACCGGTGAAGGTGTTTTTGACGCTGCCGCCGTCGTGCGGGAAGTCGACGCGGAAGTAGTACCAGGATTCGTCGGTGACTTCGTTGCGCTGGAAATAGAGCGCCTGTGGATAGCAGTTGGCGATTTCCACCACGCCGCCGCATTGGCGCAGGGCTTTTTGGCGGCGCTGTTTGTCATTGAGCAGCTGGTCTTCGTGGCTGGTGGATGTCTCCAGCGACAGCATCGCCTTGTTGAATTTCTCCAGGTCCATCTTGAACCAGTACAAGCGGCTGTCGAAGCCGAAGTGAAATTCATGGCGCTCACGCCAGTCGTACATCAGCACGCCTTTCTCTGAGGCGCTTTCAGCAATCAGCAACGAGCCGTGGTATCGAGCGATGGCCAGGTCTTTTTTGACCTGATCGGTGCGCAAGTTTTCGTCATCGATAAAGGCCCAGCGCTGGTGCAGATCATTCCAGTCAACCTTGCGGCTATCGGGCTGAGGAATCTGCGCCGCCTCGCACTCATAGCCTAGGGCGCGCGCCTGGCGCACCCAACGCTTGGTGTACTTGTGCGCACCCGGCTCGTTATCCAGAGCCCACACCAGCTTGGGCAACTTGCCGCCGCGCAACCGTGACAGCTCCTTCAACGACTCTTCAGGGAAGGCGCCGGACGACATCGCCGACACCGCCGCAATGCCGTTATGCACCATGGCAATGGCGTCAAAGATGCCCTCGACAATCCACAGCTCTTTGACGTCCAGCAGCTCGACGCAGGGCGGGCACCACCACACGCCACGCGGGCTATCACCGGGTTTGAACCGCGCTTTCATCTTGCCGAAGCGGTGCGGTCGATCGATCAACCGCTCCCAGTACCCACCCTTGTCCAGGGCGAAACGCACCGTCGCGCTGCCGGCATTCAATTTGTCGTTGAAGTACGAGTCCTGAGTAAACCAGCCCTGAATCAAATCCAGGCGAAAGCCGCGCGCAAACTCCAGATACGCCCGGGCCGTCGCGTTGGGATGCTGCTCAGTCGCCGGCGCGCGCTTGCTCCAGTCGTCGAACAGGTCTTCGTAGATCTCCTTCACATGCCAGGTCTGGCCACACTTGCCCCGGCCGCAACGGATAACCCAAGGGGAATCGTGGAACGCGTACAGCTCCTTCTTCTTGCACGCCGGACATTCGCCTTCGCGCATGTATCGGCCGGCCTTGTGCTTGAGACCGTAGTCGGCCTGGAGCCGTTGCAGAATGTCGGCGCGTAAGTCGTCTTTCATGTTCATCGGGGCTTACTTCACTTCGCCGAGGCAGTGTTTGAGGGCGCCAATCAGGCGTTTTTGCGCGGCCATCACCGGGAAGGCCGTTAGCAGCGAGCCATGCCGTAAACCCTCGGGGACCAGTCGGAATCGATCGTCATACCAGTACTCGTTGAACTGCATCGCGTACTGGCTACGCAGCGTTTCGAGCAACGCCTCAGCCTGCGAACGGCTCAGTCTTGCGGTGATGGCGACATCGACTTCCATGGTCCACCTCGGATTTCGGGCAAAGTTCACCCAAACCCATGGGGTGCAGGGCAGGGCGGGCGTTTTAGAAAGGGCTTACTGAGGGTGTTGCTTGAGGACGGACTCGCGCTGGGCAAGCAAGGTTTGCGGAAGCAGCCTCGCCGGTACCGGGTAGCGCAGATCGGCGCGGGTGTCGATCAAGTGCACGACCGTGCAGCCGGGGCTGTTGCCCCAGTCCACACCGATCCACTTGCGCTGATTGATCACCTGCAATTCAGTCCAGGCGTTGTGCACTAGGCGTTCCGCCATGAAGACAGGCACTTCCAGCGACGTGGCCAAGTGGCGAACGCAGTTTTCATAGAGCAGGTCCGAGTCCACCAGGTACTGCGCTTCATGCCGTTGCAGGTAGGCAAATGCTGCTTGCTGCATGCTGCTGCGGTAGTCAGAAGTCAGGTATTGAGTATCCATTTTGTAAAGCCCTCACTGATCGAGTGAATCTGCTGGTTCTTTTTGGAGAAACAACTGACAGGCATCACTTAGCGTGTCCTGTGCTGAAAAAAGGTGCGCTCGGACTTGTGTGTAGTCCTGTGAGTCCCATGCTCTTTCCATGGCATGCTTAAGGTCGACCCGGTGATGGTCGAGTGCAATCAGCAACTCAAATACCTGCATGGCGTCGTCCCTTTTCAGGGTAATGGCGGCTTGCTGTTCAATGGACATAGAAAACCTCGGAGTTAATGGAATGGCGATTTACTACAAGCACGACATCGAAAAGCGCTTGAAGGAGTTGGAGGTGCACTACGAAAAGCTGCGCACCGTTTTGCAGGGAAAGAAGCCATCGGAGGCCTTTGCGGACCAGTTCGGAATGGACCGAAAGGTGTTTGTTGAAAGCCGAGTCTTTGTCGACTTCCCTGAAGTTCAGATTCAACTCGACCACTTCAAGTCGGAACTGGCCGGCATCAAGGCCCTTAAAACCTCCGCTGAAAAACCAATTAAATAGATCGTCGGCGATACTGGATGGAGTGAGGTTCATAACACTTGCTCCATCCCCAGCGACTCCAAAAGATCAGGCTGATCGCTGGCTGTTTTCATCGCAGCGCGGCGCAGGGCGATGTCGGCAATGGGCAAACGCACCGATGGGTTGGCCATGCCGCTGGGGCTCATTTCGTGAGTCATTTCGAACTCAGCGCGCACCGACCAGCCGCAGGCCTCGTTGGTGCATTGCAGGTAGGCCACGCGCAGGAAGATGTGTGTGCCTTCGCTGGTGCGGATGCGCATGCGGCCGAGGCAGTGCGGGCAAACCAGTTTGTATGTACTCACCCAGCGATCCCCCGACCGTGCAGTTGAATGGTTGCCAGCACTTCGGCGTAGCGGGCCGACATGTAATGCATCAGGGCGTTGATGATGGCCTGGGCTTCGCAGGACTCGATGACGCCGTCGTCCAATGCCTTGGCAATGATCTGATCCACCATGCCGCGCTTGGCAGCGGCTTTGACCGACCGGCTGTACAGCTCGACGTTGTCCAACTCGGCCAGTGCTGTGAGCGGGACAAACATGCCGCCGTATTTGGCGGCGATATAGCTCGGCAAATAGGCGGTGCCTGCAATCTGCTCAAGCCTATGAATGTGGTCGTCACTCAAGGGGCGGCTACCAGCACTCTCATAAGCCTGGTTATCAAACTTCTTCACCGGCATACCCAGTTCGGTAGCGGCATAGAGGCGACCGCCTGGGAAAGCGCAGATAACGGCGCTGACAACATCTTTCCGGCTGGCTAGAACTGGACGTTTCATCTTCTGGTTTCTCCTTGGCGCCACCGCCTCTACAGTTGATTCACAGCCTCAGTTTCATCAGTTAGCCCAGCGCAATCCACAAGGATCCCGGGCAGCACTTCTTTCCCAATCAACCTTGAAATATCGCGCAGGATGCGGAACGAGAGCCGCCCTCGTGGCAGAGAGTCGTGACCGGCCCAGCGCTGAACCACTTGCGTCACCGTGCGCGGTTCGTAGCCGTGGCTGATCGCAAACTGGCGAAAGTTGCTGCCGTTCTCGATCAGCCGCGCTTGAATCTGGCGCTTTTCCATGGCTTGGCTCATGGTTGATGTGTTCCTAGTTGGTTAATATGTACCTGTTTGTTCGCAGTATACGCACCAAAATAGGTGCGTCAACCGGATCTATGAAAAAATGAGTATAGCCACGCGTCTGCGCAGTGTTCTCGATCTGAAAGGCCTTTCGATCAAGGAGGCGTCTGAAATTGTAGGAATTCCTTACCGGACCCTACAGAACTATCTCCTAGATGAGAGGGAACCGAACGCCAAAGCAATGGGTGCGATACGCACCAATTTAGGTGTGAGTGTCGATTGGCTGCTCACGGGCGAAGGCTCAATGTTTCACGGTGTGTCGTCTGAAGGTTCAGATCCAGCAACTGAAAACATGCAGGAAAAGGCCATGCTTGAGCTGTTCCGTTCCCTGGGCGATGCGGGCAAGCGAGAGATACAAAGCGCTGCTGAGGAAAAGAAACGCTTAATGGATGTCGAGCAGCGCCTCAAGGATTTGACTGAAGCCCTTGCCGATACCAAACGGCCAGCATAATCTGTACCCATTAAGTACAAAGCGGTTTTTAAGACATCTTTCTTCATCTGATGTTGTAAGCAAAAATATAGAAAAAGCTCTAGATATTGAATGTGTCTGAGGAAATCTAAGAGGGTAGTTGTATGACCAAGGATGTAGTTAAAAGGGATATTGTCAGGGTTCCGCTTGATGAGTTGCATTTTGACCCGAATAACCCTAGGTTTTCTCGTTACTTTTCGGAGGGTGATCAACCTGTTGACAAAGTAATAGAGCGAATGATTAAAGCGGAAAATGTTCAAGAGTTAATGGGATCAATTGGCGAACAGGGTTATTTTTCCGGTGAGCCGCTTCTCGTTTCAAGAACTAATGGTGCTTTATATGTTGTGGAAGGGAATCGACGGCTTGCAGCATTAAAGTTGCTTTCCGGATTAATTAAACCTAGCCCGCCGCTGCCATCAATTGAGGCCCTAAAAGCTGATGCGAAGGAAACACCTTCGGAAGTTGAGTGCATAATCTTCGAAGATCGCAAGGATATCTTGCGTTATTTAGGTTATAGGCATATTACGGGGCCAAAGCGATGGGATTCGCTCTCCAAAGCTAGATATTTGAAACAATTGAAAGATACTTTTTACAAGGATCTTCCAGATGACGAGCAACTTAGGGCCATTGCGAAGGAAATAGGTAGCAGGAAGGATTATGTTGCTCAGATGCTAACTGGTCTGACGGTTTTTGATAAAGCAAGTCAAGCTGGTTTTTACGGTCTTCAGCGTGTACAAGAGAATGATGTAGATTTTTCGGTTTTGACTACTGCTTTGTCGTACACGAATATTTCTAAATACTTGGGTTTGGAAAGTCGTACCGACATAGATGCGCATGGCCTGAGAGAAGATCATGCACATGATGTTTTTTCTTGGATGTTTGCCCAAGATCAACAGGGCGACACTATCTTGGGAGAATCCAGGAATCTAAGGAAATTATCTTCTGTTGTTGCTAATCAAGCATCAGTGGAGGTTTTAAAGCGCGAGAAAAACCTTGCAATCGCATATCTTCATACCGAAGGACCTGCGAACGCTTTTAGCAAAACTCTTGATGGGGCGCTGAAAAAGTTGAATGAGGCGTATGATCTTCTGCCCACGGTCGATCGCTTCTCTGAAGAAAACAAAGCTGCCCTCGCCAAGATTGAGGATCAAGCTAGTGATATTAGCCTCCTCGTCACTAAAGCCCTCAGAAAGCAGAAAATGGGGGGTGACACCGATGCCTGAGGAATTGCTCCATACACTTGATGTTCCACCGAGAGAGACCAAAGGATTTCTTTGGGCCGATTATGTTGAGCTTAGATGTCTGACTAGTCAGGATGGCCTATATGGAGAAGGGCACGTAGTTGACTTGGAAACTGAGTCTGAAGAGCTAATGGTGGATGTTGATCTCGACATCGAAGAGTTTGTTAGTGCTGAGGATGGTGGTGAAAAAGGCAGTGAGGATAACGTTTTTTTTCGGAATAATGAGTCGGTTGCTCGAAAGTGGGCCGATATCTGCTCTCGATTAAATTCACGAATGATTTCCATGGAAGGTTATTGGCCATTCGAATTTCGAGAGGGCATATTATACAGAACCTTTGACTCGGGAAATTCTAAGCATGTCTTGTATGTCGCTCTTTTGATCGCATCCGCGCTTCGTTACTGTAATAAGAAACGACAAGGCGAAGTCGCCGCAAGTTTAGAAGAAATCGGCTACCATATTTTTCGTGCGATCATGCCTAAGGGGTGGGAAGTTCGACCGTTTGGGGCGCATCAGAATATTGCTAATGGGTTTGAGGGTACTCTTGCGCAAAAGTTGGCAAGTTTGGGAGAACAAATTTATCCAACGTACCTTAAACCTGCTGATGAGTTCGACGATAGGAATACTGGTGATGGCGGGCTAGACGTGGTCGCATGGCACCCATTGGGCGATGCATCCAGAGGTCATATTCCCGTTGTTTTTGCTCAGTGTGGGTGCTCTCCTGGTGACTGGGAGCATAAACAGTTTGAATCGACTCCGGTGAACATGGAGCTGAAGATATTGCCTCAGCATCCTGCGTCCAGTTTTTATATTATGCCGCATGATATGCGAAGTTTGACTGGTGGGTGGGAGCGGGGTGATCATCTGGGCAGAGTGATATTGCTGGATAGGCTTAGAATTATAAAATTAGCCGAGCAATATGAGCTTCCTGATACTTTTCCAGGCTGGCCCTTTGTGAAAGAAGCCAGCGAGTTGCGATTGGTTATTTAATCCCAGATATCTGGCAGCGCGGTCGCCACCGCCTCAAATAGCGGTGGTGGTACTGCATTTCCAACTACAGTGTAACGCTGAGTTAACGAGGCGTATTTTGTTTCTGGGAAGTTCAAATCACCAAAGCCTTGTAATCTTGCTGCCTCGCGATAGCTGAAGCGGCGAGCCGGCCCATCATGCTCAAACTTCCACACGTTGTGCTCCAGCTTAATCATTGGTGGACTCATAGGGTGCAAGGGCATGTGTCTTGGATTAGCAACTATCGTTCTAGACGTCTCATTCCAAGCGTTTCGTCTATCTCTCGACAAATAATACCAATGGAACGGTAAGTCATAGAACTCCCCGTCTGGCCAAGTGGGCATATCAGAGATTGCGTGCTCCATTGTTACAGTCGGAAAAGCGCGACTCTCTCCATGTGTCGGACTTGGAAATTCATACTCTATTCCGAAGTCGTTTCTAATGCCTACTATGAATATTCTTCGCCGTTCCTGTGCTACTCCGAACTCGGCTGCATTTAGGACGCTTGCCTTGACATTATATCCGGCCTCTTTGAATACTCTAAGTTGATCTTCAAGTAGGTGGCGAAAATTCTTACGTATCATTCCTGAAACATTTTCAACTATGAATGCTTTCGGTCGAATTTGTACGAGAGCGCGAGCGAACTCAAGATAGAGGGTATTAATCTTTTTGTCGGGATTTCTCAATCCACCTTGGCTGAAGCCTTGGCAGGGATAACATCCAACTAGAAGCTCCGCTGCTGGAAAGTGCTCAATCGTAGCAATGTTAGCGCGGATGTAGTCCGTTTCAGGGTGGTTTGCGAGGTAGACCTCGCGAGCGTAGTGCATGATGTCGTTAGCCATGAGCACGTCAAAGCCCGCGCGCAGGATTCCTGCGTCGGATCCACCACATCCCGAAAATAAAGATACTGCTGTTGGCATTCGTATTCCCCTTGAGCGCCGGCGATTATACGGATTCACGGCAGTTAATACAGGGCGCACGTCGATTATCCGTAACGGATCTCGGTTAGGTCGAACCTATTTCCAGCCTCCGCCACTCTCGGTTTACCGCGCGTTTAGCCGCTCTCTCAGACGCATACAGCCATCGCAATCGTCGTGGCTTGCTCTGATCGCCAGCCGTAACAGGCTTCTCTTGACCTGTCTTCTTGTCGCGGTAGTACGCGATGATCCCAGTGAAATCTCCCCTGTTCTCTTCCGCGAGATCTTCAACGGTAGCCTCCGGTAGCTTGCTTTCCAGCTCCAACCTCACTATGTATCCGATGTCAGCACTGAGCGTGTGCTGCACATTCACCCCATACCAGACGATCTCGTCAATCTCTTGCTTCACTCCTTCCATCGTGTAGCTCAGCTCCGGTATCAAATCCGGCCGGCCCATGGCCAGGGTGTAACTGAGCGTCGCACTCCCACGTTGCAACCGGTTGAACTCAGCCCGGGCAGCACGCAGGGCAGACTGTCGGTCGCTGTAGGTGTGGCGCAGGTCCTTGAGATTTTCCCCGCCGCCGGCAATGGCTTCTTGTTTCTTGGCGCTGTTCACATCGTAGAAGTAAGCGCGCACGCCGTCGTAGCTGTCTCGGTCTGCTTGCAGATAGCGGTGCTGGTCGCCGTCGGCTCGGGTAAGCGTGATGTGGGGCAGCTCGGCGCCGCTGGCGGTCTTGCCACCGCCGGCGGGCAGGCACAGCAGGCAACCAGCTTTGACAGTGACCACGGCGTCGAACTCTTCGCCGACGCGGCTGATCAGGTTGGCGTCGGATTCATTCGCCTGGTCTAGCTGCAGGATGGGCAGCCCGTCGAGGGCGCCGGCAATGGTGGCGGTCAGGCCGTTGCCCAAGGCGATATCGCCCAGCACGTCGCCGAGCGTGGTATTGCTCCAACTGCGTTCGCGCTTGGTCTTCAAGCCTTTGCGCAGGTCGGCCGAGCGGGCGCGGATGCTCAGCACGTCGGGCGCCCCGGAATGCTCGGTTTCATCAACGGTGTAAGTGCCCTTGTCGACCAGTCCGGTATCACTCCAGCCGAGCCACAACCGAACCACCGCGCCCTTGGGCGGGATGGCGAGCAGCCCGTCGTGGTCGCTGAGGGTGATGCTCAGTTGATCGGCCTCGATGCCGCGATTGTCGGTCAGGTCGAGGCTCATCAGGCGCGGGCTGATCAGTTGGGCTATGTCGTTGCCGTCCACTGTGATGCGGAACGCTGGCACCGGATAAGCAGCCTCGCGCTTGTAGCGCTCGATGGTTTTGTCCAGAAAACCGGTGACGCGGGAAAGGGCGGCATCAATCACAGCAGCGCCCTCATGATGCTGACGCCGGCGCTGGTACCGGCGCCGATCAGGTCGATACGGTCGTCATCGATGCGCTTGAGGCTGAGGGTGAATTCGATGCGCCGTGGTGTACCGTCGCGGAAGAAAATCGTCTTAGTTTCACTGAGGCTTTCGATGATCCACAGGCCGTAGATTCGGCCGCTGCCTTCGACTATCGGCCACGCCTTGCCGGTGTTGGCCATCAAGCGCAAAGCGTCGAGGCTGAGGGCGCTGCCGGCGAGTTCTGGCAGGATGATGCCGGGCAGGGTGATGGAGTCATCACCACGGCCAACGAACTGGCGAGCCGGCGCGGCGCCGACGCGGTTACTGCTGGCGTGGCGCCATTCGGTCTGGCGTTGCAGCTCCTGGTAGGCGGCGGTGGAAAGGCTGAAAACGAACATGCCCAGGGCAAGCATCATGGCGGGTTACTCCAGGTCGGACAGTTTGCTGCGCTGGCGGGCGCTTTTTTCGCGGGAGACGCGGGCCAGCTCGGCGCGCACGGCGCGAGCGATGGCGCGCTCATCCATGCCGGGCGTGGTGTGAATGTTGATTTCGTAGGTGTCGTGGCTGTCGTAGGCTGCGGCCGGCGCCGGGCTGATGGGCGCGCGATTGTCGATCGACACTGAAGAGGATGCGGCGGCGCCGGTCGGCAATTGCGGCAGTCCGATGGCGCCGAGCGGGCCAGCCACGGCGCCGAGCGCGCGTTGCCCGGCAGACATGAGTTGTTTGCCCATGTCAGTGATGGCGCCCAGCGGACCATCCTGGCCACCTTGCAGACCTTGGGTCAGCCCGGCCATGGTGAAGCCGCCGAGCGCGGTGAACACACGGGACGGGCTGTGGATACCGAGCTTTTCCTTGAACATGTTGATGGCGGAATCAGCAATAGAGCTGACGGCGTTCTTGATTTGCCCCAACCCCGCGAGCAGTCCGTTGACCAGGCCGTTGACCAGCATGTTGCCGAACTCGGTAAAGCGGCTCGGCAGATCCACGCCGAGGTAGCTCAGTACGCCAGCGAAGGCCTGGTAGATCAGGCCGATGGGGCTGAAGTTGGCGAGCGTGGTGAGGATGCCGCCGATACCGCCGCTGAAACCGGCTTTGATCTCAGTCCAGGCGTTGCTGAAGTAGAGTTTCACCGCGTCCCAGTTGCTGTAGATCAGGTACGCCGCACCGGCGAGCGCGGCAACGACGGCAGCGATGGCCAGCGCCACCGGGTTGGTGGCGAGGCCCCACAGGGCAATGCTGACGGTTCGCAGGGCGGTTACCAGTGCGCCGCTGAGGGTGCTGGCCAGCGTGCGAAGGCCTTGGCCCAGCATGGGGAGTGCATTGCGGGCCAGCCCCGAGATTGTCGGGGAAAGCTTCTGCATCGAACGTTGGGTACCAGCGCCTTCCTTGCTGAACATCGCCATGCCATAACGCATCACGGCGAAAGGGCCAAGAATGCCGGCCATTCCGATTGCCAGGCCACCGAATACGAACGACAGTCCGGCGACCAGCGCTACGACTTTGACCAGGCCTCCCGCCAGTTTCGGGTTCTCCCGCGCCCAGGCACCGACCTTGTTAGCCATGGCGCCCAGGCTGTCGATCAGTTCTTTCAGCTCCGGTGCGATAGCGGCGCCGAATTCTGCGAGGGCATTTGTGAAGCTACCTTCTGCCGCATCCATGACGTTGGTCAGGGTGCGAAGTTGTTCATTGACGCGTTGGCGCAGATCGGCTTGTTGTTGCAGCTTCTCCTGCACTTCCTGATAACCCGCCAATCCCTTGGTGCGCATCATGTCCAAGGCGATCATCGTTTCAGCGTCATCACCGAATAACTCTTTGGTGATTGTTCTGCGGTCTTCGTCGTTGAAGGCCTTGAGCTTTTCGACTTGGGCGTAGAGGTTTTCCAGGCCGGCGAAATTGCCTTTGTCATCGGTGAATTTGAACGACACGTCCTTGCCGGTTGCCTTTGCAACGTCGTTGGCTTTGCTGACTTTGTCCTTATTGAGTCCAGCCTGAAAGATTTTGCGGAACGCGTTGCCGGCGGCACCACCTTCCATGCTCATCTGATCCATCATGATCAGCAGCGGGGCCAGTTCCTTTGCTGCGTCCAGACCGTTCTTCTTGATGGTATCCATCACCGGGGCGATTTTGCTGAACCCTTGGAGCATGTTGTCAGGGTCTACCCCCGCATAAACGCCGCGCTGAATGGTGTCCATCAGCGACATCATGTCCTTCTCGGATGTCTGCGTGGCGTCCTGCATTTTGGCCGCGAATTCAGCAGCCGCTTCGGCGGGCATCTTGAGCTGCACGCCCAGATAAGCGGCGGCTTCACCCGTGCCGCCTAGGATGCTTTGTGCGCTGATGCCCTGGCGCCGCAGCATGGTCATCATGTTCTGAAAGTCGGCCGTGGTGCCGGGTAGCCGGTCGCCGAGTTGCGTCGCCAAATCGGTGATCTTCTGGTAGTCCTCCGCCACTTTGCCGGTGTTGTCCATCATCGACACTTTCAGCTGCGTGGCGGAGTCTTCGTTCGGCGCAAATGCGCCTACGATCTTCGCGAGCGGGCGACTTGCGGCGTAGCCCACGCCCAATCCGGCGGCACCATTGACCGCCATGTCACTGGCAAGGCTTTGCGTCTTCACCAGTTTGATGCGTTCGGCGGCCATGCGTTTTTGCTGGGCATTCAGCGCGATCAACCGTTTGCCTTGTTCGCTGATCGTGGTGTTGGTGGCGCCAATCTGCTCGCGCAGCTGGCGTTCGTGGGTACCGAGGTCTTTCGTGCTGATCCCTGCGCTGTACAGCTTCGAACGCAGGGCCTGCAACTGTTCCGACTGCTGCTGGTGTTGTGCCTTGAGCCGCTGGGCCTCACGCACGGCGGTGCGGAAGTCCTTGGCCAGTGCCTCGGTCGGAACGCCCGTGGCGGCAAACTGTTGGCTGAGCGCGCGCACTTTGTCGCGGGCCGAGGTGAGGGCGGTTTCGGTCTGTTCAGCGGCGGCGCGCTGTGTGCGCCAGGCGCTGACGTCTTTCTGCTGGGCGTTGAGTTCCTTGAGGCGGTCGCGCGCTTCCTTGAGTGCGCGGGCAGCGCCGATGCTGCCCTTGTCGATGGCCTTCAGGGGGCCGCTCGCCCGGTCAATTGCGTTGAGCAGTACCTGAAGTTTTAAGTCATTCGCCATCGGTGGAACTCCGCAACCTGGCGCGCTCGCGCCAGTCCATCAGTTCTTGCAGGCCGAGCTGGTCCATGTCAGCCGGCGCCCAATGAAAGACCACGGCCAGATCGGCCATGGCGTCCTCTACGCAACGAGGGAGGCGTCCATCTTCACCGACCTCTGCAACAAAAAATGCGCAACCTTGTTGCCGCAGGCGAGTAGATCGGCCGGGTCCATGCCCGCGGCTTCGGTGGCGGTGATGCTCGGCGAGGTGATGCGCGGCAGCACCTTGAGCAGGGCGGCGACGTCGAGGTTCAGCAGGTCCACCAGGTGCACGCCGCGCAGTTCGCCGGATGACGGTTTGCGCAAGGTGACGCTGGTGAAATACGACTTGCCGCGCACAATGGGAGTGTCGAGGTTGACGGTGTTGTCATCGGCAGCTGGCAGGGCTTCGATCGTGGTTTTTTCGGTACTCATAGGATGCTCCGGGCGGTGGGTTGACGGTGAGCGGATTAAAGGCCGATGGCGGAACGCTGCTTCTCCAGCATGTCCACGCCATTGACCTTCTCGATGAAGTTGAGCAAGTCGATTTCGATGATGTCTTCGTTGTCGACGATCAGCTTGTAGTAGCTGCAGGTGGTGGTGATGCTGTGTTCGGTGTCTTCACCAGGCGCCGCGTCGCCCATCTCGATGGTTTCGTGACGACCGCGCACAATGATTTCCACGGCGCTGATTTCACCAGTGTCGTCTTGCTGGAACGAGCCGGCGAAACGCAGTTGCACACCGGACGCGTTGACGCTGCCGAACTGCCGCAGCGCAATCAGGTCCAGCCCGCCGGTTTTCCATTCGAACTGGATACCGTCATCGGAGAAGCCGAGGTCAGCCTTGACCGGGCCGTTCATGCCGCCGCCGCGATAGCTTTCCATCTTGCGACCGAGCGGCGGTGGGGTGACGCTTTTGGCAACGCCCTGGTAGGTGTTGCCGTCGTTGAACAGGTTCATGTTTTTGAGTTTGCGAGGCATGGCCATGGCGTTGGTCTCCGGGGTACGGACTCCCCCGCAGGGGAGCGCCGATTCAGGCGTTCACTTTGCTGGCGAACTGGATCAGGTAGCGGTCGGTGATGCGCTGGCGAAGAGTCAGGTCTTCCAGCGGCGGCACGGGCGTGTAGTCGTAATCGAGGTAGAGCTTGCCGGCCTTGAGCGTGTCCTTGTCGTTGATGTCTTCCGGATACCAGCAGTCGCCGCCGATCAGGTAACCGCTGCCGACCATCTCGCGGAACTTGGCCTTGATGCTTTCGATCATGTCGCGCACCAGGGACGGGTGCATTGGCTTATCCACGGCCCACATCTGCGCTTCGGCCATGGTGTCGGCGAGGATCTGCGCGGTGCGGGTGTAGTTCTCGAAGGCAAACAGCGGATCGTCGCTGCACGTGCGGCTACCCCAGAAGCGGAAACCGCCCTCGTTGATCAGGGTGGTGACTTCGTTGCCGTTGAGGTAGTTGGCATCGGTGGCCGGGTTTTGCAGATCCCAGAACACGTCGGCGCTGATGCCGGTAACGCCGTTGACCGCGACGTTGGACAGGGTTTTGTGCCAGCCCACTTCCTGATCGATCTTGGCGCGCAGGCCAAGGGCACGGGCGACGGCCGAGGCTCTCACCGTGGCGCTGGTGACGGTGTCCCAGTTCTGGAAGTCTGGCCAGATCACCATGACTTCGCGGGCGCCGAAGTTCTCGCGATAGGCGACGGCTTCTTCCTTGGTTTTGCAGTCCCAGGCACTGACGTAGGAGAAGGCGCGCAACTGCTGGGCAATGCTCGCCAGCGCCGTGGCTACTGGTTGGCTGTCGAGACCAGGCACGCCGAGGATGCGCGGTACCATGCCGACTTTGGCCTTGGCGGATAGCAAGGCTTTCATGCCGGTGTATTTGCCGTCGGCGGTAGTGGTGCCAATCAACGCGCTGGCGGTTTCCGCCTCGGTGGCGCCTGCTTTGACACGCACGACGATGGTGTAGGGCTTGGTCTGATCGGCGATGGCTTGCAGGCTGGCGGCGAGGGTGCCGGTGGTGCCGGCCTTGCCGACGGCGGTTTGCACGTTGGTGAGCAGTACCGGCGTGTCGAGCGGGAACACGGTAGCGTCGGCATCGTCGGCCGTGCAGACCATGCCGATGACGGCGGTGGGGATGGTGCGAATGGGGCGGGTGCCGTCGTTGAGTTCGAGCACCCGCACGCCGTGAAGATAATCGGCCATGGTTTTGCCTGCGCAGTAAATGGGATGACAGTGCACAGGCTGCCGCGCGCGCGCCGGATGGGCGAGCGCATGGACTTGTAGGGCGATTGTTTACAGCGAGAGCATCAAGTTACTGCGGGTAATTGGCGATCCAGTCTGGGGCCGATGGCCGTCCAGGTTCGTCAGGGAATAACGGTGATGCCGGCCAATCGCGCAAGGCCTGAATGTACATCAGCAGCTCGCTGAATTGCTCGGGCGTCAGCGTCGTTTGCTCGCCAATGTCGAGCTGGTCGCGGTGCCGCTCACGCAGCCACTTAACACGCTCGATCTCTGCATCACGCCATGACCGCTCTCGCACCGAAAGCGCCTCGGCCGTTAGTGGTAAGGGATCGATCAGAATCGGCAGTCCCTGCGCATCGTGGCCGCGAATCTTTCCTTCGGCCGGGTTGCCAATCACCGACAGAAAACGCCCTTCATCGATCGGGACCACATCCGCCGGCATATTGTCGCCATGCAAGCTGGTTAGGTAGGTGCAGCCCGTGGTTTTACTGTAATAACGAGTGTCCATGACGAGCCCCTAGGTACCGATAGAGAGATAAGTGACTTTGGCGTTCTGGACAACCGCTGACCATTCAGTCGCCGCCCATGAGAAGCCCAGCAAAGTTTTGCTGATGAGGAACGCATTCCAATTCCCCTGGCCCGTTTCTCCACAGGACAGCAATGTCTGATAGTGAGCATTGGGAAATGCCAGCGGCAGCGAGTAGGGCACTGCGGCGTTACTGGAAATATCGCCGACCTGAATTTGACCCCACTGAATAATCAGGCTGCCCAGCCAGGTCGGAAAAGTGATGTAACCATTGGCGGCGAGGCTAATCCCGAAGCCCCAGCGCATCTTTTTCGGGGTGACGATCGTGGTGTCATCCACACCGGCATTCGTCAGCGTTTGGGTGGCGATTTTGGCTGTGCCCTGATTGATTTCCGTCGCCTGAGCGGCCAGCGTTACCAGCGCGGCAATATCAATGTTTCCCTGATTGATCGGCGCGTTCCAGGCCTTGATGCACCACATCACGGCCAAGCTACGTGGTCGGTTCTCGGCAGCAGTTGGCACTACGTCCGAAGCATCAAATTTGACATTAATGCTTATCCCCGCGATTTCCGTAGTAGTCGCCGGCTGGCCTGGACCAACGACACTGTCGACGAACGCACCTGTCGGCGCTCCGGAATCAACCCGCCTGTACACATTGGCCAAGGTACCTGTGATGTTTTGAATTGCATCACCCTGGTAGGAGCCAATAGCGCGTCCTGCATCTACGCCACGTCCATGATCCCAGCCACGCAGGAACTCGGCGCGCGATTCCGGCAGACGGAAGTTGCCCGCGCCCTCATCGCCTTTGTTGAAGGCCGTGCCCAGGAACGCGGCCAGATCCGGATACGCCGCAGTACTCTTAACGCTGCCGTCAACTTCCAGAAACCCCGGCGCGATCTTGTCGACTGGGAACGCCACCATCGTGCCGACCGGCAACGCCGAGGCCTGGGCAATCATCGACTCGATTTGCGGCTTGGTGTATGCGTCGGTGATCCCCATCCCGGCCAGCGTGCTGGGGTTATCCCCCGACACCACTACACCGCGATTGTTGACCTTAACCCGGGTGAACTCACCGGCCGTTTTATTCGCCGGCAGCACTTCCAGAATCGCCGCATCGACGTAGGCCCGTGACGCCAGCACAATCGACGGATCGATCTTGAGCGTGATATTGCCGGTGTTGGTGACAATGAAGTTCATCCGCACAATCTGCGTGCGGCCAGAGCCTTGCGACAGAATCGGCTTGAAACTCGGCGCGCAGTTGGCCACCGCCACCAGATCGCCGTCGATGTCGTACAGACCGATTTCGCGAATCCACTTTCCGCCCTCATCGGCCGGAATAATCTGCTCGGCGATGATCACCGCCTGGTTGACCGGGTCAATCTTGAGTTGATTCAACGGTCGGCGCCGCCATTCGTTGATCAGTTTGGTCTGTGCGGCATCGGGAATGGGGTCGGTGCCATTGGCATCTCCGACACCCATGTCGGTGATCTTCCAAGGCACGCCGAGCGCGTCGGCGTTCGCTTGCTTGACCATCCCCACGTTGGTGAGGATCGCGAAAAACTGCGAATTCGAATCAATCATAATAAACGTCCAGGGTGTCTATGGAGTGTTCGCGGCCGACCACACCGAAGCGTCCCGTGACCTCGATGTCACGCATTACCGGCGGGTACACGTCGACTTCGTCCCCTTCGTAGAGGGTGACGCTGATGTTCAAGTCGCCGTGAGTTTCCAGACTGATTGCCAGCCCGGTCAGATGGCGGGTGAGGGGCTTGGCGTCGTCGATCAGCCAGGTCAGTTCCTGATACATCTCTTCGGTAATACCGGTGTCCAGCACGCCGACCTTGAGTGCGAAAGTGGCGCGAGGGCCGTGCGGAACCGTCTGCCACCATTCGATGATCTCGATCAGATAGCCCAGCGGCTCGACCACACGCCGCAGGGAGCCGATGGTGCCTTTGCGCGAATGGATGTAGTACGCGGCGCGGATGGCCGAGCGCTTGGCGCCTTCCGTCCATTTGCTATCCCAGCGATCGACCGAAAACGCCCAGGCCAGGTACGGCAGCAGGGGCGGGGGGCATTGGTCCGGGTTGTAAAGCGTGCGCAGCGGAATCGGCACGCGCTGAATCTGTGCCAGGGCCTGAGCAGCTTGGCGTTCCAGTAGTGTCGCGTTACCTGGCAACAAGGGGTGGTCAGCCATCACTCAATCCCCAGTACCAATTCAACGCTTGTGCAATACGGCGCCTGGTATTTGGTCGCGACGATATCGACCCAGTCTTCCAACACCACTTTTCGTATGCCTTCGACGTGCAACGAAGCGTGGACAATTGATTCTGAAACTTCCAACCCAAGGCGACGACGCTGGTGTACGAATTGGAGCAGCCGAGCTTCAGCGGCGGCGAGGATCAGTTCGGTTTCGGGACCGGTAGTCAACGGATAGAGCCTGGCTTTGATCTGGTAATTGATGATCTCCGCCCCCTGAACGGTCAGACGATCTGCCACCGGGCGGCGGTCGTCGTCGCTGAGATAGGTGTTGACCTTGTTGAGCAAGGCTTGTGAGGCAGTGCCATCCCCCAATGCCGATTGCACGGTAACGACAGCCTCGGCCGGCGCGGGGCTTTCGGCAGTGGCATCGGCAACCTGACCGTCCGCGGATCGGGCGTGGAAGATGTAACTGTTGCGCGGCCCGGCTGTGCTCAGACCTTCCCACGCCATTTGTGCGCGTTCACGCAGGCTGTCTTCACTTTCCATCAGCTGTGGAATCGGCGGCACGGCCGAAGGATTGGCGACCTGAATGACCAGCCGTTTGACGTTGACGTTGGCGGCCAGATTTTCCAGGTCGGTGCCTTTGGCCAGGGCCAGCATGTTGGCAACCGACGCTTCGTTGACTCGCTGACGCCAAACGGTTTCGCGGTAGGCGTTTTCCTCGAGCAATTTGGTCAGCGGCTCCGACTCCATATTTAGGCGAGCGGCAATCTCGGCCTGTTCCTCGACCGGCCACAGACTGATGGCGAAGGCCTTGCGCTCGGCGAGGATCTGCTCATAGTCGATCTGTTCGACGACTTGCGGCGCCGGCAGTTGGCCGAGATCGATGGCGACGAAAGTGTTCATACGCTGCCCCCCAGTTGCAGAGGCACGCTCAGGCTCAGCGGCTGGTTGTTGTCGACGATAGTGCCTTCGAACTCCAGCGAAGCCTGGCCCTGAAGATTCGCGCCGATGAACTGGATACGGCTGAGGCTGATGCGGGTTTCCCAGCGCATCAGGGCCATAACGGTGGCGGCGTAGACCTGCAAACGGGTGAAGTCGTTGAACGGCTGATCCACCAGTTCGGGGAGCAGGCTGCCGTACTCGCGGCGCATCACGCGGGTGCCGATACGAGTGGTCAGGATGTCGGTGATGGACTGGGCGATGTGTTCGACCAGGCCGAGGGCTGCGCCGGTTTCTCGGTTCATTGAGGTTTCCCCGTTTTAGCGCCGCCGGCCATGACGTCGCCGTGCAGATGCTTCACCAGACTGATGTCGGCCGCGATGACATCTTTGGACACGGTGACCATACCGGTGACGTTCTGGTTGCCGGTCTGGGTGTAGTCGCCTTCATGGGTGATCGGGCCGACGATGTGGATGCCGCCGGTGCTGACCAGGTTGGTGGTACCGCCTTCGGCCAGCGTTGCGTTGAGGTGGTGGGCAACACTGTCGTACTCGATGACGGTTCCGTCGCGGTACGTGGTTCGGTGCAGGCCTTCGCGGTCGCCGTTGGCCGGGATGTTGTCGCTGAACAGGCCGGTCAGGACCACGCCGTTGCCGAGTTGGCCGGATGGGCTGAAGAGGATGACCTGTTCGCCTACGGTGGGTGGGTTCCATTCCCGGTCGGCGCCGGCTCGGACGGCGACCCATGGGAGCCAGGCGGTGGTGAGCGTTCCGGTCTCGACTTGCACGCGCGGGGGCTTCATCTGGACGGCAGCGATGGTGCCGAGGCGGATGAGGTTTTCGATGAGGCGGGCGAGGGTGGCTAAGTTGTCCATGGCGCCAATATTGGCGCTATGGATGTGAAAACGCAGCGAAGACGGGTTGTAATGTTCCACATTACAATGGAAGGATTAACTAACTCAGCGGGGTAGGGAAAGAAGAAAGTTGTCAGTGAGTTCAAAAAGCAGGTCTGTTGGATCACTTCCTTTTTCTTTCATATGAAGCATTTTTATAATCTGATCGTCGTCTAAGACAATTATCAACTTGCCTGATTCGCGCATAGCTCCTTGGGCCATTTTTGTCGCACTGGCATGCGCACCTTTTCGGGTGAGCATGATCGCGACTCGTCTAAGTCCTTTTTCCAAAAGGTACTTTTCTGTGGTAAGCACCTGGCCTTGTCTGATTGGTTCTTCATAGTTTTTAAATTCAAATATTATATATCTGCTTTGTAAATGCTGAATTAGGAAATTCCAAAAATCCGTAGATGGCTTAATTCGGCAGACGTAATCGAACCGGTTGAGCTCATCATCCGTTCTGTGTTGAGGATTCCAGCCAGCCAAATGGTCCGCGAAAAGGTATTTTAGTATTTTTTCACAAGTCGTTTCAAAGTCGCTCCACTGTGCTCTACCAGGCGCGATTGCGCGCAACTCTTCTGATAGGTCAGAACCTCTGGTGTCTATGGCTTCTGATGGTTCAGCATCTAAATCTGGAGGCAGATTTAATATCGCGTTTTCTTGTTCTCCAAATTCGGAGCCATAAAAATCTTCAAGGGTTGCGGCGTGATCGGTAGGGTCAATTTCTAAGTTGGCATACAGTTCTTCAGTGAGCTCGGGAGACGCGGACGCAAGATGAAATAGTTGCTGTCGGTCTAAGACGGTAATTGCATAACTGCGGCGTAAGTGTTCTCTCTGCTCTGCCGAGATAATGCATGAAGCAATCAGCATCCCACGTGCATTATTTTTTGCCATTGCTAAGCGAATCTGATTTGCAGCATTGCTTAATAGCTTAAGTTGTGGTCGTTGTGTTTTGTAGAATTTTGCTTCTACTACCCATGTGTTATTTCCTTTTTTTATTAGAAGATCTGCGTTTGTAGGTCGAGTCTCACTGATAGTGTATTCGTTGTGTTTGAGCAGCTTTTCTACTATTTTTTCGAAACTCCGACCTGCTTCTAATAAATCTTCCATGTGGTTCGCCATGAGTTGCTGTACGGGTAATGCGCATGATATTTACTTTGTTAGTTTTGCTCAAGCCTTATTGTCTGGTAAGGTTCGACAGTAAATAGGCTTTGATAAAGTCAGAATTCTGCTTTGTTAATCCAAGGACTTCACGCTGGAAATACTTCACTTCCGTGACACCACGTCCAGCACGATCTTTCAATCCATACTGATGCACCCGAGCGATGCGAGCTATGCGACCGGTGAATCCGACGCTAATCGTATTTGAGTCACACTGAACCTTTATATAGCGGGATGTGCGCAGTTTCTGAAACATCTTCCCCTTCTGCTTCACCCTCCCTTGCTTATTCCGCAGATTGCGCCGCTTACGCGGTGTGTACTTGCTGCCGTCTGGGTTCTCTTGGGCAATGATTCGTTGCTGCTGACTGCGTCGTAACGCCTGGCCGATGCTGCGCGCCAGCTTATTGCGCGATGCCGGCTCAAGCTGCCCGAGCAATCCCGCCGCCCAATCCTCCAACGTCTCCAGTCGATTGGTCATTTCGGCAGCACCCATTCGCTACCGGTACCCTGCGCGCCAGGTATCCAGTTCGGATCAAGAAAGTCAGCAGCCCGTTGCGGCTCGCCGGGATGTCGAATCGTGGTATTGCCCTGGTCATCCTTGCCCACAACCACACGCTCCGTCAGCGGCAGCGTCAGGCTCATATCTACTTTGCTGTTGTCGAGAATGTCAGCCTCGAACTGAATGCCGTCAGCGGCCTTGTTCAGATTCTCCAGCAGCTCGGACTGGTGAACGCTCAGCCAACCCAGCAGCGGCAACATAACGCTGTCGGGATGGCCGGCGAAATCGGTGAGGATGACTTGCAGGTCGAAGCTGTATTCAAACGAGAGGGTTGCGGCAGCGGTGCAGCGGATCTTGCCGTTGTCGATGAAGATCAACAGTCGGTCGGGGTTGTGCTTGAGTTCGGCCACCGTGGCGAGCAGGTGGGCTTTCAGGCTGTCGGGCTTGTTCATGGTTGGGCCTGCTGGTGTTGGTAAACCATGTCCACTTGGCTCGCACAGTCTGCCCAAGCGGCCTCGACACGATCCTGGTCGGTGAGCTGATCGCCGTTACTGCGCGGGCTGGTCGCCGGTAGCGTGCACGGCACCACGGCCGGACAGCCACTGACGATAAGCGTCGGCGCCAGTGAAGGCGGGGCGCTCGCGCAGCCGGCGAGCAGCATCAGGCAAAAGCTGTGCAGCCCAAGTGCGTAGGTCGGCGTTTTCACGTTTCAGAGCCTCGATGGTGAGTTCGCGCTTTGCCAGGCCTTGGCGCAGATGATCCTGTTGCGCGCGCAGGGTGGTCTGGGCGTTGCGTTCCTGTTGCAGGGTGGCGTGCAACTCGTTGGCGTTAGCGAGATTGCGCTCGGCTTGTTCTCGGGCGCGGCTGGCATCCAGCTCGGCCAGTCGGGTGACCTTGTTCGCCCCACTGATTCGCAGCTCCTGGCTCCAGATCAGCAATCCCAGGGCCGCGAGCAGCGCGATTCCAAGCAGGGCTTGGCGCAGGGTGCTCACGCCCGGAACCAGCCAAGTTTGTTCATGTCCGCGACGTCTAGCTGCTGCACCGGGCCGCGAATGATGATGACTTTGCGCGCTGGCATCTGGACGTAGAGCGCGTCGCACAGCAGTTCAATGTCGTGCTGATCACTGTCCTCTGGCACCACCAGCAGATCACCGTCCTGCACGTTCAATCGTTGCACCGCGTCGAAGTCGATCATGCCGCCACCGCCTGACCGCAACCGCAGTCGTCGTGCCGCTCGTAGGCCCGCTGGAGTTTGATGTCGTACAGGTTTCGCTGGTAATCCGGACCGTTGTAGAGCTTGGCGAACTCGGCCCATTTTCGCCCCTTCAGTGCCTTGTGCAGCACTGGGTCGGTTTCGATGAAGCGAACGAAGGCGTCGAACTGCTGCGACTCGCCCGCGCTCATGGCGGTGACGAAATCCTGCACGTTGCTGTAGCCCAAGCGCTGCCAGTGAAAACCCATGATCTGGAAGGCGCCCCAAGAAGCAGACTCCAATGCGGCGGTGTCGTCGATCAGGCGAGCGGTGGCCAAGCGCTGGTGTTCGGCACTGCCGCCGGCATAGCCACCGGATTTCGGATTGACGACGGCCGGGTTGGCTGCGGCCAGGTGATCGGCGTGGCGCTTGAGTTCGTTGGCGTCGTCGTCCTCGTCGCGGACCTTCTTTAACTGCCGGTACATGATGTGTCGTTCGAAGAGGATCACTGGCTTGCCGTTGTCGAGGAAACCGCTACCTTTCGATTCCACTTCGTTGATTGCGTAGACGCTGGCCAGCGGTACGCCGAGACGTTCGGCGGCGTTGACCAGGTCGATGTTTTTCAGCAATCGGTGGCAGTTGGTACCGGCGAGTGCCGCTTGCGTTTTTTTGCCGGCGACACCATCGGCGACCAGTCCGACACTGAGTTGGTAGGCGCGCACGGCGGATTCAGTGGCGTTGCCGTAATCACCATCGACATCCATTTTGGCGCCGTACTGATTGAGGTTCTTTTGCAGGATGCGCACCGCTTGCGAGCGGTCGCCATGGCGAAGTGTGGTCATAGCTGTTCTACCTTGCGGTTGAAAATCTTCTTGGCGGCAGCGCGGGTACCCTCGACGCCGAGCAGCCCGATGACACCGCCGAAGAACGGTGCGGTCGAGGCCGGAATTCCCAGCAGCGACAACCCGTGACTGGCGGACAGGGCGAGCGCGCCGCAGAGTGGGGCCTCGATCATCATGCGGCGCACCGTACCGCCGCCGTAGATCACCCGCAGGCTTGCGATGACCAGGGCCAGTAGTCCGGCATAAATGGCGGGCCAGTTCTGTTCGAGCCAGGCGGCGAGCCAGGCCCAGGTGTCGGGACGGTCAGGCATGCGTTTCATTCCATGATCCAGAGTGGTTGGGTTCAAGGGCGCGGTGCGGGCGGTTCAGTCCCATAGGTTCACCATCTGCCGTTGCGGGGCGGCGGCTTGGGCTTCTGGCATTTGCACCAGTAGACCTTGCGGCAAGGTCGGGCCGTGGTCGGCAAGGCCGGGGTTGGCTTCGAGTACTGCTTCGGTGACACCAGCGGTACGGCCGTAGTGACGCCAACACAGGGCATCGACGGTGTCGTTTTGTTGGGCGCGGATGCTGACGGGCATCAGATCAACTCCACGGTGGTGCGGCCGAGGCCGAGAAAGTCGCGCACGGCCCAACGTTGGTCGCGGCGCAGTTCGTCGATGCTCGGGGTCAGCTCTTCGGCATTCTGGCTGCCGCTGTTGGTACTGTCGTAGGAGCGGTAACGCTCGCAAATCTCCGCGCCGGTCGCGGCGTAGATCGCCCGTTGGTAGAGGTGAACGAGTTCAGATTTGTCCTCGATTTGTTCGGCCGGGATGTCCGCGAGGGTGGCGTAGCCTTCTGCCTGTTTGGCGCGGCGCCATGCGGCGAACTCACGATTCACGCTGATGGCGGCGGCGATGGTCGCGGTTTCCAGACGGATCGGCGTGACACTGGAGTCGATGCGCAAAGTGCCGCGCACGTCGTCGAGGTCGATCGACGGCCAGAAGGGGTCGGTGTTGATGTGGCCGCTGGGGGCCGGAGTACCGCTGCCGCCCGCTACGAATCCGCTCATGAATCTGCGCTCTGTTGTAGGTCGCCGGTGGTCGGGGCTTCACGTTCAGGAGGAGCGGCCTGGCCGATCCGCCCCGAGCCGGCGGGGTGCGTGGGGACGCTCGATTAGCTGCCAGCGGCAGCAAGTTTGTTGAGCAGGCGTTCGGCCCGCTCCAGATCCTTTTTGCCACCGCAGGCGTCGTGCAGGTCGATGGCTTTCTTCAGCAAGTCGATGCCGGCTTGCACCTGACCCGGTTGGTCGGGCTTTTCGTCGGTGATGCCTTCGAGCGTTGCGCGCCCCATGGCGAGGAACAGCTTGGCGCGTGCCTGGTCGGGCATGTCTTCGGCGTCGGTCAGTTCGGCGGTGCGGTGCAGGACGGCCAAGTCGAACGGCTCGCCGACCTTCTGTGCTTTGAACGCGGCGGTCGCGACTTCTTCGGCGACCAGACAGCCCAACGTGCGGGCGAAGCGATCCGGCATGACCATCTTGTGTTGCAGAACGTACTGCGCGATATCGAGGCCACCGGTGAAGTCGCCGGCATCGAAGCGCCAGACCATGATGGTGGTCAGCACTTCGTCTTGGGCGCCTTGCCCGGCGTCCAGCACGCCTTGCACGTAGGGGATGTACGCGGGCAGCAGCTGTCGTTTGAGTTCGGCTTTACCCTGGTTCGATTGCACCTGTTTCAGGCGCAGGCGGTCTTGCAGCAGTTGGTTGAGCTGATGTTCATAGGCCGTGGCGCCGGCCATGGTCTGCGTGGGTTCGGTCGCTGCCGCCTCAATGGCGGCAGTGACTCGCTGGAAATGTTGCTTGGCGAGGCTGCTGGCCATGGCTTATGCCCCTTCAAGCTCGATGTTCTCGACCAGGCAGCCGAGGCCGTAATCCTCAACGACATAAGCGTCGTTGCTGGATTCGTAGTTCTCGACGCGGTTCTTTTCCGGCGCTTCCTTCACATAGCGGCGGCGCCCACCGATCTGCCAGTAGATGGCGAGATTGCTCAGCGTGGTGATCAGTGCAGCACCGTCGGGCACGTACGGCACTTCGACCGGCTGCTTACCGCCCATGCGCTTTTGCGACAGGATCATGTCGGTTGCCAATTTCTCGGTGGCCGGCTGTTCCTTGTTGATTAGCGGGAAGTATTTGTCGTGCACCAGGTTGCTGCCGAGGATGACCACAATGCCCGGGTCCTTGCGGTGCCACGGGTCGATGAGGTTGGCGATTGCGTCATAGACCAACGCGTCGAGGTTGTTGTAGTCCGCTTCTGCACCCGTGCCGATGACGATCTTGCCGGCGGTTTTGCCATCCTTGAGCACGCGCGCCGAGGCGTTGTTGCGGTACTGCTGA
The DNA here is from genome assembly GCF_028656895.1 of Pseudomonas sp. TNT2022 ID1044. NCBI lineage: Bacteria > Pseudomonadati > Pseudomonadota > Gammaproteobacteria > Pseudomonadales > Pseudomonadaceae > Pseudomonas > Pseudomonas sp. TNT2022 ID1044. The sequence goes on along the minus strand of NZ_JAMDHB010000021.1, from coordinate 11,968 downwards.
AGCCAGCCGATGTTGACGTCCTGCAACAACGGGTTGGCTTGGCGGTCGGTGGTGGCGGCAGCGCTGACGCCATTGAAGCCGACCATGATGCGGTCAAGGGCCTGGCGCTTGAGGATCGCGTCGCGCAGGCGTGCCTGGAAGTCTGGAAACTTCGCCCAGGCGTCGAGCTGCGCGTAGCGGATCGCGGTATCAAAGTCGGTGTGCTTGGCTTCGTAGCCTTTCTTGTCCAGCGACGACACGTCGCGAGGTTGGCGCACGCCGTTGCCGGTGGTGTCGGTGCGGCCAGCAATGGTGCTGCTGACGCCAAGGCCGACCTTTTCGCCTTGCAGCTCATCGACCCCAATGATGCCGATTTGGCCGAGGAATTCGCTGGATTCCTGCATGCGGGTTTCCAGCGTTTGCTGCACGGTCGGATCGACCGCGAAAGTGGCGGCGGTCGAGGACACGCCATTGAGGCGCGCCAACTGGCTCAGGTAAGCGTTGAAGTGTTCGCGAGTGTCGTTACGCATGAATATCGTCCTTCGAGGGTCGGGGCTGTGGGTGGGCCGGCTGTCAGCAGTCGGTCATGACCTGGTTGTCGCCACCGGTGACCGGAGGGCGCTTCTTCTGGTTGTGGTCTTGGGTGTTCGAGAGCTTTGCCTTCAACTCGGTGAAGTCCTTGCTCAGTTGATCCAGCCGGGTGTTCAGGCCGGCAGAGAATTTTTTCTCGGCGGCCAGCTGGTCTGGCAGGTCCTTGACGTGCTCGGCGACGGCTTCGACGGCTTGGCTGATCTGCGAAAACTCGGCGTCATCCTTGGCCTGTTTGCCGCCGAGCAGGATTTGCACCTTGCTGAACAGCTGAGCGCCGAGGCTTGGTTTGTCCTCGATTTCTTCAAAGGTCAGCTCGGTTTCCAGCGCTTCGGTGAACATCGAGGTCGCGGAGTAGTGGCGATCCTTAAACGGGTTGGCGTCTGGTTTCTGGGCTGAGAACGCCAAGACATCAGTGCCGAGGCTGGCCGGGGAGTCGGTGACCGCGAGCCCGACGATGTACGCCTCGCCGGTATCGGCAAAGCTGTCGTCGATTTCGATCGATGTGTAAATCTTCTGCTTCGCCTTGTTCATGGCGATCAGATCGGACGTCGGCTCGACCTGGGCGAACAGCGCCAGTTTCTTCTGGCCGTTGATGTCCACTTCTTCGGTCTTCACGGCCAGCACGTCGCCGTAAGCCTTGAATGGGCTGTCCGGCATCACGCTACGATAATGCTCCAGCCAGATGCGGGCACCGTAAGTGGACGGGTTGAAGTTCTTCGCGGCCTGTTCCAGCCAGCTGCGTTTGATGGTGCGCTTGTCCGAGGTGGCGCCCTCGACGGCGACGCGGAACCAGTTGCTGCGAAACTTCTTCATGCCGGGAATCCTCATTGCTAGGGGCGCCTGCTTTTGGGTGAGCAGTGCGTTGCGATGAAGGGCATGGTCGTGACGCGCGCGAGTTGCGGCAATGAGGCAGGACTGTAGGCCAGGGCGGTACAAGGGGCAGCGCTATTGAGTCGCGGTCGCGGGCGGCAGCATCGCGGCCATGACTACGACCGCACTGCTGCCCATCGACCCCCGCCGCCAATCCAAGTTTCTCTACTGGATGGGTTGGCGCATCTGCGAGATTGCCGAGGCTACGGGCGAAAAGGAAAAAACGCTACACAGCTGGAAGGCTCGCGATGAGTGGGACCGGGCGGACAACGTCGAACGCATCGGCGGGGCACTGGAAGCGCGGTTGGTGCAACTGATCCTCAAGGAGGGGAAGAGCGGGGGCGATTTCAAAGAGATTGATTTGCTGCACCGGCAGTTGGAGCGGCAGGCGCGCATCCAGCGCTTTCAAGGTGGCGGTACCGAAACCGACCTCAACCCAAATCTGGCGAAACGCAACGCCGAGCCGAAGAAAAAGGCCGTTAAGAACGAGATTGACGAAGATCAGATCGAACTGCTGCGCGAGGCCTTCATTGATGGCTGTTTCGACTATCAGAAAGACTGGTACCGCGCCGGCAATCAGCGCACCCGCGTCATCCTCAAAAGCCGGCAGATCGGCGCCACTTACTACTTCGCCCGTGAGGCGTTCATTGATGCGCTGGAGACCGGGCGCAACCAGATTTTCCTGTCGGCTTCGAAGAACCAAGCCTACCTGTTCCGGGGCTACATTCAGGCGTTCTGCCGCGAGGTGATCGGTGTCGAGCTGACCGGTGACCCCATCGTGTTGCCCAACGGCGCCGAGCTGTTCTTTCTCGGTACCAACGCCCGTACCGCCCAGGGCTATCACGGCAATTTCTACTTCGATGAGTTCTTCTGGACATTCAAGTTCGAGGAGCTGAACAAGGTTGCCTCGGGTATGGCGATGCACAAAAAGTGGCGCAAGACCTACTTTTCCACGCCGTCGAGCATGGCCCATGAGGCGTACACCTTCTGGACGGGCGAGCGCTTCAACAAGGGCAAGCCCGCCGCGCAGCATACGAAGGTGGATGTGTCCCACGGCGCGCTCCAGCAGGGCCGGTTCTGTGAGGATCGGTTGTGGCGGCAGATCGTCACGATTCTCGACGCGGAGCGGGGCGGTTGCGACCTGTTCGACATCGAAGAACTGCGCCGCGAGTACAGCCCCGAGGCGTTCGCCAACCTGCTGATGTGTGAGTTCGTCGACGACGGCGCGAGCATTTTCCCGTTGACCTTGTTGCAGTTGTGCATGGTGGACAGCTGGGTCGAGTGGGCCGAGGACTACAAGCCCTTCGCCATGCGCCCGTTCGGCGACCGTCAGGTCTGGATCGGTTACGACCCGGCCGAGACAGGCGACTGTTCCGGCATGGTGGTGGTCGCGCCCCCGCTGGTACCGGGCGGCAAGTTCCGCATCCTTGAGCGCCACCAATTCCGGGGCATGGATTTCGCCGCGCAGGCCGCGTTCATCAAGAGCGTCTGCCACCGCTACTGGGTGACCTACATCGGCATCGACGTGACAGGTCTGGGCAGCGGCGTGGCCCAGCTGGTGCGCCAGTTCTTCCCGGCGGTGACCACCTTCAGCTATTCCCCCGAAGTCAAAACGCGCCTGGTACTCAAGGCCTACGACGTAATCCACAAGGGCCGGCTCGAATTCGACGCCGGCTGGACCGACATGGCTCAGTCGCTAATGGCGATCCGCAAAACCGTCACCGCCGGCGGACGCCAGTACACCTACACCGCCGGCCGCAACGACAACACCGGCCACGCCGACCTGGCCTGGGCGCTCTTTCACGCATTGCACCACGAACCGCTTGAGGGGCAGACCACTGCCAACACTGGGCGTATGGAGATTTATTGATGACCGAACAAATGGCCAACCAGACGTTGCCCGCGACTACACCCGCCATAGGCGCCGGGACGCAGGTTTTTTCCTTCGGCGAGCCGACGCCGGTGCTGGGTGGTCGGGAGGTTTTCGACTATCTGGAATGCTGGTTCAACGGGCGGTGGTATGAGCCGCCGTTGTCGCTGGATGGGCTGGCCCGGTCGGTGGGCGCGAGTGTGCATTTGCATTCCGGGTTGATGTTCAAGCGCAACCTTTTGAGCAAGACGTTCATCCCACATCCACTGTTGTCCCGCGCTTCGTTTGAGCAGTTTGCGTTGGACTTCCTGTGTCTGGGCAACGGCTACCTTGAGGGGCGTCGCTCGCGGTTGGGCGGGGTACACAAACTGGAAACGCCGTTGGCCAAGTACATGCGTGCCGGGCCGGACGGGCAGTTTTACCAGGTGCGGGGGTGGAAGGATGAGCACGCGTTTGAGCCGGATAGCATTTTTCATTTGCGTGAGGCGGATCTGCATCAGGAGATCTATGGGTTGCCGGAGTGGATCAGCGCTTTGCAGTCGGCGTTGTTGAACGAGTCGGCGACGTTGTTTCGGCGCAAGTATTACGAGAATGGCAGTCATGCCGGGTTCATTCTGTATATGACGGATGCGGCGCAGACCGAGGCTGATATTGATGCGTTGCGCAAGGCACTGAAGGAGTCGAAAGGGCCGGGGAATTTCCGGAATCTATTTGTTTACTCACCGACCGGCAAAAAGGACGGGATTCAGCTGATCCCGGTGAGTGAGGTCGCTGCGAAGGATGAGTTCAACTCGATCAAGAATCAGACACGGGATGACGTGTTGGCCAGCCTGCGCATTCCGCCGCAGTTGATGGGGATTGTGCCGCAGAACGCGGGTGGGTTTGGATCAATCAGAGAGGCCGCGCAGATCTATGCAGCCAACGAGCTGGAACCTATCCAGACGCGGATGCTGCAGTTGAATGATTGGCTGGGTGAAGAAGTGATGCGGTTCAGACCTTATGAACTGGCCCCGGCCATTTAGGCCAGGGCGCTGAGTTGATCAACGTCAGTCGTCGAAAATGATGTCGCGTTGATCAATCATTCCATGGCTGGAGATTGATATCTCGAACCGTTTGAAGAGGCTGAAAAAGTCTACAAGGGGCATATCAAATCGGATCTTGCGAACCTTGAGCGGGTTACCAGAATCAACTGCCGCCTGGACATCATCATATCCTTCGTATTTCGTTACCAGAGCGGTGACGCTAACGTCCGTTACCTGAGCCTTACCCATCAACTCAGATGAGTACGCCTCTATACCCACCAGAAACTCTCCCTCGTTTACCAGACCCTGATTTTCAAGGTACTTGGAGATACTGTCGTGATCACGGCGGTCAGCTGCTGCTGTGCCTTTGAAGTCACCGTACTGAACACTGGCGTGAAAGTTTTCCTGCCCCATCATTCTTTTCCTTAAGTGAGAGTTGCTTCGAGCTGCTCTGTTCCGAATTGGAGGGGCTTAGGCCGCGTGCCGACATGTTAATTAAGGGGGAATTTCGGCCTTCGCTCAGTGTGAAATGCCCTAGAAGACCCTACCATTGACAGCGCGTGCTAGCAAGCGTTGAAGTTGCTTAGGCCCAATAAATACGGGCCTTTTAGCTTGGTTGAAACCGGCTGAGAGCTATTTGTGTGGCAGGTCATTCGAAGTTTTTGAATCTCGCTAATCCTTGCCTCACACCTTCGGTGCTACTGACGTGCCACACGAGGTGAGTGGCGTGCTTATAGCCTGGCGCGCGCCGTCGTCCCCCCACCTCGCCTACGGGCTAAATGGGTCTTTTTTTCTGCACTTCTGCGCATTGCTCGATGGTAGCCAGGCCGGGCGTTCGATTCGAATTTTGGACGGTGTCGTTCCCTGCGAAACCCTGCATGGCTCAATACTGGGCGCATAGCTTGGAAAGCGGGGAGGGGCTTTTTCAGGAATGCCATCGGAAAAAGGTAATTTTGTAATTTGGGACGTTCACGCGGCTCAAGGCCGCGCATTTACTGGGTTCTACGGATTACTTGGATAAGTAATTTTTAGTAATCCAAAAGGTAATTATTACGTAACTCATTGATTTATAAGAGCTGGTGCCTCAAAGAAGATTACCTTCAAGAAGAGTAATTTCATTACCTTTTAATTACTTGGATATTACCTTTCCGGTTTCATCTGAAAGCCTTGAAAACTGAGGCTTGGAGCCCAGAGTCTCGTCGGCCTTACTAAAATTACTCATTTCCGATGCCTCACCCGAAAAACGCATTCAGTCCTATGCGGCGGTGGTGGATTCGCTTGCCGCAGAAATCCATGGGAACGCCGTGGGAATGCTTGCGCGCTAACTATCGCCGCGAAACCCTTATAAACCGGGGCCTCATTGCCCGAAAAGTGCGATCGGGTGCTTTCGAATCTCTCCTTCACCGCCAAATTCGATGTAAACAAAACCCCTGGTTTCGAAAGAAACCAGGGGTTTTGTTGTTTCAGGTGCCTGAATTTCAGGCGGCAGAAACCAGACCGCTTCTGAAATTGATGTAGGACGTTGGATCGGCGTGTGGGAACGCCTGCTGCAAACCCGCACGTTTAGACGTTTTAGGAGGTTTCAGCACTTGATAACCCCGTTCTTGCCGGGGATTCGTTTTGCGCCTTCGATGAGGTACAAAGTGAATCAAAGGGCAACGCACTCTGACAGGCCCATCCATCAGCACGGGTACGCGCACGTTATGCAGGAACTCACCATGAAGCAGGCGGAGCTGGAGAAGATTCATGTGGAGATCGTCAAGCTGATGGCTGAGCAGCGCAAGTTGAACGCTGAAGCTGGCAAGATGACGCGGGAGACGTTCTGGTACCCGGTGGCGGTAGCCACTGGTTTGATTGGCACGGTGGCGACTGTCACGGCGGTGTTGGTCAAGTTTCTCTGATTCGTCGTTTGCCCAAATCCCCTGATCAGAATGAGCGACGCGGCGTAGCGTTTAATACACTTCATTCTTTGAGCAACAAGGAAATTAAATGATCACCACCACAACCCATTCCATCGAAGGTCGGCAAATCACCGCGTACCTCGACATCGTCAGTGCCGAGTCGGTGCAAGGCGTCAACGTTATCCGCGATATGTTTGCCGGGATGCGGGATATTTTTGGTGGGCGTTCGCAGACGTTGGAGCGGGCGTTGAAGGAGGCGCGCGAGCAGGCCACTGACGAGATCAAGGCGCGGGCGCGGGCACTGCAGGCGGATGCGGTGGTGGGGCTCGATTATGAGATCAGCATGCCGGCCGGGAAGGGCGGGATGGTGGTGGTTTTCGTTACGGGTACGGCGGTCAAGCTTCGGTGATGCGAAAGGGGCCATTCGTCGGGCGTTGGGCTATCTGAACAGCAAGTCCAGTAATGACCGGCTAGTCTCAAAATCCTTGGTGGTCGATATTTTTCAGGCAATAGGGCTTGCCGGTGTCGATCCCGTTTTTGAGAGGGGCGAAGAGATGGCTGATCCGTATATTGAAGACGACGGCGCGGAGTTTCCGATCAACAATTTTGTACAGTGCGGCCAGACGCAGTATGTAGCCAGCTTCGGTGAAGATCAGACCGAGGTCGACAAGATCAAAACCCGGGCTTGCCGAGTGCTGAAGGGAAAATTCCTACCCAAGGTTACGGCACCGGCCAGGAAATAATGGACATTGAACAGACCCCGTCATCGAGCGGGGTTTTTTGTATCTGGAAGATTGTGTGAACATTTATTTAATGCGGATTTTTTTCACAAAGTTTTCACACGGACCTACGTAGGCTCAGCTCATCCGTTAGAAGCAACACCCTGCCCGTTCCCCAGCGGGCTTTTTTTTGCCTGTCATAAAACCTTTTCCAAAAATGCTGTCCAACCGTCGCCAACAACGAGGTTGGGCGCGCGCGTGGCTGGACTTTTTCTCCTCTAAAGCATTCAATCTCGCCCCCTTTCGTTTACACCCCTATTTTTTGAGGTTTTTGTCATGCGTTTCACTCTGCCTGCTCTGGTTCTGGGTCTTCTGGTTGCTCAAGGTGCAATGGCTGGTGACGGCACGGCCGCCATCGGTGGCGGTTTGGGCGGTGCACTGGGTAACGTTGTAGGCCAGAGCATGGGCGGCAGCACTGGCGCGGCTATCGGCGCAGGTGTAGCGGGCGCAGCGGGCAGTGCCGTAGCGGCTAAAAAAGGCCGTCGTACCAGCGCTGCCATCGGCGGCGGCGTTGGCGCTGCGGGTGGTTCGGTGATCGGCAATAGCCTGGGCGGCAAGACCGGTTCGACCATCGGCGCAGGCCTGGGTGGTGCACTGGGCGGTGGCGTAGGCAGCAACCTGGCCAAAGGTCACAAGCGTCACTGAGCAAATCTGCTCGCCTGAAAGAGCCCGGCTATATGCCGGGCTTCTTGGTTTTGAACGTTTCTCGGTGCAACGCCTCAAACCCTGCATACCCCTGAAGAATAAGAGGCTGGCCATGAACCCGAAAACCAAAGGCAAATCAGTTGCAAGGCTGAGTACTCGACGTACCACGTTGCCCGCGATTGTTTTTGGATTGCTCCTCTCGCAAGCGGCAATGGCGGCCGGTGACGGTACGGCGGCGGTAGGTGGTGGTCTTGGTGGTGCGTTGGGCAACGTTGTGGGTGGGCAGATGGGCGGCAGCACCGGAGCTGCGATTGGTGCCGGTGTCGGCGGTGCAGCCGGTAGTGCGGTTGGCGCGCAAAAAGGCAACCGCACTGAAGCCGCGATCGGTGGTGGTTTAGGCTCAGCGGGTGGTTCGGTGATTGGTAACAGCCTGGGCGGCTCTACCGGTTCGACCATCGGTGCAGGCCTGGGCGGGGCCGCAGGTGGGGCCGTCGGCAATAATCTCGGGGACGACAACCACAGCTCCCATTCCGGTGGTGGTCATAAACACAAAAACAAGAACAAGCACAAAAACAAACACCACTGATTCAGTCGTGATCAACAGACAAACCCGGCCAAGCGCCGGGTTTTGCTTTTCTGGCTACCTCTCAGGAACGTTTTGGCTGTGGCTCACCTCGAACTTCATACACCCCTGAACAAATGAGGCCCGCCATGACCCCGGAAACCGAAGGTAACGAAGAGAAAGGCCCAAGTGGTTTGCCATTTATCAACGACCCCGGCAATGAAGATCCAGGTTCCTTGATGGACGATGCTACGGTCCCGCTCAACGATTCCGATGACGCCGGCGACGTTGGAAATCTCGAATTTGAAGATGAGGATGAAGACGGCGAAGAGGATTGATTGAGCCGGCGTTGACCGGTTGTCTTGCCGATCGAACCCCGTGCACGGTGGAAATCTCGAACGTTCAGGGCCTGCATTTCAGGCTCTTTGCGAGGTGCACCATGAACGCTGACACGAAAGACACCGACACGGACGATACCCCGGAGTATCCGTTGCCTTCACCGACCGATCCCTTGAGCCGCGACCAGCGTCCGCCCGACGAGGATGCCGGCGTCGAGCAGGTTCCCAATGAAGAGGTGAAGCGTACGGATACGGATGTTGAGGCAACGCCTGAAGACCCGGATATCGCTGGCGAGGATTACTCTGGCGAACCGAGTTAAGCAACTTTTGAAGGAGGTTCGTCATGAACAGGTCAACAGTGACTGCCCTGACGGTAGCCGGGTTGTTGTCGTTGGGTGCTTTGTCGGTATATGCCGGTAACGACGCCCCAGTCGATAAGGGCGGAATGCCGCCGTCTACGGAAATGAATGCTGGCTCCGGTCCGGAAAATGCCTTGCCACCCGGCACGATTGAAGGCGGGAATGGTGGGGATGCTGATGGGAGTAGTACTAGCCCTGGGACGGGTGGGGGGAGTTCGGCGGGGAGTGGGGCTGAGTCAGGAAAAGCAGATAGTTCGGGGAGTTCAGGCACTGAGAAGAAGGAATAGTTTGAATTAAATATGGATTTCTAAGCCCAGTTATTTACTGGGCTTCTTGCGTGCGGGATGCGTATAACCTCTATTTTTTTAGGGATTCCAGCCAGCGGAAAAAGTAATCGGTCTGCATTTGTGGATCATTGACGATCTGTTCGTCGTCATAGTCAAAAATGTTAACGATATCTTTTCTAGAAGCTTTCACGCCAAGTTTGTGTTCGTAAGCCATGATTCCAGCTCCCATTTGAGATGACATACTGGATGGTCGAACATTTAACTTTGCACCTTTACACAAAAACTTAGCATTGGGGAGTTCTTTGATTATTTTCCCAAGGCATTCGTATATGTCAGCTCCCGAGGTTTGGGTTGTCCAACCATTCTCAAGCATTACCTTCATGGTCGGCGTTCGCTCGTCGTAGGTGAGTACGGCTGTTTCCAGTTTGTCAGCGATTAAGACAGGGATTTTTTGGGTTTTCATTTATCGCTTCCTATCAGGGTTTGGAATGGAATATCCCACGTAGCTGCCATCTTTCTTCAACGGGGTAGCGCCTAAAATGTCATCACTTTTGATTCTGTCCGGAATTGCTATTTCATCTTCGTAGCTATAGGGGACATCATTAGGGTGAAGCTCTTTGTTGATGTCGTGTCCATCTATTTTTTTTAGTGTGTATAAGAAACCTTTTTTGGTTCTGTAATGTGTTCCGAAATCGATGGCAACCTCTGGGTCGGTTGATGTGCTTACAAAATTACTCGGAGGATTTCTGTTATCCCAAACATGTAGCTTTAAGTCTGTGCTTTTTCCTAAGCTAACGAAGCCAGTATCAAAGATTTCGTTCGGGCTACGGAGATCTCCACGGTATAGATATTCACCCTGATTTTGCGAGGAAGGAAGCGCAACATCCCCCTCATCAACCTTAGCCCCAACACCACCATCCGGCGCCGAGCAACCCGGCTTATTCCCCCCCGGACAATTCCCGCTCAACCCCAACGGATCCACCCACCCCGTCGGATTCGGCGTGTACCGATACGCGTTCAACCCACCCGCCAGTTTCACCGGATCCGGCGTCAGGTAGCGCCCCGTATCCGGGTGGTAATAGCGGTGGCGGTTGTAGTGCAGCCCGCTTTCGGCGTCGAAGTACTGGCCCTGGAAACGTAGCGGTTGTTCCAGTTGTTCGCCGCCGCCATGGGTGATTTGGTTGACCTTGCCGTAGCCGGTGTACCTCGCCGACCAGACGATCTCGCCGCTGTAGTCGGTCAGTTCCTGCGGGGTGCCGAGGTGGTCGAGGTGGTAGTAGAACGGGCAGGCGTGTTTCGGGCCTTTGCCGTCGAGCAGGGCCAGCGGGCGGAAGCTGCCGGGTTCGTAGAGGTAGCTGCGGTAGTGCCTGGGGCTGCTTTCGGCGATGAGGTGGTCGCCTTGCCAGAAAAACTGTGTGGTCTGGCCGTCGACGGTCTTGGCGATGCGTCGGCCGAAGGCGTCGTAGCGGTAGGCCGTTTCGCGGCCGTCGGGTGCGGTGAAGCCGGTCAGGCGGTGCTGGCTGTCGTAGGTGTAGGTCGTGACGGCCTGGCCACGGCGTTCGCGGATCAGGTTGCCGTAGGCGTCGTAGTCGTAATGCCGGTCGGCGTGGCGCAGCAGGCGGTTGCCCTTGAGGTGCCAGGGGCCGGGGCGATCGTGGATCAGCAGGTTGCCGGCCGGGTCGTGGCTGAAGTTTTCCGGGTCTTGATCGCGGGCGTGGCGAACACCGGTCAGGCGGTCGAGCGGGTCGTACTGGTAGTGGCGCTCGCCGTGACGGGTGTCGTTGACCTGTGCGAGGTTGCCGTTGGCGCTGTAGGCATAATCGCGGCGGTACAGCGGACGCTCGGCTTGCCGGACGGCGTGGGCGTGCAAACGGCCCTGCTCGTCGTAGGCAAAGTCGCTGTGCAGCAGGCCTTGTTGGCGCTGGCGTTCCCTTCCGAACTCAAATTGATGACTGCTCAGCCGCGAACCGTTGAGGTCAATGGCCGTCAACGCCCCGCCTTGCGCGCGGTGATATTCAAGACGACTGTTGTCCGGCAGCCGCAAGTGCTGGAGCTGGCCGCAGGCGTCGTAGCCATAACGCAACGTGCCCCAGCCCTGGTGCTCGGTGATCAGCCGGTCATGGGCGTCGTACTCGAACTCCAGCGGGTGATCCTGCCCGTCGTCGACGCTGACCAGTCGCCCCAGCCCGTCATAGCGATACTCGACCTTGCTGCCGTCCGGCAGGGTTTTGACCAATAACCGCCCGGCGCTGTCGCGCTGATAACCGCTGACCAGCTGCGAGCCGTCATCACCGAACTCGGTTTTCTCCAGCAACTGGCCGTTGAGGTCGTAGGCGTACGCCGTGCGTCGCCCGTCGAAGCCGGTTTCCTGACGGATCAAGCCGCTGGGCGTGTAGTCCAGCCGATAGCGGTCGCCGACTTCGTTTTCAATCTCGGTGAGCAACAGTTGAGCGTGGTCGTAGCGGTACTTCAGCTCGCTGCCGTCGGGGTTGATCCGCCGGCTGACCAGGTGCAGGTCGTCGGCGTACTCAAAACGCGTGACCCGCCCCAGTTCATCGGTTTCGGCGGTGACCTGGCCGTAGGCGTTGTAGCTGAAACGGCGACGGCCCCCCGTCGGAAAGGTCGTCTGCAGCAGTCGGCCAAGCGCATCCCACTCATAACCCGTGACCGCGCCGTGTTCGTCCTGAACCGTCGTCCGTCGCCCCAACGCATCGTAGGAAAACTGCCGCCGTCCGCCGTCGGGCAAGGTTTCCGCGAGCAGGTGG